>NZ_CP043314.1:0-615988 GCF_008189525.1 Candidatus Nesciobacter abundans
CATAAATAAGTTTTATTTATAAATAATCTTGAATGTTAATTATTATGTTAGACAAAAAAGGATAACAAAGTGATATCTACAAACAAAATTGATGAATTTTTAATAGATTTTTCATTGCTAAAAGAAGTACCGATTGATTTCTGCAAGAAAAATAGAGTTTTGCCAGTTAGCATAGAAGATAAAAATTTAAAATTAATTTGTAACAAAGAAAGTGATCTTCATGTTTTCGAAGAGATAAAACAATATATAGATTTCAATCAGGTAAAAAAAGTAAATGTAAGTGAAGTTGATATGGATCATTACATGGAAATGATTTACCCACAGAAATTAGAATCCATAGAAAGACTTTTTTCTTCAAAAGAGGTTGATGGAGAGATTTTGGTTGATTCTGTTATCGTAGAAGCTATAAAAAGTAATGCATCAGACATACATATAATACCCAAGGAAGGGTTCTTTTATATAAAGTACAGAATAGATGGGGTTCTTTATAGTAGATATAGTTTCTCTAAGGAAAAATGGAATACAGTTTGCATAAGAATTAAAGTTATGTCTGAGTTGGATATATCTGAAACAAGGATTTCACAAGATGGAAGTTTTGAAAGAGAGTTTTGTAATAAAAAATTAGATTTTAGGGTTTCTTGTCATCCTGTTATGTTTGGAGAGAGCATAGTTATACGAATTCTAAATGGTAGTGAGCAGTTCTTTTTGGGATCTATAGATTATTCAGAGAAAAATAAACAAAATATGGAGAAATTTATAGATATACCAGATGGATTAATAATATTCACTGGTCCAACTGGTTCTGGGAAAACCACTTCTTTGTACAGTATTCTTTCATCAATAAATCATGAATCAAATAATATAATAACTTTAGAAGATCCTATAGAATTTAAAATACCTTTTGCTAGACAAACAGATATCAACAAATACCCCAAAATGGATTATATAAATGGGATAAAATCAATTCTAAGACAAGATCCAGATGTGATATTGATAGGTGAGATTAGAGATGAGAAAACAGCCAATATGGCAATAAGAGCAGCAATGACAGGGCATAAAGTTTTTACAACATTGCACACTACAAACATAGCTGGGGTTGTAGATAGGTTAATGGAGTTCAACATAGATAAAACTTTGATATTCCAATATTTAAAAGGGATTGTTGCACAAAGGCTAGTTAGGAAGTTGTGTTCATGTAAAACAGAGGTTAAGAACTGTTATTCTGGGCAGCTTAGAAAGCATATTGATTGTGATTACTTTTTTAAATCTAATGGATGTGAAAAATGTGAAGGTATTGGATTTAGTGGAAGAACTGTAGTTGCTGAGAGTGTTTTTTTGAAACCAAATGATATGCAAGAATTTGTGAATAATAAAACTTTGAAGAAAGAGATTTTTGAAAGTATGTGTGTGGATGGCATTCATAAGGTGAAAAACGGAATTACAAGTTATGAAGAGCTGAAGAGATGCATAGATATGAGCGAATATGAATAAAGTACAAGTGAAAAATACTATGTGAACTGGTTTTATTGAATAAATAGTTGTGTTGAAATGATTTGAAGATAAATCACAGAATTAATAAACACTACTCTATTTTCATTGTTAGTTTCTTTGCTTGCCAGTTTTATAAAGAAGATCAGAGCCTTAATGATTAGGGAATATTTCTTGGCATATTGGTATATTTTTATCGAGATTATGTTTTAGTTTAGTTTTAAGATTAAATTTTTGGGAGATCTGCAAAGTATGATGTTTAAGTATGTATATATTTTTAATAACCAGAAAACACTTGGTTATATTGATGCTAAAAATAAAGCAGAAGTTTTCGATTTTTTAAGTTCAAAACAAACAAATGGAAATAATATAGACTTGGTATGTGTAAAAAGAAGTTATATTGCTTTTATAAATAAATTTTTATTTAGGAAGATGTTTAAGTACAAGGATATGTACATAATGTTTGGATTTTTGCATAAATTTTTATCGAAAGGACTTAGTCTTGATAAGTCACTAAAATGTATATCTGAATGCAAAATAAAAATGAGTAGCTTTTGTTTAGATGTATATGAAATTATAAAGAATGGAAAGTCATTTTCTCATTGTTTTAAAAGTAAATCAGAACATTTTCCCAGAAATGCATTATATCCACTGCTTTTAATAGATAAAGTAGGTGACCTAGATTTATACTGTCAAAATTTATCTGACTATTATAAAAATATTTCAGAAAAGAAAGAAAAAATAAATAAAGCTATGAGATATCCATTGGGCTTATTAAGCTTCTTTGTATTTATTTTTGTATTTTTGGTTAAATTTTTTATTCCTAGCATAGTGGATATATTTAATGACATGAGTCTGGAAATCCCTATGTTTCTAAATTGTATTCATTGTATAGGGAATAATTTAGGGTCTATTGGTTTAGTTCTCTTAGTGATTATGACCTTGTTATATTATTTTAATTACAAATTGGATTACATAATTGACCGACTTCCTATAGTTGGCGCTTATAGGAGATATAGAGATTTTTCTTTCTTTTACAAATCTATAAGCTTGTTTATTAACAATGGAGTTCACTTAACTGATGCTATCAAAAATACTGGGAATGTTTTTAGTAATAAGAAAATGGTTGAAAAAATAAACAGCATAACAAGCAGTTTGCTAAGTGGGTATAGTTTACATAAATCTTTCGAGAGAGCTGACTTAGATTACATGGATGTAATAATGATAGATCTTTATGAAAAATCTGGAGATATAAAGTTAGGTTTTGAGTTTTTAGCTAAGGCGAATGAGGATAATATGATTGAAATTATAGATTTGATTAAAGATTATGCACAACCTTTAGTTCTTATCTTCACTGGTGTTTTGCTTGGCCTAATAGCTTATGTAGTTCTTTCTCCAATACAATATATAATTTCTGATTTGAAATGATTTTATATTTAGAGAGCTAATCTCAGCTATGATGTGATTTTATATAATATTTGTTTTTATGTTTAAGGTTTATAGAAATATTTTATATTTTAGTTTATTTGGATTTTTATTTTGTCTGAAATTTATGGGAGTTTTATGATCTTAAGCAGTAAAGTTATGTGTTTAAAAACACAAGTTGGAAATAATTTTTATAATAGTAACTTAGAGAAAATTAGTGACTCTAAATATGATATATGTCTAATAGATGAAACATTAAGTTACATGAAAATAGAAAGAATTCCTCAAGGTTTTAATTTTCTAGATAGAATTAAGTGGATACTAAACCTAGAGAAGAAGTTATTTCTAAACAAGAGCTTTAAAAGAATATTTTATAATAAAGAATTATGTGTATGGATCTATTCCAATATTAAGGTTAATAAGAAAATCAAATGGTCAGTAGTAGAAAAAGTCGAATTGCTAAAGAAATTATGTAGAAATGTAAATATAAGCGAAGTTTGGGTAATACGTGAAGGAGATAGGAACGTTTGCGTTAGCTTATTAAAAGGGAAAATTGTATTTTTTAAAGTCATGGACTCAAATGTTGGTGCAGAAGTCGCTGAGATATCTGATTACATGTCCGATAAATATAGCTTTAAGCCATATATAAGAACCTTTGGTGATGATGTAGAAATAAATAGTGATTACTCTTATTCTAATTCTGAAGTGGAAGTAAAAACTAAGCTTTCTATAGGAATGTTAGCTTTTTCTTACTTAAAAAGTTTTAAAATGGATTTCTACTGCTATGTAACTAATAGTATAGCTTTGAGTTTGTTGATTTTGTTTAGTAGCTATATATCCATTAATAACAAGATATTAAAGAAGGACATATTAATTAATCAAAAACAGATATTAGATTTGAATAATAAGCTTTCTAATATTCCTAATGTTAATCATATTAAGCAATTAATGTCTTTTAAAAGTAATGTATTTAGTTTCACACAGAAACATAACAAGTTATCTGATAAGAATGTTTCTTTCTGAAGTTAAAAAAGTTATAAATGCACATAAATACTATAATATATACATTATACATCTATGTACCATGGACATGCTTAGATTTGAGAATACAGCATATAATAAAATAATTATTGTATGGAGGCGGTGTATAATGAGTTACTTAGCAATTTTATTGTAAAAATCTGTTGTTTATATGTTCCATGATTTATAGGCCAGATATACTTTAGATAGATATTCCAGCAAAGCATCTTTGCTAGGTTCTTCTTGAGAATAGTAAAATGATTTTAGATTTTCTATTAACTCCCCTAATTTAGGTCCTGGATTAATTTTTGTTATATCCATGATTTGCTTACCAGATAAAGGAAATGGATACTTACGCCATTTTTCTAGGAAATCAAAATTATTTAAATTGCTTTTTAATATTATACCATCCCAAAATAATTCATCTGTAGATTCATGTAGCCATCGTATGTGGTTATATTTATTTTCTAGAACTAGATCTTTTAATGTAATTACATTTTTATACTGCTTGTTGGAAAGTTTCATTTTTGTGAAATCTCCGTAAAAACAGGATAATCTACATATTTCACTGGTTTTCCTATTTTTCTGTTTTTCACTAATATTTAATTTATTTAATATTTCTAGATTTGGTTTTGGGAAATCACAATAATCCCAAATTCTAATTTCATCTATTAATTTTACAGTTTCTAAAAATTTATTAGAGCTCAGTATCTTCAAAAGTTCACTAGTGCATCTTTCTCTAGATATTTTGATTAGGTTTTCTATTTGTTTTTTACATTCACTAAATGATAAGTTATCATATTGCTCTCCATAAAATGACGAAAACCTGAAAAATCTCAATATACGAAGATAATCCTCTTGGATTCTTTGGGCAGGATTGCCAATGAACTTTATAGTTCTGGATTTTATATCTTTTAACCCATTTACAAAGTCAAATATGTTTCCGTTTTTATCTAAGTACAGTGCATTTATTGTAAGATCTCTTCTTTCAGCATCTTCTTTCCATGATTTGGAAAATCTTACATCAGCATATCTTCCATATGATTTCACATCCACTCTTAGTGTGGTTACTTCATAAGAAAATCCATTTTTCACGCATGTTACAGTGCCATGTTGTAATCCAGTTGGAATGACTTGGAACTTATTTTCTCTTGCTTTTTTAATTACTTCTTCAGGGGTTAGTTCTGTCGCTATATCTATATCTCCAATTTGTATTCCAAGCAAGTGGTTTCTTACAGCTCCACCCACAACCATAGCTGGCTCTAGCGCAGAAAGTAGATTTTGCAAGTTGTGCTCTTGTAACCATAAGGCACTACTTTTTGACGCTATTTTGTAATTTTCGAATAAGTCGCTTTCTTTTGAAATATCTTCTTTTCCATTCATTGATAACATTATACAATTTTCCTATTTTTTAGCTTTATATTTTTATTAGATTCTCATTTACTCTAAGATTCCTATTTTAGAATAATGATATGTTTTAAACTTAAATACATTTTAAGTATTTTTGTTAAGTTTATTATATTTTATTATTTATCTTTATACTGAATCAAATCCAGAAAATTCCTAGTAGTTATGTCTGCAAAAAAATCTTTATCTACATTTCTTAATTCTGCTAGGAATTCTCCAACGTGCCTTACAAACGCAGGTTCGTTTTTCTTTCCTCTATGAGGTTCTGGAGCAAGAAAAGGAGCATCAGTTTCTATAAGAATTCTTTCATTTGGAATGAATTTTGCTACATCTAAAATATTTTTAGATACATTTTTAAATGTAATTATCCCAGAAAATGATACATACCAACCAAGATCTAATATTTTCTTTGCGAATTCCATTGTTCCCGTGAAGCAGTGAGCTATTCCCACTACATCTGGATATTTCTTGATTATGTCTAATGTATCTTGCTCTGCATCTCTCATATGAAGAACTATAGGCTTATTATATTTTTTGGCGAACTCTAAATGCATTTCAAAAGATTTTTTCTGTTCTTTAGGTGTGTTCTGAAAATCTTTGAAATAATCTATGCCTGTTTCTCCTATAGCTACGACATTTGGTTTTTCTATCCAAGTTTGCAAATAGTTTTCAATAACATCTATTTGCTTTACTTCTTTATCAAGTGGATGCACCCCTACAGAGGCGAATATTTTAGAGTTGTAGTCTGTGTAGTCGTATATCTTGTCTAATGTATTTGAAGAAGTGCTGATTGTCATAGCGCAACCTACTTCATTCAGATGCATGTTATTTATTTTTTCTTTTACGTTTCCAAACATTGGCTCATAATCTAAGTGACAGTGCGAATCAGTCCATTTTCCATTCATTTACTTACTCTCCTTATTAACCATATTCATTATGATTTATCTTCTTCGTGTATCCTTAGGATTGGTATGTATTTAGAATTCCAGCTTTGTTTTATTTTGTTCATAATCTGTTTGTTGCTAGTTTCTATAATGTCTTTTGATTCTTCATTTATAAAATTACAATAAATATCTGCATATTTTAAATCTTTGCTCATTTTTACTCTGGTAACTGTGCAAATACTGCCAAACATTTTCCAGATAATCTCTCGTATTGCGTCAAGAAAATGTTCTGATGCTCTAATATTTCTTTTGTAAGGTTTCACAAAAGATTTATACTACAAAAATGCACTAACCACAAAATAATAATATACAAATGGTAATAAATCTTCACTTTATGACTCATATGTCGTTGATGATTGGTTGTATTTTAATGCAGAAAAGTGCAATTCTTAGTCATTTTTTTGACTTTGTATGTAAAAAAAGTTCATTTTATTATATTATTAACGTTAGATTATGAAATTATTAAATAACTTGTTAAATAAGTTTTACTTTTTATCTAGATTGTTAAGTAAGAATATAGCAGATTTTTATTTTAAGAACTCTATTGATTCTATAAATAATGATAAAAGTATTGTCAAAAGAACAGCTGCCTCTTTTAGTAGTTTAATTTTATGTTGCATGGTTTTTTGTTCATCTGTTTCTAAAGCTGAATTATATGAAGATCTAAAAGGCAGTCATACTTTAATTGGACTTACATTCGCAGGAACTTCTAATCCTAAATATGGATTTAAAACCAAAGACATGGGATACAGTGATTTAGAAAAATATACTGAGAGAAATAATCCATTTTATGGTGCATTGTCGTTGAATATAGTTAAGGTTTATAGGAATATTTTTTCTTTATCTAACTGTTTCGAAATAGGATTAATGAAAAACAGAATGATTTTAGCATTAGAAGGTGACAAAATAGAGATAAAACACAAAAACTTCTTTGGATCATTTTTAATTTCTGCAGGATTAAGTGTGGTAGATAAAATGGAAATGTATCTTTCTACAGGATTAAATTTATGTAGATTTTCAAATAAGGCTTGGTTGAATGGGAAAGAGTACGAATTTTCAGGGAAAAATTTGTTGCTACCTCACTTAGTGTTTAGATCTGGTATTAGGCTAATGGTTCACAAAAGAGTTACCATGGATCTGTTTTACATTTTCTCTACATCACTGGAAAAAGAAATAAGGGTTAGAACTATAGCTAATGAAGATATACCTGCATTCAAATCTAATGATGATTTTAATAAAAAGAATTTTAAGCTTAAATCTAAATTTGGTATGATAGGAATTACAGCAAACTATAAAATATAGCTATTATTCAAGAGATCTTAATTTATGTTAAGACCTTTAAATATGCTATTTTAAACTTCGAAATATGATATTCTATCAGAAATGATTTCTTTATCCTTGAGATTTGCTTTGTCTATTATTATTGCTTTTTTGTTTTCTAGTAATCTTAATAATGATTATTGGCTTGTAAGTTTATTTAGTTTCTTTAAAAGCTTTTTCCATATACAATTCATTTTTATTCCTTTTGCATTTAGAAATGCCCTTTCTATAGTTTTATTTTTCTCTAATAGTGTTTTGCTAAATAATTTCGGAATTGGGAAAGGTATGTTTGGAGAAATAAACTCTAGATACATCCCTACTTATGCTGCCTTTATACCATATGGAATTCTGATTGTGTTTTTATTGTATAAGAAGATTAAACAGAGGAATCTAAAAACTTTATCTAACAAACCAAAAAACAAGAAGCCTGCTAATAGCTCTAATAATCAGGACATCCCTGCTAAAAAATTAAATGTTCATGAAAAAGTATCTGGTAACGAAAAGTCTAATAAATTTAATATGCCATCAATATCATTTTTGTCTTCTATAAGAAATAAAACTGCTGAAACTATTTCTAAAGATGTGCTTGCTAGGGTTTTGAAAGAATTTAAAGTTGAAGGTCGTTTATTAGATAAACATACTGGGCCGGTAGTTACAGTTTTTGAGTTTGAGCCAGCGCCGGGAGTAAAAGCCTCTAGGATAATTAATTTAGCATATGATATTGCTAGATCTACAGAATCTCTGTCTGCAAGGATAGCCCCTATTCCTGGAAAAAATTTGTTAGGTATTGAGCTGGCGAATAAAGTTAGAAATATGGTTACTTTGAAAGAAGTTTTAGCTTCTAATAATTTTATGAATACTTCTGCGAGTCTTCCTTTGGCATTAGGTTGTGATATAGCTGGAAGAGCAGTTGTAGTTGATCTGGTTCAAATGCCACATCTTTTGGTTTCTGGAACTACTGGATCTGGTAAATCTGTTTCTATGCATAGCATGATGCTTTCACTTTTATATTCTAAAACGCCAGATGAATGTAAGTTTATACTTATAGACCCAAAGATGCTTGAGCTTTCTATTTATAATGATATTCCTCATTTGTTGAGCCCGGTAGTTACAGATCCTAAGGAAGCTATACAGGTTTTGAAATGGGTTGTTCAGGAAATGGAAAGAAGATACAAATTGCTGTCCAAGGCTGAGGTAAGAAATGTACATTCGTATAACCAGAAAGCAAAACAAAACAAAGAAACTGAGATTCCATTTTTAGTAGTAGTAGTAGATGAGTTTGCTGACTTAATGCTTACTGCAGGTAAAGAAGTAGAGATTTCTGTACAAAGATTAGCTCAAATGGCTAGAGCATCTGGTATACACATAATAATGGCAACCCAGAGGCCTTCTGTTGATGTGGTTACTGGAACTATGAAATCTAACTTCCCTACAAGAATAACATTCCAGTTAGCTTCTTCTACTGATAGCAGAACTATTATGGGATACAATAGTGGTGCAGAACAACTTTTAGGAAAGGGAGATATGCTTTATCTTTCTCCTGGTCAGCCTACTATAAGAATGCAAGGCCCATTTGTGTCTGATGATGAGGTACAGAAAATTATTGGGCATTTGAAAGCAAGCGGTAAACCTGAGTATATAAAATTGCATGTAATAGAAGATCTTTCTAATCTAGATAACGGAAATAGTGAGGATTTGACATATAAGATGGCTCTACGAATAGTGCTAGAAGAGAAAAAAGTTTCTATAAGCTATCTACAGCGTAGGTTGAGTATAGGATATAATAAATCAGCGAAAATAGTGGAAGAAATGGAAAAGCAAGGAATAGTTAGTACACCTGATAGAACAGGTAAAAGAGAGGTTTTAAAGTAAGGCAATAAGCGTTAAATAAACGACTTATGCTGAGGGGGAGTTAGATTATGAAAGTTTTATTAGATAAGAAATTAGTTTTATATTAACTATGCCTAGAAAATATTGTGCTATTATGGCATCAGATAATTATTTCTCCTTCGAATGATATTTCTGCAGGTCCTTTTTGCCATATTTTGTTAGAATCTCTGCTCATTTCTATCTTGCCCAGCTTAGTATGAAAGATTAATTTTTTATATTCATCTTTTGTGTTTGTCCTACTACATTCTGTATTCGTATTTCTTTCCACTTTACATTTAAGATCCGACGCTTTTTCTGTTAGTTGTACTGGGTTTTGTAAAGTCCATAAAACAAAGGCTGCAGCTGCAGTTCCAGAGCCACATGCCATAGTTGGGCCTACCCCCCTTTCATATGGCATTATGTTCCAATTGTCTGAGTTTATGTCTAATTTATTATCTTTTGTAATAATATTCGATTCAGTCGTTGAGGTTTCTTTATTTTTTGTTTTCTGTTTTTTATCTACTGATTTATCATTAGGCCAGATCCAGATTATGTTGAACATACTGGTTAGGTGTTTGAATATATTGATATCGTGATCCCATTTTGCCTCTCGATTATTTATTACTACTATATGATTATTTCCAGTATTTACAGTAAAAACATGAAAAGCATCTAATGCAGAAATTTCCTCTAAACCTATTTCGCATGTATTAAAGAATTCAGATTTGCTTGTATCCTTTGTGTTTATTTTCTTTTTCAGAGCAATGTTTTTATTTTGTGGAATGCATGGATTTTTCTGTTTAGAGTTATCAATCTCAGAGATTTCTTCTGCAAAAAATTCACATGGCATTGAATATGTTATTTCTCCTCCTGTATATATTGCTTTTACTAATCCAGAATCTGTATATAAACTTAACTCTAAATTGGCATTACTTATGTCATTATTTACGAGTTTGTTTGTGTTATAAGTTTTATTGTCTTTGCAGATTAGATTATTGGACAAAATGTTGTCGAAAATATACAAAGCTACAGCTCTGATTCCATTTCCACAGAATGCTGCGTGTGATCCATCAGAATTCCAGAATTTTACTATGTAATTAGTTTGTGGGTTACATAATTCTGAAATATTATTACCATGTTTGTTTCCTATACTTCTTTCATGAATAGACTCTGCATATATAACTTGATCACATCCTATGCCTAGTTTTCTATCTGCAATATGTATTATGTTCTCCTGTGCAAACATTGCAAAGCAATGTTCCCTTCCTGAAAACATTTCTTTTCCGATTCCTGAGAAGAAAATGACGAAATCATTTCCTAATCCGTGAGCTTTTATAAATCTTGATTTATTTTGTAATTTTTTGTCTTCATTCTCACGGCACATATTAATGAATAGAATGCTATCTTAATTTTTTCTTGTAAAGCTTTTATTTGTATTATGTTTAATTTCATAGCAGAAATATTTTTTACTGTTATAGTGACAAGATAAGTAGAAAGATGCCGCAAGTACTGTTTGTATCTAATTTTTATTATTATGTTCATTCCAAAGCGTCAGAGCAGAGATTGCAGCAGTTTCTGCTCTTAAAACATTTTCATGTATTTTTACAAAATTCACATTATATTGCATAAAGAGGTCTATTTCTTTATCAGACCATCCTCCTTCAGGGCCTATTAGAATAGGATTAATATTGAATTCATTTTTAACTACATTGTTTATATAGTTATTATTTTCTAAGAAACATCTATCAAAAGCATGACAGACATTGGGATTTGTGTGTAATTCTAAAAATGATTGCAAAGTTGTTAGTTTGTTTATTTTAGGTACTAAATTATTTCTACTTTGTTCACATGCTTCTATTGCTATTTTGTTTAGTCTGGGTAGATCATCGAAATAATGATTTGTTCTATCAGTTTTGAGAATAAATACTTCCCTAGCTCCAAGCTCTGTAGCTTTTTCTATTGCCATTTCTATTTTATTTTTTCTTATAGATGCTATTCCTAAAATTGGCTTTGTGGTTTTATTTGCATTGTTCAGTTCTTCAGTTACATTAATATTCGGAAATTCTATTTCAGCAACCCAAGATTTTCCATTATAAAAAACTTCCAATTTGTCTGTGTTTTTCTTTCTCATTACATTTTTCAGATAATGTATTTGATCTAGCTTTAGATGAACCTTTCCTGGCTTGCATCCCTCTATATATAATCTAATCATAATTGTTCCCCTTTCTCATATGCTTTTACACTAATAGCGTTTCATGTTTAAATGCAGATTTACTTTTTAATTCTTTAGATCCTCTTGCATGAAGCTGATTCTTGAGACGCATCTATTATCAGAGATGAGCTTCCTCTAATATTTCGATCATCATTTATTCCTTCTATATCAAAGGGTATATTTTCAAACAATATTGGAGTTTCTTGGTTTGATATATTTGCACTGCTCATACAAAAAGGCACGCCAACTTTCTCTATTACATTTTGGAAAATTTTATTTTCAGGAATTCTTATCCCTATCTTTCCTGTATATTCGCTTTTTGAGTGGAAACCTGCTTTTTTGTTAGACTTCACTATTAAAGTAAAGGGTCCTGGGAAAATTCTATAGGCTAATTCTAAAATTTTCTTATCTATGTCAAAAATACTTAGCATTGCTTTAGTTATATGTAATGTGATTGGTTTGTTTATATTTCTTTCTTTTAAGTAGAAAATACGATCTATAGAATCTTGGCAGTCATATCTACACCCTATTCCATATACAGTTTCAGTGGGCAATATAACAGCCTCACCCTTTTCTATTAATTTAGATACTTCGTGTATATTTTTACTTTTAGGCATGATTCGAGATTATATTACTTATTTTCTTTATTAAACATATCTAGAGCTTTGTTTCTTAAATCAGTGTTGCTAGTATCGTTTGCTTGTGAGTTATTTTGCGTGTTATTACTTACTACTTTGCTTTCTTGATCTATTTGGTATGCCTTGTTATTTGTGGTGTGTTTTTCATCTTTCAATTGGCTTAGCGATTGTTTTTCAGATTTTTCAGATCTATTCGAGTTATTCACGAAAGCCTGTGAATCTTTTGTCTTAGTTTGGGTCTTCTTGCTGTTACCAAAATCATGAGAGTTTACAGGCTGATCGTTCTCGCTAAAATTTTGTTCATTCTTACTAGAACTAAGGTTATTCTGACAATCATTTTGAGTAGTGCTATCTTCTGGAAATACTTTTAAGCAAAGTGCTGCTTTTAATATATACATATCTAATAACTCTGCTGGGTAAGGACTTTTATTTAAGTCTACACAGCTTTGGGCTAACATGAATCCTATTGTTATGGACTTTTTGTCTGCCTTTTTTTTTCTTATAAAGGTAAGAATTTGGGATATAAAATTTAATGGATCAGCTCCATTCTCTAAAATCTTATCTATAGTGTTTTTTATTCCTTCTAGATTATAGTCTAGTATCATTTGAACCATATTCTCTACCTGATCAGAGGATGCAAGTCCAAGCATTTGATCTAGGTTTTCTGATTTGATTTTGTTTTCAAAAACTATAGCAGCTTGCTCAAGTATAGATAAAGCTTGCCTCATTGATCCTTTGGACGAAAATACGATTTTGTTTACAGCATCATCTTCTATATAATATCCTTGTTTGTCACTTACATTTTTAATATGCTCTGAGATTTTATTTTTGTTTATGCTTTCTAAATTTATTTTGAAGCATCTAGAAACTAAAGTTTTTGGTAATTTTTCTATTTCTGTAGTTGCAAGAACAAATTGTGCATATTCTTTAGGCTCTTCCAATGTTTTAAGTAACGCACTTATAGCGCTTCTAGAAAGCATGTGAACTTCATCTATGATATATGTCCTTTTTTTCGCTTTTACTGGTCTATATATATAACCTTCTAGTAATTGTCTTATGTCATCTACGCTTGTTTTGCTAGCTCCATCTAACTCTAATACATCAGGATGTGATCCATTTATTAGATCTTTGCATCCTGTGCATTGACCACAGAGATCATTTTCTTCCACATTTATTGTATTTGGACTTGCTTCATTTTCTGAATTTGATTTTGTGATTTTGTCTTTTATATTTTCACAACAATTCCATTGCGCTATGAGTCTTGCCAGTGTTGTTTTACCTGTTCCTGCTGGGCCATTTAATAGACAAACAGATCCTATTATATTTTTCTTTAACCCTTCATGTAGAAGTTTAACTGCCATCTCCTGACCAACTACTTCTGAAAATTTTCTGGGTCTCATTTTATTTGGCAAGCTACACATAACTTCATGATCCGACAAAAAATAATAAAATTCAATAAAGTTAGAATATCTACTGATAGTGTTGATTATAAGGATTCCTAGTAAAAGCTTTGTGGGTCTACGTCAATTATAATTTGTATATTTCTAGGCAGTTTCGATTTTATAGAATCAATCCATAATTTGACTTGTTTTTGTACGAATTGCCCTTTTTTGTACTTGATCAAGAAAGACCATCTGTATTGATTTTTATATTTTGTTAGCTGTGTTGGAGCTGGCCCTAGTATTTCTGCAGATATTTTAGGTTTTTTTATAGAATGTACAAACTTTTCTATACTTGCCTCTGACGAAGATCCAAAAACGATTCTAATCATTCTAGAAAATGGAGGAAGATCATGATTTTGTCTCATTTCCATTTCTTCTTTTACCCAAATATCTGTTTTATTTTCAGCTATAGATTTAAGTAAAATGCTTTCATCATCTTGTGTTTGTATGATGACTTTCCCTTTTTTATCTGCTCTCCCACACCTGCCTTTTACCTGAGTGATTGTCTGATACATTCTTTCTGTATGTCGTATGTCTCCAGTGTGCATTCCTACATCTCCTTGGACTATTCCAACTAAAGTTAAGTTAGGAAAATGGCATCCTTGGGCAAGTATTTGTGTTCCTATTATTATATCTATCTTCCCGCTAAGTATATTTTTAATAGCTACATCTACTTCGTTTGATTCATCACTGCTGAGCATTTGTATATTTTTGTCTGGGAACATATTTTGCATTTCTTGATGTATTTTCTGTATAGCTATTCCATACATTTTCCAATTAGCCTCTTCTTTGCAAGATGGGCATATTTTCTGTAGTTTTTCTTTCTTAGCGCAATAAGTGCAATGTGTGTAAAAGTTTTTGTGACAAACGACTCCTGTGCTGCATTCTGAGCATAACAATCTGTAATTGCAGTATTCACATATTACAAAAGGAGCGAACCCTCTTTTGTTCAGGAAAAGCATTACTTGCTCTTTCTTTTCTAAAGTTTTCTCGATATTAGTTTTCAGCTTTTGAGACATCCAAGTTTTAGTTTTTACTATTTCTATATCTAATTCATGTTTTATTTGTCTGGTTAATTTTATATGCTTATAAATTTTGTTTTGTACATTCCAAACTGTTTCTAGTGATGGTGTTGCTGAAACTAATACTATTGGACAGTTTTCTTTCTTTGCTTTTAGAATGGCTAAATCTTTTGCATTGTAGCGAGGTCCATTTTCTTGTTTATAGGTATTAGAATGCTCTTCATCTACTATAATTAATCCTAGATTTTTGAAAGGTATCCATATTGCAGATCTTACTCCTATTAAAACTCCATACTCTTCTTCACAGGCCCATTTCCATACAGAATCTTTGGATTTGTTGTGCCAAACATAAGGAGAATATCCAAATGAGTTAATGAATCTTTGCTTGATCTGCTTTGCAAGGGCAATCTCTGGAAGTATAATCAGAACTTGCTTATTTTGTTTCAAAACTTTTTTTACTAATTCGAAATATACATCTGTCTTTCCAGAACCTGTTTGGCCTTCTAAGAGCACAGGATTAAATCCATTTAACTTAGAAAGCTCTGCTACACAGCTCTTTTGATCCTCTGAGAACTCGAAAGGGTTTTGTTTTTTCTGTAAGATTGGGAATTTTATAGATGAGATATGATTTTCTTTTAGTAATTTTTTTATTTTTATAAGATTTAATTCAGTGTCTGATATTGTGAATTTGTAAGTTTGTTTTGGGTTTATATTTTCCATATTAGTTTCTATATCAATAGTTGCTTTGTTTGAATTTTGACTTGAAGTTTTTGAAGTTTGTGTATTTAAGATCTCATTTATATTTTCTAAATCATGACTCGAGCAGAAATATCCTGGCTTTTCCGAAAAAGATCCTAATACCATTTTTAATACAAGTGATTTAGATATAAGAGTATAATTTGATACTAGATCAATCCACTCCATTGAACTTTCAGTTATTTTATAAGGAAGAACAGTTTTGATATTCTTTATCTCTATATTTTTAAGTGATGTTTGTGTGTTTCTGGATGGTGAATTCCAAACAACACCAATAGATTCCTTGCTTCCTGCCTCTACCTTTACTAAAGTGCCAGGCTCTATATTTCCTTCTGTTTTATATGTGTACAGATTATCTGCGCTCCAGGAATAGGTCAAAAGAACATCAACTGTATTCATGCTTTTTATAATATCTATTTTATTTGTCATGTTTGTTTATTGATTCCACATTGTATAGATGCATTATATAGACTTTGGCTTGCCTACAAAGAGTTTGTCAGTTTTTTGTCCATTCATAGTTTGATATTGTATTACAACATGATCGTAAGATGTTTTTATGACTTTTATGTCAGGTATTTTATCGTTTTTAGCGTACCAAATTCCATTTATGCAAATTAACCAATCATCTTCGTTATCAAGTATGCAGCTTAGGTTTAGAGTGGTTTCAGTTTGTGCTTCTTCTTCATTAGTTTTGATTATTTTGCTTAATATTAGATCTATTTTTAATTCTACTTTTTTATTCAATTTTTGCATTTCAACTATCTTTACGCAGCCGAATGGAATTTCTTTTATCCTATTTATTTTTCCTTCGTCAATTTCTAAGAAAATTGTGTATATTAGTATATTTTCGTACGATTCTTTCTGAATTCTTTTTACTTCTATGTCATTTTGCATGAACCATTTGCTTATTGATCTATCTTGTTTTATTGCAAACTTAGACCAAGAATCTTGATTAGATGCTATGAAGTTAAATTCTTTTTCTAGATTTCTTTGTACAAGCTGTTTGTTCTTGTTGTCAGATTTATAAGAATGGTTTTTCTTGAATAATAAGAAAGTGTAAAAGGCTAAAAACAAATTGACTGAAGCAAAAATTAAATGATCGAATTTCATAATCCCTAATTATACTATTATTTTAGAATAGATCAGAGATCTGTATGTTTAATTTACATATTTTCTTATTTTCTTTGAGAGCTTTGACATCTATCACTCTGATAGTCATCATTCTGATATCTGCCTGTTTGACATCTATCATTCTGATATCAAGATGTGTTTAGGTTGTTTAGTGATTTGTGATTTAGGTATTGTGGAATTATGAATTAACAAATAAAATTCAAGTGGAAATCAATCTGTCGCTGTGATTTTTCTTGTTTACATATTTGTATTTATTGCTTGTATTGTGAATCTAAGAAAATAGCAGAGGAAAGTCCGGGCTCCATGAAGGAAGAGTACCTGTTAACAACAGGCGAGCGTAAGCTTAGGGAAAGTGCCACAGAAAATTACCGCCAATAATTAGAGTTATTTAAGTTTCTTGAATGATTTGTTTTTTGGTAAGGGTGAAAAGGTGCGGTAAGAGCGCACCTCTGATTTTGGCAACAAGGCAGGAAAAGGTAAACCCTACTCGGAGCAAACTCGAACAGAAAATACCTTCATTTAATTTTCGGGTTGAGTGCTTCAGTGCGTTAGTGATATCGCATGTAGATAAATGACAGTTAATACAGAATCCGGCTTATAGATTTCCAAACTTTAGTTTATTTTAGTGATTTATTAATTTAGTAAGCTAATCATAGGCATGTCTAAATATTTTCTTGTAAATTGATTTTATGGATTTAATTTTGCTTAATAGTTTTAATGCTTTATGCAAATTTTTATTTGTTATATGATCTTCATTCATTGATTATGTTATCTGTAGTGCAAATCGTGCACTAATTTTTATACGTATTAAATTTGCTTTAATTATTTAAAAACAGTTGATACAAAAGTATTTATGTAATATTTTTTAATAGGGTTCGCTATATAGGTAATCAATCTCTAAGGACAATAGACAGAACGGGAGCTGTCACTAGAAAGTTCCGTGGAACTTTTTATACGGTGCCCACCTTTACAAAAAAGCCATTCGAGGCTTATTATTTATGCAGTGGACCTAAGTTATAAAACCACAAAAGAAATGGGTTCTAATCTTACTTGGATTAGAACTGGTGGGGAAGTAGAAGTTTTTAGACCTGATTCAATTTTAGAGCTAAAAAGCTTTGTAAAGTCAGGTGTAGATTATTTCCCTTTAGGAATGGGGTCTAATACTATTATAAAAGACACAAACTTAGATAAAGTAATCTTAAAACTAGACAATTTATATAAAGAAATAGAATTAGAATATCCTTATATTATTGTTGGATCTGGTGTTCCAAATTTTACTGTTTCTAGGTTTTGCATACAGAACTTCTTAGGTGGTCTGGAATTCTTACATACCATACCAGGATCTATAGGTGGTGGAGTTTTCATGAATGCAGGGGCTTATGGATCTTGTTTTTCAGATAATTTGGAATGGGTAGAAGTCATGGATATTTTTGGATCTGTCTCTAAGTTATACAAAAAAGAAATTAAATTCTCTTATAGAAAATGTCATGTCCCTAAGACTTTTATATTTTTGCGGGCTTGTTTTAAAGTGTTTAAGGATGAAAAAATCAAAGAGAAAGTGGATGGATATGTGGTGAGTAGAAATTTAACTCAGCCTAGGTTCCTTACTTTAGGTAGTACTTTTAAAAACCCAGAAGGCAAGAAAGCTTGGGAATTGATAGACCAAGCGGGGTGTAGGGGTTTTGCGATAGGAGGAGCTAAGATGTCAGAAAAACACTGTAATTTTATAGTCAACACAGGAGGTGCGACTTCTGGTGATATAGTAAAATTAATCAATTCTGTGCAGAGTTTTGTGTTTAGTAAAACAGGAATTTTACTGGATAGAGAGATAGTTTTACTTTAACCTTATTTATATTTTCTTATTTTTATTGTATAAGTATTTATGCACAATTTAGTCATACTTAGCGGAGGTTGGGAAGAAAAAGAAGCATCCATAGGGTTGAAAAATCTTTTTTACCCTGCTTTGAAAGATAAATACTCCGTATTCGTTATAGATCCAGCTGATTATATATCTGAAGAAGAAGCAAACAGATGTTTCGAAATAAAGAGATTTGATGAAAATGGTAGAATATTCTCTGAAGCGGAAAATTGCATACGTTCAGAGATATTAAAAATAAACCCAGTTTTGGTTGTTAATCTGATGCCAGGATTATGGGGAGAAGATGGTAGAGCACAAATGTTGCTAAATAACATAGGAGTACAATATACAGGCCCTTCTGCTTGTGATGCTTATATTACATTTGACAAATATAAAACTATACAAATAGTTAAGAAGCTAGGAGTGAAATGTCCAGAAAGTCATATGATGAACCTGGAAGAATATAAAAAAGTAGATTTATACCCACATATAGTTAAAAATCCTAAATCTGGATCATCGAATCAAGTTTATTACGTTGATAGTGAAAGTGCAAAACAAGAAGTTGTCGATGGCTGGTCTGCAGATTTCGTTGTCGAAAATGTTCTTCCTGGATTAGAATATGCTTTTGCAGTTTTGAGTGGGAGTGTTATAGGTGGAATAGAAATTAAGCATGAAAAACCTATATATTCAAAAGAATGTAAACAAACTGGAAATGGTGTTAGCTTTAGAGATGCTACTGAGGTTCTCAAGGATGATGTTCTGGAGAAAGTAAAGGATTATTGCTCTAAAATCTATATTGAGCTAAATATGTCTGGAATTTGTAGAATAGATTTTAAGATAGAATATGATTGTGTATATTTTTTGGAAGTAAATAGTATACCAGGGAATACATTGGTTCCTAGAATTTTTAATTATGCTGATTTAGATTTAGAAAATATGGTGAATATGCACATAAATAATGCAAACACACCTGCTCTTAGTAAGTGTGAGTCTGCAGATAGTGAGAAAAGAAGAATTATTTAAGATTTTATTTAGTTGCAATATTTTAAATAATTCTAATTTATTTTAAGCGCTGATTTCAGCTGTCTGTTAATTTCTTGTAAATAGATTCGATTAATGTTTCTATCGGAGCTTGTTTTGTTTTTGTTATGTTGTAGTTTATATTTTTTAGTTTGTTTTAATTACTAATTTCCAGAAAAATGTATTGAGTATATTTTCTTTTTTATAAATGTAATTAATAGAAAAAAGATATGTACGTACGCACTAATGAGACTGCATAAAATTATTTGAGATCCAGAGCTATGGAAAAACATCAATAGAGCTAGGTAAGAAAAGCATTGAACTATTGATGTATACATAGGTACTTTATTCATTTGCAAAGAGAAAAACACTGCTGCAAATATTTTCACTAAAGAATAAGCTGGAACCATAAGAATATACAATTTCAGGTATTGAGAAATTTGTATTATAGAATCCAGGTTATTTTTGTTGCTAGAATAAATAGAATATGAGATCTGATAGCTAAAATTTGTTACAAATACAATCACTAGTGTAGAAATTATTAGTGAAAAAATAATAGATTGTTTAAGTATTTTTCTTGCCTTTTTATATTCTGAGCTTTTTATATGAGCAGATAAGTAAGATATAAGTGTTGTTCCTATAGAGCTGCCTATTAAGCTTATTGGGACTTGTGACATTTTTTCAGCGTTAGACATTTGCGTTATGATTTTCGGAGCTAAGAAACTAGACACAAAAATAGAGATTAGTGTAGTTATCTGCATGCTACTAGAGGATAGCAATATATGGGAAAATTTCTTCATTAAGATCTTGTTATCTAAAGAGAATTGATGATTGTTTTTTATTTTCCTTACATCTTTCGGAATGTTGAAGTATATCCAAATTGTTTGCAGAGAAACTCCAAATAAAATTCCAAACCCTAGGAATATTAACTTGTTAAATTTCATTCCAATCAGAATTAGAGACATTGCTCCTATGTTTATGAAAGAGGATGAAATAGAAGAGGCTGCAAATTTCTTTTTGTAATTTAGATAGCTAGACCAAGAGCTATTAATAGATATCAATGTTATGGCTGGGAAAATTATTTTCATAAATTTAGATGCCCATTCTTTTGTTTCATATGTTAGCCCAGGAGCTATACAAGAAATTATATTTTTAGAAAATATAATTACAATTATGCTTATGAATGTCATTGTGAATAGAATTTTGTAGCAGAACTGTTGCAAGAATTTACTTTGCTTCTCTTCAGGCATTTGTGAAAGAACAGGTATTAATATATTGTTCATAGCTCCTTCAGATATTACTTTCCTAAAAAAAGATGGTATTTTTGAAGCTATATAGTATGCATCAGTTATATGCCCTATTCCTGCCCAATGAGTTATAAGAATATCTCTTAAAAGTCCAAGCACCCTAGACAGCATGGTTGTGCTAGCTATTATTAGATTGTTTGCTGTAAATGAACTAGGCATGAGATTCCTCAAGCTAGAGTTGTAAGCTACGGTAATTGCATGTCTTATTTTTGTATACATTTTATTTCTAACCCTCATTTTGAATTTACTATATAGAACTTAATAGTCAAATATTTATTAAAAATTAACTAAGATAATATAATATATGTTGTCTAAATCTTGCTAAATAACTCACTCCTAACAATTGATATAATGCTTACAATTTATTTAAACTAAAGCATATCAAAGTGCCATAAATCAGATTTTCTTATAGAATTTATTCATTATATTTATTTCTTTTTATATGGTAGATGAGTATAAGAAAAAATAATTGACTTTTGAAATCTTTGAGTACATTATCACTTAGATGGAGGAATTTTATATGAAAGGCTTGGGAGAAAGGTTTCCTGATTTTATTTTAGATGCTGTAACGGGTTCAAAGGGAGAAGTCAAAAAGATAAACTCAAAGTCCTATCCAGATCATTGGTTAGTGGTTTTCTTTTGGCCATTTGATTTTACTTTCGTATGTCCTACTGAAATTTCAGAATTTTCTGACAAAGAAGGAGAGTTCACAAAAAGAAATACTAAAGTTCTTGGAGTAAGTGCTGATTCTGCTTGGTCTCATTCTACCTGGAAGAATATAGATCCGAATATGGGAAAGATAACCTTCCCAATGCTTTCAGATTTCAATAAGACATTAAGTTCTGATCTGGGAATATTAAATGTAGATGGAGCTCCAGAAAGAGCAACTTACATAGTAGACAGAGATATGATTATAAGAAATGTAGTTGTTTACGATAGAAATGTGGGCAGAAATGTAGATGAAACTATTAGAGTTTTGGATGCTTTGCAAAATGGTAACTTATGTCCTGTCAATTGGAAAAAAGGTGACTCTACCTTGTAAATTTTTTACAAATCGAGATTTGGTTAGTTAATTTTTGTTTGTTTTGTTTGTTTTATGATTTGATTGTACGCGGTAATTAAAATCATATAGTTTAGTTTCTGTAGTATGCTTTTAGTATATTTATATATTGCTTTTGCCTGATACATCAGAGTTATATCTGCTTATATTATTAATAACCCTATTTATTTAATGACTTGATATATTACTCATTTCTTAAAATATCATTTATCTTTGATTTATCTTGTACAGAATCAAATGTTTTCGCAACAATATTACAGCTTATGTATACTTGGCCAGATTTATAAAATCCTGGGACTATAAGGCTTAATTCTGGAATTTTATCTAAAATCTCCCCTTCTCTGTTTAGAAGTTTAGTGGAATTGGTTATTTTTACACCAGAAGCGATTATACATCCGTATGGTACTTTGGCTCCCTCTGAAATTAAGCATTGAGCACCTACAAACACATTATCATCTATTATGACTGGATTTGAGTTTGAAGGCTCTAAAACACCAGCAATTACTGTGTTGGAAGATATATGGCACTTTGATCCTATGTATGCACAAGAACCAACTGTAACTCCGCTATCTATCATTGTTTTTTGTCCTATCTGGGCTCCAATATTTATAAATGAATTCGACATGACAACAACATCATCAGATATGTTTACACCTCTCCTGATCCAGCATCCAGCAACCAATCTATATGTCTTATTAAGCAAAGTTTCATTATTCATGGTTTCTGTTAGGAAAGGTATTTTATCAGACCATTTAATTACATTTTGTATTTCGAACATGCTTTTTTCTAGCTTGAAAAGCTTGTTTAATTCTAGCATCGCTTTTTTATCAACAAACCAGCTGTTCTTAGCTGATTTATGATCTTTATGTACAGCTTTTCTTTCCCCTGATTCAAATTGATTTAGAATTTCAGATATTTCTTTTTGTAGATTATTTTTAGAATTACTATTGATCACTGTTTTGTTGTTAAGTTCTGTATTCATGTATTTATCATAATGCTTTTATGAGAATAAAGCTTATAGAAGACTGAAAATAAAATCATTCGTATTGTTTTGTTATGCAGTCATGTAGTTTGTTTATAATTTAATGCTTGGTTTTGTATATTTAATATTTTATTAAGATTTATTTCGTAATTTGTTTGAATTCGAAGAAATGAAAATTAAGGAATAAGAAATGGAAAAAATGGAAAATAGAAAAAGTAATAGCATAAGTAATTCAAAAATCTTATCTGGAGTGCAAAGTAGTAACATTTTTGCAGAATTTATAACTCCAAAATTATTTATGAGAATGTTACCTTGGATTGATCTAGAAACAGGTATTTTTAGGATAAACAGAGTTTATAAAAACAAATCTTATGCTTCTGATATGGATTTGGAATCTATTTCTAAAATTCCTATTTTTAATGGTTTAGCTCAAGAAAAAATCAACTTTTTGAAAGAGAATTGTGTAGTAAAAGATTGTTCATTGGGAGATGAAATTATTGATGACAAGAAATCACTTTATGTAATTCTAAGTGGAGAATATCAACTAAACACACTTAATCAAAATAATAGAAAAGTTGTAGTTGCTAATTTGGCTTCTGGTAAGTTCTTCAAAAAGAAAAATTCTTGTTCTCATTCTGTGATGTTAAAAACTTTTATGCCTGGGAAATTAATGATTGTTCCTGAAGAAGTTGTTAATAAAATCTTTGATGCATCTCATAAAGATAATTATTTGGAGAAGCCTATATCTTGTAAGTACGATTATGAGACTGGAGAGCAAGTTTGTTCTTTGATTTCTTCATACGAAGGGGAGCCTGAAATTCCTAGAGGATTCACAAAATACTCAGAGAATCCTAAGGAAATAGAGTTAGATGTTATACAGGCAGTGACAGGATTACATACCAGAGTTCACGAGCTGTACAATAATCCTAATCCTCAATTGGAATCTCAGTTAAGGATTGTAATTGCGAACATATTGGAAAGAGAAGAATGGGAGATTTTTAATAACTCTAATCATGGTTTAATAAATCAAGTTTCTATGGATAGGATAATGACTACAAGGACAGGTCCAGCTACACCAGAAGATCTAGATGATTTGTTAGCTTTATTATGGAAAGAGCCTTCTGTTATAGTTGCTCATCCTAAAGCAATCGCTTCTTTTGGAAGGGAATGTACGAAACGAGGAGTTCCTCCTGTAGTAGAAGAAGTTTTTGGTTCTAAAGTTATAACATGGAGAGGTGTTCCAATAATTCCATGTGATAAGATGCCTATAAAAACAAACGGATTAGGTTACAAAACTACAAGCATGATGGCCATAAGGCTTGGTTATGAAAAGCAGGGAGTAGTAGGATTGCATAAGAAAGAAGTTTCTTATGGTGGGGTGCCTAGTTTAAGTGTAAAGAAAATGGGCATAGATGAAAACTCAGTGATGAATTATTTGGTAAGCAAATATTACAATGTCGTAGCTTTGGTTGATGATTCAATGGCAATGCTTACAAATATAGAAATAGGTCATTACCATGACTGAACTAAGCTTTAAGTTTAGTAAAGTAAAATCTATTGTAGAGTCAGAAAAAGAAAATGCGAAAGTTGTAAAAGTCTCTGTGAAAGAGACTGCTAGAGAGAATTTTGATATTAGAGCTGATTTTAGAAATCTAAATAATAATTTAAATAATGAATCTGATGTAGAAAGTGCAGTCAATGAGTCTAATACAGATATTATGAAGAATACTAAAAATAGCAAATTGAACGAATCTAATTACATATCTACAAAATCTAGTTTAATGAAGAATAAAATTCAGTCTGACAGTTGTGTGGAGTTTTGTAACTCATATGCTTATGGTTCTAATTTTATAAACAATAATAACCTTCATAATTCTTTTGATAGGAGTGATCAGCATGGTCACGAAAGTGATCAGCATGGCTATAGAAGTATTAATCATGGTAAAAGCTCAGTATCAAAAAAAACTCATTACGATTTCTTTGGTAGAAGCGTAAGAAATGATTTTCCGATACTTTCTAGAGTAGTAAATGGGAACAAAATAGTTTGGTTAGATAATGCTGCTACAACTCAGAAGCCTGCAAAAGTAATAGAATCTTTAGTGCATTATTATTCTGTTCATAACTCTAATGTTCATAGAGGTGTTCATACTCTTTCTCAAGAAGCATCGCAACTTTTTGATGAATCCAGGGAAGTAGTTAGGAATTTCATAAACGCAGAGAAATCTGATGACATAATTTTTACTAAAGGAGCTACAGAAGGGTTTAATTTAATATCGAATGCATACCTTTTGCCTAGCTTGAATCCTGGAGATGAAATTATTATAAGTAATTTAGAGCATCACTCTAATATACTTCCTTGGAAAGTTGTCGCAGAAAAAACTGGAGCTGTTTTGAAAGTAGTTAAGATGGATCAAAGTGCTAATTTCTTGATTGAAGATTACGAAAGATTGTTGAGCAGTCGTACTAAGTTAGTTTCTGTTACTCAAGTCTCTAATGCAGTAGGGACTTCTGTGCCTATTAGAGATGTTGTGGAGATGGCTCACAGAGTTGGTGCTAAAGTGGTTGTTGATGGAGCTCAATCTATTTCTCATATGCCTGTTGATATGCAGGATTTAGGGTGTGATTTTTTTGTTTTCTCTGGACATAAAATGTTCGCTCCTACTGGAACTGGAGTGGTTTTTGCTAAGCATGGTTTGCTAGGAAATCCATACCAAGTTGGAGGAGGTATGATAAGAAATGTTACATACAATGAAGTGGAATATGCTAATTCTCCGTTTAGATACGAAGCTGGCACTCCTAATTTAGCAGATATAGAAGGTCTAAAAGCAGCAATAAATTATTTAGAGGGAATTGGTATGGAAAATGTCTATGATTACGAGCATGGGTTGATGGAGTATGCAATGCAGAAAATATTACAAGTGCAAAAAATCAGACTTGTAGGTGATCCTGACAGCAGGATTGGAATCATACCATTTGTAATGAATGGATTAGAAAATGACTATGTAGGAAAAATGCTAGACAAAAAAGGTGTGGCTGTAAGAACTGGACATCATTGCGCGCAGCCAGCTATGAATTCGCTTGGATTCTCTGGAACAGTGAGAGCATCTCTTGCCTTGTATAATACTCATGAAGATATAGATAAAATGGTTTCGATTCTCTCATCTCTTTGATTCGATTCTCTCACCTATTTGACTATTCTGTTTGTTTTTTATATCTTGCATGGTTTCTATTTTTTAGCATATGTTCTCTAAATTGACTTTTAGGATCATGCTGATATCATATATCTTGTGGCCGAGTGGCAGAATGGCTTATGCAGAGGACTGCAAATCCTTTTATATCGGTTCGATTCCGGTCTCGGCCTCACAAATTTATTTAAACGCTTGTTTGAATGATTTCCTAAGTTATTTGAAATGCATTAATAAAATATATTAAAGAAATTTTAAACCGTATCTAAATCTTGTCTAATTCTTAATCATGAAATAATCTAATTATTTTGTTTGAAATGATTTGGAAGTATAGAAGTAACCTGATAACAAATTTAAAAAATGTACAATGAAAATATAGATAAGCTGCAAATACAGGGATCTGCTGAGATTGTTATTGAAATGACTGTGTTTAAGATTTTGTTAAAATTTCCTTTCCTGACATGAAATTTATTTCACAATATTAGTTTTGGGTTATAAATTGTGTTTAAAGTTTTCTTTGTTTTTAAGTATTTTTATAAAATATTTTGAAAAGATAATTTGTGATTTTTATCTTGCCAATGATTTGCTTTTTTAAGCTGTAATTGTGTTTAGTAAATTTCTTCACATAAATATGCTTTGTTCTTTATGTTTTGTCCTTTTGAGTGCTTAGATTTCTCAAAAATGAATGTTTTTGTTTAGAAAATATTTATTTCTACAAAAGAAGTAATAAAGCATTTTGAATTGTAATTGATTTTGATAATATGTTTAGAAGAGTTTTTCAAAGTGTTGGCGATGTCCTACTCTCGCGTAAACTACCATCGGCGCAAAAGACTTTAACGGCCGAGTTCGGAATGGGATCGGGTGTTCTTTCTTTGCTATAGTCACCAACAAAGGAATTGTATATTACAAAAATTATTTTGTCTATACCCTTTTTAATAAATTTACAAATAATTTACAAAGAATGCTTATTTTTTATTTAAAGTATTGTTTTTAATTCTTCAAAACACTTTATTTAATATGATTTTTGATTACATACTGTTTCAGATAAAGTCTTTTTATATCAGGTTCACATTCTTTAACCACATTCTTTTAGTAAGTTTGGGCGCTTTATGAAAAAACATAGTATAATTTTGTGTCATGTATCAAGTATTTCTTAAGAATGCACACAGTGTCATATTTTTACTGTTTTCAGTTTTTATTTTATCTACATTTTTTATATTCGTTTTTAAATATCAAAAATATACATTTCTGGTTCATATATCAGGATTATGTTGGTTTGTTTTTTGGTTCTTTGCTTTTTACAAATTAAATATTTTTCTATTTTTTATTACTTTATACACTAGCGCTATTTCTTCTAGGCTTTTGATAAAGTATGTCTTAAATAAGCAGAATTCAGAATTATGAATAAAATCTCATTATATGCATGTACACACTAAATTATCATACGAAGATTTAGAATTTTATTTATTTTGAATATGTTTTGAATTTACGTTTTTTGGTTTATTTTTATATATTTAACAGCTACAAATCCTAGATAGAAATTTATTGGCTCTATAAGCTCTTGGGATTTATACTGGAATGAGATTAGATTTTGGTTTTTCTCAACTCTAAGGAATAAAGTTTTGGTTTTTAAGCAATAATGATATGGAAGCAAATCTTGCTCTTTAGATATATTGCTCCAATTTTTCCTTAAACTGGATATTACAGGATCATTTCCATACATAGGATCCAAAACTTTTGCTAAACTAGACCCCAAAGTTTTTGTAAAATATTTTCTCATAATTTGATTTTTTCACTTTCGCTATAATTTACATGTAACACATATATTATGATTTGTCTTTTGGTTTAGAATGACTTTGATCAGAAATAATTGAAGAAATAATACTTTTATGATAAATTTCTAGTCTAGTGATAAATAAAATGTATAAACAAATTGTTAATGAAATGAACGTAAGGTGGTGAACGAAGTGAACAAAAAATTATATGATGGTTCTACTAAAGATGATTTACAATCTGAAACACAACAAAAAACTTTCGAAGGAATTCTAAAAGGTAAAAAAGGTGTTGTTATGGGAGTTGCAAACAAAATGTCTATAGCTTACGGAGCTTTGAATTGTTTGCTTGATCAGGGAGCTGAAGTTGGTTTTAGTTATCATCCTTTGGCAGCAAAAAGAGCAGAAAAAATACAAAGTGAATCTGGATCTTCATTTGCTATAGAGTGTGATGTGGAAGATCCTAAAAATATAGAAAGATTTTTCCAGCAAGTTGAAGCTCAATTTGGAAAAATAGATTTTTTGGTTCATTCAATAGCTTTTGCAAATACAGAAGATATTAATGGAAACTATTATGACGTCCCTAAGGACGGTTTTCTGAAAGCCATGAATATATCTTGCTTTTCATTTACTAGCGCAGCTAAATATGCTTCAAAAATAATGAATGAAAATGGTTCTATGGTTACTATGTCTTATTACGGAGCTGAAAAATATATTCCAAATTACAATGTTATGGGTGTTGCAAAAGGTGCTCTAGAAACAAGTGTTAGGTATTTAGCTAATGACCTAGGTGTAGAAAAGTCAATCAAAGTTAACTGTATTTCAGCTGGACCTATTAGAACTTTAGCTGCATCTGCTATAAGTGATTTTAAGAAATTACTTGATTGGCATGAGAATAACTCCCCTATACGAAGAAATACCACAATTACAGAAGTAGGTAATAATGTTGTATTCCTAGCTAGTGATTTGTCTTCTGGAGTTACTGGGCAAGTAATCTATGTGGATAGTGGATATCACACTATAGGTGTAAAAGGTAAAGACTCAGATTCTATATAAATTAAGATATTAGATATAAAGATATAAATGTGAGAATCTACTGTACATATCTGTACGCTAAAAGGTTCTACTAAAATCTACTAAATGAATTTCACATAGAGATATACGATCAGAAATTTATATATTAAATGTACAAACCACCTTACAATTCCTTGAAAGTTTTTTATATATAGAAATATTTTCGTTATATCTTTGAAAGTTAATGATATTTTTTATTAAACCATCTTGCCTAATTTAGATCATGATTTTAGAATCGGGTTATTCTGGGTTTCGAATTTATTTTATATATAATTTATTTTATATATTTATTTATTAGAGTCAGATCTCTTTAGCCCAGCTTCTACAAGCTTTCTAAATAAAGGATGAGGGTTTGTCATACTGCTTTGGAATTCAGGATGGAATTGTACTCCTACAAAGAATGGATGTTCTTTAATAGCAACACCTTCTAATAGAGATTTGTCAGGTGACCAAGCTCCTAGCTCAAAAATAGCTTCTAAGTTCTTTTTATAAAAGGAGTGATTCACTTCGTATCTATGCCTATGTCTTTCTGAAATTAGTCCTTGATCATAAATATCTTTTAGCACTCCTGTAAGTGTGCATGGATATGAACCTAACCTCATGGTTCCACCTTTTTGTGATTCAGTCCATTCATCAATCAGACCTACTGCAGGGTTTTTAGATTTTACGAACTCAGAAGAATTTGTATCTATATTACAAATATTCTGTAAAGCTTCTACTATCATAAGTTGCATTCCTAAACATATTCCCAAGCAAGGAATATTGTTTTCTCTGGCAAATTTAAGTGCTGATATTTTTTCTTTAGTTCCTCTTGCTCCAAATCCTCCTGGCACTATACAAGCATCAAAATCTTTCAATCCAGAGTAGTTTGAAACTTCAGATGTATCTATTGCCTCTAGTGTGAATTTTGTTCTATGGAATAGCGCAGCATGCTTTACAGCTTCAGTAACAGAGAAATAAGAATCTTTTATATTTTGATATTTAGTAATTATGGCAATTTTTAATTCTTTTTCTCTAATTGGTTCTTTCCTAACTACTTCTAAAATTTCACCTATAGAAGATGCATTTTGATTCTTTTGGAAAAAGTCACATATCTGAGCATCTAAACCATCTTCATGATATTGATTTACTACTTCATACAGAGATTTCTGAGTCCAAGCTCCGAAAATATTAGATTCATCTACGTTAGCAAACATGGAAATCTTCTTTTTCCAATCACTGTTCGTATTTCTTTCTGATCTACAAATAATCATGTCAGGTTGTATTCCTGATCTTTGCAGCTCTCTAACAGAGTGTTGTACAGGCTTTGTCTTTAGTTCATTTGCGCTTTCTATATAAGGCATTAGCGCTAGGTGTATAAAAAGTGAATTTCTATCATTTTTTTGCCCTTTTTGGTTTTGTAATCCTGCTTGTTTTTTTATTGCCTCTAGAAACGGAAGGCCTTCTATGTCCCCTACTGTTCCTCCTATTTCACAAATCAGAAAATCTGTACCTTCAGGAATGTTTGAATTTATTATTTCAGATATTTTTTCAGTTATATGAGGAATTATTTGTACTGTCTTTCCTAAATAGTCCCCTCTTCTTTCAGCGGTTATGACTTCAGAGAAAATTCTTCCAGATGTTATGTAATCATGCTTGTTGCACTTTACGTTTGCAAATCTTTCATAATTACCTATATCCATATCAGTTTCTGTTCCATCTTCTGTTACAAAAACTTCTCCATGCTGTTCAGGACTTAAAGTTCCTGCATCTACATTTAAGTAAGGTTCTAATTTTCTAAGACAAACATTATATCCTCTGGATTTTAACAATAGTGCTATTGAAGAAGCTGTGATTCCTTTTCCTAATGAGGACATCACACCTCCTGTTATAAATATTGTGCTTACTTTGGATTGATTCTTTTTATTATTCTTATTTAGTTCTGTCATGTTTACGCCTTCTTATTTATATTAGATTTCCTGGTTATATTAGAATTATATTTCTTGTTTGGGCCTAAGGGCTTTAAGCTTACATTTCTTGTAGATTTTGCTAAATTATTCCTTTTTACAGGGTTTGTTCTAATTGACTTAGAGTTAGGAAGTTTATAGCTTATATTATTTTGGTTTCTTAGGTTTTTTGAATTTTCTGTTTCTGTAGGATTATTTAATTTGATAGTTTTTTGTTCATTGTTAATAGTGTTTCTATTTTTATTAATACCATCATCAATTAATGTGCCTTGATTATTAGGAGTATTTCCATCATAAGCTCCATTAATAGATTTCTGATCATTATGGATTGGATTAGATGAGCTATCTGTATTCTTTTGTGCATTTTGTACATTAGATAGATTTCTAAGCTCAGATATATTCTGCTTGCTTTCTCTTTTTACAAGAATTCCTGTGTATAAACAGAAAAAAACAAACATTGTAGCAAAGAAATAAGTAGCTTTTTCTGCTGGGTTTAATTTGTATCTTTTTTTTGGTCCTATGTTTTGCCCTATTCTTTCTTCTGGGTTTTGCAGAAAAATAACTAAAGACATTAAAATTACTGCCAAAAGGCTAAAAAACCATGAAATATATAACATAAGATTTATTCTATTGAAAATTTTCTTCTTTATCAATCGAAATTGACTTCTTAATTTAATGAATTACAAATTGAGTTTAGAAAAGTTTTCCTGGAAACTTCATTGATTATGAATTAGAATAATAAGCATGTGTATATTTTGCGTGTTTTGGTTCTTACCATTTCTAACTAATGCTAATTTATTTGTTTTCTTTGCTCTTGCTGGGTTGTTTGTAATTTCTTTATTTAAGCCAAAGGTTTTGCCTATTTTCGTCGGCGCTACGTTATTTACCTTTTTGTTTAAAATAACATATGCTAATCCCTATTCTTTGCTAGTTACAATTCCTGTAATTGCTTTATTTCATAAGAATATGAAAAAAATATATTATAAGATGTTTGTAGAAAAAACTTGCTCAAGTACAAGTAACGTATTCTTTTCTTCATCTATTGTGTTTGTGATAGCAATGTTCGTAGGCCATGGATTGTTCTACTTTATTCCAGTCAACCCTTACATTAAATTCTTGATAATGAGCTTAGTATCATTCTTTGGGTACAAATATTTACACTGAAATTCTTTCTGTGTATTTGCTTTTTTAATATCTTATAATTCCCGTATTTCATGTGAGAAATTTGAATGAATGTGAATTAATAAGCTAAATAACTAAGTTGTATGTATTGGTTGTGATTTTGTTATTTTCCATTTAAGTTTGTATTTAAGTTTGTATTTAAGCAGGAGATGAAAATGATATCTGTTACTAGTTCAGGGTGTATGAGTTGTACAATGGGACTTATTCCTTCTATGTTGGGCGTTTTGCCAATAAATAGGGTTATGACTGACTCTAAAATTCAATCTAATATTATGGACCATATGCCTTTGGTAAATGTTATGTCTTTTGGTATGTGTAAAACTCCTACTAACCCTGCAGTTGCTGCAGTTATAATTGCTAGCTTAGGAAGTGTTACACAAGCACCATGTATTCCAATGACTATGTCCCCATGGATGCCAGGATCACCAACAGTGCTTGTCGGTGGAAAGCCTGCTGTTTCTAAGGATTGTAAGTTAATGTGTGCTTACGGTGGGATGATTAGTATAACTAGCCCTGGTCAATTCACAGCTAAGATTCCTTAAAAATGCTTATTGAATTTTAGCTGTATGACTATGGAATCTATACACTTGATTGGTTAAATGATTTATTGTTATCAGTTGTTTTTTCAGGATTGAATGAGATTTATGTTTAATATACAATTTGTGTATGTTAATTTCCATTTTTCATGCTTTTTATACTAATATATCGGTTTTCTTAAGCAATTTTTATGTATCTATGATCTCTTTTTGTATATTCTTATCTTCTTATTTGTACGCAATTTTATTTATAAGCATACTAGTGATTGCACACGAATTTGGTCATTTTTATGTTGCTTTAAAGCACGGAGTTAGGGCTAAAGAATTTTCAGTAGGAATGGGATGGAAGCTGTTTTCTACTAGAGATAAAAATGGCACAATATGGACTTTTAGATCTATACCGTTTGGTGGATATGTCTCTTTTTATGAGACAGATATAAACGGAAAAACAATAGATAACATAAGTTTAATTAGGAGAATTACAGTATACTTAGCAGGTCCAGCAGCAAATTTGATTGTAGCTTTCCTAGCTTTCAATTTAATGTTTGTTATAAGAGGAATACCTAAAATAAGGTTCACTTACAAAAACACAGAAATTATAAGTATTAATAATGAATTACCCAAAGTATCTATAATGAAAATAATGAGAAATTCTTCAGAATATGAGTCTCTGGAAAATAGAAAAGTAGGGTTACAAACTAGTCAAGGTAACTTAGTAATAGATATTGGGGATTTGAAAAATAATTTGATTTCAAACATATATTATTTTAGGGGTAGTTTTATAAATATAATTCGAGCTTCCTGGAAGTATCTTGCTGATAGTATACGGTTGAATCTAACTTCTATTTTTGATTTGTTTTCAGGAAAGAAAGTTAATGTTTCAGGGCCTATAGGCATATTGCATGCTTCTAAAGGGATAGCTAAATCATTTTCTGGAGCTTTAGAATGGATAGCTATGGTTTCCATAGGATTAGCTATATTTAACCTTATGCCTTTTGTACCACTTGATGGGGGTAGAATTGTTCACGACTTGTTGTCTAGATATTTAGGGAAGAAAGCTGCTGCTTTATATGAACGAGCTTGCCTTGTATTATTTTATGCAATGATTATTTATGTGTTTTCAAAAGACATAAATAAGATTGTTTCAAGCAAAATTATATCTCATAAGAAAGTCGGATTGTTAAAATGATATTATTTTTATTTTTGATATGTAATGCATTCTCAGCAGCTAAATCTGTTGATAGTAATTTCAACCCAGATCAAGGAATAGATTCTAAAATAACTCGATCTATACAGGAGATAAGTAAAGATTTATCAAGTACAGAGAATGTAAGTAAAACTGATTCTGATAAGAAAGTTGACCAGTCTTTGAAGATCCCTGGAAAAGTACAAAACACAAAAAATAAGAATAGTCAGTTAAGTGCACAAGATAAACCTAACCTAAGTTCTGAGAAAAGTAATGCAGTTAAATCTAGCCCTAAGATAGAAGTAATAGGAAATGGTAGGACTGAGAGAGATTTTATAGTAGGAATAGCTAAATCTTTTATAAAGAGTATGGATTTTACAGAAACAAGTAAAATAAAAAATAAGCTTTTGGAAAGTGGTTATTTTTCTGATGTTATTGTTACAAAAAAGAATAAAAATGTTATTCAAATAAGAGTTGTAGAAAATCCTATTTTAAAATCTATAAAGTATAAAGGGTCCATATCTGTTGAAGATTCTATGTGGGAAGTTATTACAGGATTAAGGCCAAAAAGAATTGTTTCTCTAAAAGATATATTAATTGCAAAAGCTAGAATCATTAGAGAGCTAGAAGCTTTGCCAGATTCAGAATTAGAAGAAATAAAGATAATGCAAAAAACTGATAAGAACAGCATTGATCTTATATTTGATATAAAAACCAGGCCTAAGAAAACGATAGATTCAATACTGTTTGTAGGAAATAAAAATATTCCATCTGGAGATTTATATGCGAATCTAGAGAAATCTTCATCTCTATTTTTGTATGTCTTTCCTAGAGCTCATGTAATGGAATCGGAAGAAAAACAGAAAGAGTCCTTAGAAAGGTATGCAAAATCAAAGGGGTATTTCGATTTTAGAGTTAAGTCTATTGTTTGTGTAGATATAAATAAATCTAGACAAATGACTATCAACCTAGAAGAAGGAAAAAGATACAAAATCAAAAGTGTCGAGTTAAATATGCCAAATAACTTGAAAAAATATTTTGATATAAAAATAGGTCAATACTATGAAGAATCAGATATTTTCGACAGAAAGAAAAAGGCTAAATGTCATTTGTACGAAAAACAAGAGTTTAGTAAGGATATAGATGTTAAAACAAGTCAAAGTAATGGAGAAGTAGAAATAAGGTTCTTTTTGACGGAAGAATCCAGTAGAAATGTAGGTTTGATAAACATATATGGGAATGAAAGAACTTATTCAGAAGTCATTTTAAGAAGAATGAGATTAGAGCCAGGTGATAAGGTTTCAGAAAGAAGTTTTGCTATTAGTAAGGCTAAAATAGCTTCTTCTGGTTTTTCTGAATTAGCAGATATTGATGTAATGGAATCAGAAGAAAATTTGAGCGATGTAAAGGTTTCTTTTAAAGAAGCTGATACTGGTAAGATAATGGCATCTTTAGGCCTTGATTTAGGTTCTTATTTTAGTTGGAATGTTGGTTTTGGTTACCAGGATTTAAATATGTTTGGGCTCGGAAAGAAGTTTAATGGATCATTTGTTATGAAGAAAAATAAAGCATCGTTGAATTTAGATCTTGCAGAATCTTATTATAACTCAGGTCCATTTACTAAATCTTATCAACTTATGTTTGGTCTTATGGATAGAAATCACTCAAACTATCTACTAGCTAGGAGTAGATCTTCTTTTCCTATAGTTTTTGATTTTGGTACTAAAGCTGATAAAGGGTCCTTAAATTTCTCTACATTATCAAAAGAACTTTCAGAATCTGGATATTCAGATAAAAATGATGATTTAGAGAAATCTAAAGACATAGGTTTAGATAAAGATTGGTCAGAATCAGAGGAAGGAATTACATTTAACAAGCCTGGAGCGGAATTTAAGAGGAATTACTCTGTTTCTTTGAACAATTTGACTACTGACTTAGGTGTTGGAGGTACATTGGATTATTTTACACTAAAAGATACAGGTGATTTAACAAACACTAAAAGAGGAGTTGGTATTCCTAGATTTTACGATAAAGATCATAGAAAGTTTGATAAAATTAAATATTCTGTATCTGGACATGCAGATTTTACTTATGGAATCTCTAATGATAATTTTGGATTGAAAATACATTCGGCTAATGAGCTTTCTTTGGGGAGCTCTATATTCTTGAAGAGTATTCTATCTGGAAAATTATTTGCTGAATATAATGATTATGGAGTAGTTTTGTCAGCAAGATGTGGAAAAATATTTCATGGATCTAAATATAGCTGGATTGATAATTTTAAAGCCTCTGAGTCAGGAGTTTCAGGTTTTAAGGAATTCGGGCCTAGAGAATTAATCTCTTATAGTACTTTAGGTGGAACTGAAATGTTTTCTTTTAAAGGAGAGGTGTTTGGTCCTTTGTTAGCTAAAAAGATATTTGAAATAAGCTGGTTTTCATTCTTTAGTATTGGCTCTTTATGTGAATCTTCTATAAAAGAAAAGTTAATTCCTAATGACCTTGCTAAGAAAAGGAGATGGGGAAATGTTGCAGATATAGTGAACAATAAGAGATCTTTAGTTTCTTCTGTTGGTACTGGTCTTATTGTGAAATTCGGTAGATCTAAAGTTAGGTTCAGTATTAATTATCCAGTATTAGGACGTGATTCTTCTTTTAATGCAATAGAGAGTTTTAGTTTGAATCTATAGTTTCTTTTTTATGATATTTCTATTTTGAAGTATTTTTCTTTATTATTGTAAGAGACCTTTTATTCGGAGGTTATTTGATTTAATATTTCTAGATAGGAAGGTAATATATGTTTACATCTAGAATATTGTCTGTTTTTTTAATGGCATTATGTATGCTTGGTTTTGAAATGAATGCTGAGGCTGATAAAGCTAAGTTTGCTTTTATTGATACCGTGCAAATTGCTTCTAAAAGTAATAAAATCAAAAACAAAATCGAAAAAACAAATGAAATGAAAAAATCCATCGAGAAAGAATTTAAAGGAAAATTAAAAACCTTACAAGACGAAATGGAAAAATACAATTCTTTCAAGAAGTCTGACCCATCTAAAGCAGAAGTTCTTGCTAAATCCATTGAAAAGAAGAGACAAGCTTTAGCAGAAGAGTACAGTAAAGCTCAAGAAACATTTAAGAAACAGCAATATGCAGATTTAACTGAGATCACTAAATCTATTGAAAATGCATCTGCTGCAATTTCTAAGAAACATGGAGTTGTTATAATTGATAGCAGCGTTATATTATCTGGAAAAGGTTTGCTAAAAGATTTAACTGAAGAAACATCTAAGTTGATTGGTTAATTCTTTAATTTGATTTGGTGAATTATTATAGAGGCTTTTGTTTATTTGCATAGATTTCATCTATGCTTATATTTCGTTAGTTTTTATTTTTGTGTTTATAAAGCGTGCTATTAAAATAAATTCAATTCAAATCACATACGGATCCAATATGAATCACAATAACGTTAGGAAAGTTTTTAAGGAATTCCTTATTTTAATTGATGTTTATCGTTTCTAATTTTTTTGTTAAGTGTTAGGTTTAAGGTATTTTAAGAAATGTGTAATGTTGAAGTAAAAAAAGTAAGTTTAGGGGTTAAAGACATATTTGAGCTTATTCCACATAGATTTCCATTTTTATTAGTTGACAAAGTTTCCGAGATTGCGGAACTTGAATCTGCAAAAGGAATAAAAGCATTTAGTTATAATGAATATTTTTTCCAGGGTCATTTTCCAGAATCTCCAGTTGTTCCTGGAGTATTATTAGTAGAGAGCTTGGCACAGCTTGCAGTTTGCTGTGTGTCTTATTCTTTGAAGTACTTTAAGCAAATGCAATTTGAGAGTGTTGCTTTGATGACAGTAGATTCTGCTAAATTCAGAGTTGCAGTTGTTCCAGGAGATCTGGTGAATATGTCAGTTCGTAAAGTTAATGAAAAAATGTTGTCTAATAAAGATGGAAAAATTACTACAGTTTATACTTTTTCTGGATATGGTTTAGTTGGTGATAAAAAAGCTTTCGAAGCATCTTTTAAGGCAATTGCTGTTTTTTTTAAATAGTATTCTAGCTTCTCTAATTGCATGTTTTGTATGTATTCTAGATATGTATTCTAAATGCGTTCTTATTAAATTTCTTTCAAATATAGAAAATATTAATCATTATTAAAGATATATTCCTAGCAAATATGAATGGCTTTGTATTAATGAAATTGAGAAATGATACAAGTATATTGATTTAATAGATACTCTTTAATTCTGCATTAAGAGCTGTTTTCTCAAACATGCTGCTCTCGAGGATTATAACTTAAATTATATACGGCTGCATTAGGCTATTAAAAAGATATTTACAGTAAATATAAGAGTTTATGTAGTCTAGAAATAGTATTTACAGAAACAGGTTTTATAGAAACAAGTTTTAGTGCAAATATGCTAAATGTAAATTATTTTTTAGCAAGTGATTTCTTGGTAGGTTTAGATTTAGTATTCTTACATGATTTAGGAGTAATTGTTTTTCTTTTAAAAAATACTGCTGGAGCTTTAAGTTTAAAATTAGGCCATGATTTCAAATATCCATCAATCTCCATTTTTATCCAAGTGGAAACTTTCTCACCATTTTTTAGTAGCGCTTCATATTTTATTTCCTTTATATTTCCTTTAGTTTGTGAAATATATTTATTTATCCATTTTAGCAAAGGAATGCTTCCATTTAGTATTTCTTTATTGTGCTTATTCCCGTTCTTAAACAGCAAGTTGTTCTCCTTAGATAAGGATAATAGCGTTTTCAAAGTTGTTGAGCTTAACGGGATTGTAAATGGATCACTCTGCAATGAATATTCCTGGGTGCCGAATATAAATTTAGAGTTAGATATATTTTCAATCATTGATTCACAGTTTCTACTCCTCATGGTGATTTTAATATTTGTAGCCTTACCTTTTGGATCAAAATAAGCTGCTACGAATTTTATAGATCTTTCCATGTTTTCTAGAAAATCTAGAGTATTTTTGCTTAAATTTAATTTCTCTGCATTTTGCTCATATTTAGTATTATTCTTAAATTCATTCCATTTATTGTGCAATTTTTCTGCACTGGCTTTATTATTTATGTAAGGAAAAGTACTTGCTTCTTTCTCCATATATTTCTTGAATTTGCTATACTCTAGTTCGAAGTTTTGTTTGTTCTTATCTTTACACTGTGTCTTTATATTTGAAAATACTTTTCCTCCAATTAGTTCGAATATTTTGCTTTGATTTACTTTGCTTGTAGCATCTGAATCACAGTTTGGATTCTCAAAATAATTCATTCCATTTATGATTATCTCTTCTATTTGTTTTATAACCGAGTCATCTCCTTTTTTATGCTTATCAACTTCTAATAGTATTTTGCTCCACTTTTCTACTATTTCTATTTGAGGTTCATAATCTATTTCATGTATTTTCTTTATCATTTCTATAACTGGCTTAGCAAAGTTGCAAATTTTAATTAGTTCAGCTTGCTCTCTTTCTAATTTAGAAATAATTTTATCTTTGTTCATAAAGAAAAACTTCTTGTTTTTAAAATCTATATACAAATTAGCATTTTCCAACATTTTATCAATTCTAAACAGTGATTTGTAGCATTGATCCATCAGCATTGTTTTAAGGATTTGGTACATATTATTATCATTTTCCTTAAGTGTAGACAGTATCTTGATCAGAGAATGAGTATTCGATTCTAGATTTTTCTTAACTATTTGCTCTGATTGGTTCGGAACGCTAGAAATAGTATCTGTAAGAATCTTAGCATCTTCTAGCTCTGTTTCTATGAATTTTATCAAATGTTCTAACGCCATAGATTCTAATGTAGGTTTTAGTTTAGGTTTCTTCTGAAGCAGTCCAGAAGACATGAAGCTTTCGAACGAAGATATAGCATCTACTGTAGATCTTATAATTACAGAATCCCAGGTTAATGTTTTATGAGCAGGAATATTTGTATTCAGTGTTTGGGTTTCTTTTTGCATAAACTGTTTTGCAGAAAGTATGTTTAGATAACCCTGAAATTCTTCGAATTCTTTGGAAAGTTCTACTTTTCCTGATTTTGTCTGGATTATCTTTCCTACCACAGGAACTTTGTGATTCTCTAAGATCTTTTTCAGTTTTACAGATGAATCTTTAAGGCTTTCTGTAGTTTTCCTATGAGCTTTTTCTCCAAGTATAGAGCTATTCTTTAATCTAAATAACATGGAAGTGAATTTAGATCCGAAGTTTATATTATCTTGTAAAATCCATTTTAACTCTTGCCTATTAAAGTGGCTTATAAAGTTCTCTACAATCTCTTTTAGAACATGTATGTTATGGAATTTATTTTTATTATGTTCAATGCTCCATAGTGTGTTTTCTAACTTAGTTAAGTGAGGGTTCACATTTTCATATTCGAATGTATTTTTCAAAAATCTTTCAAGTAATTTGTTGAATATTAAGTTTATTTTATTCTCAAATTTAAACACAGATTCTATTTTTATATTTATATGATTTATTGCTTTTATGAAAACTTTCTTGTTGTCGAAAAATATTTTTTGTAATTTTATGTTGAATAATTTTTCCATTACATATGTTAGATCATCTATATTTTTCAAATATGGAAGTCTTTCAATTCTGTAATAAATATTTTCTATTTCAGAAATTTCTTTTACATAGCTATATAACCTAATTAGATCGACTGAATTTGTTGGATCGTAATAATCTGGGTTTGATTTGTTTACTTTCTTTAGTGGTCCATTAGAAAGTGATTTTAGCTTATAAGAAAATTTGCTTTGTAGCGGATCAAACAATACTTTTTCGAACAATTGGCCAAGGAATTTTTCTAGATTCTTACCTAACTTAGAATTCCATGATGCAGGGATTGATACAAATTTTAGATTTTTTGCATTTAACTTGCTCATAGTAACTATTAATGAGTCGACTTGCTTGGAGAAATTCTCATCTTCAGATTCTGCATAAGTAAGGCTTCTCAATGACTTAGATTTCTTTAGTATTTCGTTTGCTGAATCTATATTTGCCAAGAAATCTACCTGTATTTTTTTTATGTTGTGAATAAAGTGAATAAAGTTAAATATTGATAAAATACTTAACGCTATTAAAGATGCTTGTATAAACATAATTTTACGTTTCTTAGAGAAAGCAATTTTTTTAATACTATTTGTCAGATATTTCTCTTGGAATATCTTGTTTGTAAATAGGTTGGTAGAGAAGAATATTTTGTTAACAGCATGTCTCATGCAAACATTTTTTAGTTTCCCAAACTTAGATTCTCTAAGTGACTCATTTATTTGGCTCTGCGCTTTTGAAAATGAAGTGGCAGATCCAGTAAAGTAAATCCCTCTAATATTTAAATTGTCATGATATGAATTGGATTTTATGATGTAATTTAAGAAAGTTTCTATTTTTCTCTTTATTTTCATGAACTGAAATGGAAAAACATACAGTCCACTGTGATTTTGGTAATCTACGCTTCCAACAGTTAGTTTCTGACTAATATAATGTATCCTAGAAATAATTTCATCAAACATTTCATCAACAAATATTGTATTGTTGGAGGAAGAATTCGACCATCCAAATATTTCATTTTTATCTTTTTCAGGGATAGAATTGCAAAAGTTACCAAATCCAGGTATGCAATCTGCATTTGTAAATACTATGTATATAGGAAAGCTTATTGATAAGTTCTTTTGCATTTGCCATATTTTTATGTAGTATTCTTCGGCTGCTTTATATATATTCTCGTCAGAGGTTAATATATCTTTCAGAGAGACAGTGAGTACAGCTGAATCTATTGGAGAATCAGGCCTGTAGTAGTTAAGTAGGTTTAACGTATTATGCCATTTCAAATCTGTGTTTTCTGATGAGGATGAGAATATTTCTGAGCTAGTATCTAATATTATTCCTTGATTGAAGAATGACCATGTACAAGTTTCTCCAATTATATCTTCAAATGGCTTCTCTGTCTCCAAGCTCTGTATTAATGAGGTTTTTCCAGAGCTTTGCTTTCCTATTAAAATTGTTAGAGGAAGTTTGTATTTAAAGTTTCTGCCACCTATAAATGATTTTAAGGTTTGCATCGCCTCTTCAAATGCCTCTTCATCCTTGTTGCTTTTTAGGCAGCTTCTTTCGAGGGTTATATTGAAAGAATCTAATAAGTAGTTCTTAGCTTTTTCTGCCATCTTTTTTATATTTGTAATACCAGGAAGGAATTTTAATATTAAGATTATAAGAATTGCTATTAATGCGTACAAAGCATATGTTACGTACTGTAGATCAATTTTGCTTATTTCGTTTAAAATCATGACTTGCTCCAGTTGAATGTGTTGTTTATAAGGTTAAGTTTTCGGTTATTTGCAGAGCATGAATTTTGGTCACTGCTTTCTTCTTTGTTTATTCGTGCGTTCATTATCTTTTTTTTCATTAAATGCATTTCAGACGTTTTTGAAATTGCACTATTTATATCATGTGTGAAATAATTCCAGAGAATATAAGTCGACCCTATATATATAAGAATTCCCATAGTCATTATAGATATAATTCTTCTTGTGTTTTTATAAGTGTTTCTAGGTCTTCCAATCATATTGTGTTTCTCAGCTTGAGGGAACAAATGTTCATCAGACAGATAGTCATAGCTTGTTTTATTTACGAAATCAAATAGATCCTGCTTTAGCTTATGTATTGTTCCATTATCATTTATGCTTCTGTACTGACCTCTAAAACCTGATCCAAGAAGAGTTATATAAATTGATCCTAACTCGTATTTGTTGTGTGAGTTTCGTTTTAGAAAGCTATTTATATTTTCAAATATCTTTGACCCAGCATAATATGTGGAGAAGAATTTTTGTTCCATAAGAGATTTTTGCCATTCTTTCTTCTGGTTCCAATTTACATTGATAAAAATTTCATCAGCAAAAGCACAGCAAATGTAGCTATATTCTTCATATGCATTGCTCATTAAACTTCCCTCATTATCAAAAAGTTCCTTCTGATCTTTTAATAGTCGTATTAGTACATTTTTGATTTCTTCTTGATTTATTTTTTCTGGTTCTATTAAAGCCTGCTCTTTGAACTTTAGTACTTCTATATAATAATTTTGGAAGTGCTTTAATAGAAAAGATCTAGCTATTAAATTAATCATTTCTATTCCTTTTAAACATTTGAACAAAAGATAGTTTTTAATTGTAAAAAAAGTATAAATTTTAGTGTAATTTTTATTTGTTTTTATTATTTATTTTGTAGAAAATAAATATAAGCTGGGTTTTGTTTTAAGTTAATGGCGGAAGGAGAGGGATTCGAACCCTCGATACGGTGATTCCGTATACACACTTTCCAGGCGTGCGCCTTCAGCCGCTCGGCCACCCTTCCATTAACAAATCGGGGCGAGAGGATTTGAACCTCTGACCCCCTGCTCCCAAAGCAGATGCGCTGCCAGACTGCGCTACGCCCCGTAAGACTAATCTATAACAAATATTGTGAAACCACAATGAAAAACGGAACATTTTTTCTTGTATAAAGTTTTTTTTGAATGATTTATTGAAAAAAATGCATATTTATCTAAATAAATAATAAAAAGTTGGGTTTTTACTATTGCATAATATATACAATTTGGACTATTTTTAAGTGTGAAAATAAGATTCTTTGATAGTTACAAAAAAGGGATACTTTACGAGGTTTTCTCAATAATATATTTAAAGCTTAGAGGTTTTAAGATTTTAGCATGGAGATATAAAACTCCCGTGGGTGAAATAGATATAATAGCATTTAAGAAAAATACAGTATTTGCTTTTGAAGTGAAGTATAGGAAAGAAATGGAAAGCTGTGCATGGGTTGTAGCAGATTTGGTGCAGCAAAAAAGAATAGAAAAAGCGCTGTCATGGTTCTTAAATAGCAAAGAAGCAGAAAATAAATTAAGTTATTATCATTTGTCTAAAAACAGAAAAAGTTTATCTAATAATTCATATATAAATAAGCTTAACCCAAAAATAGAGTATATTTTTTGGTACAAAGCATTTAGAATGTACAGAATATGTTAATTACAGATGGATCTTGTTTAGGTAATCCAGGAAAAGGTGGCTGGGCTTTTATATTAAAGTTAGGTGATACAGTTATATCCAAATCAGGGAACGAAAAACAAACAACTAATAATAGAATGGAATTAGTTGCCCTTATAAGAGGGTTAGAAGAATATATGAAAGTGTCGTCAAGCTCTGATTTAGAGGTGATTCTAGATAGTAATTATGTTCTAAAAGGGATTACAGATTGGATTAAAAACTGGAAAAAAAACGGTTGGAAAAATTCCCAGAAACAGGATGTTAAAAATAAAGATTTATGGCTTGAGTTAGATTCGTTTATGGATAAGTTAAATATTAAATTTACTTGGGTGAAAGGGCATAGTGGACATGAAATTCATGACAAAGTAGATGTTATGGCCAGAGAAGCTGCAAGTGAGCTGTAATCCTATTTTAAGCGCATAGTGGAATTTTATTCTAAACATTAATTGCTCCTATTTATAATTTTAATAAAAACGAAAATATGTATTTGGTTAAGTGATTAGAAACTAAAAATGTTTTTTATGTTTTATAATTTCTTTATGAATTTCCTTCTTTTATAAAACGTTTGAAACCAATCTTTAATTAGAAAAAATATTATATACAAGTTTAATAGAAAATGATTTTGTAAACATACATAATATAATGTATTTATTTTTTGTTCAAAAAGCATAAAAATTCAACCATATTATAAAATGACATTTTTATAAATCAGACGATTAGGCAGGAATAATTGAGCTTACTTCATGCAAAGAATTGTAATCAATAAAACGGTAAGGTTTTAGAATAAAAGCTTATCAATAGGAGTCATGCATAAACAAGTCATAACCTCTTAGAAGCATTTGGAATTGATGAAAAACCTTAATGATACATAGTGATACATTAAGTTTTTTATAAGGATTGTTAATAGACTGTTTTGATTTATTTTTTCTTATTAGTTTTTAATTTCATTATTGCTTTATTTCTTCTTTATTTAATTTTTGCCTATTGGGTTAATGAACACTACTTTAGTTGCTCTGAGCTTACTTAAGGCCCTGCTTGCTTTTCTTGTAGGAAAGAATTTAGAAGCTTTATTATTTGGCATATAGATTTAAATTTTTTTTTAAGATTTCGTGTAGTATTTTAAATGAAATACGGTTCCACAGAGGTGTATATTTAATACAACTGTGATAAAGAAGAGTATTAAATATAAAACAAAGTTTAGAAATTTTATTAAATAAAAGCTAAAGAGAGGAATATATTTAGTCTTTATAGAACTCAAGCTGAAATTGCTGTTACATTCTATTAAGGTTAGTTTTAATTCTTATTAAATTGCACCAAAGAAAAATAGCTTACCAAATCTTCCGACTTTTACTATAAATGAGTAGTTTTCAGATAAAGAAATATTTGAATTTCTAAAATCTTCATTTTTCTCTATTTCTATCAATGTTCCATCAATAGCTTTAGCAGATATACTTGTTTCTGTTTCGCTAACAAATAAAACATATTTTAATTTGGTTTTTGATCTAGGTTTAGAGTGTATTATAGTTATCATTCTATCTACAGCATCTGATAATAATTGCTTATTAATTCCATGTATTTTGATTTCATTTTGTTCTTTGTTTAATGTAAATCCTACAGATCCAGAGAAATTATCTGTTATTACAGCGTTCAGCTTTTGCAGAACATTAGATTTTAATTCTGAACTTAGTTTAATTAAGTGTGATTCTACAAAGTTAGGGTTTTTGCCATCAGCTTTTTTATTAGACTGACTATCCTTAGGATTGACTGACTTTTTCTGGTCTAAATCTTCAACAACAGAGCTTCTTTTTTTGTTATTATCTTTCTTTTTATTTCTAAAATCCTCTGCATCATCTTTTGGATTTTTATGCTTACCTGATTCTGTTAAAGATATATTGTCACTTTTTCTGTCTTTTTTAACATATTCGGATTTGTTGTTATTGTCAGATTGAGGTTGTGCCGAACTTTTTTCACTATCTTCTTTAGAGTATGATTTTTTACTTCTTCTTAGATTTTCACTTTCAGGTCTTTTAGTGTTAGGTTCACTTTCATCATCTTTTGGGTTTTTATGTTCATTTGACTTAGAATTAAAGTTTTTGCTAGAAACTTGTCTATTGTCAATTTCATGATCTGTTTTTACATTTTTACTAGATTCATTCTGTGGATAAAGATTCTTAATTATTTGAATTATTTCCTCTTGTCCAGCTATAAGTCCTGAGTTTAGATTTGAAACTGATATAGAGGATGGTTTTATATCTAACTGTATAGAAGTAAATCCATTAACTGTTCCAGAGACTTTTAAGTCCATATCTCCTGCAAAATCCTCAAGCTCAGTAATGTCAGACAATATATAGCTTTCAAAACCATCTGATACCATTCCTATGGAAATTCCTGCTACAGGGTTTGTAATATTCACTCCAGCATCAGTCATTGCAAGATATGCTGAGCATAAACTTCCCATAGAAGAGGATCCATCTGAAGAAATAACGTCGCAAACAACTCTCATAACTCTTTTATCACTTATTAAAGGCTTCAAAGATCTCTTTACTAAGTTTCCATGCCCGATTTCTCGTCTAGTTACAGATAAGTTCCTCTTTACGCTTCCGCAGGCATGTGGTTCAAAAATATATTGAACCATAAACCTATCCCTGTAATTACCTTCAAGGCTTTCTACCATTTGATTGTCTTCTGGATTCCCAAATGTGATTTTTGAGAACACCTTAGTTTTACCTTTTGAGTACAAAGCATTCTTATCCACTGGAATTACATTTGTCATAACATTCATTTTTCTAGATTCTAGGAAAGATCTTCCATCTAATCTTTTTTTAGACCAGATAATATATTTTCTAATGATTTGTTTTACAGATTTGTTCCACTCATCACTTCCTATTGATTTGTTGTTCCAGTTTGATAGGAATTTTAGTTTCTCTCCAGATAAGTCTTGGTCGTTTTGTAAAAGAGATAAAATCTTTTTATGATCTACGACTGAATCTCTAGACTCAGACATAGGTGCTACTTGAGCTGCTTTTCTTTTTACAGAATAGATAGCTTCCAAAACTTCATTGTTTTTTCCAGAAAACTCTATGATTCCTTTTAGGATTTGTTTCCTAGATGCAGGTTCTCCATAGTAATCTACCATAGTAAGCCCATTTACATTTGAACAGAACAATAGCCCATTTTTTTCATTATTAGCTGACTTTTTCCATACTCCATCTTTAAAAGTTATTTTGCATGCTGAAATGGGTTCAAAAGGAACTCCAGATTCATAAAGAGCTGCAGAAGCTCCTATTGTAGCTAACTCTTCATTGGAGTTGTTCTTGTCATGACTCATAACTGTACAGAAGATCTGTATTTCGTACTTAAAGGAAGGCGCTATGCAAGGTCTGATAGATCTATCTATGCTTCTAGAAATAAGCATATCAGATTCTTTTCTAGGTTCTTTTTTTATAAATCCGCCAGGTATTCTATTTGCTGAATAAGAACGCTCTTGGTAGTTTATTTGTAATGGAACAGAGGAAAATGCCTCATCCCAAGATCCAATGCAAACTTTACAAAGTATAGCAGTATTGCCTTTTTTAACCAAAACAGAAGAATCAGACCTTGAATCAAAAGTAGAAAAATCTAAAGTTATTTTTTGATTTTCCTCTTCGTTTCTAAATGTTATAATTTTATTTGTTTTGGGTTTTTGATTTAAATTTTCAGTTTGAAAGTGCATTCTTTAAGATCTTAATCCTAGTTTAGCAATTACTTTTTTATATTCCTCTGGATTATCAGATTTTAGGAATTTTTGTAATTTTTTCCTTTGAGAAACTTTTCTCATCAGTCCTCTCATGCTGTGTTTATCTTGCTTATTTGATTTCATATGATCACTAAGATGAAGTATATCATTAGTGAGAATTGCAATTTGTACACTAGAAGAGCCTGTATCTTTTTCACTTGCTCCGAATAATTCTATTATTTCTTTTTTTGTTTTTTTCAAACAAAGCCTCCAACTATGTCAGAATGCTAACATACGTTGTGAAAAAAGAGTAGATCCAGAGATATAACCTATTCCAATAATTTTATTGTTAGATTTTATTATTATATTTTTTAATGTGTAATTTGTATCATTATTGTCAATATTATTTTCAGTTATCTTCTTAAGAATGTTATCAAGAGATTGCTTTTCAGGGCTTTCTAACTCAAGTGAAACCACTTCAGATAGATAGATTGGTATTCCATTTTTAAGGCTATTAGCATGTTCAGTAGATATTTCCAAAGTTACTAGCTTTTGCTCTATATCAAGGCTTGAGAGATCTGGATTTTGTTCAGTACATGTGTTTATTTTGGTATTTGAGCGATTAAAATCAATGTCATCTATGTTTACGCAAAATTTTAGCATTTCTACAGAAAATAACTTTTTATCTTCAATTCTATATGGGTTAGTTTTTCGTTTAGAGCTCTTAATCCATTTTTGACCTCCATTTTTTATATTTCTAGAGTTTGTTTTTTCTTTTAAATGTTCTTTTGTATTTTCTGATGAAAAATCTTTAGTAGTTATATATTCTGATAGATCCAAACAATCCTCATAATTGAAGAAAGAGTGATTTTCTCTGTAAATTTTAGTTACGCAACAAAGACAGCCAAGCTTAGAAGCGATTTCTGCAGCCAAGGATCTAACATAAGTTCCTGAGCTACAAGAAACTCTAAAGCAAGCTTTAGCCTTGCACTCGCTGGTTTGAATTGTTTTGTCAGAGTTAGTGTCGGAATCTAAGCTCTGATCGTAATCTAAAGATCTAGAGTGATCATGATTAGCGCAAGAATATTCCAACAAATCAATTGTAAAAATATTTATTTCTTTAGGTTTTAGGATTACTTCCTTCCCTTCCCTAGAAAGCTCATAAGCTCTTTTTCCATTTACTTTACATGCTGAGAATTTTTGAGGAACTTGGAAGTTTATTCCGATCAAATCTTTAAGTACATTTTTCAGATCACTCTCGTTAGGAATTTCGTTGTTTTTATCTGTTACATTTCCTTCTAAATCCATTGTGTCAGTTGTATATCCGAAATCTACTGAAAAAAAATATGTTTTAGGTAATAAATGCATTATGTCTGATAATTTCGTTGCTTCATTGAATAGTATTGGAAGGACCCCTTCTGCCATAGGGTCTAGCGTTCCTCCATGTCCTATTTTCTTTGATTTAAATGTGCTTTTTATAATCCTTATTACATCTGAAGAAGATACTCCCTTTGGTTTGTTAACTTTCAATATGCAGTTTTGTTTAATTTCTGCTCTATCTTCTAATTTCTTCCTGCTTGTTTCATTAAGAGTTTTTTTTATGTCTAAAGACGTAGTTTTAGATCCCACATTCATTACACTCATTATTATGTAAAAGTATGCATTTGATAAGCTTTTATTCTAAAACCTTACCTTTCTGATAAGCTTTTATTCCTGATAAGTCTTTGCATATAACTCAACAAGCTGATTTAAAGAATGATCTGAATGTTTTTGCAAATTATTTTTATGTATATTTTTTATAAGAAGCACGAATAGATGTTTATTGTTGATAAATAAGTTCTTGATTAGTAAGCTTTATTAATAATGAAAAATATGAAAATTAGAGAATGACTTAATAATTAAGATTCATATTTTTTGAATATTAATGAGATGTTTGTTCCACCGAATCCAAATGAATTGCATAACGCGTAATTAAGAGGAGCAGCAACAGATTTAGGTACAAAATTAATTCCTTCTATAGAATCCATAGCATTTTCTACATTAATAGTTGGAGGAAGAACTTGGTTTTTTAGAGCCATCAAAGTGAAAGCTGATTCTAATGCTCCAGCAGCTCCCAAAGCATGCCCTGTTGCAGATTTTGTAGCAGAAACTGCAAAGTTTTTGCTTTTAGCATGATCTCCAAATATTCCTTTTATTGCTTCCATTTCAGACTCATCCCCTACAGGAGTTGAAGTGGCATGTACATTAACGTAATTTATATCTTCAGGCTTTAATCCTGATCTTTCAATCGCTATAGACATAGCTCTTTTGCAATGCTCTTTCTCTGGCTTTGTAACATGACTAGCATCTCCAGTCATTCCACAATCCAAATACTCACCATATATTTTAGCACCTCTTTTTAAGGCGTGCTCTAAAGATTCCATGATCAATACTGCAGATCCTTCAGCTATTACAAATCCATCTCTATCTTTATCGAAAGGTCTTGATGCTTTTGAAGGGTTGTCATTGAATTTTGTTGATAAAGCTGTAAGTGCTGAAAATCCTGCAACCCCTATAGGGCAAATAGATGCTTCAGCTCCTCCACTTATCATTATATCTGCATGACCAGATCTTATCAGCATGGCTGCATTAGAAATTGAATGAGATGCTGATGCACACGCTGAAGTTAAGCTGTAATTAGGGCCGTTTGCTTTGAATCTCATTGAAACATAACCAGCTGCAAGATTGCTTAAAACAGAAGGAATAAAAAAAGGATTTACAGACCTTATTCCTCTTGCATTGAGCTTTGTGTTTACTTCACCTATCTCAGGTAATCCACCTATTCCTGATGAAATGTTTACACCTATTTTGGTTCTATCTTCAATTTCATCTAATTTTCCATCTTGAACTGCTTCGCTTGCAGCTCCAATTGCATAAGATATGAAAAGTCCATTTCTTCTTTGCTCTTTAGAATCCATAAACTTTGATATGTCAAATTCACCTTTTTCGGTTCCCCTAGGAACTAATCCAGCTACTCTAGAATCATAGTCATTATATTGCTCTGGTAAATTAGATATTCCTGATTTGCCTTGTAAAAGCCTATCCCAAACAAAATCTAATCCAGATCCTAAAGGAGAAACAATTCCTATCCCTGTTATTACAACTCTTTTCATGCTTGTTATTAACCTGCTTTTTTAGCTTGAGATATGTAATCAAGAATTTGTTTTACATTTGTTATTTTCTGTGAAACTTCTTGTGGAATTTCTAATCCAAAAGAGTCTTCTATAGCCATTACTAGCTCAACGCTGTCTAGACTATCCAATCCCAAATCTTTTTCTAAGTTAGAATCTTCTTTTATTTCTATCTTTTTGTCACTTTTAACAAAGTCAGAGATGATTTCTTTTAACTTTTCAAAATTTTCGACTTTTTGCTCACTCATAGAACTTAACCTCCTAAATAAGTTTCAGCTAAATTTTATTCAACGAAACTTTTAATATAGTAGTAAACAGATAATTAAGTATGAAATAATTATGATTTCTACTTAAAATTGTTTTACTAACAGAACACATAATTACCATGAATTTCTTTATAAAGCAAATTTGTGGAAAACGTAAATCGTTACAAAAGGCATTATTAAGCTCCATTAAAGGTGCTTAAATTTAATTCTGTATAATCCGATTTGAGTATATTAACTTTCTAAACAAACCTCAAAGAATTGATTTTATGAATCTGATTTATTATGGTTATTTGTTTTTTTGTAGATTTCCTTCATCTTTTCGTACGCCTCATCTTTTGGAATTTCTGTATCAAGTTCTTTGTTCCAAAATTTACATGTTTCAGGAGATATTTCATCTATCAAAACCAAGTTTTCTTCATTTTTACCGAATTTCAAAGTTATTTCTGAAATGTAAAGTTTCCATGAAAGAAAGTAAGAAGAAATAACATCATTTACTCTCAAAGATATATTCTTGATTTGTTCTGCCTCTTCTTTTGTTGTTACTTCGAAGTGTACAATATGCTCTTGTGATATTAAGTTTTTGCTACTGTCTTGTGTTAAATACCACTCAACCAAAGGTTTGTCGAACTTTGTACCTTCTGGAACTCCAATCAGTTTATTTATTTCTGGAGAAGATATATTAGTCACTTTCAAAGAAAATGGATAAGGATGAGTAGATTTTACTAACTGCTCTCTTATATTTAATTTTTGTATGTAGTGAGTTTTGATTCCAAAATTATCTAGTATTTCCCAAGAAAATCCAGATAAATAATTTCTCCATACATCATTTTTTTCTTCTTCAGGAAAGTGCATGATAATATAGTTATTATTATTAGTTGCATAAAGCAGTTTTTTTTCCTCAGAGCTTATAAGACGTCTCTCACCAAAAGCGTAATTTCTAAACATTTACTTTAGAAATAATGTCAGTGTTTTTTATTTCTTGCAATATATTTTATGTAATATTTTGAATACTTTTTTATAATTTTCATTTAAATTTAAAGAAATTTTATTTAATCCGCTGTTTTGTGTGAGAATTCTTGAAAGTTAGAGAAGATATATAAAAGAAATACTTTAACATGGAATTAAGAATTCAGTATTTTATTATTTGGAATTATTTACGATACAGCAAAATTCATTCAATCAATCTAAACTTAGTAATCAATCTAAACTTAGTAATCAATCAAAACTTAGTAATCAATCAAAACTTAATAAAAATAGGTTCTTTAGTAATTTAAATATTCTAAAATCACTATTTCTCTATGAGATGTATTGTGCCATTTATAATTTTTCTTGAATTTTTCTTCCATTAATTGTTTTTGATAAGTTGGAACTTCGCAAAGGAGTATTCCATTTTCAGATAATGGTAAGTTGTTTAGCATTTGTATTCCATCCTGATCAAAAAGAGCTTTGGTTGGATCAAATTTAGTAGCATAATCTACGCAATAATTTTCTGGTTCTTTTGGATTATCTAAATTTGCAGGATTTGGATTGTGTATATAAGGAGGATTACAAACTATGATATCAAACTGATCTTTATTTTCTTCAATTTCGCTTGTATGCATAAATGTGCAGTTGTTTACCTTAAGAGATTTCGCATTCTGTTTTGCAGTCAATAGAGCATATTTGCTTATATCTACCCCTGCTCCACTTATTAAAGGGTTTGCAAGTAATATACTTAAAATTATACATCCAGTTCCAGTTCCCAAATCTAAAATGTTTTTGGATTTATTTTTCTTAGATAAAGATATAGCTAATTCTACTATTTTCTCTGTTTCTGGTCTTGGATCTAAGGTATATGGGCTTACATGGAAGTCATGGTTCCAGAATCCTCTTGTCTTCGTAATTCTGCTAAGTGGGACTCCATATTTTACGTAATTTATTGCTTTTTTACATTTTTCTAGATTTATTTCGCCTAAAACTTCATCCAATTCTCTATGTTTGTTAAGCCATATTTCAGTTCTGCTTAGATTTGTTATTGCAGATATGTAGGCAATAGATTCATTTTGATCTAACAAATATTTAGAATATTCTTGTATTAAGTGAGACAGTTTTGCCATATTTATAAGATTTCCCTAACCCAAGTGATGATATAGATTTTTTTCTTAATATGTAATTCTTGCTCAAATAAATGCTGACTAATTTCAGTTTTATAATTCAGTTTTAGTTGAGTTAATCATATATTAATCTTAGTTAATATTGGTATCTAACTGGGTTTATAATTTATTTAGACAAGTCTCTAATTTGTCTTTTATTGGTTTTTGTAATATTATGTAGCACATGAATTCTAACAAAGAAGCCGGGATGGGCATTATAGGTGCTACATCTATTTCGGTTGGTACGATGGTTAGTAGCGGTATACTTATTATATCTTCGTCCATTGCTATTTATGGAGGATGGGGTCTATTAGGCTGGATATCTTCAGCTTTTTGCGCAGTTTTACTTGGTTACAGTTTTTCTCAAATGAGTAGATCAGAGGATGGTAAAAAGGGAATACCTGTTTACGTATCCAAAGCATTTAAATCTTGTGGATCTTATTTAGGTTTCCAAACATCTTGGGATCATTGGTCTGGGTTATGCATGGGTTGTTCTGCTGTTTCTATAGCATTTGCTACACATTTTGTAGAATTATTCCCTTTTCATGTTTCTAAAGCAGGACAAGCTTTTCTTGCTATCTCTTTACTTTGGTTGCTTATACTTGGAAACTGTAGAAGCTCTGTATTTTCTGTTGGTATGATCACAGCCATAGCAATTCTAAAGGTAATAATTTTTTCTAGCATATTTTTATTCAGCATACCCAATATTTCTTTAGATAAAATAATGATTCCTTCAACTGTGAATGTATCTTCTTTGCAGTCCGTTTTTAAATCTATGCCTTTGGCTTTATTTGCTTTCCTAGGGCTTGAATCAGCGACTTCTTCTTATGAATCTGTTAAGAATCCAGAAAGAACAGTTCCATTAGCTACTATTCTTGGTGTAATTATAGCTGCATCTTTGTTTATAGGTATGCATATTGCTGTAATGGTTACACTTCCACAAGATTTACAAATTTCTTCAGCAAAACCTGTTTATGACACAGCGTCTATTCTTATGGGTAAGTTTGGTAGTTTTATAGTATTGTTTATAGCTGTATTAGGACTTTTAGGTGGTGTGAATGGACTTGTATTTATATCTTCATACATTATGTTTTCTTCAGCATCTTCTGGATGGGTTTCTGCAAGAATAAACAGTGTTAATAAAAATAATTTTCCTGTTCCAAGCTCTTTATTAACAGGTGCTTTGGTTACTGCTACAGTGCTTTCATATTATTATGGATTGCTTTCTATGCACGTGTTGATTAATTTAACTTCTTTTATGTTGATTAAAGTTTATATAGCAGGTGTTCTAGCTCATTATATTCACTCTAGAGGGCTGTCATTGTTTTTGATTAATATGTTTTCTTGCGTAATATTGCTTCTTGGGTGCTCCTTAGAAGCTGTTTTGTATGGAAGTTTAATTTCTGCTTTGGGTTTAATATTTTACTTATTCAGACCTTCTGAAAAAATCTAAATTACTTCCTTAAGTGATTACCCTTTATACATCTAACTAAAAGTTAGTAATGAAATTTATTTTAAATATATAGATATATCTTTTAGAGTCTTTAATCTTATTTGGATTTATGGAAATTCGAAGCTGAAAAGTTTTATATATTAAACAAGTAGGTTTATATTATGAGTAATTTCTTTGAGCATAAAATCAATACTAGTAAATATAAATCATAAAACCATACAAAGATTCATAAATAGTTTTTTTTCAAGTATATAGTTTTTACAAATATTTTCTATTTAAACAGACAAATCGTAGAATTTTGTAAAAGATTCCTCGAATCCCATTTGTATATTTCTAATAGGACCATGTCTTTGTTTAGCAACTATTATATCTGCTAAATTATATATTTTATCCATTCTTGCTTGCCAAGCTTCAAGTTTCTCAGATCCTTCAGCAGGTTTCTTTCTGGATTCATAATATGCTTCTCTGTAAACAAACATTACTACATCAGCATCTTGTTCAATTGTTCCAGATTCTCTTAAATCTGATAACTGAGGCCTTTTATCCTCTCTTTGCTCTACTGCTCTTGAAAGCTGTGATAAGGCTATTATAGGGACATCTAAATCTTTTGCTAAAGCTTTCAATGATCTTGTTATTGTAGAAAGTTCTTGGACTCTATTTTCATGATTTCCTCCAGAGCTCATTAATTGCAAATAATCTATAATTATAAGATTTATGCTTTCTTGTCTTTTTAGTCGCCTTGCTCTAGTTCTCAATCCAGCTATAGAAAGAGCAGGAGTATCATCTATAAACAGAGATAAGTTTGAGATTTTCTTAGAAATAGTAGAAAGTTTACTTATATCTTTATCGCTTACTGCTCCTCTTCTTATCTTGTCTGAAGGTATCATGGATTCATGCCCAAGTATTCTTAGAGCCAGCTGCTCTGAAGACATTTCTAATGAAAAGAATAAAACTTTGTTTCCAAGCTGTGCAGATTGAAATGCGATATTTGTAACAAATGCAGTTTTACCCATAGATGGTCTTGCAGCAAGTATTAATAAGTCAGATTTATGTAATCCACCTAAGTACCTATCTATAGATTTAAACCCACTAGGAACTCCCACTAAGTGATCTGATCTTTTGAAAGCTAGCTCTGCATTTTTCATAGCTAAACCTACAGCATCACTGAACCTATTTTCTTTTGTAATGCTGGTTGAAGCAAGTTTAAATAGTCCAGATTCTGCATTCTCTATTTGACTCAAAGCTCCGTTGTTTATATCCATTTTATAGGCCTGTGAAACCATGGATTCTCCAACTAATATAATTTTTCTTCTTAAGTATCTATCATATATTTGCTGAGCATAATCTTTTGTATAGTCCAATGAAACGATATAAGAAGATAATGTATCTAAGTATTCTTTTCCACCATACTCTTTTATAAGTTCATCATCTACAAAAAATGGCCATAAAGTAATACTGTTTGCTAGTTGCCCTTTATTAATACAAAAAAGAAAAGCTTCGAAGATTTTCCTATGTAAAGGTTCAAAAAAATGTTCAGGCTTAAGAAAATCAGATATATTATCAAAAAGAAGATTATCATGTAATAATGCAGCTAACAAAGATCTTTCTGCCTCTACTGCATTAGGCATGGATTCAGGCCTTTTTATTTCTTGATTCACTTTTATTCCAAACTTTCCTAGAAAATTATATTACGAAACTTTAAAAACATAAACAGGAAAGTATTCTTGGGATGTTATTAGGGCTCTAAAAAGTCATACTAATAATAATTAAATATTATTTACACTAGTTATAATTTATCTAAAATTCGTTAGGGTATATGCATTTATTAAAGTTTATAAATTTAACACATATAATTAACGCATAATTAAATATGCTGAATATGGAATTTTGAATTTTAAGTTCTAAAAACTGATTCATGCTCTTAAAAAAAATTCCAAGAGTTCTGGTTCTTAAAACTTACTTATGTATGTAAGAGTTTAGGAATTTTCTTCTTCAGGGAATACGTTTAATGTAACAGTCGCCTGTATTTCTCCGTATATATAAATTGTTACAGGAAAATCCCCTATAGATTTAGCATTTTTCACTACTATATCTTCTTTTCTGATTTCATTTATAGAATTTTTCTTCAAGATTTCTTCTATGTCTCTATTTGTAATAGCTCCATAAAGCTTATATCCATCAGAAGTCTTTCTGATTAAGCTGAACTTAATTTTTTCTACTCTACTCTTTAGAAGTAGAGCTTCTTTTCTCATGGCTTCATTTGCTTTTTCAAGCTCAGCCTTGCGAATTTCCATTTCTTTTATACTTTGTTCTGTGGCTCTAACAGCTGATCCTGAAGGAATAAGGTGATTTAATGCATAACCTCTTTTTACAGGCTTAAGTGCACCTGAATTTCCTAATTTTCTTATATCTTTTGTTAGAATAACATTGATTACTTTAGATGTCATTTTTCTCTCTAGTCACAATTCTCCAATAAAATAGTAATAAAATCAATGGCCAGAAAAGCAAGTATACATAAAACATAGAAAATGTAAGTAAAACCAACATGATTTAATATAAAAAATATAAAACTATTAGTCTGTCATGGAATAAATTAACTTGAGATAAGATAAAAAAGATAAAAAATAACAGTTATAAGTTAAAATAAATTATGAGTTAATTGATTATAGAAAAGTGTTGTAATAGAATATTCTTGTGTTTAAGAATAAAAATCTAATACTAACTTTTATAATATTTTTTCTAAGTCTAGGTATAGTTAATCTCTATCTTTCTAATGGAGAGCAGGAAAGGAAAAACATCCCCTTTTCAGATTTCGTACAAGATACATCTAAAGGTGAAGTATCTCATGTCTTAATAAAAGGATTCGAGGTAAATGGATCTTATAAAAATGGAAGTAAATTCTCTACAATGGTTCCTTATCAGGACAACATGCTTATTAAAAGATTGATGGAGAACAAAGTGCATATAAGTGTTTCTTATTCAAATCAAAGTACAGCTGGATCTATTGTGTCTCTAATTCTATCAGCAGCTCCATCTGTTCTGATATTAATATTGATAGTTTATTCATTAAGGCAAATTCAAAGCGGATCTGGCAAAGCTATGAAGTTTGGAAAATCTAATGCTAGGCTTATAGATCAAAAAAATAACGGAAAAGTGACTTTTAAAGATGTTTCTGGGTTAGAAGAAGCAAAAAGAGATTTAGCAGAAATAGTGGATTTCTTAAAGAACCCTAAAAAATATGAAGAATTAGGAAGCGTAATACCTAAAGGTGTTTTGTTGTATGGAATGCCAGGAACTGGTAAGACTCTTTTAGCTAGAAGTGTAGCAGGAGAAGCTGGTGTTCCTTTCCTTTCTGCTGCTGGATCTAGTTTTATAGAAATGTTTGCAGGTGTAGGAGCTAGTAGAATGAGAGACTTGTTTGCTCAAGCCAAGAAGAATGCTCCTTGTATAATCTTTATAGATGAAATAGATACTATAGGAAAAGAAAGAGGCTCTGGTCTTGGTGGCGGATATGAAGAAAGAGAGCAGACCTTAAACGAGCTTTTAGTTGGCATGGATGGGTTTGAAAAAAATGAAGGTGTTGTGATAATAGGAGCTACAAATAGATTTGATGTTTTGGACAAAGCACTTTTAAGACCAGGAAGGTTTGATAGAAAAATTCCTTTACATCTTCCTCTTACAAAAGAGAGAGAAGAAATCCTGAACATATACATAAAGAAAATAAAAACTAAAGGACAAGGTATAGATGCTGAATCTTTGGCAAAAGGTACTCCTGGGTTCTCTGGTGCAGATTTAAGGAACTTAGTGAATGAAGCGTCCTTAGTGGCTGGTAGAAAAAACAAAAAGAGCGTAACAATGCAGGATTTTGAAGATGCTAAAGATAAAATAATTATGGGATCTGAGATTAAATCGTTATCCTTGTCTGAAGATGAAAGAAAATTGATAGCTTATCATGAAAGTGGACATGCTATAACTTCTATTCATAGTGAAAGTTCTGATCCTATTCACAAAGCTACAATAATACCAAGAGGCTCTGCTTTAGGTGTTGTTGTCAGGCTTCCTGAGAGAGATGAAGTTTCAATAAGAAAAAGTAAATTACTAGATGACTTAGTGGTTTCTATGGGTGGTAGAGTTGCTGAAGAATTGATTTTTGGTCCTGAAAATATAACAACTGGAGCTTATTCTGATATTCAGTTTGCAACTAAGATAGCTAGAAGCATGGTTACAAAATGGGGAATGGGGAAAAGCGGAAGAGTTAATTACGAAATGGACCCATATTCTGGAGCAAAAGTTTCTGAAGATATGATTAAGCAAAATGATTTAGAAGCAAGAGAGCTTATAGATTCTGCTTATGAAAGGGCGAAAAATATACTAAAGGATAATTTAGATGATTTGCATCTTTTAGCCTCTGAACTTTTGGAAAAAGAGACTTTGACTGGTAAAGAAATTTCAGATTTACTTTCTGTGAGTCAAGAACCTGTTTCTTAAAAAGATAATTATTTATGAGTTTAATTAATAGATAATGTAAATGCCTTTTCGGGATTGGATTATTTTGGTCAAATGTTCTTGAGTCATATTCTTATCTTGTTTTTTGAATATATTCCATGTTCAATCTAGTTTTCTCGACCACTAGGAATATGGAATAACTAAATATTGATATTAGCTTTTTTATATTTAGTGATTTATAAGAATGCTAGCTGTCTTTGTTAGCATTTTACACTACATTTCTGAATAAGAGTGACTTTACTCTGATATATAAAATAAAAGATTAGAGATACTAAAAATGTATTTATAAAAAGTGCTTTGGTTATAATGAGAATATAATGAATTGTGTTTATTATTTTGTATTATGAGAATGATTCTAGTAATTTATTATTTTTCTGAATTTGATCAGGGAGATGAGGTTGGTAGCTATCATGAGTAGAGAGTAATGCTTTAAGTTCTTAAAACATATTTTCTTTTGATTTCTTGTTTGGATGACCAAGCTTGTTTTTTAATGCAAGCTCTCTTCTAAAGAGAGAATATGAAGGAGATACAGATGGATATGAATCAGGCAGATTCCATTTTTTCTTATATTCCTCAAATGACATGTCAAATTTCTTCAAATAAGGACCTAAAACCTTGACTTTTTCTCCATCTTCTAAGCAAACAAGGTGATCTTGAAATACAGATTCTCCAATAGGAACTGCAGGATTTTGTTTCTTTTTTTCTTCAAAAACTTCTTCTAATGTTTTCTTTATGTCAGAAAGGAAAGTGACTATTCTATCTGAAGATATTCCAGGATTGGCCTTTATATAAGAAGAAGTTAATTTTACTGCATGAGTTATTAGATCAGTTTTTATATCGCTGTCTTGCAAAAGTTTTTGCTTAGATATGTCTTTCTTGTCAATATTGAACTTTAAACTCATTTTTTCTCCTAACATGGTCAGAAATTAAACATAAATAATAAATTAACACGTTGGTTTTATTTTACAGTAACAGCTCATAAAACACAAACAACTTTTGTGATGAGAATATATTAATAAATTAGAATATTTGGTAAGGTGTATATGTGCATTTGTCTTTAAAAAAAGAAAACTTAGTGGGGAAATTCTTGATATCCTCCCCTTTCTTAGATGAAAAAAAATTTAAAAAAACACTGATCTTAATTACAGAGTGTGTTAATTCTAACATAATAGGTGTAGCTGTTAATAAGAAAATGTCTAAATCAGAATGTGATAAAACTTACAAAGATTATAAAATATATTATGGTGGAGATTTAAGTCCTGGAAAAGGCTTGGTTATGTATGATGAGAACATTCCGGGAGTAAATAAAGTAGAAATAATGAAAAATATATTCATTTCTAATTTAGAAGAAATGTTTTCTAAAAATATAGTTCCTAAAAGCCATATAGCAGTTATGGGGCATTTTAAGTGGAATTACTCATCTCTTATTGAAGAGGCAAAAGAAGGAAACTGGATTCCTGTAGAAGGCTTTCCAAGTGGTGTGATAGGAATGGCAGCTCCTAGCAAGTGGTACGAAGCGTATCATTCTATAAACATTAGGCCAGAATGTTTATGCAGAACACAATAAAATAATAACATTGAGGTAATTGAGATCATAATACTTTTCTGTATTTGTTTGTATTTTAAAGTTAAGTGATTCTGAGCTTTCTCTAATTCAATTCTTCTGCAATATCTTTGGGACTATATAGCATGGCAAGCATATTAACATGACAATTTCTATATAAGACTGATCAAGGTATATAAGTGATGTGAAAAAAATAGGTAAAAGCGCGTTAAGTATTATAAAGATCAGCAATTTATTCTCCTAGATTAAATATAAGTACAAGATAGCAGAAATATGTCCTTTGTTAAGGGTTTGTGAGCATTAGAGAGTTATCAGGAATAGATTCCATATTTCTCACTTTAAATTATTATGTTTTATTAATGAGTATTTCTCCTATATTGTTTATACAAAAAGCTTATAAGATATTTATAAAATTTAATTGATGACAAAGATTTTTTGTTTTTATATTGAAAATGAATTTATTTGAAATTATAATTGAAATTTAAAAAATGAACAAAACCCTATAACAAAAATTTTTTTGGACGAAAATAAAATCAAGAGTTTAATTCAACAAATCAACAAACTAGAACTAAATTTAATAAATAGACAACCAATTTAATAAATCAAACTAATATGTGAACAAAATTTTTTTACTAACCAAATTATTTAAACTAAAATAACTCAATACACGTAACTAATTTAACAAATACATAAAGCACGCTCTGTAGGGTTCGAACCTACGACCTACGGCTTAGAAGGCCGTCGCTCTATCCAGCTGAGCTAAGAGCGCACCAAACAATTCATATCATTAAGAATAATAAAAAGCAATAAGAAAAGGTAAATATAACCCAAAATTGTAAATAAATTGTAAATTTTTTTAGAAAAAGAGCACGCCCAGAGGGAATTGAACCCCCGGCCTCAAAATTAGGAATCTTGCGCTCTATCCTACTGAGCTATGGGCGCATATAGTAATTCAATAACATGTTGATGTTTTTATATCAATGTTTGATAATTTTTTCAGAATCACAAATAGAACAGAAATAAGCATTGTTACCTATATAAGTTCTCTGACTAGAAGAGTTAGTTAGGTTCAAGGAATATTGATAGCTTTAATTGATTGCAGGGTTTGGTTATTTGAATTATTTACAGCTAGTCTGATGCAAAATAGAATGCTTAACTGAATATATATTTAATTAAAGTTGGTGTTATTTTTAATGAAATAGTAATATATTCCTATTGTATGTATGTATTCGAACAATTTAAAATACTTGAAATAATTCCTATTAATGTATTTGGGTATGTTATATCTTTTACTAATTCTACTTTGTTCATGGCAATCACAGCTTTGTCTTTGGGATTATTGTCATTTATAGGATTAAAAAAAGTTAGGTTCGTCCCAGGATTTTTTCAATCAATTAATGAAATAATATTTAATTTCGTGAAGGGTATTTGTAAGGAGCATCTTGGTAAGGAATATAAGAATTATCAACCATTAATTATGTCTTTGTTTTTGTTTATAGTGTTTGGAAATCTTTTGGGGCTTTTTCCTATGAGTTTTACTATAACTAGTCACTTAAGCGTAACTATGGCATTGTCTTTGATAGTATTTTGTATGGTTGTTTTTGTTGGGATAAGGAAGCATGGGTTTAAGTTTTTTAAATTATTTATCCCAAATGGAGTTCCTTTGGTAATGTCGCCACTTATATTTTTAATAGAATTTGCTATTTTCCTAGTTAAGCCTTTGATTTTATCTCTAAGATTATGCGTGAATATGGTTGCTGGACATATAATGTTGAAAGTGTTTTTAGGTTTTGCTGTAAAGATGAAATTGTTTTCATTTATCCCTGTTTTTGCATGCTCAATTTTATTGATTTTTGAATTTTTTGTGGCTATTTTTCAAGCTTATATCTTTACTGTATTAGCTTGTATTTCTCTGAAAGATGCTTTATATTTGCACTAGGAGTACATTATGGATGTCAGTACAGGAAAAATGATCGCAGGTGCTTTAGCACTTCTTCCTCTTTTAGGGGTTGCTTATGGTCTTTCTAATATATTTTCTTCTCTTTTTAAGGCTACAGCTCAAAATCCTGTAGCGAAGGATAGTATGAGCAACATGGCTGTTATAGGTGCTGGTCTGCTTGAATCTGTAGCTTTGCTTGCTTTTGTAATAGCAATTCTTATAGTGATCTGAGGAAACAACTCAAGTGATACCTCAATTTAATAGCCATTGGTTTTTGTCTCAATTATTTTGGTTTTGTATGGTATTTTTATCTTCATTTTTGATTTTGGATAAATTCTACTTTCCTAGAATGAAGAGTGTAATTAGATCTAGAAAGCTTAAGAGAATTGAGCTTGAAGAAAACATAGATAAGCTTCAAAAAGCTTCAAAACAAATTTCAGAAGAGTTAGATTATTACAAAGAAAAAGTGGATAATGTTTTTAATAAAGCCTTAGAAAGAATAAGGGTAGATATTAAAAAGAAGTATGACTGTAAGGCTACAGAATTAGAAAAAAGCCATCAAGTTCTCATAAAAGATACTGATTTGAAGATAAGTAAGTGGAAAGCTGATTTTATAAATGAGTTTAAAGCTAAGTCTAAAGATTTGATTGAAGAGATTATAAACAAGATATGCTAGAATGCTAAGGTTTATAAGAATTAGAGGAATGTATAGTGATTTTTAATAAGATTTTTTATGAATTTTGTTCATTTTTAGTTTCATTTTTAATAATGAAGAAATTTTTGTTCCCTTTTATAAAAAGGTACGTATTTATATATTCTGAAAGCATTGAAAATTCTGTTAAGGATAGAAGTGATAAGATAAATAACTTGGAATTGGAGCTATCTTCTATGAAAAGCAAGATAGATGAATTAAAAGAAGAATACAAAATTAAGGCATCGAAGCTTCCTCAAAAAGAGAAAGAATTGATAGAAAAACTGATAGAAAGACATAGTAAGATTTTAGATTCAAAAAGTAAATTTCTTGAGACAGAAATAAATAACATGTGGTCTACTTCTTCAAGCAGAATGAAAGATGAGTGTAAGAAAATTATTTTCAATGAAGTTAAGTCTAAGATTTTGAAAATGAATTTAGATTTTTCTTCTAATTTAGATACTATAAAAAGAGTGTTAAATGATTTCTCAGAGAATAAAGATTCTGATGTTGTTTTTGAAAAATCTCAAGATGATCTCTCAAGGGATATATAGTGGCAGGTCATTCTAAATTTAGTAATATAAAGCATAAAAAAGAAGCTAATGATAAAAAACGATCAAAAGAGTTTACAAAACTAGCAAAAGCTATCGCAGCAATTGCTAGACAATGCCCTGACCCTGATAAAAATCCAAGATTAAAAACAGCTATTCATGCTGCTAAATCTAAAAATATGCCAAAAGAAAACATAGATAGGGCAATCAAAAAAGCATCAGACAAAGACTGTAATATAGAGATGTCTTATACTGGTTATGGACCTCACGGAATTGCGTTTATGATAGAAACCATAACAGACAACTCTAATAGAACTGTTTCTGAGCTTAGAGCTTTGTTCAAAAAGTATGGAAAAGGACTGTCAGATTTGAGGTTTATTTTCGAAAAAGTTTATGAATTTTGCTTTGTATCTGATTTAACAGAAGACGAAGTAATTCAACTATTAATGGAAAGTGGTGCTGAAAAAAGCCTTAGGGATATAAAAATTGTTCAGAATAATGTAATGTCTGGAAATGAATCGAATGGTGTTAATAAAATAACCATTGAATTCGAAAATCTAGATAATTTTGATTCTAATTTCCTAAACAAGTTTAATGATTATGACCAGAAAATAGTTTACTGTCCAAAAGAAAAGGTATTTCTGAAGAATGATGAGCAAAAGAGTGAAATAAAGAATTTTCTTGAGATTCTAGAAGACAATGAAGATGTTCAAGAGATATGGAACAACTTAGATATGGAAAGCTTTAAATGAAAATACTTGGAATAGATGTAGGAATTAGAAAAACTGGTTGGGGTTTGATAAAAATCACTGGCAAAACAAAAAAATACTTAGACTATGGATTGATTAAACCTGATCCAAAATTAACAATAGAACAAAGGTTATGTTTCTTACATATAAATATAACTGCTGTTATTGCAAATTCCAATCCAGATCAAATAGGAATAGAAAAGACATTTGTAGGCCTTAATCCTGCTTCAGGGTTGATTTTAGGAGCTGCTTTCGGATCTATATTGACAGCTATAGGGATGAGCAAAGTTCCCATGTGTTCTTATTCTACTAAAATAATAAAGCAGATAGTTGCAGAAAAAGGAAATGCAACTAAAGAAGAAATGGCATCGGCTGTTTGTAAGGTTTTGAAGATAGATATAGATCAGCATGATGTTACAGATGCTTTTGGAGCTGCCCTGTGTCACTGGGAAAGTATGCAGGAACTTACAGAAAATAGTAATTAATGGAATATTAAGCGAATTCTAATTTCATTATTAAGTTTTAATGCTAAAATTAGTTGTTTTTAATTACATAAACCTACTAAATAGTAATAATTTAGATTGTTTTTATAATATTCTATTTGGACACCTTTACATATTTACCTCTCTGTTTTAAGATTGGGGTGTGAGTAAATCGTTCGTTTCTAAGAAAGAGCATATAAAAAACAAGAAAAGTTACATAATGGATGCTAAGGGTAAAGTTCTCGGTAGGATTTGTGTGGAAATTGCAAATGTATTAAGAGGAAAGCATCTAAGAACTTTTACAAAAGGTGCAGACTGTGGAGATAGAGTAATAGTTCTAAATGCACAAGAAGTAGTTCTAACAGGAAAGAAATATAAAAACAAAAAATATTACAGGCATACAGGATACCCTGGTGGTCTGAAAACTAGAACAGCTGAAGATATTATGACCTCAGATCCATCTGAAATCATTAAAAAAGCTGTAAAAGGAATGCTTAGCAGAGGTCCTTTAGGTAGAACTCAGCTTGGGAATTTAAAAGTATTTTCTCAAGGAGAGCATGATCTTGGTTCTTTAAGGCCAGAAGTCTGGGCTCCAAAGTCTGGATACATGAATCCTGAGAGTGAAGTTAAAGCTGAAAAGGTGGTTTCTTAATGATTTTAAAAACAGAAAATTTAGAAGATAGCGTTTCTGTAGAGATTAGCAAAAATGCTGTTGAGTCTACACTTGAATCTTCATCAGAAGTTGTAAAGAGTGCAGTAGAAAAAAAAGAAATTACTTCTAAGCCAGAAAAGCCTATTCTAGACAAAATTGGTAGATCATACGGAACTGGTAGAAGAAAAGAATCAGTTTCTAGAGTTTGGTTTAAATTCTTAGAAGAAGATTCAAAAGAAGAAAATCTATTTACTGTAAATGGAAAAGAAATCAATGCTTATTTCAAGAGAAGTACACATTCTTCCAAGGCTACAGATCCTATTTCTTTTTTGAAAAAGAAATTTTTAGTAAAAGGTTTTGCTAAAGGTGGAGGGTTATCTGGTCAAGCTGATGCAGTTAGATTAGGACTTACTAAAGCAATAATAAAATCTGATCCAGAAATGCATAGCATTCTAAAGGCACAAGGTTTTCTAACTACAGATGCTAGAAAAGTCGAAAGGAAGAAACCTGGGTTTAGAAAAGCTCGTAGAAGACCACAATTTAGAAAGAGATAGTTTTCTAAATTATTTTCTAAATTTTGTTTTTTATTTGTTAAATCTTTGTTCGTTAATTTATTTCCAATGGAATTCGTATTACATATTTGATTATAAATTATCTTAAATATTATAGTATCTCTAATCATCTCTGATGATAAATGACAATATCTAATGGTAAATGCTAATATTGCTTGAATTACTTAATATGCATAGATTTGTAGAATAATATTTATATTTGTGGAGAAATATCTCAAATATCTTTTGCATATTAACTGTTTTGTATAATTCAAATTGTTAAATTAATAGACTGAGCTTTCAAATTTCTAGATAGATTTATATATTCTAATTTGTTAGTTTTGGATCAACTCATGTACGAGTTTATTATTATAAAACCTATTTATAAAAATTTATTATTATGCAATATTATCTGTTTAGTAATAATTTAGTTTATAAGCTAATATATAGAAAGCATTATATTGATTGTATAACCTTTGATTTAGTAAGTTGTTTAGAATTAAGGTTTGATAAAATAAATTTACATGGCATGAAGGATGTTTTATTAGGTTTGAATTGTAACTATGTTTCATTTGATTATATGTAAGGTGTTTTTTATTCATCCTGAAGTGTCAAATTGCTATATTGTGCATAAATCATAGACATATTGTTATGGACTTGTTTGGATTCCAAAATCAAACAAAAATGTATTGTTGCTATGATAGTGCATTGAAAATCGAACTTCTAATAGAGTTTGCATAAATTATGCTTTTTGAATGGCTTGATAACTTAGGTATTTTGTTTAAATATGCAGTTATTCGCTTATATGTTTTCATTTCTACATTATGTTTTTATTGTCTGTGAATACGTTGTATGCTTTAGGTTTGTAATTAAAGGAATAGAAACCCAAACCTACAAGAGATTTTTTAATTATCACAATACATGAGAAGATTGCACATAGAGGATAATTTATAATTTATTTATTAGAGGTATTTTTAAGATTCATGAAATTATCACGCTAGTAAAATGATCTTTATTTTATATTTCAATCTGATCATTTCTGCTGACTATCTTTTTTAGATGTAAATTATGCTTTATGAAAAATAAGCACTTTTAGATACTCTATTGAAATTAAGATTTATCATTCTCTTTGCTTGAAGGTTTGTTAGGTTTTCTGCTGCTAATTCCATAGATTTCCAGTATTTTGTTTTCTAGTTCTAGCATTTTATCCTTGTTTGCAGAGAAAAATTCCTTAGCTCCGTCTTTTCCTTGGAATCTATCTGATCCATATGAATACCAAGAACCGGATTTATTAATAATTTGATTCTTAACTCCTAGATCTATAAGTTCTCCAATTTTTGAAACTCCTTCTCCAAAGATTATGTCAAACTCAGCAACTTGGAATGGAGGTGCCACTTTGTTTTTTACTACTTTTACTTTAGTTGAGTTTCCTGTAATTTCATCTCCTTTTTTGATAGATGATGTTCTTCTTATATCTAATCTTAATGAAGAATAAAACTTCAGAGCATTTCCACCAGTTGTTGTTTCAGGATTTCCAAAAAATACACCTATTTTCTGTCTGATTTGGTTAATGAAAATAACCATACATTCAGACTTAGAGATTGTTCCAGTAAGTTTCCTTAATGCTTGGCTCATTAATCTAGCTTGTAGTCCCATATGAGCATCTCCCATTTCTCCTTCAAGCTCTGATTTTGGAACTAAAGCTGCAACACTATCAAGAACTATTACTTTTGCAGAACCAGATCTAGCAAAAGTTTCTACTATCTCTAAAGCTTCTTCTCCAGAACTTGGCTGAGCGAACATAAGATTATCTACATCTACTCCTAGTTTTTCAGCATATTTTTTATCTAATGCATGCTCCATATCAACAAACACACATACTCCACCTTTTTTCTGTGCATTTGCTATTACTTGTAATGCTATTGTTGTTTTACCAGAACTTTCAGGACCATATATCTCTACAACACGTCCAACAGGAAGTCCACCAATTCCAAGAGCTATGTCTAGAGAAAGTGATCCTGTTGATATAACCTCAGTTTCTACAGATGATCTTTGGTTTAGATTCATTATAGAATCTTTACCATAAGCTTTTTTAATCTGTTCTATTGCAGCTTTTAAAGCAGATGCCTTTTCGTCGCTAAGATTTGTATTCATTGTTCTCCTCGTTTTCTATTTGTTAAAAATTTTAATATCTGATAGTCAGGTCATGGAAATCAGACTTAATTTAATTAATAACTTAAACAGTCTCGCTTGATTTTATGCTATTAAAATTGTTTTTTCAATTTACTTTGATAAATAATATTTGTAAAATTTTAGTTATATTTTTCTACTAAATGCGTATTTTATATTAAATGATGAATTTCAAATTAATAATTCAAAAATCAATAAACATAAATAAAAATAAGGGTTTGAAAATCTATAAATTGCTGACCATGTCCACTAACTGTGAGATACTGAATGGCTTTGGCAAGAAGTTATCAAAATTTTTCTCAAACTGAGTTTCTGGATAACCAGACATTAAAATTGTCTTTATGTTTGGCTTGTTTTCTTTTATGTATTCCAAAACTTCAGTGCCTTTTTTACCATGCATTACAGCATCTGTAATTACTGTATCTATATGTTGATCAGAGCTTATTATATCTATTCCTTCAGCTCCATTTGTTGCGCTAATAACTTCATAATCTTTTCTCTCTAAAGATTTTTTCATTATTTGTCTAATCCCATCTTCATCTTCTATCAAAAGTACCGTTTTCTTTGTGTTTTTTTGATTTATAGGAAAATATAGAGTCACACTGGTTCCATTAGGATTGCTTTTTAAATCTAAATATCCATCTCCGTTTTCTACAATAGATATTACATTAGAAAGCCCTAGACCAGTTCCACTATCCTTTGTAGAAAAGAATGGAGAGAATATTTTATCTTGGATTTCTAAAGGTATCCCTGATCCATTATCTTCTATAGAAAGTATTACGTACTTCCCTGAAGGAATTACATTTTTCTTTATATGTTTTTCATACAAATCTTTTTCTAGCAGGGAGATTTTTATTTCTCCATTTTCTTTTATAGAATCTCTACTATTTATTACTAAGTTCATAAGTATTCTTTGGAGAGAGCAAGAAGATATTTTTATTAAGGCATCTGATTGCTTTATATCAAATGATACATTGATGTCTGCTGAAATATTTTCGAATAATCTTTTGCATTCTATAATTGTATTGTAAGGATTACATATTGCTTTATCTTTTTGAGAAGCGAATTTTATTAATTCTTTTGCTAATCCAGTTGCATTATCTATATTGGATATAATTTCTGATACATCTGATTTTACTGAATCTTCTGTTACGCTTTGGTGTAGTAACTCACACAATCCTTTTATTGATGTGAAAATATTATTGAAATCGTGACTTATGCTCCCTACTAACTGTCCTAGGTTTTGCAAATGTTGTGATTTTTGCATTTGCTTTTTTATTTTCTGTATTTCAGTTTTATCTTGTAATCCAACAATCCACGTGGAGCAAGTGCCTTTTTTGAAATGTACTTCCATTGGAATTCCATTCCATAGTACATCCTCTACATTTAGCTTTTTCCTTAACATGCTGCTAGAGAAATCGAAAAATTGATTTAGATTTTTTATTTTCTTGTCTTTAGGTGTATAGCCTCTAAAGCTGTCATTTGCGCTGATTATATTTCCTTTTTCTCCAACTACTGCTACAGGAGAAGGAATCTGGCTTAACATATGAGATGTAGAATCATAAGGTATGAATAGCACATGATATTGCTTTGCAGAGGTCTTGAAGTAATTTAGCTCCCATTGAGAATTTTCAATTTCGCAAATCATTTGGCTTCTATAATATTTCATTGAAGATATGCTAGATATTTTTTTACCCCTCATATCTCCAAATCTTTCAAAGAAATCTTTGTTTACTTTTTGTATTGTCCCATCATCAGATATTATTATACATGGTGTAGAGAAACATTGGTGATATTCAGGTTTGCTGAACCAATCTAAAATCATATTTAATTGTACTTTTATTATGAATTGTTTAAAATACGGTTAATTTTTATTTTTTCAACTAATTTATAAGTAAATATAGTAAAAGTGAGATTCAGTTTTTGTATATATGTATATATTTAAATAAGGTATCATAGGATATGGGAAGTTCAGAGATTTTAAAACCTAAATTAGTGTGTTGGGATTGGTCTGGTACAATAATTAAATCAGATAACTTGAATTACTTTATTAATAATTACTTGTTCTGGAAAAATGAATTAGATGTATTTCCTTTTTCTCAAAAAGAGAAAATGAAAAAAGCTTGGTTTTCTTTTGATAAGAGTATGAAGTCTAAGATACAGAGAGAATACAAAAATGTAGAAGAAAGAGTTGAGCCTTGCATTAACCCATATGCTTTGGGTTTGATAGATTTTTTTGCTGATCATGAAATTAAACAGGGTGTTGTGAGTTTGGCAAGCTCTAAGCAAATAAAAGTTCACTTAGGATTGTTAGGGTTGATGCAGTTCGATTTTATACTAGGGTCAGATAGTGGAAAAAGCCCGAAACCGGATCCCTCTACATTAATTGATATTGCTGAATCATTGAAAATAGATCCTAGAAATATATGGGTGATTGGAGACTCAGAATTAGATATGGATCTTGCTAAGAATTCTGGAGGGTTTGGAATTCGTGTAGAATCTGGGCTTAAGCCTGTTTGGGATATGATTGATAAGTGTTTTTAAGATTATTTAAGAATAGCTCATTGTCTAACTGATTATATTTACCACTTTATTTTATCACTACTTTAAAGATTATTTATGAAAATGATTTCTTAACTATGGATTTTCATTTAGTGTCTTGATACCCTTTAGTATGTGTGAAAAGAAATCTGTAGAAATAATATTCGTATATCCTGATGGTTCTAAAAAAGTTTGTAATGCAAATGTAGGGGATAATATGTTGCAAGTTATAAGAAAAAATCATATTCCTATGGCCTGCTCATGTGGTGGTGCTTTAGCTTGTGGAAGTTGTCATGGAACATTGGACCAACCTTTCTTTGATAAAATAGAGGATAGTGATCAGGCTATGTCAGAAACAGAAGAAGAAACTATGGAGTATTTTGTTAATGATGATGCTACAGATACTTCAAGATTATGCTGTCAGGTAGATGTTAGAGAAGAGCTTAATGGAATGCATATATACATTCCTAAAAATACTTCTGATTAATTTTATATCCGTATTTATGTTCATTTATATCCGTATTCATGTTCATTTGATTTATAGATAAGTGAATTTTAATGAATCTAATGAGATTTTATTTTAGGAGGGTTTTGTTGTTTAAGATTATAGGAAATGGTGCTTTTGGATCTGCAATGGCTTCTGCTATAAAGCGTTCTGGGTTTGAATATGTTGTAATAGATTCTTTTAGTGGGAATGTTTGTTTAAATAGTATTGAAGATAAAAAACAAGATAATACTTACAATAATCTAAATAGGAATAAAAAAACTGATCTAGAGTTAAATAGTGACAATAGTAATAAAGATAGTTATAAAGATTTCAATGATTATCCATTTTTAATTCCTGCTGTTCCTTCTTATGCGGTGCCTAATATAGTAGAAAAGTACTCTAGCAAAAAAGATCATATTATTTTTATCTCAAAAGGAGTTTTGGAAAATGGACTGATTTTGGGAGAGTGGGCTGATAAAAAAGGAATAGATTGGTCTGTTATAGCAGGTCCTCATTTTGCTAACGAAATAATGAAGAACTTACCAACAACATCTATTTTAGGTTCAGAGGAATTAATTCCTGAAGTGATGTCTTTTTCTAATATGGGTTTTATGCATAGCAAAATGAAAAAAGGCATACAATTCTGTGGAGCAATGAAAAATATAATAGCTTATGGATGTGGAGTTGTTTCTGGCTTAGGGTTAGGCAAAAATGCTGTTGCATCTTTCTTGAATAAGGGGTTTTTGGATCTAAGGAAACTCCTTATGGAAATATCTGAGGAAGAAGTTATTTTTAGCCCAGCTGGGATAGGAGATCTTTGTCTTACAGCATCCAGTGATTCTTCTAGAAATTTTAAACAAGGTTTTGAAAGATCTGCAAGTTTGGATTTAAATAATGTAAAATCATATACAAAAACGAATAGAGATATAGACTCAAGTTCAAATGTTAATGCTAGTAAGAATATCAATGGTCAGATTTTAAGTGAAGCTAAGCATAGTGCTTTGGCAATGTACAATAGATTCGGAGATAATTTCGTTACCATGAAATTTGTTTCTGATGTTTTGAATGAAAGTTTATCCACTCAAGAACAAATTAAAGTACAGCTTTTCGAAAATAAAATATTCTCTTAAGAGAGTGTATTGCTACTATATTGCTACTTATATTGTTCCTATTAAAACTATTGCTTGCTATGTAATATGGAAATTTGCATTAATTCTATCTTCTCTTCGAATACAACATATCCATTTATTTCTATCGCTAATGACTGTATGTTTTCTATGAATTTCTGAACTTTAACTGATGGTTTTTTTAGTCTAGGTTCATACCTTTCTATGTTTTTCTTTAAATACACTTCTAGTAGATATATTTTTTCTTGATCATACGGAGATAGATCTGGTATATAGTTTGATATTCCTGACATGCTTTCTGCAAAAAGTGACTGTCTGTCCAATATGCAATATATTTCCTCTTTTATTGATTCATATAAATCTTCATAGCTTGAGTAAGAGGAAGGATTTTTCTTTAGTCTTTCAAATAATGCTGCTTTCACGTAATTTGTTTAATTGATAAAAGTTAAGAATCTATGAAAATCGTATTTAATAAGCGCATTTTTGTATTAAAAAGTGTATAAAAGTCAAATTTAGATTATAGGTAGGTATTTATTCCGTTAATGGTTGTTGTATATTAACATCTAGTGTTTATTCTACTTTATGCATTTAATCAGTATTTAACTTTGACCATTTATCTGGAAAGTAAATTAGGTTTTGTAGATTTAAGGTTTGGATTTGATTTTGTGATATTTTATTACAAACAGCCCCGCAGATTTCACTGCTTTGCCAGATGATTATGTCTTGTTTGCTATTCCCTATATACATGAATGGTTTATTTTTATTGAATGAGATTATTTCTTTTAACTTATTTTCTCCTATACAGTTATTATTGTGTGTAGAGTATATTTCATTATCAAAAACGTCTAACTTTAAGGATATCTTTTTTGCTATGTTTTGAGTCGATCCAGTTGCAAGCACTATTTTGATAGATTTGTATTGACGTTTCACATCTTTTAGAAAGCTAATTACATCTTTATTAAAATCTAATTCTTCCATTTTAAGTAAGCTATGATTCGAGTTTATTATTTTTATGTTTTCTAGTTTCTTTCCTAAAATCCAATTAAGTGTAATTTTTAGGAATGTAAAAGGTTTATAAAAAAGTGTTTTTTTGAATGTAGAAAAGATAGTGTTTTGTCTTACAAGAGTTCCATCTAGATCACAAAACACGAAATCGACATTTTTAAGTAAATCTATATCTATTTTAGTTATATTTTTTTTGTAATTTGTAAAATTTATTTCAGAATTCATAAAGCACTATTAATATAAAAACTATAAACTAAAAGTACAAATTATCAAATTGAAATTTTGCAATTAAGGCTGTTAATAAAAAATTACCAATTTATATATAGGTTTATAATTAATTAAGCTAGCAACTGTAAAGTGGTTCAGATTTTTACAGTATTTAGTTTATTATTATGGTTTGAGTTGATTGGCAAGAAAGTAATTTGCTAAATATTTTTTATATGGTATTCTGCCAAAAAGGGGTTTCGGATGAGATTTAGAGAAGATAATGTAAGTGTTCAATCTGGTTTGTCAGATTATTTCGCTGCTGTATATAAGTTTTTGGGGGTTGGATTTGCCTTTACTGGAGCTTTAGCTTTTTGTGTAAGTTCTTTTTTAAGCAATAGGTCTTTCGCAATGGTAAGCATAATTTCTATTCCTGCTTGGATAATAATGAGCTTGTATTTCAGGAAAGTAAATATAAGATCCTCATATTCTGAGATTAGCTTAATGTACTGGTCTTATTGTTCAGTCATGGGTATATCTAGTGCGTATATATTTAAAGTTTTTACAAGTAGCAGTATAGTTTCTATGTTTTTCTTGACTGCTTCCATATTTTTGGTTGTGTCCTACTATGGAGCTAGTACAAAAACAGATTTATCTAGTTATCTTTCTTTAGCTTTTTATACATTTTTTGCAGTTTCCATATATTCTTTATTCGCTTACTTCGTATTTGGAAGCACATCTTCTCATATTTTGCTGATATCTTTGTCTACCTTTGTTTCTGTAGTTAGTATAGCTTTTACAAGTCAAAATTTAGTGAATATATACTACTCTAATCAAGTATCAGATGAAGATTTAAATAAAGCTGCTATTCTTTCTTCTTTGGTATTATTGATGGATGTAATAATAATCTTGAGAAACTTGTTGTATTTATTTGGAGATAGAAGGTCTGACTGATTGTGCTGAATTTGCCAAATCAGTTAATGGCTTAATTATGCTTTTGGTGTAATATTATATTAAATCTTTTACAATTATTTTTGTAAGTATAGATTTGTTAATTTATTATTAAGGTTTTAAATAGTAAATTATAAAGAAAATTAGAAGAGGAGCTTGAATGCTTAAAAGAAAGTCAAATGTTTTTTATTTGTTGACCTTAGTTGTTATTTTTGGGTCTGTTAGTTTCTTTTACTATCAATATGTAAACAAAGTTAACCCTAAATTTAACTTTATAGAAACAATTGATGTGGAAGCTGAAAGAGTAAAAATAGGTGATATGTATGAAAGAAGAACATATAGTGGATCTCTTAAGGCGCAGAAATCTATTAGCCTTATAAACGAGAGAGGCACAGGAATAATAAAATACATTAGAAAAGATGGAGAAGTACTCAAAAAGGGTGATTATATTTTCAAATTAAACGACAGCAGTGAGCAAAATGCTGCAGAAAGCGCTAAAGCTGTCTTGGAAGAAAATAAGTTACAGAGAGATAGAGCTGAAGATCTTAATGAGCAAGGTATAGTTTCTGATTCCGAGCTAGAAACAAGAAAAAATGCATATAATAAAGCGCTAGCAGAATATAACAGAACTGTTTCTGAGTTGGAAAAAACTAAATTTATAGCTCCTTTTGATGGGATATTAGGTTTGGTTAAGTACACAGAAGGCGCTGTTTTATACCCTAATCAGGAAATTTCTACATTCAGATCAGTAGGTCCTTTGGTGTCTATATTTTCTGTTCCAGAATCTGATGCAAACTCTATTTCAATAGGGACAGAAATTTATATCATATCAGAGTCTTCATCTATACTCCCCCAGTTAGCTAAGATAGATGCAATAGATGCAGTTTCTGATTCTACACATAACATTGCATTCAAAGCGACATTAATTAATGAAAATGTTAGATTGATTCCTGGTCAATTTGTAAAAGTAGATGTTCCTTTAGGAATTAAAAAGAATGTACTGATGGTTCCAGAATCTGCTGTTAAGATTTCTTACGGTTCATCTTATGTTTATAAAGTAGAAGATGGTGTTACATACAATATTCCAGTAGAGATAGGAATTAGAGATGAAGGTTATGTTGAGATATTAAAAGGACTTGAGCAAGGAAATGTGGTTGTTACCGAAGCAGGAGATGGTGTTTCAGATGGTCAGAAAGTGAAAGCTAATATAGCAGGTGAATCAAATTGAATTTAAGTAAGTTTTTTATATCTAGGCCAGTATTAAGTTGGGTTATCAATATACTAATAGCTTTATCTGGTTATATTGGATTGAGGAATTCTGTTTTAAGAGAAAATCCTCAAGTGGATTTCCCTGTAATAGAAGTGAGAATGGAATACCCTGGCGCTAACCCTAAAGTAGTAGAATCTCAAATTGCAAACCCTATGGAAGAAGAGTTTGCTAGCTTAGAAGGCTTAAAAGGAATGAGTACTACAATAAGCAAAGAGGGTGAAGCTAAAATAAATATGACATTTGATTCTGGTAGATCTATAGATTCTATATCTTCAGATGTTGACTCTACTTTAAGGAGAGTTAGAGGAGTTTTTCCTCCTAACTTAAAGGATCCACAGGTAAGGAAATCTTCTAGCAATAATGGTTCATTTATAACTTTAGCTGTCTTTGGAGATAAATATACTTCTTCTGAGTTGTCTGATATAGCTTATAGACACGCCAAAAATAGTTTGGAATCTGTGAATGGAGTTTCTTCTGTAAAAGTTGCTGGAATGACAGGTGAAGGAAAAACTTACAGAATAGATGTATGGTTAGATCCTTACAAGTTGAAATCTTTCAACTTAACAGCTATGGATGTTTATTATGCAATTAGTAAGCAGACTTATTTATATCCGGCTGGAAACATAGAATCTAATAATATTAGGTATAGTGTTACATTAGCTAACGAACTTTCTACTGTTTCAGAGTTCGAAGAGATTGTGATTCAAGAAAAAAATAGAAATGTTGTAAAAATAAAAGAAGTTGCAAAGGTAGAAATGCAAAATGCAGATCATGATGTCAGAACTAGATATGATGGTAAGGTTTGTTCTCTTGTAAATATTGATGCACAATCTAGAGCTAATCAGATACAGATTGCTAGCGAGATAAAAAACAGGCTTCCTGACATTAATAAAGCTTTGCCTTCTGGGGTTAGGATAGAGGTTGCGCTTGATAGATCTGAATCTATAAAAGTATCTGTAAATAGAGTTGTTCAATCTATTTTTGAAGCGGTTATTTTAGTTGTTATTGTTATGATTTTGTTTTTGAAATCTTGGAAAGCATCTCTTATCCCAGTGATTACAATACCTATTTGCTTGCTGAGTGGTTTCACAATAATTTATCTGCTTGGATATACTATAAACCTTATTACACTTCTTTCTATGGTTTTGGCTGTTGGTTTAGTTGTTGATGACGCAATTGTTGCTATAGAAATTATACATAAGAGACTGAAAAAAGAGTCAGCAAAAGAAGCGGCAATAAATGGAATGAATGAAATACAGTTTTCTATTATAGCTATGACATTAACTTTAGTTGCGGTTTATGCACCTATAGGGTTTAGCACAGGAATTGTAGGATCTTTGTTTAAAGAATTTTCAGTTACATTGGCTGGTATGGTACTTGTTTCTGGTCTAGTAGCTATAATACTTGCTCCAGTGATGAGCTCTTACTTATTGGTTAATGATTCTGGTATAAAGGCCTACCCTGTTGTAAAATTTGAAAAATATTTTAAGAAATTAGAATCTGGATATGAGAAATACCTTTCTAGAGCTGTAGAGTATAGAAATATTGTTATCTTCTTCGGATTTTTATTCGGACTTTCTGGTTTAGTGATAGGTAAATTTTTCTTGAGATCTGAGGTTATGCCTATACAAGACCAAGGAATGCTTAGTTTAGAAATTAGAGCGCCTAGTGGAGCTAATGTAAAGTATATGGAATACCCTATTTCTAAAGCAGAAGAGATAATCAAGAAGCACCCTGGAGTTAGATCTACATTTTCTTCTTTTTACAGCGGAGAAGGTAAAGCTAGCATAACTATACTTTTGAAATCATTTTCTGATAGAGAATCGGCATTTAAAATTTCTAAATCTCTAAATGATGCGATTAGAAAACAGATACCTAATCTATCAGCCTCTGTTTCAGTTCCTAGTGGATCAATTGGAGGAAAAGCAAATCAATTAGAATTTTCTATCAAAAGCAGTAAGTCTTATGATGAGTTAGAAAAATTTGCCAATAAGGTTTCTAAGATTGTACACTCTTCTCCGGCTGTAGAGTCAGTACAAGTTTCAAGAATATCTCCTGAAAAAACTTATGATATAAAGATAAATAGAGATAGAGCTTTATCTCTAGGTGTTGATTTAGGATTTTTGAAAGAAAATATTGCCATGATAATGAGAGGTAACCCTCCAGCATATAGATATGAAAGAGAAGGTAAAAGATATCCTGTTTCAGTTTGGGCAGATCAGAAATTTAGATCAGATCCTGAAGGAATAAAACAATTTTATGTTAAGACTAATGTCTCAGAAGAAGATCAGAGATCCATTCCTAAGTTAGTTTCATTGAAAGACATTGTGGTAGTAGAGGAGACTAAAAACAGGCCGTTTATATTGCACGAAGATGGAGTTAGAGCATTTAACTTTGTGTTAGGTCTGAAGCCTAACAATGACGTGATAGAGACATACAATGAAATAAAAGAAGGTATATACAAAATCATTCCTCAAGGTTATGTTGTATCTCCAGGACGAGATGTCAGGACAATAATCGAAGAAGGTAATAATTTCTTGTTTATCATTGGATTATCTTTGCTGTTTGTGTTCTTTATAATGGCTGCTCAGTTTGAAAGCTTTGCTTACCCAGCTATCATAATGCTTTCTGTACCATTAGCCTTGTCTGGAGCTATATTTACAATATTCTTGTTCTCTGGATCTAGTTTTAATGTTTATAGTCAAATTGGTCTTATAACTTTAATTGGTCTTATAACGAAGCATGGTATTTTGATAGTGGAATTTTTCAAAAAAGAGCTAGAGCAGAGCAAGGATCCGGTTGTTTCTGTAATAAAAGCTTCTTCTTTAAGATTGAAACCTATAGTAATGACCACTTTTGCCATGGTTTTAGGAGCTGTACCTCTTTTGATCCCAGGTTCCTTTGGTTATGAGGTCAGAAGTTCTATAGGTTTGGTTATTGTAGGAGGGTTAAGTATAGGTACTTTGTTCACAATATTTATCGTTCCTTGTTTATGTGTTTTGTTTATCGACTTGCGAAATAAGTCAACTGGATATAAAGTTAAGTAATGAGGTTTTGTATATGTTGAAAATACGTCTTGCTGTAGGAGGAAAAAAAGGTAAAAGGTTTTATCCTATAGTCTTGGCTGAAAGCCAATCTCCTAGAAATGGTAAGTTTATAGAAAAATTGGGTTACTATGACCCTTTTGCTAAAGAAAAAAAATTAAACTGTGATGAGAAAAAAGTAAAAGAGTCTTTATCTAAGGGTGCTCAGCCTACTGATAGAGTCCATAGGCTTCTGCATGAAGCTGGAATAATGGATACACATCCATTCCACTCTAGAAAAGATCTAGATAGAGTAGTATTCAAGAATGCTAAGAAAAAAGAGAAGAAATAAAATACTCTTTTTATTATGATAGGAAAAATATTAAAACTACATGGCTTTAAAGGTTCATTTAAAGCTATTTTATATCAGACTCCTTTAGGTAAGTTATTCATAGAGAATTCTGATATAGAAGTGTTGGAATATAGTCTTATGAAAAAGACTGGATCCGGTTGTTTTATGTATGTTTTAAGAACTAACTCATCTGACTTAGATGAGCTGAAAGGTCTCCTTGGTTTTTCTATACTATCTAAGGATGAAAGTGAACTTATTTCTGATAAGCAAAATTCTGCAAAAAGTGATTTGAATTCTAAAGACTTAGATTTAAATCCTGATAATAATAATTCTGATAATATATGTCTAAATGATAATATAGATCTGAATAAATCTAGTGAAAATGTACATGTATATTTATTAGGAATGATGGGCAAAGATTCTTGCAAAATGGAAATATGTGATTCTGCAGGAAATTTTATTTGTTTTTCTAAACAGGTATTGAATTTTGGATCTGGTCCAGTTTTAGATACTGAAAAGGATTTCATGATATCTTATGTACATATAAATGGATTTTGTAAAGATTCTGGAAAAGTGTATATTGCAGACAATATTGCTATGAGTATGAAATAAGAAAAATATTACATTAATCTGTAAATTGTTTCGTAATCTGTTTCCTTTTATTGTTTCCTTAATTGTACAAAAATTTTGTTCATATGCTATTTATATATATTTTATATTAATGGCTTGCATTCTTTCCACGAGAGAGAAAACCTTTGAATCCTGTTCTATTAATTCCAGATTAGAAAACTTGAATCTTTTCTACAAATCGATTCTATTTTTTTTATTAAAAAAGAATTTATATTTTAATTTAATATTACAAAGGTTTTTACAATTTTATAGAAAACATTTACATAGTGATTTACATAATAGATAAACCTTAAAAATTATATGAATATTCATGGCTTATGCTGTTTGTTTCAAGCATTGTATATTAAAAACTTGGATTCTTTGTCAGCTGTTTTTATTTGTTATAATTATTTTTAAGTAATGAAATAATTATTCCCTAATTATATTCTAAGGCTTATAATCGGTAAGTTTTCAAAAGTATTTACATAATATATTTGTATTATTATTTAATCTTATTTTGACATTTCTAAATTTAGCTTTGTGTTAAGTTTTTATAATTTCACAATCATTGTAATCAGTTTTGCTCTTAATTCTATTAGGTCAACTTGTTTGTAAAAGTAATGCTTTTTACTAAATTGGCTTTGTATGATTAGTTTATAGATTACATTTTGATATAAATACAGGCATTGGTTTGGAAAAATTGTTAATAACGAATAGAATAATAAAATGTCTGAACATGAAGAATGTAAGTTGAAGAAAAAATGGGAGGTAGATGTCGGAACTATATTTCCAGGAATGTTTCCAGGTCCTCTTTCATTTTCTTGTGTTGGGAAGAGTATAGATAAGTTTTGGAATATTAACTCTCATGATCTAAGAAAATATAGAATTAAAAAAGATCTTGATGATAAGCCGTTTGGTGGTGGTCATGGAATGATAATGCGCCCAGACTGTATGGATTCTTGGTTATCAGAAATATATAGAGGCCAGAAAATAATATATCCATCTCCTAGAGGAAGGGTTTTCGATCAAAGCATGACAAGTGAATTGCTAGAAAATGACCTTATTATTCTTTGTGGAAGATATGAAGGGATTGATTGCAGAGTTCTAAAGCATTGGAATATTGAAGAGGTCAGCATAGGAGATTATATTCTATGTGGTGGGGAATTAGCTGCAATGGTTATGATAGAATCTTGTGTTAGAACTATAGAAGGAGTTTTGGGAAATAGTAAATCTGCTTTGGAAGATAGCTTCTCAGATGGACTGCTAGAAAATGACCAATATACTAAGCCAGCTTCTTGGGTTCCAAAAAATACAGATTTAGAGTACAATGTTCCTCATGTATTGAGGTCTGGAAACCACGCTTCTATTTCAAAGTGGATACTTGAAAATAAAGAAAATCTAACTGAGAATAGAAGAAGCGATTTATGGTCTAAATATGTTGCTCGAAAGGAAAAAAATGTACATTCTTAGAATGTTTGAAGAAAAAATGAATAAGAAAGCGGCGGAAAAGCTTAATTCAGATCATTTTGAAGTTGGAGACACTGTTTCTGCTCATATTCCTATTGATAAAAAGAGGACAAAAGCTTTCGAAGGTCTATGTATTAAAAAAACTCCTAAAACTGCTCTAATCAGAAAGATTGTTAACAATAGAGGTATGGAATGTTCTGTGCCTTTGTTTGGGAATGTTAGAATTGAGAAACATAGAAGTCATAAAGTAAGAAGAGCTGTTCTGTTTTATTTAAGGAAGCTAACTGGTAGAAAAGCAAAATTGAAAGAAAGGTTTAATTAAGATGTTTAGAGGTTTGGGATGGTAACTTTACAACAACTTTGCAGAGGCAAAAGTAGAAAACCAAAAAGAAATAGAAAAAGTTATCCGGCTTTGGCAGGAGCTCCACAAAGAGGTGGAACTTGTGTAAGGGTTTTTACTAAAACCCCTAGAAAACCTAACTCAGCTCAAAGAAGAGTTGCAAAAGTTAGACTTTCTACAGGTTTTGAAATTACAGCTTCTATTCCTGGAGAAAAGCATTCTTTGCAAGAGCACTCTATAGTGTTAGTTAGAGGGGCTAGACGTCCTGACTTGCCTGGAGTTCGTTTTATAGTCGTAAGAGGTATAAGAGATCTAAAAGGTGTTGAAGGAAGAAAACAAGGAAGGTCTAAGTATGGAACTAAATCTAAGTAAAACAAGATTTTTTATGTTTGAGGTGAAAATTTAATGTCAAGAAAAGGAAAAATACAAAAAAGAGAGGTCAGACCTGACTCTAAATATAGTAACAAAAGAGTAGCTATGTTGATTAATAAGGTTATGCAAGATGGTAAGAAAGAAATAGCAGAAAAAATAGTTTATACAGCTATGGAATCAATTGCTGAAGAACTTAATGTAGAATCAGTGAAAGTCGTAGATGATGTTATTGATAATCTAAGGCCGAATGAAGAAGTTAGACAGAAAAAGGTAGCAGGTCACGCTTATACAGTTCCTTTTGAAGTTGATGAAGGCAGATCTATCATGCTTGCTTTGCGTTGGTTAGTAGAGAATGCTAGAAAGCGTACTGGAATTCCTATGCACGAAAAACTAAGAAGAGAAATGAAAGATGCTCTAAATAGTACTGGTGGTGCGTTTAAGAAAAAAGAAGATAGTCATAAACAAGCTGATGCTAACAGAGCATACCAACACTATGGGGCAAGATGATGAATAAAAGTGCTTCTTTTGATTTAAATTTTTATAGAAATATAGGTATCATTGCACATATAGATGCTGGTAAAACAACAACAACAGAAAGAATTTTATACTACACAGGTAAAACTCATAAAATTGGTGAAGTTCATGAAGGTCAAGCTACTATGGACTTTATGGTTCAAGAGCAGGAGCGAGGAATCACTATTGGTTCTGCTGCTACTAACTGTTCTTGGACAAAGGATGAAAATTTATACAACGTTAATATAATTGATACTCCTGGTCACGTAGATTTTACTGTAGAGGTAGAAAGATCATTAAGAGTTTTAGATGGAGCAGTAGTAGTTTTTGATGGAGTTGCTGGTGTAGAGCCACAATCCGAAACTGTATGGATTCAGGCAAACAAGCATAGAGTTCCTAGAATATGCTTTGTGAACAAGATGGACAGAAGTGGTGCTGACTTTTATAGATGTGTAAGCATGATAGAAGACAGGCTAGATGGAAAGCCATTAGTGCTAAATATTCCTATCGGATGTGAATCTGATTTCAAAGGTATAATAGATTTAGTTAGCATGAAATCTGTCATTTGGCAGGGTGATGATTTAGGAGCTTCTTTTGTTGTAGGGGAAATTCCTTCTGATTTAGTAGATAAAGCTAATGAGTGGAGAGATTCTCTAACTGAAGAGATTAGATCTTGTCTTCTGGATGAAATTAATGATGAAAATGAAGAATTAATGATGTCATACATAGAAGGTGAAAAAGAAATTCCTTTGAATCTATTAAAAGATATGATTAGAAAAGGAACTTTAGCAGCTAAATTCTTCCCTACTTTGTGTGGATCTTCATTTAAAAATAAAGGTGTTCAAACATTGCTTGATGCAGTTGCTGATTACTTGCCATCACCTCTAGATTTAACTGAAATAAAAGGTACAAATCCAAAAACAGACGAAGAAATTGTTAGAAAACATAATATAGATGATCATTTTTCTGGTTTAGCTTTTAAAATTACTTGCGATAAGTATGTTGGTACACTTACATATTTCAGAGTTTACTCTGGGACATTGAAAGTTGGGGATTCTTATTTGAACTCTACTTCTGGCAAAAAAGGTAAAATAGGAAGAATGCTTCTTTTACATGCTAACAGTAGAGAAGATATCAAGGAAGCTAAGGCTGGAGATGTTGTAGCTTTGTGTGGAATAGATGCTACTACAGGAGATACATTATGTGATCCATCTAACCCTATATTGCTTGAAAGTATAGAATTTCCTGAGCCTGTTATGTCTCTTTCCTTAGAACCTGAATCTAAAGCTGAGATAGATAAGTTATCTAAAGCTCTTGAAAGCTTGAAGAAAGAAGATCCTTCATTCCAGGTAACTACTAACATAGAAACTCAACAAACTCTTATACATGGTATGGGAGAGTTACAGCTTGATGTTATTGCAGATAGGCTTAAGAGAGAGTTTAAAGTAGGTGTTAAAGTTGGTGCTCCTGAAGTTTCTTACAGAGAGAAGTATAGAAAACCTGTAGAAATAAATTATCAACATAAAAAACAATCAGGTGGAGCTGGTCAGTTTGCTTATGTTGAGATGGAATTCCATCCTTTAGAAAGTGGTTCTGATTTTGTATTTGAAAGCAAAATAAAAGAAGGAGCTATCCCTAGAGAATATATACCTGGTGTAGAAAAAGGTGTCAGATCTGCCATGACGACTGGTTACTACGGATATCCTATGGTTGATTTTAAAGCAGTGCTTGTTGATGGAAGTTATCATGATGTTGACTCGAGCGTATATGCATTCGATTTTGCTGCTAGAGAAGCTTTTAGGAAATCTGTATCAGGTGGAGAAAACTCTGTCTTACTTGAGCCTTTGATGGATGTAGAAATAACATCCCCTGAAGATTACATGGGAACTATAATAGGTGACGTAAGCGGAAAAAGAGGTGAAATAAAATCCACCGATTCTATAGGAAAAATAACTGTTATAAAATGTTTTATTCCTTTATCCGAGATGTTTGGTTATATAGGGCACTTAAGACAAATAAGTAATGGAAGAGCTTCTTTTAGTATGAAGTTTAGTAAGTACTCTGAAGCTCCTTCTCATATAGCTGAGAAAGTTAAGAAGAGTAAATAAAATGAAATTGATTTATTTAGCATTATACTGTAGTCTTCTGGAATGGTGTTGCTATGATTGATTCTAACAGTGAGAGAGAAATGGATAAAAAGAAAGTAAGTAGGAAGCCTTCTAAAAAAATAAAAGAAGGAATGAGTATAGTTTTTAAATCTTGTGACGGTGCTGCACTTGATAGTTGTGTTGCTTATATAGTAGAAATTGCTAGGTCTTTAGGACTAAGCATTAAAGGTCCTGTGCCTATGCCTACTACAAGAAAAGTATTTACAGTTTTGAAAAGTCCTCATATAGATAAAAGAGCTATGGATCAATTTGAACTTAGATATATGAAAAGAGTTTTATTCTTAAAAGAATATTCTAAGCCAATTTTAGATCTTTTAGAGAGTAAGATGGTTGCAGGAAACTATTCTATTCCTAGAAACGTAGAAATAGAGATGAAAGTATGAGTATCGAAAGAAAAAGATATGGCTTTATAGCTATAAAGCAAGGTATGACACAAATAGCAGTAGACAGTGAGAGTAATGTACCAGATTATGTTGCTGGAACTCTTTTATGGATTCAAGATACTATTGTTGTAGATAAGAAAACAAAAGATAGAGATGGTTATGAATCTTTAATTTTAGGTGTTGGAAGATCCAAGGAGAAAAATTGGAATAATCCTCAACTTAAAATGTTCGAAGGACTTGATTTTATTCCTAAATACATGAAGGAATTTAAGTTTGAAAATATAGATAATTTTTCAAAAGGGCAATTTGTTGATGTAGAAGATTTTTTGAAAATAGGATCTTTAGTTGATATACAAGGAAAAACTTTAGGAAAAGGTTTTTCTGGTGGAATGAAAAGACATGGTTTTGCAGGATTAAGAGCAACACACGGTGTTTCAAAAGCGCATAGAAGTTGTGGTTCTACTGGTTCTAGAAAACCTGGCAGAGTATTTAAAGGAAAGAAAATGCCTGGTAGATATGGAAACGAAACAGTTACATGTCAAAACTTAGAAGTTTTATATATTTCTAAAGAAAAATTGTTTGAGAAATTTAATGGTTCTTTGATCTTGGTAAAAGGAGCAGTTCCTGGATATAAGGGAAGTGCTTGTAATATATATAGTTCTTTTGATCCTAAAGGAGGTGTTTCTTGAATCTAAAAATTAATGTACATTCTTGGAATCTTGAAAAAACTGAAGAAATATCTATTTCTGATGCTGTGTTCGGCTTAGAAGATAACAGTTCTTTGATTTATGAAATTGTAAGATGGAGTCTGATGAAAAAAAGGCAAGGAACAGCTTGTACAAAAGGTGTTTCTGAAGTTAGTGGATCCACAAAAAAGAAGCATCCTCAGAAAGAATCTGGAAAATCTAGAATTGGTGATGGAAGAGAGCCAGGTAATAGAGGTGGAGGAGTTTCTGGGGGTCCAAAGCCTAGAGATCACTCTTTCAAGATGAATAAAAAACAAAGAATGAAAGCTAAATTTATATCACTATCACAAAAGTATAGAAATAATCTTTTGTTTGTTGTCGATGGAGATTTAAGCGTTAAGAAAACTTCTGAAATGAAAAAGATTTTCGAGAGCTTAAAAGAAATAAATAAGAGTAAAAAAGTTTTGTTTGTTTACAGTGACATTGATAGCTCTGTTAAAAATGCTGCTTCAAACTTAGTTGGGTTTAATGTTTTGGACTTTAAAGGTTTGAATGCTTTAGATGTTTTGAAAAACGATTTGTTGATAATGGATAAGAAATCTATCAACACTTTGAATGAAAGGTTAGAAAAATGAGTGATAATAACAACTTAAATGAAAAAGCTTTAGATTTATCTTTTTTTAAGTTTAAGGGTGTATTTTCATCTGAAAAATCTAGCTTTTTATCTAGAACATCATCATATATTGTTTTGAAGATGATACCATCTACTACAAAAGTAGAAATGAAAGTTATTTTTGAAAGTTTGTTTGGGTTTTCTCCTCAGAAAATAAAATCTACTAACTATAAAGGTAAGTCAAAAGTTTTCAAGGGAACAAAAGGAACTAGAAAAGCTTGGAAAAAGTTTTTTGTTAAAATAGATAAAGAAAATATGAAGAAATTTGTGGAAGGTGTTGAATGAACTTAAAAGTTTATAAGCCATCAACTCCTAGCTCTAGACATACTAAGATTGTAGACAAAAGAAGTCTTTGGTCAGGAAAGCCTGAGAAAAGCTTAGTAAAAGGTGTCAAAAAGACAGGTGGTAGAAACTCTGATGGTAGAATTACTTCTAGACACATTGGTGGTGGAAGTAGAAAAATAATTAGAAATGTTGAATTTTATCCTGCAAAACTTGTTGGGTTAAGTGGAACAGTAGAAAGAATAGAGTATGATCCAGGTAGGACTGCTTTTATTGCTTTGGTGAAATTTAGCGATGAAAAGTTAAGATACATAGTTGCTCCTGAATCTGTAAAAATTGGAGACACTATAGAATGCAATGAAAAATCCCCTGTTTCTCCAGGAAATATTATGACTTTGAAAAATGTTCCATATGGTACTATAGTTCATAACGTTGAGTTTTTCCCAGGACAAGGAGCTAAGATAGGTAGATCAGCTGGATCTGAAGTTTCTGTTTTAGGTTCTGATGGAGATCATATAGTTCTAAGATTAAAATCAGGAGAAATCAGAAAATTCGATTCTAGATGTTTTTGCAGCATAGGTCAGGTTTCCAATCTAGACAATAAAAATGTTTCTTTAGGTAAAGCTGGTAGAAAAAGATGGAAAGGCATCAGACCAAGTGTTAGAGGAGTTGCCATGAACCCTGTAGATCACCCTCATGGTGGTGGTGAAGGTAAAACTTCTGGAGGTAGGCACCCAGTCTCTCCATGGGGTCAGAACGCTAAAGGTCTTAAAACAAGAAAGAAAAGTAAGAAAAATAAAATGATAGTTAGGAGAAGAGCATGAGTTTATTAACTGAAGAAAAAAAGAAAATAATTCAGAGAAGATTGTCTATTTCTTTAAGAGATACAGTTCCTGTAAAACCTCCTTTTATAAAACATTGTGTTATAAAGAAGATAGAAAGTAGTATTTCAAATAATTCTAAGAAACCAATAAAAATTTGGTCTAGGAGTAGTACTATCCCTCCTAAAGCAGTAGGGCAAACCTTTTTAATACACTCTGGTAAAAAGTTTGTAAGCTTTATTCCTAGAGAAAGTGATGTTGGTCATAAATTTGGAGAATTTGCTCCAACAAGAACATTTACAGGTCATAGTGGAAATAAGAGGTCATCTAAATGATTAATAAAGAAATAATATCTTATGCAAAATCTAGCATGCATGGGAAAGCGTTCAAATTATCTTTAATAGCCAAAAGAGTTAGAAGAGGAAATGCGAACTTAGCTTCTGCAAGGCTTGCATATTATCCTGGGAAGTATGCTTTAGCACTAAAGAAAACAATTGATTCTGCTGTTGCAAATGCAAAACAAAAAGGTGCAAGTTCTGATTTGATTATAGATTCTATAGATGTTGGTATAGGAACTTATGCAAAAAGAATAGAAATAAAAGGTAGAGGTAGAGTGGGTAGTAAATACAAAGCTCACTGTAATTTTATTGTTAGATTGGTGGAATCAAAATGATCTTGATTTGTAGCTCTAATAGCTTTAAAATGACTTCAATGTCTAGGAGAAAAAATGGGAAATAAATCACCTTGGTTTAGAATAAGAAGTGGGAGTTTTTTATCTCAATGGTATCCTTCTAAGAAATCTGCAGATTATGTTGTTTCAGATTATAAGATAAGAAGTCTTATTTTAAAAAACAAATACTGGGAAGTTTCTGAAATTTTTATTAGTAGAGTAGAATCAAAAATAAACATAGATATCAGATCAGCAAAACCTGGATCTATAATAGGAAAACAAGGTTCTTCTTTATCTGTACTTAAGGATAAAATATCGAATATTTTTGATAAAAAATTTGATATTTCTATACAAGTTACTCCTGTTAAAGATTCTGAAAAAGATGCTCAGATTATAGCTTCTAGAATTGCTTCAGAAATGGAAAAAAGAAGAAGCTATAAAGCTGCTGCTAAAAGAGCTGTACAGGATGCTTTGAGATCCAGTAAAGGTATAAAGATAAAATGCTCTGGTCGTCTTGGAGGTGCTGAAATTGCTAGAGATTTCAAGCTTTCTTCTGGTAGTGTTCCTGCTAATACAATTAGAGCAGATATAAGATATGGATTTGCTGAGGCAAACACTAACTCTGGAAAATGTGGAGTTAAGGTTTGGGTTAACCTTGGACTAGAGGAGAAGAAAAATGTTTCCTAGTAAGACTAAGTATAAATACCATTTTGAGATGGTTCCTAAAGGAAATGCACAAAGAGGATTTGTTCCTGTTGGTGAGTTTGCTTTAAAAGCATTAGAGCCAGGAAGAATCACTACAAGACAAATAGAAGCTTGTCGTAGTGCAATTAGAAGAGAAATGAAACGTGCTGGACAGCTTGTTATAAGAATTTTTCCTCACTTTCCTATAAGTGGAAAGCCTTCTGAAGTTCGAATGGGTAGTGGTAAGGGAGCAGTCAATAAATGGGTTGCTAAAGTTAGGCCTGGAACTATTATATTCGAAGTTTCTGGTGTTGAAGAATCAATTGCCAGAAAATCTCTAAAGTTAGCTTCTGACAAGCTGGGAATAAAGACGACATTTGTTGCAAGAGGTCGTTTCTCTACTTACAAAATCGACCCTAGTTGATAGCTCTCTTTTAACCCTATTTTTTTTGTTTTTTATTTCAATTTTTCAAAATTTTATATAGATTTGTATCTTTTTTTATAGTAGCATGTACTTGATGTCTAAAATTATAGAACTTAAAAGTAGTCGTCTTGAACAAAAAATGGCATTTCTTTCTGGACAGCAAAAAAACACGTCCAAGCTTAGAGCTTTAAGAAGAAAGATTGCGAAACTTTTGTCAGAAGAGGTGAAGAATGTCTAAAATGCTAAAAGGAAAAATTATTTCCAAGCCTTCTTTAAAAACCATAAAGGTTTCTGTGCTTAGAAATTACACACACCCTGTTTATGGTAAAAAAATCAAACTAAGTAAAAAATATTTGGTTCATGATGAAAATGAAGAGTATTCTGTTGGAGAGGATGTTACTATACATTCTTGTGCTCCTGTTTCTAAAAGAAAAAAGTACTGTGTAAGAGGTAAAGATGCTTCCTAAAGGTGCTAGATTAAAAGTAGCTGATAATTCAGGTGCTAAAGAAGTTGAGTGCATAGGTCTTCCCTCTTCTAAAAAGCATGGTGCTTCAGTAGGAGATGTTATTAGAATCTCTGTAAAAAAAGCAAACCCTCAAGCTAAATTAGTTTCTAAAGGTAAGGTGTGTCATGGTGTTGTGGTCAGTACAGCTTCTCATATGAGACAAAAAGGTGGAATAATGTCTAAATCTGATTCCAATTTTATTGTTTTAGTAGATGAAAAAGGTGAAATGATCGGTAATAGAGTTTTGAACCCTGTATCTAGGATTATAAAAGATAAATATCCTAAAATTGTTTCTTTAGCTCCGGAGGTGTTTTAATGAAAAAAAATAAGAATTTTGATATGAATACACCTAAATTTAAAATAAAAAAAGGTGATATAGTTATGGTTATCTCTGGTAAGAATAAAGGTTCTATAGGTCCTATTACTAAAATGTTTCCAAAAGAATGTAAAGCTTTAGTAGAAAACATTAACACTGTAAAGGTTCATCAAAAGCCTTCTCAAGGACAGCCAGGATCTATTGTTGAAAAAACAATGCCTATTCATATATCCAACTTATCTCATGTAGAATCTGGTAAGCCTGCGAAAGTTTGCTATAAGATTGATGGAGAAGAAAAAACTCTTGTTTTTAAGAAAAGTGGTAAGAAGGTTAGAGTATGAGCGAATTTAAGCAAAAATTTAATACAGAAATTAGGCCAGTTCTGAGAAATATTATGAAATTAGATAATATTCTTGCTGTGCCTACTTTGGAAAAAGTTGTTTTGAGTGCTAGCTTTGGTAGAAGCATGAAGGATTCTGCTAATATGAACTTTATATTTAAAGAAATGAAGATGATATCTGGTCAGGTTCCAGTTATAGCTAAAGCTAAAAAATCTGTATCTAGTTTCTCTGTAAGAGAGGGAATGGATTCATCAGCTTTTGTTACTTTGAGATCAGATAGAATGTTTGATTTCATATATGAATTTGTAAACATAACATTGCCAAGAGTTGTGGGTTTTGAAGGATTGTCATCTAAATCTTTTGATGGACAAGGTAATTATAACTTTGGATTAAAAGATCATTTGCCTTTTATAGAATCTACAGAAACTGGATTTACATTTGGTATGAATGTAGCAATAGTTACAACAGCTGATACTGATTATAATTCAAAAATTCTTATGCAAGCTTTGAACTTTCCTTTCAAAGGAGAAGTGAATGATGTTATTAAGAAAGTTAAAGGAGGGGTTAATGGCTAGTATAGGAATTGTTAACCGAAATAAAAAAAGAGTTGAAATGGAAAAAAAATATAGAGACAGAAGGAATAAGCTTAAATCTATAATGAAAAGCAAAACTGTCTCTATGAAGGAAAAGGTTGAGGCTGCTAGGAAGCTTAATTCTTTGCCTGTTAAAAGTTTTTCTACAAGAACTGCACTAAGGTGTGAAATCACTGGAAGACCTAGAGCTATTGTTAAGCAATTTGGTTTGTGTAGAATTAAGTTTAGAGAATTCGCTCTGGCAGGATACCTTCCAGGGATTAAGAAAGCTAGTTGGTGAGGTTTAATTATGATTAATGATAGAATTTCAGATTCTTTTTCTAGAGTTAGAAATGCACTTTTGGTTGGAAAGAAGCATGTTTCTGTATTAAACTCTGCAATAGTTAAATCTGTCTTCAAGGTTATACAAGAAGAAGGTTTTATTGAGGATATAAAGGAAAATAGCGATAGAGAGCTTTTGATAAAATTAAAATATGATAAAAAAGGTATCCCTGTAATAAGAGGTATAAGTAGAATTTCAAAATCTTCTAAAAGAGTTTACTATAAATGTAAGGACTTTGATGGAATGAGAAGAAAAGATTTTTCTATGTTCATTGTAACAACTTCAGTTGGTGTTATGTCTGACAGAGAAGCGCTAAGAAGTGGTGTTGGTGGTGAGCTAATTGGGAAGGTGTTTTAGTGTCTATTAATGCTTTAAAGCCTATCAAACTAGAAAAAGAAGTTACTGTCGTTTTGGATGGTGATTCTGCATCAATGAAAAGCTCTGCGGGTGAGCATGTTATGCAAATTCCTTCTTTTTTGAACTTAGAGATGTATGAAGAAGAAGATCAAAAGTTTTTGAAGTTTTCTACAGAAGATAAAAAACATATACCAATGCTAGGAACTATTAAGGCTATCCTTAAATCTTTTATAGTTGGTCTTACAAAAGGGCATGTTAAAACTCTAAAATTAGAAGGTGTTGGTCACAAAGCAGAAGTTTCTGGAGATATATTGAAACTATCTTTGGGATATAGTCACCCTATTAACGCCGATATTCCTAATGGGGTTAATGTTTCTGTATCTAAAAATGAACTAAAAATTACAGGAATTGATAAACAGAAAGTGAATCAATTTAGTGCAACAGTTCAATCTTTTAGAGCTTTCAAACCATACAAAGGACCTAAAATACTAGACTCTGATAAAATATACATCATGAAAGAGAGAAAGAAGTAATGTCAAGAATAAGTAAAGCATTTTTAAGAAGACAAAGTAGATATAGAAATAGAATCAAATTAGCTGCAAAAAAGAAAATTGCTTCTAAAAGTAATGATTTTACAATATTAAGACTTTGCGTTTCTAAGTTTTCTAGAACTATTTTTGCACAAGTTATAAATGATGATTTAGGTCATACAGTAGCTTCTGTAAGTACGCTTTCAAAATCTTTTCCTGCTAATGAAAAGAGTTATGGTGTTAAGGCTGCTGATTGGGTTGCAAGACAAATCAGTGATAAAATGAAAAGTATTAAATACAATCAGATTATTTTTGACAAAGGTGGATATAAAATGCATGGAATAATAAAAACTATAGCTGAAGTTTCTAGAGAAAATGGATTGGAGTTTTAATTATGACAAAACAATATCATTCATCTACTTCTAAGTTAAAAAAGAATGTTCTTTCTTTGAACTGGGTATCTGCAACTACTAAAGGTGGAAAAAGACAAAGAATATGTGCTTTTGTTGTTGTTGGTGACGGAGCTGGAAGTGTAGGATATGCTTTAGGAAAAGCTAAAGAAGTCCCTGAGGCTGTAAAAAAAGCTATTGATAAAGCGACTGCTAACATGTTTAAGGTTCATTTGAGAGATAATAAAACTTTCCATCATGACATTAACACTAAATACTGTGGAACTAAGATTTGTATTAGATCTGCAAAATCAGGGTCAGGTATAATAGCTAATGAAACTGTTAGATCAGCTTTGAATGCTTTAGGTGTGAAATCTGCAACAGTTAAAGTTATAGGTAGCAGTAACCCATACAACGTTATAAGAGCGTTGTTTAAAGGTTTGGAAATAATACAGCCACCTAAGCTTATTGCAGCAAGAAGAGGCATATCTGTAAAGCAAGTCATAGGTATATAAATAAATTTATTTGTTTTTTTGTTAGAGGTATTCTTCAGTAAATATTAAAAATTGCTTGTTACTAAGTAGTGTTTTTGCTTATTTGAAGAATTGTTTGTTCACTTTTCCTAAAATATTTGATATGTTTGTTCTATGAGTTTGAATAATTTATCTAGACCTGTTTATGTGAAGTCTAGAAAAAGAGTTGGTAGAGGAATAGGTTCTACAAAAGGAAAGACTGCTGGAAAAGGACATAAGGGTCAGAAAGCTAGAGCTGGAGCTTCTATAAAAGGAGAAGGTGGACAAACCACTCTAATTAGAAGGCTTCCAAAAGTTGGTTTTACTTCAAGAAAAAAGATAAGATCTAACGTTCATGTTTGTACGTTGAGAACTATATCTGAACTTATTAAAAGTGGTAGAATATTAGAAACTGATGTTATTGATGATAATCTATTTAGAAATAAAGGTATTATTGCTAAGCATAAAGTTTTGAAAATAATAGGAAATGACCTGTTGAATTCTCCAATTAAAACTAGTGTAAAAAAGATCAGTGCCGGAGCTAGAAAAGCAATAGAAAGCTCTGGAGGAGAAATTTTGTAAAGAATGGCTGCTAAATTTAAACAAGGGTCAAGAAATTTTGTTATTAGAAATAAATCCAAAAATAAAGGATCTGTTTTTGGTAACTTAAAAGACTTAAAAGCAAAAATTATTTTTACATTCTCTATATTATGTATTTATAGGTTTTTGACACACATACCTATACCAGGTGTTGATTTGTCTGCATTGCAAGCTTTGTACTCTAAGTACAGCTCTAAGATGCTAGATTCTATTGATTCCTTTTCTGGTGGGTCATTACAAAAAGCTTCTATAATGGCCTTAGGATTAGCTCCATATATATCTTCTAGTATAATCATGCAACTTCTGGGTTCCACATCAGAGTATCTGAAGTCCTTAAAGAAAGATTCAGATGGAAACTTGAAAATAAAACAATACACAAGATATTTGACTGTTGTTATATGCTCTATACAGTCTTATGGGCTTTCTTGGGGCTTGGAATACTTTAATGATAGCGTTAATTCTCTAGTGATATTGCCTGGAATTTTCTTTAAATTATCTACAGTTGCTTCATTCCTAGGTGGTACCATTTTAGTAATGTGGCTTGCAGAGCAAATTTCTTCAAAAGGATTAGGTAACGGATCTTCATGGATAATATTTGTAAATATATCAATATCTGGATTTGCTTATTTCCTAAGGTTGTTAAGTAGATTAAGTGATGGATCTTTGTCTTATATTCATTTTTTGGTTTTCGTTGCTATGATTTGTCTAATAGTTTTTGCTATAATATTTTTTGAGAAAACAGCAAGATTTATAAAAATTATTATACCTTCACAAAGAGGCTTGATGTCTAATATAGAATCTAGGAACAGAATACCAATAAAGCTTAATGTTTCAGGTGTATTGCCTCCTATGTTTGCAGAAATTTTTGTAGGATTCTTGGCTGCTTTAGGAAATATAAGCTGGAAATCTTTAGGAGTTCCTGAGATTTTAATTTCTTTTATATCTTCAGAGTTTTTTTATATTGTTCTGAAAATGTTTGCTATAGTTCTGTTTGCATTTGTGTATTCAACTGTGGCAATGAACCCGAAAACAATGTCTCAAGATTTAGCTTCCAGCGGAAGGTTTGTGCCAGGGCATAAAACAGGAGATCAGACAGAAAAGTTCTTTGAGAGAGTTATTTTCAGAGTTACAGCGTATGGTGCTTTATATCTTATATTTATAGCGTTTGTGCCAGATATTTTTATAAAGAAGCTTAATCCATGTTTATCAATAAGTGGTACAAGTTTTTTGATTCTGGCTGGAGTTTCTATGGAGTTTGCTGAGCAAGTTCAAGTGCATGGAATGTCTTACTTTATGAGCAAGATTGCGAGCATCAAAAAATGAAGAGAATTGCTTTTATAGGGCCTCCAGGATCTGGAAAAGGAACTCAGTCAGAGATAATTTCTGATCTTTTTGATATAAATGTTTTTTCAATTGGGTTGGCTCTAAGGAGAGAAATAGAAAAGAAAACAGATCTTGGTTTTAAGGCTCAAGAGTATATATCCAAAGGAGAGTTAGTCCCTATGGATATACTGAAATGCTTTTTTAAAGATTTTTTTAAGGAAAATGAAGAGTTTATAGTGGATGGATTGCCTAGAACAGTTGACCAAGCAAAGTTCTTACAGACTTTTTTCAAAAACAACATGCCTCTTGAAATGGTTATAGAATTTGTTGTTCCAGAAGAAAGTGTTGTTGGCAGGCTTTCAAAGAGAATAGTTTGTTCTAAGTGTGGATCTCTTATCAGCTGTGTTAATGAAAAAATATGCTCTGAATGTGGATCTGTTGAGTTTGAAAAGAGACAAGATGATCTTTCTGAGCAAGCTATAAGAAAAAGAATAAGCATTTTTGGGGAAGAAATAAAAGAAATAAGAGAGTTTTATAAAAAATCTGGAGTTTTTTACTCTTTTGATGCTAGTGGAGATGTTTTGGAAATAAAGTCTAGATTGATTGAATTGATCCAGAAAAATACTTAGTTTAGTTTGTTAATATTGATTTTTAGACACTTATATTTATAATTTGTCTTATTGGGGGTTTTTTAGTGAGAATAGCTGGAGAAAGTTTAAAAGAAAATAAAGCTATAGAATGTGCTTTAACCTATGTCTATGGAATAGGAAAGTATACCGCTTTCGTTATATGTGAAGAGCTTGGTATCTTAGGAAAGAAAGTTAAAGAGCTAGGTGACAAGCATATGGTTCAAATTCAAAGCTTAATTGAAGAGTTAGATATTCCTATAGGATCTGAGCTTCAAAAAAGAAAGAGGAATGCAATTATGCGTTTAGTTAATATGAGGTGCTACAGAGGAATAAGGCTTCAAAAGGGTCTTCCTGTTAGAGGGCAAAGAACTCATTCTAATGCAAAAACTGCTTCTAGAGTAAGGGGGTATTAATTTTGTCAAAAAAGAAAAGAGTAGGTGTTAAGAAAAAGTCTGTACATAAATCTGGAAAAGTGTACATAAAAGCAACTTCTAATAATACTATTATGACATTGGTTTCAAATGAAACTAAGCAGGTTATAGCTTGGTGTTCTCCTGGTGTTGTTAATATAAAAGGATCTAGAAAATCAACCCCTTATGCTGCTCAAACTGCAGCAAACAAGCTTTCAGAAAAAATGCATGAATTTGGTATGGTTGAAGTTGATATAGTTTTAGTTGGATTAGGTAGTGGAAGAGATTCTGCAATGAAAGCTATTCAAGGTAATGGTTTTAGAATAAATAGCGTAGAAGACAGAACTTCTTTTCCTCATAACGGATGTAAGCTTCCTAGGAGGCCTCGTGTCTGAAGATAAGATTTTAAGCCCTGATTCTTTTAATAATGTAGAAGCTTTTGTGGATTCAGCTTCAGTTTGGGACTCTTCTATGAGTGCAGGAGGAAGTGATGATTCTATTCCTTTGGAGCAAGGTGAGCTTAGAGGTGTTTTTGAACACGGCCCACTAAAGCCAGGTTATTCAGTTACTCTTGGAAATCCTTTAAGAAGAGTTTTAATGTCTTCTATAGAAGGAGTAGCATTATGTGGAATAAAAATAAAAGACGTGCATACTGAGCTTTCTTCTAAAAAAGGAGCAAAGGAAGATGTTGCTGAGATTATAATCAATATGAAAAACATAGTGTTTAAAGCTGATATAGAGCTTTTTACATTTGACTTGATTGTTGAGAAATCTGGAAAAGTTTTTGCTAAAGATTTGGATCTTCCTAATGGCATAGAAATTCTTAATAAAGATGCATATCTTTTTACTTTGGATGACTCTGCTTCTTTGGAAATTAGTCTTGTTTTGAAAAAAGGTATTGGTTACTCCCAAGCAAATGACATAACTCTTCCAGATGAAAGTTACATAAAGCTAGATGCTGTGTTTAGTCCTATAAAAAGGGTTGTATTTAGCTCTGCTTCTACTATGGTTGGTCAAAACACTGAATATGAGATTCTGGTTGTTGAGATAGTAACAAATGGATTTGTTGAGCCAGGAAAAGCTTACAAGCAAGCAAGTGAAATTCTAGTTAATGAGTTTGGCAGAATGCATAAGGTTTTTGATGAAGTTAAAGAGACTGAAGAAGAATTAGAAGAAGTAAACGAAAGTTTATTTGATTTAATAAGCGCAGATCATTTTCCTTTAAGAGCTGTGAAAGTTATGCATGAATCAGGTATGACTTTTGTTGGTGACATAGTTGTGAAAAATAAAGAAGATTTGATGAAGATGGGTAAAGTAGGTTCTGTTACAATAAACAAAGTAATCAATGTTCTAGAAAGTAAGTATGGATTTTCTTTGGAAACCGAGATAGAAAATTGGGAATCTTTAAGAAACAAAAGAATTGAAGAAACAGAAGAAGAAGGTGGTGAGTAATGCGTCATAAGCAGAATAAAAGCAAGCTTAACATGAAAGGTGGTCATAGAAAAAGTCTTTTTATGAACCTATCTAAGTCTTTAATAAAAACTATTTCTGATGATAAGAAGATCAAAACAACTCTTGCTAAAGCTAAAGCTTTTAAACCTAAGGTCGAAAGAATGATTACCACAATGAAAGGTTTTGATTCAGATGAGAAAATAGCTTCTGTTAGAAGAGCTGTTAGTTTCTTTGGAGATAAGGAATTTGTTATGAAACATATATCTCTTGTTTCTGATAAATATAAAGATAGAAATGGTGGGTACACCAGGATTATCAAGCTTCCTAGGAGAAAATCTGATGGTTCTAAAATGTGTTTTGTGGAGCTTGTCTAGAAAATTTTAGAATTTCAATGTTCCACGTGGAACATTGAAGTAATTTTACTTATTTATTTGTAAGTTTTTTTCGTTTTTTTTGTTATCTAAATGTTTTAAATGTCTTTTGATATTATTGAGAGGCTATACTTTTCCTGTAAACTAAATTTATATAGATTTTTTATATTATGACTTATTGAGAACTAAATGATATATTGTTTATGATTTTTTCTATATCTATAATTTATTATATTAAGAGATATTTATGTTCATACATTGTTGAATTAAATGGAAAACACTGAATTTTTCTGGATCATTATAAAGAAAATATGATATTTTATTAGAAACTTGTAAATTTTTTAATAAAAAACTTATTCATTTAGATTATTGAATTATAAAGGGCTTAATTTTAGTATTTATTTTTTTTATATGGAGATATTTATGTTGCTAAAGATTAAGAGCAGATTTTTTAAAGAAACTACTATTTTCTATGATGATATTTTTAGTTTCCTTGCTTGTTTTTATAGATAAAAATCATAAAGTATTTTTGCTCTTTTATTAATGTTCCACGTGGAACATTAACTTTGTTTAAAGTCAGGCTTTAAATATGGTTCGTAAATATACAAAGGTTCTTTCAATTTTAAAGCTTTGATTAGTATTGTGTATCCTATATTTTCTATTACGTTTGTTTTGAAAGTATCATTTTTATCCATAGAGTTGTATGTAATATCTTTATTCAACTCTTCATTCTTTTTTACTTGCCAGTTTTCAAAGTAATGCAATATAGTGGCTTTATTTAGTTTGATTATAATTGGACTTGGGATTATTTCATCTACAGAAACATTGTTACAAATAATATTCGGATGGCTTGTTTTTATAGCCATTACAGTTGCAAATGCTATTCTTATACTAGAGAATGAGCCTGGACCTCTTAAAAAAGAAATTCTATTTATTTCACTTAATGTTATTTTTTCTTCTTGCAATGCATTTGATATTTCTTGTACAAGATTTGTTCTTGCGTTGCTGATTTTTTTAGAATATTTCTTTGTATGGTTTAAAAAGATTTCTATCACAAAATCTTTATTTATATAAAATAGAACTATAGAGTACATCAATTGGATTTTATTATATTTTGAATACTTAGACTACCTATATTTTTTTTGACAAGTTAATATTGTTCTATGTACAGAAATAAACTAAAAGAAATAGAAAATAAATCTACAGACTTTTGGAATAAATTACAAATAAATAAATCTGAAATCTCTAACAAAGAGCCTTATGTTATATTGGATTTTTTTCCTTATCCAAGTGGTTTCGGTTTACATGTGGGTCACACTTTGGGCTACATAAGTACAGATGTGAAAGCAAGATTTGAAAGAATGAATGATAAAAATGTACTATATGCAATGGGATTTGATTCTTTTGGATTGCCAGCTGAGCAATATGCTATACAAACTAATCAACACCCAGAAATAACTACACAGCAGAATATAAGTAATATGAAAAAGCAGCTAAAGGCTTTGGCTTTGAGTCATGATGAGTCAAGAACTTTTAACACATCCGATTCTGATTATTATAAATGGACTCAATGGATGTTCCTAAAAATGTATGATAGTTTTTTTGATAATATAGAAGGAAAAGCTAAGCCTATTTCTGATTTAGTAGAAATGTTAGATTCTGGAAAATTTACAGTAGAAAATGGAAAATTATATAAAGCCTCAAATTCTGTTAAGTCTATAAACAAAGATAAAGAGGAGATAATTTCTTCTATGAGACTGGCTTTCTTAGAGGAAGTAGAAGTGAATTGGTGCCCTAAGCTAGGAACCGTACTTTCTAATGAAGAAGTTAAGAATGGCTTAAGTGAGAGAGGTAATTATCCTGTAGAAAAAAGACCTATGAAGCAGTGGATGATTAGAATTACTTCCTATGCTGAGAGACTTAATAAGCAGTTGGATATTTTAGATTGGCCGCAAAATATTGTTTCTATGCAGAAAAATTGGATTGGAGAACAAGAAGGAACAGAGATAGTTTTTTCTACTAAAAAAGGTGATATAAAAATATTCACGACAAAGCCTCAAACTTTGTATGGAGTTACTTTTTTGGCAATCTCTTCTAAGCATCCAGTTCTAGGTGGAATGAAAGTTGATGAAAACAAATTCACAAACATATATGCAAAGCATCCAATAACAAATGAAGAGATTCCTATTTGGACTGCAGATTATGTGTATTCAGATTATGGAACTGGAGCTGTTATGGCTGTCCCAGCTCATGATCAAAGGGATTTCGAATTTGCAAAAGAGAATGATATAAAAATAAAATCCGTTTTAAAGCCTGATTACAAATGGTTAGAGGAAAATTACTTAGGAAGCGTAAAGCAATCTGAGATTATGCTTGAGTGGGAAAATAATCCTGATAAATTTTCTTCTGCATTCGAGGGGCGAGGAAATTTGATAGATATTGAACAGTTTGATGTAAATGAATTTTTATCTATAAATAAAGAAAAAAATAAGGTTTTAGAGCATTTGCTTGATAAAGGTTTTGCTAAACAGGTAAAAATGTTCAAGCTCAGGGATTGGCTTTTTAGTAGACAAAGATATTGGGGAGAGCCATTTCCTATTGTTTATGATTCCAGTGGCAAAGTTTTTCCTATTTGTGAAGAAGAATTACCTGTTGAGCTTCCTAAACAACATGATTTCTCCCCTAGAGAAGGAAATGACCCAGAGGCACCTTTAGGTAGATCAGCAGATTGGAAAAGTGTTAAAGGTTCTATTGTAAATGGCAAGTTCACTTCTAAAGTAGGAAATGAAGAGTTTACAAGAGAAATTAATACCATGCCAAATTGGGCTGGGTCATGTTGGTATTATTTAAGATATATGGATCCTACGAATAAAATGGAATTTATCTCTAAAGAAGCAATGGAATATTGGTCTTCTTCAAAGGTTGGAGCTATAGATATGTATGTTGGAGGAGCAGAGCATGCAGTGTTGCATTTATTGTATGCTAGATTTTGGCACATGTTTTTGTTTGATTTAGGGTATGTAAAAAACAAAGAACCTTTTGATAAATTACTTAACCCTGGCATGATCACAGCAGATGCGTATAAAAATGGTAATGATGTTTATATTGATATTAATGATGTTGAAATAAGAAATAAGAAAGCATATCAGATCAGTACTGGAGAATTATTGGTGATAGAGCCTGGAAAAATGGGCAAAAGGTACAAAAATGGAATTGATCCTCAAGATATGTGTGATAAATACGGTATAGATGTTTTTAGGCTTCATGTTATGTACATGGCTCCAATTACTCAAACTAGAAATTGGAACTCTGACAATATAATTGGAATGGAGAGATTTTTGTCTAAAGTGTATTCTAAAATATCTTCTATAAAATTACTTGATACAGATTCTGACGAAAATCTTATACACAAAACTATAAAATTTGTGACAAAAGAGATGGAAGAATTCAGATTTAATACTGCTATTGCAACGTTAATAAAATTTGTAAACGATTCTGATAGTATTTCTCTATCTACTGGTTTAAGTTTTTTGAAAATGCTATTTCCATTTGCGCCTCATTTATCAGAATATTTATATCAGTTGCATAGAAATAATCTAAGTATCTTTGATGAGGTTCCTGATCAGCACAAAGAAGGATTAGATTCAGATTTGATTGACGAAATAAAAAACAAATCAATATGTATGTCTAAATGGCCAGAATACGACGATTCTAAAACTAAGAATCTATATATGGAAATGCCTATTACAATCAATGGTAGATTAAGAGATAAAATAAATGTTCCAGTTGATTTAGATGAATCTGAAATAGAGAAGCTTGTTATGGATAGAGAAAAAATTAAATCTTTTGTTGCTGGGAAGAATATAAGAAAAAGTATTGTGATTAAGAAGAAAGATCCTAAAGACCCAGATAGGTTGATTAGTATGATTTGTAATTTAGTTATATAAAAAACGACTTTAAAATATATATTCAATAAATATAGTTAAATAGTTATGGGTTGTTTGGATTTGCAAAACATAATTTTCTATATTATTTATTTATGAACCTTATTTTTTAGTTTTGTATTTACGAAATTATTATAACTTGACTCTTCTTTAATGATTTATATTTAAATTATTATCACTTACATAGATTTGTGTACAGATTTAGCTATTGTGAGTCCAAAAATTTTTTTAGCACCAGAGAGTTTCAGAATCCTAGCACACTCTTCCATAGTTGCTCCAGTTGTTATCATATCATCTATTATTAGTATATTTTTACCTTTTATTTCTTGTTTATGTATGCCATTTACTTCAAATGTATCTTTTATATTCTTCTGTCTTTGAAGTTGATTGTAATTGCTTTGACTTTGGGTGAATTTAGTTTTTAATATTCCAGTTTTAAGAAAAGTTTTGTTGGATATATCAGATACATGTTTTGCTATTAATGAAGTTTGATTGTACCCCCTCCAAACCATTTTCCAGAAATGAATTGGAACTGTTACTATTATGTCTGTCCTGTCTAATAACGGCTTTCCGCATGAAACTAGAATCTTTGCAAAGAATTTTGCCATATAAGTTGCGTTGTGATTTTTATATAACATGATTATTTTTTTACTAAAGCTATCGTACTTCATGGCTGATTTTATTTTATCTAAGTTGAATTCTTTATTTATGCAGCTTGCACATAATGCAAACTCTGATATTTCGTGTGGAAATGGATTAGAGCACCTTATGCAAGAGGGATTGTGTATGAATGTAATTTCTTTCCAGCAACTATTACATAATCCATCTTCCTGTACTTCATTAGAGCAAGAGTAACAATATTTTGGGTTTATTATATCCACTATACTCTTTAAGTTAATCATTTATCTCTTGCTTCTGTATTCTGTGATTTATTATTTGTTAAATTTTTAGCTGTATTATGATTTTCTTTTGTCAAAGAGTTATCATTAAGTAAATCTTGTTTGTTTTTATATGTATTTGAATCTAAGCTCTTGTTAGAATTCTGATATTTGTTATTTTTTAAATATGAGCTTATTTCATAAATTGTAGGAAAGAAATCTGTACTTAAGCTAAATCTACCAAAACAAATTCCATCAAACAAATCTACATAAGGCCATATATTTTCTTTGTTTAAAGATCCTCCATAACATACTTTTCCTTCTATATTTCTTTCTTTTAATAAGTTCTTTATTTGTTTGAAATCTTCTTCTAATTCATGAATTGGTGCTGCACTTGCTTTGCCTATGTAATGTTTTGGCTCCAAAATTACAGTTAGTTTATTTATTTGTTTATCACTTAATGATTTGATAAAACTCTTATTTTCTATTAATTTATACAACTCTAAATGATTTTCTACAAATATGATTGGAATTAAGTTATTTGTAATAATATCTATAGCATGCTCTGATAAAGAATATTTTTCAGATCTAGTTTCTGAATGTCCACACAAGATATGTGTACATAGATCTTTTAGCATTGAGGATGATATATTACCAGTAGAATTCTTACCTACATAATTTGAATTTTGTGCAGATAGAAAAATATTTGAATCTTCTGCTGTTGGATTATTTTTCTGCTCAGAGTATGTATAGATTGATTTTTTATGATATGAAAAAACTTCATTTAGCATATTTAATGAAACAAAAGGCACAGCAAATATATTAGTTATATTGTCTATTTTATTTTGCTTTAAAAAAACATTTAGATCTTGTTCGAAGTTGGGTCTTAAAAACCCTTTCCAGTTTGATATAACAAAAAACACTAAGTGTATTTTATATAAATATGAACATAATTACAATTTGAATTGTATGTTTGTAATATGTTTTTATAATCAGCAAAGTTAAATTAATTATGTAATTTTAAAATGAGCTTTTTTATTTCTTCTATATTTATTAAAGTTTCATATATTGATTATTTTTCGATTTTTGCTAGAATGATCATGTGCTCCTATCGTCTAGAGGCCTAGGACGCCACCCTTTCACGGTGGTAGCACGGGTTCGAATCCCGTTAGGAGTGCTTTTAATTTAAAATCTCATTTTTTGAATTTTCATTTTTTTTGCAATTTTAGTGATAGATTTATTTTGTGGAATTTTCTATTTCTCTGATTTTTCTAAGTTTTTCAAAATCTTCATCAGCATGATAAGAAGATCTAGTTAATGGAGAAGATGAAACTACTAAAAATCCCTTTTGTAAAGCAATGCTTTTATATTCTTTAAAAATTTCTTCAGATATATATTCTTTAACTACATGGTGTTTAGGGCTGGGTTGTAGATATTGACCTATAGTCATAAAATCTACATTTGCTGCACGAAGATCATCCATTAACTGTATTACTTCTGACATAGTTTCACCCAAACCTAACATTATTCCTGATTTAGTAAATGTATTTGGATCTAATTTTTTGGCTTCATCAAGTAGTCTGAGTGAATTATAGTAATTAGCTCCGATTCTTACTGTTGGATAAAGGCTAGGTACAGTTTCTAAGTTGTGATTAAAAACATCTGGTTTAGCTTGCATTACAATTTCTAAGGCACCTTTTTTTCTTAAAAAATCTGGCACAAGAATTTCTACAGTAGTTTCTGGGTTCTTTGCTCTAATAGCATGTATTATTTTCTTGTAGTGATTTGCACCACCATCTGGCAAATCATCTCTTGTTACTGAAGTTACAACTATATGTTTTAGTTTCATATTGAAAACTGTATTTGCTATATTTTCAGGCTCTTCAGGGTCTAATTTTAGAGGTCTTCCGGTTGCGATATTGCAAAAAGCACAAGCTCTTGTACATACATTTCCCATTGCTAGTATTGCAGCATGTTTTTTAGACCAACATTCAAGTATGTTAGGACAAGCAGCTTCTTCGCATACTGTGTGCAGTTTTTTAGTACGCAGCATTTCTTGAAGTTCAGCGCTCATTTGAGTAATTTTGATTCTAGGTTTATATCTTTTACTTAATTGATTATCTTGATTTGATTTAGTTTCTTCATTTGGATCTGTTATTTTTATATGAGAAATCACTGGAGAATTTTACCATGGAAAAAGTTTGTTCATAAGTGCATATTGATTTAAAATATATAGTAAGTTTCTATAGGCTATATTATAAAATATTATTATAACTTATTAGTTTGTATGATTACTTTGAATTTATTTTTCTATAAATTAATAATCTAGATCCTTCAGGTATATTGTCAGATTTCGCTAAGCTTTTTTGCCCCGCTCCCTTATTAGCTTTTTCATTTACTGCTGTTTTCCTAGATTCATTATTAGTTTTTCCATTAGAAAATTGTGTTCTAGGCATTAAAGTAGGAATTTTTTGGCTGTCTTTTTGAGATGTTTTGTGCTTTTTTTTAGGTATATTTTTTATATCAAGTGCTTTAGGAGCAAGTCTTGGTTGTGTTGGTGTTTGAATCTGTGAATTCTCTGCAGACTTTCTAATTTCTAAATCTTTTTTAACGCTATCAAGTATTTTTATTAGAGTTTTATTATCAGGATGTATGCATTCTTTGCGATTTTCATATATATCTATCTTAATAGGTTTTGTTTTTCTGTCACAAAATAGTCCATATGCAACAAGGTGATAAGTATCAAGAAGATCTGGGAAGATTATCTCTTGTGGTAAGAGGTGTGGTACATATATTGATGCCATAACTTCATCAGGAATATTTGTATATTCTGTGTATAGTTCGCGTACTTCAGAGTAGTTTATATTTTGTGTTGAATAAACTGGCATATAAAATGAAAAAGCTAAGAATAGAAAGCTTAATGATTTTCTTGAATTTCGGATATATTTTAAGATCTGATTTTGAGCAAACGTAATATTAAATAATATTTTCATTTCAAGATGATAAAGATTTACTTCAATTTTGGCAATAGTGATTGTGAATAAAGCTTTAATAAAAGTAGGGATGCGCTATATTTCTAAATATTGATTGTTAGCTTTTAATATTAATTCTCTTTTAGTGAGATAATTACAAATCTTTGAGCTAAATAGGCTAATTTTGAATAATGTATATTATCTTCTTGTAGGCACATTTTTTCATAGTGTGTTTTTATTTTTCCATCTTGTCTTTCAAAAACCATTGTATAATTCTCTGTTTTTCCTGATATTAATACATTTCTACTTTCACCGGATTTATGGATAACTATAATTCTAGCCTGCTCTTGATCATTGCATAGAATTCTGAATATTGAAAATTTTTTCATGTACAAAGCACCTTCTGGCCCTAATATATTTAATGCATATATTAATTTTTCTCTTAATTCTTTTGTCGTGCCATTAAGTGCTTCTATTTCTGTGCCATTAACTGTTCTTATTTTTACTAGATTAGCAATCCTATCTTTCATTGACTCTATTTCCAGATCTTTTTTTTCATTACTTTTTTGGGAAAGTCTAAGCGATTCTTCGGAGCTTTTGTGCTGCTTTTCTAGAATATCTATTTGTAATTTAAGCTGTTTTGAGGATAATGCAGAGCACTCTTTTTCTGATTTCGTTAGATCTTCTTGTGTTTTGTTTAGCTCTGTTAAGCGTATTTTATCTTTTTCATAAGATTGGTTAAGTTTAGTTAATTCTTCGATTTGCTTCTTACTTAATTCTATAGATAAGTCTTTTTGTTCATTTCTTAGTTTAGAAACTTCAAGAGCTTTTTCCAGAGCTTCATATCTTAGTTTTAGTTCCTTAGTTTTTCCAATACTTGATATTTCTAGTACTTTTAGTTTTTGCTCAGCAATTTCTAGCTTTTTTTCTAATACAGTTTTCTCACTTTTAAGATTAATATTTTCAAGACTTAATTTGTGTTTTTCATTAACGAGATTCTGCTGTTCGCTTAAAAGACTTAAGTTTTGCGTAGATAATTTGACTTGTTGTTTTGCAAGTGACATACCTTGCTCTGTAAGATTTCCATTTTGTATTACAAGATCTCTATTTTTCTTTGCTAGTTCTAAATCTGCACTTACTTGTTCTATTTTTCTTCGTAAGTCTTGTTGTGATGTTGCGAAGGTTAAGTTTGTAGATTCAGAGGCTAAATCCCAGTTAGCAAAATTTATTCCATTTAAATTTATTGCTTCTCCTTCCTCTCCATCTCTTACACTTGGATCTGCTAATTCTAGTTGTGCTAAATTTTCTGCATTCAATCTCTGAGTTTGTGTTTCATTTTCACTCGATGTTGTGCTATCAATATTTGTTTGATTATCATTTTTTAGAAACATATCTTCTAGAATATCTTCTATACAAATTGGGGTTGCAGAGCCTGGGTTTGATTCTGATAAACTGTTCCCACCCTTTATATAAAATCCATTATATAACATTAGAATAGAAATGATTTTCTTAAAAATATTCATTTTTCATCTCCTTTTAAATCGAAGTTTAGTAAATATACATCATTTTAAGTTAGATAGGATAGTTAAATAACACTGATGTTTTGTTCGACAGTATGTGAAAATATGTATACAGCAGACCTGGAGGGGGTGATAAGTGTACAAGATATCTTATTTGAATTTACAAGAACGAGTAATTAATCCCAATCCATGCCCTGTAATCTCTTTGTAATTCTTAATAAACTCTTCAAAAATTTCTTTAGATTCTAGTTGTTGTGTGTTTTTCTTATCTTGTAATTTTTCAAATTTATTTCTTTTAGTTAATCCTGAGAACTTACGAATACATTCATCTATGAGAGATTCAAAGTACATAAGCCTTTCATTTCTACATTCATAAGTCTGCCATTTCATGGAATAGAGACTTTCTAGCAAAATGAACAGGCTTTTTCTATGTTTTTTATTTTCTGAGGAAAGTGATTTATATTGATTTGATAAGGATACATATCTATATATAAACCTTTTTATTAGGCCTTCAAGTTTTATTTCCATATATCTCATTCTCTCTGAATGACTTTCTGCTTCAGATTGTGTTTTTGTTTTATATGCTGAATACTCTGCCTCTTTTTGTTTGAGTTTTAGTGCATCTTGGAATGAATTAAATTTAAGCATTTTAATTTCTCTGTCATGATTCCTAGATAAACTCTGTAAAGTTTCATCATGCTCAGATGTTCTTTGGTTGTATCTTTCTGTAAGACTCTTTAATTCTATTTTTAGTTTTTCTACTTCAATTTCTCTGGATTTGTTTTGTTCAGTTAAGCTTTTGAGGTTTTGTTTCATTTCTTCAGTAGATAGGTCTTTTTGTTCATGTCTTTGTGAGGAAATATATAAAGCTTTTTCTAAAGAACTATATCCTTGCTTTAATTCTGTAGACTTTTCTTTGTTTGCTTCCTTTAGTTCCTCATATTGTCTTTTGAAAACTTCCAGCTGATTTTTCAAGGATGTATTTTCACTTTGTAATTTACAATTCTTGATATCTAGTTCACATACTTTGTTTTCAGAGTCCTGTAATTTAGAGAGAAGAGTATTATTTTCCTCTTGCTCTTTTATGATTTTTTGTAATTCTTGCTGTAATTCTGCGTACATAGGGTTTGTTGATGCTGACTCTAAGTCCCAATCTACTAAATCTAAATCTATTTCATCTAACATATTCATTCCACTCAGCTCATCTAAACCACATGAATTCAACTGTTTTAATTTCGCAGCAGTAAGCATTGGTGAGGTTTTTGTTGGTAGATCAGGAACTGGTGATGCTTCAGCAGCTTTCGATACTTTAGGAATTGATAGTTTTTCAAATTCATTTGTATCTGATAACTTTTCGAATTCACTTCCACCAAACATTGCATGCAACCCATTGCACAGCATTATCAAGGTAAATATATATATTGTTTTTTTCATGTTTTTGATCCTTTGCATTTTATATAAAGTTTTTTATGTGAAGGCGTTGATCAGGTTTCTTATTTGCAATAAAAGTAATTCCTGTATTAGCATTTAGAACTTCTTTTAGATAAAGCTGTTTTCCAACTATGTTATTTCCCATAGCTTCGTTTAATTTAATAGAAATAATCATTATAGAAAGGAGCTTATTCCATGCTGACTCTTTGTCTTTAGTGTCAAGTTTTAAGTCGAAAGCATCTATAAATTCAGTTGCTAGCTCTTTCTTTACTGAACAACTAGATTCTTTAAAAATACTTGCAACTTTATCCCCTACTAGAGCAGCATCTGGCCTTGAAGCTTCTTTTAGTATTGCTCTATAAAAAGATAACTGATCTAAAGCGCCATTTAAATCTTCATCTTTTCTGCGCATACTTCTATCACTATTTTTTATTTCAGATTCTAGTTTTGCATTTTCGACTTTGAATTCCAAAGCATTCTCTAGCTTGCTTTCTAGCGCATTTACTTTTTCTCTAAGTTTTTCAATTTCAGTGTCTTTAGATGACTCTGCTGATTTTAAATTTTGAACAACTTCTTTTAAGCTTGAAATTTCCATTGCTTGACTCAAAGATTTATTATGTGATTTTTCAGAATCTTCTTGTAAGTTTTTTATTGTACATTTTGCTTCTTCTAAAAGTTTATTGAGATGTAAAATTCTTTCTGTATTATGCTTTTCATTACACTCTTTTGATGTAGATTCTTTTACTAAACTTAATACTGCTTCTTGCTTTTCAGATTTTACAGACTCAAGCTCTAATTCCTTAGAATTTAAATTTTTCTCTAATTTCTCTAGACTAGATTCTGCTTTTTCTATTGCTACACCTGAACATTCTAATCTAGCTCTTTTATCAGCAAGTTCTTTTATAGCAAATGCAAGCTTTTCTTTTTCAGAAAGTAGTTCTTGGTTTGAAATTTCTTTTTCATTAAACCTTTTATCTTTTTCTTTTGATAATTCTGCGTAAGACTCTCTTTCTTTTTTAAGTGATTCGGATACCGTATCATTTAATGCTTTATTTGAGCTTCTTAGGTCTCGATTCATATCAGATAGATTTAAAACTGCTTGTTGTTGAGTTTCAAGAAGTTGTCTAGTCATTGTAAGTTTGCAGTGCATATTTTGTAATTTACATTTCGCAATTTGTGCGATTTCCATACAAATATGCTTATCTTTTTCAGTTTCTATTTTATCAAGCCAGGCATTTATATTTATATGCGCAGAACTCATCATAGTTCCTGTAGATGACACTGATACAGCGGTCATTGTTTCATATTTTTCAGAGCTAGACAGGTCACCTGATTCCATGCTATGGATTTCGCCTGGCATAGCATTTATCATATTACATAGTGCTAACAGAGTTATGTATTTCTTTACATTCATTTATTCTTACCTTTAATCAACCTAACAGCTTTAACAAAATTAAGTTTGTTAAAATTACAGCACAAAATAAACAAAAATAAAACGATTACTCATTTTCAATCTATAAAAAATCCGTTTTCAAGTTTCATTTTGCTAATGTTGATTAACTGATTCTGCAAGCATTTTCGTAATTAAGACTCTGCTTCATTTTATGTTTTGTGATGAAAACAATTTAACTGCAGAAGGATTTTCAGCCATCAATTGCTTAACTTTAAAAAGATTAAAACTGTTTATTAATTTGTCATAAGTTTTTGATTCTTTGATTAGTTTTAGAAAACTTTTAATGGTTTTTTCTTTATCATTATCTATCTTACTATCTAGTGATTTTTCTTTTAAATATTCCATAAATAAATCTATGGAAATGTTACTAAGATCAGATAGAGAAACTTTATATAATTCACAAGCTGTTTTATTAACATAAGCTTCAGAGTTTGCAATTTTTAGTTCAAATTTAAGCAGTTCGTCATTTTTTCTAGCTTCAGAACTTTGCTGATTATATTTTGATTCTAATATATTTAGTTCAGCTTGTAATGATTCAGCCTTAATTTCGTGCAGTTCTTTTAGAGAGGTTTGTTTTTCTAGTTTTTCTCTCATTTCTGCTATTGAAAGGTCTTTTGTTTCATGTCTTTTAGTTGAGGTAGAAAGAGACCTTTCCAAGCTGTTATATCTTTCTTTTAGCTCCCTAGTTTTTACACTATTTTCTTCTTCCAGATACTTAACTTTCTCTTGAGCATTTTTTAGTTTTATATGTAATAAATCATTCTCAGTTTTTAGATCAGTATTTTCCATATTTAATTTATGATTTTCATTTTCAAGCTTTTGTAACTTAGATAAATCATTTACATTTTGTGCTAATAGATCTGAGCTTTCTTTTTGGTGATTTAATGCATTTTGTAAATCTTTTTGTAATGCATCAGAGGTAAGGTTTGTAGAAGTAGAGTCTAAATCCCAGTTTCTGGTTAATTCAAACAACTCATTATGCAGCTTAGATAAATTTTGGGCAGTAAGCTCAGATTTCATTTGTACAGATGCCAAGGAATTAGGTGAACTGCTCATGCTTGGTATACTCCCATTCCCACTTGGCATTGCACTTAATGAGCTGCAGATAGAAATTAATGTGATGTATTTCCTGATTTTTCTCATTTATTTTTTAATTCCTAATTAATCCTGCAACTTGAGATAAATCTGCAGTGGTAAATTTCTCCCCAGGCTTTGCGTTTGCTTTAAACAGAATATCTTGTGAGCTGCCAAATATTTCTTTCAAAAATAGGATATGCCCAACTATATTTTCTCCTGTGCATTGATCTAAAGACTTACATACCAACATTAGAGTTACAGATCTATATATTGACTTATTAATCTCTCCCTTTTTATCAAGATTTAGATTAAAAGAACGTATGAACTTAGATGCAACACAATCTTTTTTAGAATAACTTGAGTTTTCATATATTTCTTTAACCTTTTGGAATGCATAACTTGGCTGTGAATTTTCAGCTGTTTCCAGTAATTTATCATATAGAGATACTTTTTCTTTTTTATTTGTTAATTTCTTTTGTATTTCCAATAATCTAGATTTCAATGTTTTATTTTCTTCTTTTAGTGCAGGTGCAATGCTTGGTATTTTTGCAACCTCTGCTTCTAGCTTTGTGTTTTTTGCTTTATATTCATTTAATTCAGCTTTTAGCATATCTATTTCAGATTCCTGTGACATACATTTAGACTCAAGGCCAGATAATTTAGTAACTGTTTTTAGAATTGTTTCATCTGCAGATTCTTTATCTTTGGATAGGCTTGCTATTGTGCTATTTGCTTCTTCTAGTAATTTCTGAAGATAAGAGTTTTTCTCATTCATATTTCTTGTATTACATTCATTTGCTGTAGATTCTTTTGTGAGATCTAATTCCATTGAATGCTTTGCAGATTTTACAGCTTCAAGCTCAGATTCTTTAGAGTTTATACTTCTTTCTAATTTTTCTATATCAGACTCTGCTTTTGCTCTTGCTTCAGTTGAGTATTTCAGATTTGCATTTTTATCAGCAAGATCTTCTCTAGCATCTGCAAGTTTCTTTTTTTCTGCCATAAGATTCTCTTTGTCTATTAGTCTGCTGGTTTTTTCTTCTGATAATTCTGCAGCTCTTTTTCTCTCTTCTTCTTGAGCTTTAGATGCATTTTCTTGTGATTTAGCAGCCATATCAGCTAATTTAACAGTTGCTTCAGAATTTGCATTTATTGCTATTTGTTGGCCTGCAATAAATTGTTTTAATGATTCTATATATCTGTCTTTTTTGCCAAATCTTTTGTTTGAAAATTGAATTATTTCTGTGACAAGCTCTGTTTCTTCAGGATTGTTGCATCGTTCTAACCAGCATCTTATTCTTTTAGAAGAATAAAGTGCTTCCATAGATCTTTGTGAGATGCGGGACAAAGAAGACTTATGAGACAGTGCATCCCAATCCATCTGAGGTAATGCTATGCCTGTACGAGAAGAAGCAACAGATGTTCCGGATCTTCTACTGGACTTTGTTCGTTCTGTTAAGTTTGCTTGCTGCATTTGCATTTGCATTTGCATCTGTTGCATCTGCATTTGTAGTTGGGCGATATTATCCTGCACTGAAGATGAAACAGATCCACTTTTTACTGAACTACTAGATACAGATTTTACGCTTGATCTATTTGCATTAGGAGCTAAAACTAACTCTCTTGCATTTCCTAAACTTGCTGTAGGGGCTTCAGGTTCTACAGGTATTTCTGCACGATTGCCTACATCACTAGTCTCTGACATTGTGACAAAAGTGCTAGCTGTGCTATATGCTGCAGATCCAACTTTATGAGCAGTGGATGAAGCAACAGAAAGTATTGCTGATCCAGCTCTGCTTAGCTGTGACCTAGTTTGACTAGCTTGCGTTTCTGTATACAAATCTGTTGAAGTGCTTGATCTAGAGGATGTTGGTCCATTTTCAGGTACTTGCTCTATTTTCTCAGATTCAGATCTCAATTCGCATGAAGTGCTAGAGTCATGTTCTGACTGTATAGAGTTTGTCTCTATGTCTGCTTCTATAGATGCGTAAATACTACTGCATAATATAGAAAGAATTAAAAACTTCTTTTGCATGACTACATTTAACTTACAAAAAATATCATTTCAAGAATTTAAAACTAAAAAATAAAGTGTTAATCTTGGAATTGGCTGTTTTGTAAAATTTTACATATTTTTTAGCAAAATTTATAATATATTTATACTGAAATATCTTCTAAGCTATAGCTAGCTTTAGCTTCAGTTTTATAGCCTGAATGCATATTTTTTTGATCATATAGATAGGTAGCATAAGTCACCATAGCTGCATTATCGCTACAAAACTCAGGTTTTGGTACGAATATTTTTTTCCCATTTTTTTCTGCAAAATCACGTAATTTGTTCTTTATAAACATGTTAGAGGCGACACCTCCTACAAAAACCCAATTTTTTATTTTACAGTTTTCTGATGTGTTGTTTGAGTTATTTATTTCTTGTTCTTTGTTGTTATGAAATTTACTTCCCAATGCATTGCGTAGTCTCTCTATTAAAGATTCAGATATAGCATATTGAAGTGCATAACATAGATTCTGTTTGTACTTTTCTGACTTGTCGCTTGATTCCCATTTTCTTATTACAGCAGTTTTTAATCCTGAGAATGAAAAATTACAACTTTTATCATTTTTCAGGGGCACTGGAAGGTTGAAATTTGGATTCTTAAGGCTAAATGAATTTGGATTTTTGCTAAATTCGCTTTGCAAGGCTAGTTGCTCTATATGTTTGCCAGCTGGGTTCTTTAGTCCTATCTTTCTGCCAAATTTATCCAGTATTTCTCCCACAGCATCATCTAATGATGTTCCTAATACTGAATATTTTCCTAGATCAGTTGCTATAGCTAGCAGTGTATGCCCTCCAGATGCCAATATTACTCCATAAGGAAAGTCCAATCCTGTGAAGGAGATGCTTTCATTTTTAGAGAAGTTATTATCTGAGCCATTTTGTAAATTATTATTATTATTTAGAGTTTTTCCTGCTGATTGTTTGTTTGAATTTATATGTTCATTTTGTACATTTATTGAATTATAAGCATGCTTCCATTTCGCTACTAGCAAATGAGCTTCCAAGTGGTTCACAGAAACAAAAGGTATATTTAAGGACCAAGCTAAAGTTTTGGCAAAGGTTACTCCAACAGTAAGGCTTCCTAAAAGACCAGGCCCTACTGTAGCTCCTATGCAGTGTAGATCATTAGGTTTTATATTTGATTCTTTCAAACATTCTCTAACCATTCCTGGTAATTTAGTCATATGATCTCTTGATGCATATTCTGGTATTACTCCGCCAAAATCGGAGTAATCATGTGTTATGGTTTTATTGCATATGCATTTTTCATTGTTAAATATTGCTACTGTTGTATCATCACAGCTAGTTTCTATTCCTAAGTAGAATTTATTATACACACTAAATTCTATATCGTTTTGCATAATGAAACAATTTTCTCTTTTGTGAAAGTAATTTTAGGCAAATAATGCTTGCTAGATTTTTATTTTACTTTTTCTAGCTTTAGTCATCTGACTCTTCTTTTGTTTTAGGTTTATCTTCTACATATACTTCTAATTCTTGCATTAAGAGTATTCTTTCTGAAACTAAATGATCAATTTGACCGCTCAATTTAGCATTTGCTTTGTAGAGAGTTCTGCATGCGCGTTCTATCTTATTTCTTTCCAGCTTCAGAATATCTCTATCTTGCTCTATGTGCATTGCGCTTGTAATAATAGATGTGTTTCTTGCCTTTAATAGGCTTACTTCTTGTATTAATGTGTTTATCAAGCTCTGAGAAGTTTTGTTGATTTCAGCTGCAGAATCTGTCTGTGTAGATGAGTCAGATTTTTTAATTTCTTTTAGAGGAATATTTGACCTTGCAGTGTCAGAATCATATCTTGAAGAAAAAAACACTTTGTCATTTACAATGTAATTAACAATATAGTCTGAATCCTGCTCTTTGGGAGAATTTTGCAAAACATCTCCAGAGAAGCAACATAACAAACAAGATAGAAATTTCATTTATTTATTTTATAAAAGATTTATAAATGAAGTGTTAAGGTTATGTGAATGATCAAGATTTGGTCAGTGCTCAAACTTGATAAGTGTTAAGTAATTTGCTGGTATTGTTCCAGAAATTTTACTTGAAAGAAAAGGGGTTCAAGTTATGGATATCAAATCTCTCTTATCTATTTTGTATATATTTTGTTATATCAATCAATTCATGACTGCTCCTACAAGTCCTAATGTTACAGTGTTGAAAAAGCTTCCTATTGGATTTCCTAGCACGCTTGCTCTCTGGTCTAGATTAAAAGCTTTTCTACTTAAGTCCATCTCTTCAATTTTTAGTTTGTCAATCTGTTCATTTTTCTTTTCTAGCTGATTTTTCATTTTTTCTCCAAAAATCTCCATTTCTAACTTCATTCTTGTAATTGAATTTTCCTTATCTTTTCCTTCTAAAAGTAGTGTATCTCTTTCTTTTTTGATTTTTTCTAATAGGGAAGTTTCTTCTTCTTTTTTATCAGAAAAGTCATCATATTTTGTTTTGTACCTAGCTAAATCAATAGAAAGCTTTAGCTTATCATCTTGCAAGCTAGTGATTTGTAGAGCAAGTTTTTTAACATCATTTTCTAAATCTCTTATTCTACCTGAAAGGGAATTTTTTAAGTTTTCCATATTTACTTTGTGATCATCATTAAGCTCTTTTTTGTCGTTTTTATGCTCTTCTTTCAGATCTTTCATGTCTTCTCTGAATTCAGCTTTTCCTTCTTTCCTTGCATTGTTCATTTTCTCATACAGGCTGTCATACATGTCATACACTTTTTTTTGTGTCTCAAGTACCATTCTCTCTTTTTCCATTAAAGTGTATAATTGTTCTTTTAAGAAATGCTCTCCGACTAAAATTATTTCTTGGTTTTGCGATCTGTCTGAGCTTGTTCCTTGTGAAAATATTGTAACTTGTTGTGATGTTCGTGTAGGTTCAGCAGAGGTGATTTCGGGAGTTTTTGTTTCAGAAACACTCTCGATATCACTTAGCATACAATCACTTCTGGATTTAGTTTCATTATCTTTTGTATCTTTTTTAGAATCATAAGAATCATGCAATGCTTTTTCATCCTTAGACTGTGATTCTAATTTGGTAGATGATTTTGAGCTGTCTGCAGAATTAGAGCTTAAAGAATTGTGCTGAGAAGATTCTGTAGATGTATATGCTTCAGTAGATGTTTTGCTTGTTTTTTCTATAGTATCGGGGTTATTTTTTGATGATAAGCTTGTCAAATGAGTAGCTTGTTCATCCATTTTAGCCAGATTTTCTACTGATAAAACTGAAGCCAAAGGACCTTGCTTTTGATCTACTAATGTTTCTTTATAGGTCGCTGAGTTAATGCAAGAATTCTTGTCATTTTCCAGCGTGGATTTGATATTGTAGGATGCTACGAATATCAAAAAAATGATTTTCTTTCCGTCCATGCTTTCTTCTATACCTTTATTTTGCATTTGTAAATAGAGTTTAAGTAAAGTTTACAATAATTTCTTTATAATATCTTTTGACTTTACTTTCTGTAAATAAAGTGCTTTTATGTACTTATGTGGTTTTAAGTTGAGTGAAGTGCGCAGAGCGGCTATTTCTGGACAAATTCCATTGTTTAGTATGTTCTTTGATTGTTTTTGTATATAACTTATTTGAGTAATATAGAGTATTTTTATGTTGGAATAATTGTAATAAAACAACAATTATTTATGGAATTAAGAGAATATTGAATTTAAGTATGTATTTTTATTGAATTTATACACTCTTATATTATTCAATTCTCTTGTTTAGCAGTTTTTATAATTTTGTTTTAGCTTATTGGATTTTCTTTTAATGACCCTAATCTTTCTCCGTACAGTAAGTGAAAATGCAGGTGTTCTATTTCTTGTCCAGCATCTTTGCCTTGATTTGTTATTATCCTAAACCCATCTTTTATATTTTGCTTATTTAAGAATTCTTTTACTTCTTTGAAAAATCCTAATATTTCTGTCTCATCTGCATTAGTTAAGAAATCTTCAAAATTTGTGTAAAATCCTTTGGGAACTATCAACAGATGCCCTTTTGCCTGTGGGTTTATATCATGAAAAATCACACAATAAGTTCCTTCAAGAAGCATATCGCATGGAATTTCACCCCTAATTATTTTTGCAAAAGGATTATTATTATCGTATAAAGCCATCATCTCCACCTAACTACTTCTATTTTATCCAAATATATTAAGCATGGGAAGGTTTTTTTGTATGCTAGGGCTCTTCCTAAATAATATACAGAATTGTTACTTTTTATTTCTAATGGATATGTATTTACATGATTTGTTACAATCATTTTGCTGCCCAATGTTCGTGCCCAACTGTGCGTGAGATAATTTTCTTCTTTAGTAAATAACTTACCATTTTCATAAATAGCATAGTTTTTTGAAGATATAATAAGCATTCTTCTAGGTTTTTTTATTATAGAAATACAAAAAGGAAGAAAGAATATTAAGTATATTAAGAATGAATTCATAAAAGAATTTATTGTAATGAAGTTTGTGATTGTAAAAGATAATTTTGTTATTTTAGAAAAAACAGTATTAGAAAAAATAGTATGCAACGATGTTTTAGTATTTAAGGTATTAATCTTTGATACTTCTATTGTAGGTCCAGAATCTCTATGAGCAGAATTAACATGAGATGTATTTATATAAAATATATACAAAATACCTATAGACCAAAATATAATTACATTGTGACTTATTTGATGTACTTGTATTGTATTGTTCAAAAAATCTTTAAAGAAAAACGCTAGATTTATTGTTAAATTAGATAAAAACAAAATAGATTTTGCTAAAAAAATAATCTTTATATTAAAGAGCATAAATAGCATAAGCACAATCCCTAAACATACTGTAATAAGAACAATTGGAACACAAATTATATTAGCTAATATTGGCTGTAAAGTGATTTGTTGGAACCAATAAGTAACATAAGGTAAGGTTATGAAAGAAACAAAAGATGAATAAATAACAGAAAGTGCTACATATTTCATAATGCGTTTTAGAAAGTTACTTATAGTCTTTCGGTTGCTGTTTATCATTAAGCTTTTCATTATAGAGCTCTTACTAGAAACTTTGTTTAGGTATATTAATGATAGAGATGCAAAAAATGATAATTGAAATCCTGGATATAGGATAGACTCTGGCCATACTGCAAGAATTATAAGACATGCAATTTCTATATTCCTAAAAGAATCAGTTTTTCTGTTTAATATATACCCAGCTAATGGTGCTATAAGCATTATACACGCTCTAATTACAGACAATTGAATCTTTATGAATTTTAGGTATGTCAAAGTAAATAACCCAGAAATAACTGAACTTAGAGAAATTATAGAAAATGACAAACCTAATTTTGGGTAAAGCAAGCATATTAGTGACTTAAATATTATATAAAACAAGAAAGATATACATCCGATGTGTAATCCAGAAATTGCTATGCTATGTGCGATTCCACTTTTTTGAAAAGCTTCTACTGTTTCGTTGCTTAGATATGACCTATCTCCAAAAACAAGAGCAAGTATCAAAGCAGATGAATCTGAAATTCTTTGTTTGTAAGGGTTTTTACATGGTTCTGATTCTTTAGATGTTTGTGTTGATGTAATAGATATGTTAGGTTTCTCAGTTTCGCTACTTTGATCCTTTTTATTTATTTGTGTATTTTTGAGAGATTTTTCCAAAAAGCATATTATTTTTTCTTTCAATGATTCTGCTTTTCTGCTCTCTAATTTTGTGTAAGATATAACTTCTCCATGCGCGAATACATTTTCAAAAAATTCTGAATACCTAGAATCCATGCCTCCTTTTATACATGGAGCAGGAACATTATATATGCTTGCTTTTATGCTCAATAAATCACCTACATTTATAAAACTATCATTATTACAGTGTCTTTTGTTGTGTTTTGTAGTGTCAGTATTTTCTATATCATTATATGTGCTTTCTATGTACGAATACTTGTTTTCTAGCTTTTCATTTAACAGATTATGCTTCTCAAGGTTATTTGTAGATTCATTTACAGATTCATTTTTGAGCACTAATCTTATTTTGTTTGAAATAGTAGATTTATTTAATGTTTCTGCTTGAATAAGTATTTTTGTATATTTTTCTGACCCTTCTACTGAAATTACATTGCCTTTTATGTAAGAATCCGCTCCTCTTTTCTCTATTACTGGCATATTCATAGCTATGTAAAAGGTTTTTATCATTATAGAAATAAATCCTAATGAGAACCCTAAATATAAAGAAATTCTGGTATATAAATATATGTTATTGGATTGGATTTTATTTTTTGTATTAAAGTCACTTACTTGCTTAGGGTTGTTATTAAATTTAGATTGAATGCATTTTGCTATATCATAAATAATTCCAAAGAATAAAAGAGAGACGATAGATATCATTAAGTTTTTATTGGATAAATAGGTTAATATCCCTAATATTTGTCCCACAAGAAAACTTCTGAAAATCATTTTTATTTGAGTTTGCTGCTTTTTTCTAGATATTTAACCAAAAACTCTTTTATATCTCCATCCATTATTTTTTCTACTTGACCAGATTCATGCCCTGTCCTTAGATCTTTGACCATTCTGTAAGGATGCATAACATAAGATCTGATTTGGCTACCCCATGAATTATCTTTTTTCTTCGCTGAATTTTCTGAAGCTTCTTTCTCAGCTTTTTCTTTTTCATGTGCATATAGTTTAGACTTTAGCATTTGCATTGCCTCTGCTTTGTTTCTATGCTGTGATCTGTCGTTTTGACATTGCACTACTATTCCGCTTTCTATATGTGTTATACGAACTGCACTGTCAGTTTTGTTTACGTGCTGCCCTCCTGCTCCAGATGCTCTGTAAGTATCTATTCTTATATCTTTATCTTCTATTTCTATGTTTATTTCTTGGTTTATAACTGGAGTTACCCATACAGAAGCAAAGCTTGTATGTCTTCTGCTATTTGAGTCAAATGGAGATATCCTGACTAACCTATGTACCCCTGACTCTCCTTTCGTCCATCCATATGGAAAGGAGTTTTCATTAGATGATACTTTTATTTCTGCAGATTTTACTCCAGCTTCTTCACCTTTTTGTTCATGCAGTATTTCTGCTTTGAAATTATTTTTTTCAAAAAATCTCAGATACATTCTCATCAGCATTTCAGTCCAATCTTGTGCTTCTGTTCCTCCTGCTCCTGAGTTAAGAGAAACAAAACAATCTAACTTGTCTACCTGTTCTGAAAATAGCAAATTTACATAAAAAGGCTTTAGCTGTTCTAAAAGTTCATTAGATTCTATTGCTGCATCTTCCATAAACTCAGGAATTTGTGTCATTTCTTTTATATTTATATACTGTTCTGAGAAATGTTTTATAGATCCTACCATTTCATTTGTCTGGCTATGTTCTTTTAATATTTGCTGTGCTTTTTCTTTATCATCCCATAAGTTTGGATTTTCCACTTCTTTGCTCAGTTCTAGTAATTTGTTTTCTAAATCTAGTTTTTTAAGATTATCTTGGAGTAAGTTGATATATTTTTCTATTTTACTAAAAATTGCATTAATGTTTTCTGAATGTACAGAATTGCTTGTATTATTCTTGCTTGTGTTGTTCTTGTTAGAATCATTGACATTCTTTTGATTGTCGCTAATATTCTTTGCTTTGTCAGAGTTTTTGTTATTGTTTTTTTTAATAGCTTTGTCATTTTCTAATTCATTATTAAGAATATTCATCTACTTGTATTCTGAATTCATTTGTTAAAACTGTCAAATCAGTGTATAAATTACTCATGTGTAATTCTTATCCTAATGCCATTTATACAGATGTACTTGTGATTGGAGGGGGTCCAGTAGGATTGTTTAGCGTGTTTATGCTAGGTCAAGTAAAGTTAGATTCCATTTTAGTTGATTCTTTTGCAGAGCTTGGTGGGCAATGTAAAGCAGTATATCCAGCAAAATACATATATGATATTCCTGGATTCAGTAAAGTATTAGGTAAAGATTTAATAAAAGGATTAAAAGATCAAGCAGAATATTACTCCAAAGAATTTATTTTAAGCAGTCCTGTTAAATCAGTAGAAAAAATAGGTGATGAGTTCTTCGCTAAAATAGGGGACAAAGTTATAAAATCTAAAGCAGTAGTTATATCAACTGGAGGAGGTTCTTTAAAGCACAAGAAGCCTAAAGTAGAAAATATAGATAAATTTGAGAAAGTTATATATAAGCTAGACAATTTAGAGCAATTCAGAGGAAAGAAAGTTGCTGTTATAGGTGGCGGAGATTCAGCTATGGATTGGATATGTGCTTTGTCTAAATATACATCTGACATATATGTTATTCATAGAAGAAATTTTACTGCTAGGAACTTGTCCACCGTAGAGACAGTATACAATTTGGTAAAAAGAAATGTATGTAAAATATTCACTCCTTGCGAAGTGGTTGATTTGAAGGAAAAAAATAACTTTAAGGATATAGATTATGTTTCTATAAAAAACAGAGAAACAGGTGAAATAAAAGAAATAGAAATAGATTATCTTGTTCCTTGTTTTGGATTGGATAATAAAAATGATCTGCCTTACAACATAAATGGATTGGAAACTGAGTGTCACAAGATAGTTATAGACCCTAAGAATGGTTCTACTTCTGTAGATGGAATATATGCTGTAGGAGATGCAAGTTACTATAAAGGAAGACCGAACCTTATTGTTTGCGGTTTCAGTGAAGCAGCTCTATGTGCGTTTAATATCAGAGAAACTATTTTTAGTGACTCAGGATTTATTTACAAGCATAGAAATGATTAATTTACTGCTGAATAACTGAATAGAAGCTATTTAATTAAAGAGGAATTATTTGTTTATATGAATTTGTTTGTATGAACATGAATCAAAATCAGTCAAGTTTGTTTTGAATATATATGTACATATATCTTTTACTTTAATACGCATGGTTTAATTGATTCAATAAGTAGTATAATTTATTAAGTTATGTTCTATCAATTGTAATATTCGATAAATCATATACTTTTAAAAACTAGAATAAAGATTTTTTGTTGGATTCCAGTTGTTGTTTGAAGATCCTAGGTTTGAATATTAATTTTTGATACATGTCTTTGCTTAAATTAAATTCCTTAGCTTCTTCGGTTGACAATGGGACTATTTTCTTTGATTTTATAAAATTATATGAAGACTTCATTACAGGCCTAATAAATGTAACTATTTTTTTGGCATGACCATATTTTATAGCTATTTCTTTGAACATTCTTTCTTTTACATAATCATTGCTAAATACAAATTGTAGTAAGAATAAATATGTGCTTGGAACTTTTTCTTTTTTACTAGGTTTTATTTTCTCAACAAAAGCAGAGTATCCAACAATGTTTCCATCTTTTATGACAGCTAAATGATTAATATTCTCTTGTTTACTAAAATCGAAAAAGGCAACACTTTTATCAAAGCTACTTGATAGAAATTCATATAAGTTTTGTAATCCAAATGAATCTTTGAAGTCTTCATATTTTAATAGATAGAATTTAATAAACATATCTTTTGTCGCTAAATAATGAAAATGTCCTTTTGGATTGAAAATGAACTTATATTCTTTTTCTGAAAAACCGGCTTGTTTCTTTAAACTATTAGTCGGCTTTGCTTTAATATCTGATAAAAATGATAAAAATAAAATGCTAACGAGCATAGTAAAATTCACAATAGACAATATATACCTTTATTTTTCTTTATGCAAATGTAAATCATGAATATAAGTTATAATCATTTTATTATATGTTAATAGCTTAATTAATATTATATTTTCTTAGTACTGTTTAAATGTTTATAAGTTGAAATTTTATACTTACTTAAAAATGATTTGTATTTATTTAGAAAGTTAAGATTTATATGTGTTCATGTTTGTTTATAGGGTTTGATTTTTTTTGAATGCAATAAAACTAATTTTTTTTAGATTTTTGTTACTTAAATTGTTTTTATGAGAAAATGTGTTTAAAAAGCGGGCGAAGGGATTCGAACCCTCGACCCCAACCATGGCAAGGTTGTGCTCTACCACTGAGCTACGCCCGCTTGATAATTATTTGTACCATATAAAAATTATAATAGAAATATTCTAGATTGGGTTAGAATTTTGATGAACTTGATGTTGTTTAATTAATATACAATATATATAATTTGTGTTAATGAAATTTGACTATGGTTTTTTGAAAAACTTAAACAAAAGTTGTGTAGATGAATTTGCAAAGTATGTAGAGATCATTTTCTTTCTTAGAAGAGAGAAACCCAGCATTTGGCATAAGATGTATAAAGCTAACGCTGAGGAAACCACTTTATCTTTTTCAAAGGAATTTAATGATTTTTATATGTTGGCAAAAAACAATTTGTCTTGGTTAAAGTTTAATGATTTTTTGAACAATCTTTATAAGGTTTGCAAGAATTCTCGTGAAAAAAAAGTATACAAATTTTCTGTTGCAAGTAGTTCAGGTTATGAGATTCTGAAAGATTTTTTATTATCTGAATTTAAGGATATTAACTTCAAAATAAACTTAAAACCTTCTATTTTAGGTGGATTCATAATTGAGAATAATTATGAAAGAATTGATTTTTCTTGTGTTAGTAAGCTTAAAAAAATATTGCAAAATGAAAATAGCTTAAGAGAAGCTAAGAATGAGTGTGCTGGAATAAGCTCAAGGAGTATTGTATGAATAAATTGAATATTGAATCTTTAGTGGAAGAAATAGAATCTAAAATCAAAAACTCGAAAGAAGCAGAAAATATAAAGTCTGAAGAAATAGGATATGTTGAAGAAATATCTGATGGAATAGCTATAGTATCTGGTCTGAATAACGCAGTGTACGGAGATTTGGTAAAATTTTCCAACAATCAAAAAGGTTGGATAGTAGAGCTACTTGAGAATTATATAAAATGTGTTGTGTTGGATTCAGATCCCAAAGTAAAAGTTGGAATGACACTAAAATCTGAAGAAATGCCTATAAGCACAATGGTTGGAAAGGCACTTTTGGGTAGAGTTGTTAATGCTTTAGGAGAACCATTGGATGGAAAAGGTGTAATAAAATCTGAATTTCATAGAAATGTCATGTCTGAAGCTCCTGGAATAATGGATAGAAAAAATGTAAATGAACCTTTGTATACAGGAATAAAAGCAATAGATACATTGATACCCATAGGATTAGGGCAGAGAGAGCTTATATTGGGAGATAGAACCACTGGTAAAACTTCTATAGCAATAGACACTATACTGAACCAAAAAAGAAGGCATGAAGAAGGAAATACAATTTATTGCGTTTATGTTTGCATAGGAAAGAAAATGTCTGAAGTTGCTAAAATGGTCTCTTACCTTGAATCTCAGGGAGCTATGGAATATACAACATTTGTAGTTGCTTCTGCAGCGGATGCAGGTATGTTACAGTATTTAGCTCCTTATGTAGGTTGCTCAATAGGAGAGTACTACAGAGATAATGGTGAAAATTCACTTATTGTATATGATGACTTGTCTAAACATGCGATAGCACACAGGCAAATGTCATTGCTACTTAGAAGGTTTCCAGGCAGAGAAGCATATCCTGGTGATGTGTTTTTCGTCCATGCAAATTTGCTAGAAAGAGCTGCTTGTATGAGTGATGAAAATGGAGGAGGATCCCTTACTGCATTGCCTATTATAGAAACATTAGCTGGAAATATATCTTCTTACATATCAACAAACGTAATTTCTATAACTGATGGTCAGATTTTCTTGGATAAAAATCTTTTCCTTTCTGGGCAAAGACCTGCAATTAATACTGGAGTTTCTGTAAGCAGAGTAGGAAGCTCAGCTCAAACTAAAGCTATGACAAAAGTTGCTGGAATGATGAAATTAGAACTATCTCAGTATGCTGAGTTAAAGGAATTTTCTAGGTACTTAACTGATATTGATGAATCTACCTCTAGAATATTAAACAGAGGAGATGCTGTAACAAGAATCTTAAGACAAGATTTGCATGAGCTTCTGACATTTGAAGAGGAAATAATAGTGATCTTTGGGTGTAATTTAGGGTGTTTTGATAAATATGATGACAAAACTATTAAAAAAATGGAAAAGAAGTTTTTAGAAGTTTTTTGGTCTAAGCATCCTGAAGTCGTTTCTGAGCTAAAAGAAAATAAAGTTATTACAGAAGATATGAGTAAGAAAATTAAAGATTTTGCAACCTATTTTAGAGAGAATTTCTAGAAATGAAGCTGCAGGTAGTAGAGAGTAAAATACGTAATTTTTCTAGCATAGGTAGAATAACATCAGCTTTAAAAACAATATCTTTTATAAAAATCAAAAAAATCAAAAAAGAATTCGATAATATACGAGAGTCGTGCAAAGAGCTAAACAAAATGGTAGAGAAAAGATTTTACAGTAATTGCTCTAAGTCAGAACATAATTATACTGAAAATGAAAAGATTAAGAGTATCAGGGTTTTATTTAGCATTGACAAAAAGTTTTGTAAGGATTTTCTGTTTATAGCATCTAGTTATTTTAAAACAATAGAACCTAATCAATCTGATTTTTTTATAACATTTGGTAAATATGCTATAGAATTTTCTAAGTTTAAGAACCTAAAGAGAAATTCTGTTATATCTAATTTAAATGATTCATATGAAGTGGTAAAAGAAATTTTAAAGAAAATGAAAACTGGTAAGTATAGGTTGTTTTTTGATTTTTATAAGAATTCTGAAAGTAAATTTATTTCACAAGAAATATTAAAGCCTATAAAAGAGAAAAAGCTTAGCTGTTCTGATGAGAATTTGCTTTATTTAAACCTTACTTATCAAATTTATTTAGCTTCCATAGAAAACGGCTTGATGGAGAGTTCAAGCAGGGCAATGGCCATGTCTCAAGCTTCTGACACTTGTGATGATATGAAACATAAACTAGAATTGGAATTAAACAGAATTAGACAAGAAAAAATAACCTTAGAAATGACTGAGATTATAGGAGGAATGAATGCCTGATAGTTTGGCCAAAGATGATTTTGTGAAAAAAAATGAATTAATAGAGAAAAATTCTAATTCAGAAAAAAATATCGGAACAATAGTGGCGATTAGAGGTGTTGTAGTAGATGTGCTATTTAAGGTATCAGTTCCTGCTATAAAAAATGCTTTGATAATCGAAGCAGATTCTAAGAAAATATACCTTGAAGTGTTTTCTCATCTTGGGAATGGTGTGATTAGAGCTATATCCATGTCTGATACAATGGGACTTAAAAGAGGGATAAAAGTCATCGATCTAAAAGAAGGTATTTCAGTTCCAGTTGGGTCAAATACCTTGGGTAGAGTTCTAAATGTAGTAGGTGACCCTATTGATGGAAGAGGTCCTGTAGAAGGGTATAAGCAGGAAATACATAAAGCTCCTCCTAAGTTCGAAGATCAATCTATTAAATCTGAAATATTAATTACTGGAATAAAAGTTATAGACTTGTTAGCTCCATATGTAAAAGGTGGAAAAATCGGACTATTCGGTGGTGCTGGAGTAGGAAAAACAGTTCTGATTATGGAACTTATAAATAATATGGCACAAGAACATGGTGGTAGAGCTGTCTTTACTGGAGTTGGAGAAAGAATCAGAGAAGGTCATGAGCTTTACAACGAAATGATTAGGGAAAACCTAATCGATCTTGAGGGTGGAATGTCTAAGGTTTGTTTGATGTATGGTCAAATGAATGAACCTCCAGGAGCTAGAGCTCGTGTTGCTTTATCAGGTGTTACAGTTGCAGAGCATTTTAGAGATGTAGAAAATCAGGATGTTTTCCTTTTTATAGATAATTTATTTAGGTTTTCACAAGCTGGTGCTGAATTGTCTATTCTTTTAGAAAGATTGCCATCTGCTGTAGGATATCAACCTACTTTAGATGCTGAAATGGGAATTTTGCAAGAAAGAATTACTAGTACAAAGAAAAATTCAATCACTAGTATCCAAGCTATATATTTGCCAGCAGACGATACTACAGATCCTGCTCCTGCATCTGCATTTTCTCACTTAGATGCAATTACAGTTTTGGATAGAAGTATAGCAGCAAAAGGTATTTTTCCAGCTATAAATCCACTTTCCTCTAGTTCAAACACTTTGATTCCAGAGATAGTTGGAGATGAGCATTACGATATAGCAACCAGAGTTTTGATTTGCTTGCAGAAATATGATGAATTGAAAGATACAATAGCGGCACTTGGTATGGATGAACTTTCAGAAGAAGATAAATCTACAGTTTTGAAGGCTAGAAAAATACAAAACTTTTTCTCACAACCCATGTTTATGGCTCAGTCCTTTAGTTCTACACCAGGAAAGTATGTAGAGTTAGAAGAAACAATAGAAGGTTGTAAAAAAATACTTGATGGTGAGTTAGATCATTTGCCTGACAGTGCTTTTTATATGGTAGGAAATATACATGAAGCTATAGAGAAGGCTAGAAGGTTATAAAGATGAAAATGACCTCTTTTTTTAATATAAATTTTGATATAAAAACCATTAAAGTTATGGCTAAATATAATGAAGGAATAATTAAAAGTTAATTATGTTTTTGAAAATCATTTATGGCTCTAATTCTATAATTTATGACAAAGTTTCTGTTGTTGGATTTGAAGATTCTGATGGTCTTAGATGTATATTTGATTTTGCTTCTGATTTCTGTTCCGTTATTAATTCTGGAAGTGTTTTTTTTATTTCAGCAGAATCTGACTTTTTAGTAAAAGTAGGCATATCATCTATATCAAAAAAAGATGAAAAAATTACTATAGTTTCTGATTATGTGAACTTGCTTGAAAATAATAAAATCAGCGAAATAAAAAATCAATTAATGGAAAGTTACAAAACAAACTGGGATAAAGAAAACTGGTTCAAAGAAAACAAAGAAAAAATAAATGCAATCTTGGGTTGATGAAATAAAAGGAAAAGTTAGAATATCAGAAGTTATTAGGAGATATGTTTCTAATATAAAAATTTCTGGAGACAGGATGTATATTGCTTGTCCATTTCATAACGAAAAAACACCTTCTTGTGTGGTTAGTGATGAGAGAGGAACTTTTCATTGCTTTGGGTGTGGAGAAAGTGGAGATTCTATAAGTTTTGTACAAAAAATAGAGAAAATAGACTTCAAAGAATCTTGTAAAAAAATAGCATCTTGGTATGGAATAAACTTAGTTTCTAATAAATTTGAAAAGAAAGATAAAAATGTAGATGTTTTTCATAAAATAAACAACTGGTTTAAAGAAAATCTACACAACAACTTACAAGCTTATAAATATTTGAAAAGTAGGAATGTAGATTTAGATTTAATAAAAAATTTTGAATTAGGTTGGATACCTAGCTTTAAGGAAGTAAAAAGTTTTTGTAAGTCTGAGAATATTGGGGATTTTGAGCTCAATGAGATAGGCTTTAAGGAAGGCATTTTAAAAGCTTTCCAAAACAGAATATCTTTTCCTATATTTTCTTCTAAGAATGTAATAGGTTTTGGAGCTAGATATATACCAAGTCACTATGAAGGATCTGGATCTGGTTTTGATAATAGCTCAACCAATCTAGAAAAAAAGCGCAGTTTTATTGGTGCAGAAAATGTAAAATCATTTAGTAAGAATGATGCAAATGCGTTTGTTAGACCAAAGTATATAAACAGCCCTGAGACTAAGTATTTCAAGAAATCTAAAAATTTTTACGGATTGAATCAAATTAAGAAATTTCAGCCAATAGCTCTAGTAGAAGGTTATATGGATGTTATAACAATGAGCAAGCGCTCTGGAAATGCTCTTGCTTGCTTAGGCACTTCTGTTTCTGATGATCATATAAATATGCTAAAAAACTTTACTAATGAAGTGATTATTTGTATGGATGGTGATGAGGCTGGAAACAAAGCCACCAAAAGAATTTTAGAGAAAGTTATGTGTCATATCGATGGTAGGTTGAGGTTTTATGTATTTAGATTTCCTGAAAATGAAGATCCTGATAGCTTTATGAATTCAAATGAAAATGGTTGGAAAAAAATATTAGAATCTAAGGAAGATTTTATTTCTTCTGTGTGGAGACTTTTTATGATCAAAAGAGATTCTCCAGAAGAGTATTACAATGATTTTAAGATGCTTATGAATCTTGTAAAAAAAATACCTGATCAGGAATTAAGAAAGATATATGCATCTAAGTGGAAAAATATATGGAGTAAAGAAATGTACGAAAATAATTCTAGGCAGGAAAGTTATAAGAATTCTTATGGAGGTTATAATTCTGGCAAAAGAAGTAAGTATGACAAATCTGAGTTTTCGAGCGGATTGAAAAACAAAACAGCACCTAACTTAGGTTTGGTTTATGAAAAAGCTCTTATTTCCATTGTGCTAAGATTTCCTGAGGTTTTCGATCATATAGAAGAAGAGTTTCTTGACGTTGCATTCTCTAATGAAATGAAAATCATGAAGGAATCTATAATTGACTGGATTCGTGGTGGTAAAGATGTTGACTTCTTCACAAAAAAAGGTTTGGATAGTGTAGTAGATGATTGTGTCTCTGATAAGATAACTCAAATATTACCATTCATGAATTATAAACAATTCGATGAGAAAATAATTGAATCTTGGAGATTTATATATAAACAAATGAAAGCAAGGAATAAGTAATGTCAAAAGAAACAGAAGACAAAGTTGTAAAAGATTCAAGTTCTTATAATTTTGATGAAATAGTTGAAGCTGAAGATAAGAGTTCTAATTTCTCTTTTAGTGATGACCCTGTAAGAATGTACCTTAGAGAGATGGGAAATGTTCCTTTGCTTTCAAGAAATGAAGAAATAGAAGTAGCTAAGGCTATAGAAGATGGAAAGAAAATAATGATTGATTCTGTCTGTGAAATGCCTGTTACTATATTAAGAATCATGGATTGGTTTGGAAAAGTAAAAGAAAAATCTATGGATATGTCAGATTTTATAGATGCTGAGTATCCTGATGATGGAACTGGTGCTTGCTTCGCTTTTGATGAAGATGAAGACGAAAGTTATGAAGAATTAGAAAAGAAAATACTTGAACTTGAAGGTTTGTACAAAGATTTTAATGACTTAAGGCTTAAAATAAAAGAAGAAAGAAGAAAAGGCATAGAAGATCAGGATCAGAAAGAAAAAAATTCTAAGAACGAAAAAACAACTGCCCCTGAAAATTCAAAAGATGACCTGAGCTTGCTTAAATCTAAGTCAGATAAGAAGATTGCAAAGCTTTTGGATAAATACAAAGATTCTCATGAAAAAATTATTTCAAAGATAAACGACCTTTCTATAAGTTATTTCTGCATAGATAAGCTTATTAACGAAGTTTATTCTCTAAAGAAAGCTATACAAAAAATAGAATCCGATCTTATTAAAGAAATAGAATCAAAGGGAATAAATAGAATTTCTTTTATCAATTATCTGAATATTTTCTATAAAGGAAAAAGAAATAATTACTTTAATGATAGTAGTATTAATAAGGATACTGCTAAAGAAAAGAAAAACGAATCAAAGCTGAGCTTAGATGTTATTAAAAAAATAGAAGAGCACAAACCTACGATAGATGATTATATGTCAAACGCTCAAGAAATAATTAATCCTCTAAATATGGATCTTGGTGAATTCGATAGGGTTGTGAAGGACATGAAGGCTGGTGAGCAGAAAATGTCTAAAAACAAAGAAACTATGGTTTCTGCAAACTTAAGATTAGTTATTTCTATTGCTAAAAAATATACAAATAGAGGGTTGAACTTCTTAGACTTGATACAAGAAGGTAATATAGGTCTGATGAAAGCTGTAGATAAATTTGAATACCAAAGAGGTTACAAGTTTTCTACTTATGCTACATGGTGGATCAGGCAGGCAATTACTAGAGCTATAGCTGATCAGGCAAGAACAATACGTATTCCTGTGCATATGATAGAGACAATAAATAAAGTTGTTCGTACATCTAGGAAATTATTGCATGAGCATGGTAAAGAGCCCTCTCCAGAGGAAATTGCCAAAGAAATTGGAATGCCGGTAGATAAAGTTGTGAAGGTTTTGAAAATATCTAAAGAGCCAGTAAGCTTAGAAATGCCTGTTGGTAGTGGAGAAGATGGGCAGCTCGGTGATTTCATTGAAGATAAAAAAGCAGTTTCTCCTTTTGATATAATGGTTCAAAACAGTTTAAAGAGCGCGATAGAAAAAGCATTTTCTACTCTTCTTACAAGCAGAGAAGAAAGATTACTAAGATATAGATTCGGATTAGGTACAAAGAGTGACCATACTTTGGAAGAAGTTGGAAAGATATTTAATGTAACCAGAGAAAGAATTAGACAGATAGAAGCAAAAGCAATGCGTAAGTTATCGAAGTCAAAAGAATTGATTTCATTTTTGTCAGGAATTAAAACCAAGTTCTAAAGAGATTTTTCTTTAGATTTGATATACTTTGTTGCTTTTCTAAGTAAGTAATAGTTGTCTTGAAGGTTTTGTTATGTTTTTTTATTTCGCTCTTCATTTTTCCTGAAAGTTTTGACCTGTTTTTTATAAAACATATGATTTTTGTTTGTTTTTTTATTGTGAATATTTTCTACCAAGCACTGCATTTTTTAAATTAGTTTTGTCGAAGTTTTTATAGTTAACTTTAAAGATAAATAATTTAATTTTAGAATTTAATTTCAGATACTCCAATATTACAGGTAATATTTTAAGCAAACACACTTATAAATACACGTCTGTAGAATTCTTTCGAATTGTAATAATCTACTTTTTTTAATCATAATTCGCACAATATGTTAATTTTACACCAAGCCTATAATTGCCCAGCAATTTATGTATACTGAGTTTTTAAGAGGTAAAATGAAGAAAATATTTTTATTAACTCAAATAATTGCGATGAATGTTTTTGCGATGTCAGGTGGAGAAGAGATAGGGTGCATGCCTTCTTCTCCTGTACAAGTTCCTGGTCAAGCTGTTGAACCTGCTGCTCCGAGTTCAGCAACACCAGTTAATGATGGTGAGGATTTGAAATTAGATTCTGGTCAAGCTGGGCAAATTTCTGAGCCTGTTGTATCAAGCACAGGCACTCAGACAGAATTAAATCTAGAGCCTGATCATGCTGAGCATCTTAAAAAAGTATTTCAGGGAGGCTTGGAAGGGCTTGGTACTCAGTTTTTTGTACAGCATAAGGAGGAAATACTAGGTTTTATAGATTCTTTAAAGTACAAATCAAAAGAAGAACAAGAAAGTGCAAAACAATCTTATCAAAATATGAAAGAAATTCTCAAAACAAATCCTTATAGAGCTGGCCATGATTCTGATAGTTATGATTTTTACGTTGAAAAAGCAACTGTACTAATAAAGGAGTTATTTAAGGTAGAAGGTGGAGATTTGACTGATGCATCTGTTGGGAAGTTGTTAGATGTAAAAGATTATGAGCTTATGAAGGCATACATAGAAAATGCAATGAATAAAAGTATTGGTGTAGAGTTTTTTGAGGGTGTAGATTTAAATAGTGATGTTTTTCGTGTGATGGAAGACAGTTTAAAGCATGAAAGAACAAAAATCATTGAAAGTATTTTTTCTCATTTTTGCGAATATGTGCTTGGATCTGAATTTGGGATAGGAAGAGTAAGGTCCTGTGCTATCGCAGTACAATCACGTATTCAAGATCTTTTGCAAGGAAGTATTTCTAATTATGAGAAAAAGATAGAATCAATAAAATCTAAAATTGCAAATCTAGAAAAAGAAAAAACAACATTAAAAACTGATAAAGCAGACCTAGAAACAAAAATAAGCTCTGCAAAAAAAAAGAGAGATTTGAATATAATAAATTTTTTTAATCCAAAATTAAAAGCTGTAAAAACAAAAATAAATAATCTCACAAACAAAATAGAAAAACTTCAGAAAGATTTAAATGGAATTCCATGTTTAAATATGGATAAATTTCATCCTCGTACATTTGATAACAGAGATGGAACTATTGCTCACTATCTTAAAATATTGAGGAAAAATATAAGAGTAGAGTATTTAGATAAAGCGCTTGTTATTGAAGATAATGGAGATATGAGCAGAGGGTATTTCCGTATTTTTTCTCATTTAGCAAACATGGCTAAGCATGGTATTAATCCATATGAGTACGCTCTTATGAGTGAAGCCTCAGAAATAGAAAAGCAGGGGCTTGAGATAGACAAGAAAAACACTGAAATGAGCGATTTGGAGTCAAGGTATTATAGGCTAGTTAAAAGATCTAGAAGGAAACAGGAATATAAAAATAGGCGTTAAGAAGGCTAAGAAGAGAAAAGTGCTACAAACTCTAATAATTCTAAACCTAAGAAAAAAAATAAAGATGGCTGGAATACAGTTGGGAAAAGTGGAAAACAAAAGTTGCAAAAATAGGAAATAAAATCTTTTCTGGTTTTGTATAATATAACAATCTAAACCTCCCTTTTCCATCTTATAGCTTTTTCTGTATGCAATGCATTTAGTAATGAAATAAAAATCTTTCTTTCGTATAAAATTGAAAGTTTGCACAAAGCGTTAAGTAGCAAGGCAATTTCACTAAAAATCATTAAATTAAAGCAAGTCACTTACCATTAAAATGTTCATAATATGTTAATTTTTCTTTGTGATTACCTAAAAGTATTGTACAATAAACCTCAGAGGTAAAATGAAAAAATTATTATTGTTAACTCAAATTATTACGTTAAATTCTTTTGCGATGTCTGGTGGAGATTCAGCAAGTGACTCGTCAAAAATGTCTTATACTCACCCAGCTCCATCTGCTATGTCAAGCAAACCTAAAGGGGAATCAGAATTAGTTCCTGAATTAGTTTTTCATCCAAAAGGTACAGAAGAGCATAAGGGTCTTGGATTATATGGTGAAGAAGTATTTAAGCTTGGTAAAGGGATTTTTAAATCTGAAGAACAAATGGAAGGGTTTCAGGCAAAAATACTTAAAATCTTCTCAGATGAATTTGGTGATGAAGATGTAAAAAGTCATAAAAATGCTGTAAGTGATTTCGTTTATTCTTTAACAAATCCACCGAAAGAAAGCGGAAGCTTTGATTCATATGACTCTGATTTGCCTAGAGAAAAAGTGTTGGAAACAAACCCTTATAGATCTGCTTTAGGTAATCATAATTATGAATCTTATGTTAAAAAAGTGATTGATCTTATAGAAAATATATTTGAAAAAAAAATAAAACAAATAAAGGAACAAGGAGATTATAATGAAGATCAAGTTTTGGATCTTTTATTAAAAATACAAGATCATGAATTTATGAAAGAATATTATGATAAATATAAAGAATCTGAGAAACTGAAAGATATTAGAGGAAACAGCCCAGCATTTGCTAAAAAAGATGCAAAGCTTACTAGAGATAAGAATGATACAGAAAAGGAGCATGAGAAAAAAGCAAGAGAATATCCAGATATTGTAAAAAATGAAAGAACAAAAGTTCAAGAAAAGATTTTTTCTCACTTTTGCAATGAGATTCTTGGGTCTGAATTTTCAAAAGAAATGGCTAGATTGTGTGCGATAGCAGTACAATTGCGTATTCAAGATATTTTGCAATATGATATTTCTAAGTATAAAGAGTTTGTAAATAATTGTGATTTGTCGAAATACAATGAACAAAATGATGAGATAAAGAAATTAAATGCAGAGTTAGATAAGTCAAATGCAGAGTTAGATAAATCAAATGCATATTTAAAAAAAATAAATGACCTATTAGCACTTAAGAGAGAGAAAAAATCTAATAAACCAAAAGACAATAACTTAACCGCAGAATTAGAAAAAGAATTAGGCAGAGAGACTAATATAAGGGATTTAATTGCAAAACAAACAGAAATAAAAGTAACAATTACTCAGAATGAAGGTTGTATAGAATTATTAAAAGTTGATATAAAAGAAGCAAAACAAAGCTTAGCAAAACTTAATCCACTGTCTGGAGATGTTGCAGTAGCTTTTGATAGGAGAGCTGGAGAAATGAATGCATATCTTGATATTTTGGTGAAAAATCATAGCAAAAAAGATAAGCATGGCAATCTATTTATTGGAGATAATGGTAATCTAAGCAGAGGATATTACCGTATTGTTTCACATTTATCAAATATGGCTAAACATGGAATTGATCCATATGAATATCCTTTAGAAGTTAAAGTTTCAGAATCGGAAAGTGAAATTACAGAAGAAAAATCTAAAAATCCAAGTCAGAGGACAGTGCGCAGGTCTCCTGGAAAAACTTCTGGAAAAAATCAGAAAAAAAGTTCTGGAAAAAAGACTGAAGATAAAGCGCAAACAAGACCGCGTTCAGGAAGTGAATTGCTAACCGGGTCACAGGCTAATCTAGAATCTAGGCAAAAAAGCAAGAATTCTGGTGAGCATGCTAAGGTAACTGGAACATCACCAAGGCCAAAAGTAGCTAAACCAGGAAGCAAGAAAGGTACTTCTCCAGATAAAAGCTCTAGAACCTGAGAGTCAATCTCTTGCAAAACTAGATCATAAATTATAAAACATTAAGTGAATCTATAAATCTTGATGGTAGAAAAAAGCTACCAAGTGAAAAATAAGGGGATTTTCCTTAATTTTAATAAATTCGTAATGTAAAAACAAAACAAATAAATTCTACGAAATCTAGAAATAAAATACTGAATATAAATTAAGATGTAAATTTATTTTTTCAAAACCATAATTTCAAAGCTTTGAATAAAATTTTTAGCTTTAAATACATTTTTTTATATGTAATTCACAATATGTTAAATTCCAACCTTAATCTGTAATTACGCTTGGATATATGTATAATGGTGCTTTAGAGGTAAAATGAATAAAATATTTTTATTAACTCAAATAATTGCATGGAATGTCTTTGCAATGGGGAATGATGACATAATTGAAATGCATAAAGATCCTGTTGCTGTGGTTTCAGTTGTGTATGCAGGAGCTGTAGCAGCTCAAAATAGTGAGTCCAGATTATTAAACCCAGTTAATCACGAAGAAGACATAGTGCCTGAGATTGTCGTTAATGCTAATGAAGATGTTGAGACAGGTTTTGTAATTCCAGCTAATACTAATGAAGATGAACATAGAGAACCATTTTCTAAAGAAGTTCAAGGTCTAGATCCCAAATTGCTAGAAGATAAAGATAGAGTTGATCGTATTAGAAAAGGTCTGATGGGTGTTTTGAATACAGAACTAGGCCAGTATGTAAATGAAAACTATATAAATGAAAACTACACTTGGGAAGTAGAAGACTTGATTGATGCTTTGAAACGTTCATCAACATTAGGGAAGACTTATCCTTCAGTTTCTATTGAAGAGAGGGAAAAAGCACTAGGAAAAGGTTCTTATAGAGTGGGGTATAATAATGAAGATTACAGTTTTTATATTCATAAGGTTGTTGAACTTGTAAATGAACTTTTCCCAGAATATGTTTTAACGGAAAATTGTATTTTGGTTGGAAGTAAGAGAGACTGGGAGAGCTCATTGCATGGTGTAGTTGTAAATGTGCTTGATATAGAAGGCAAAAATCCTCTCCTTAGTAATGAATATGATGAAAGCCAGGTTAGTATAAAGGAAACAAACACTCTTAGCAGTGAATATGTAGAGAATTTGTTATATCTTACAAGCCACATAAATGAATTATTAGAATTAGAAGAAAAAAAGAATGACAAAGACCCTAATAATATGAGAAAATTGTTAGACATAAAAATAGATACAGTGTATCTTTTGTCTGAAAAATTTATAAAAAAATCAGGAAAGCTAGTAGATAAATCTGTATACAAATTATTAAGTGTAAAAAATGATGAGTTTATGAGAAGATACATATCTAGAGCTAGGAAAACAGAAGAAGGTGAAGCTTTTTTTGAAGGAATAGAGCTATCATACAATAGTTTAAGTATAGGAGATGATTCTACTTATAAGACAAAAGTTCAAGAAAGAATTTTTACTCACTTTTGCGAAAATGTACTTGCTCAGAAACGAGAAGAATCTATGAAAAGATTTGTATTTGGGGAAGAAAGAGCGAGAGTATGTGCTATAGCTGCTCAATTACGTGTTCATGATTTTATACAAAATCATGTTGGTGAATCGGAAAGTTTTATGGAAAACTCTATGAGTGAGCTTGATTTAGAAAAATATACTGAATTATCAAATAAGCTTGTAATGTTAGAAGATGAGTTATATGAACTTAAAGAAACAATAAAAGAACTAGAAATTGAGAAGACTAGTTTAGTATTAGCTCTAAAAGATAAAGGGTTACCAAAACAAGAAAAACAGAGGTTAGCAACAGAAAAGAATGCAAAACAAGATTTATTAAAAGAAAAGAATACAGAAAAAGAAGTTAAAATCTGTCTAATCAATGAAAAAAAGGAGTTAATGAAAAATCTTTGCCCTCTAAAGGAAGGAGTTAATGACTCTTTCCAAGAAAGAGCTGGGCAATTGCATACATATCTGAATATATTAGAGAAAAATCATAACATAAGAGATACAGAAGAAAATTTGTTTATTAAGGATAATGGCTTTTTAAGTAGAGGATATTTTCGTATTCTTTCATATTTAGGAAATATGGCTAAGCATGCGCTTGATCCTTATGAATATGAACTTAAAAAAGAAAATGATTCAGGCTCAACAATAAAAGGAACACTTCAAAAAATACTTAAGTTTGAAAAAAAACTTGGAAAAGTTTTTGAATCTCCAGTGCCAGGTACGGATTTACTTAAATTGCGTGATAAAAATGAAAATCCACGAAAAAAAATGAAATATTCTAGTGATATGGAGAAGCCAGAAGATCCACCACAGATTAACAGAACTGTAAATCCAAACAAGGACTTGAGCAACTCATTAAATGTTTTAAAGGAAAATAAAAAAAGAACCTAAAATATAGGTAATGTGTTTAATATATAAATTTAACAAAACAGATCTTTATATCTGTAATGTATATTTTCATATTTAGTAAAAAATCTTGGAATTATAATTGTATAAATAACTAGAAAATAAAAGAACTGCATTAAAAAGTTCTGTTCACAATCTATGAATATGAATTTCCAGTAATTATTACTTAGAGTCAGGAAATTTTAAATCTGAATTTTGTCTACTATGCGAGGAATTGGTCTTACTAACTGTTTCTACTTATATTTTTGTTTTTAAGTTTTGTTAAGTATATAAAGTTAAGTATATAAAAACACATTAAAAATTCATTTTTATATAACGATTTAAAGATATGCTTAAATTATTTCCATTTAAACATTGATTTTATGGAGTCTAGTAAGCTTGTAGCTGTGCTATCGGACATTTCTGATAGTTCTTTCCACAAAGCTTTTTCTTTTGAGCTCATAGAAGACGTAGATGGGATTTTTGTGCTTACTTTTATATATAAATCACCAATTCTGCCTCTAGACTGCATTCCTAGTTTCTTTATTCTAAGCAAAGACTCTGATTGTGTTCCAGCAGGGATCTTTACAGATATTTTCTTTCCGTCTATAGAAACAACTTCAGCTTCTCCTCCCATCACTAGAGTTACAGGAGACACCTTGATTGTACAGTGCAAATTCAATCTTTCTCTGGAGAACAATTTATGTTCAGAAACTCCAACTTGGATAAACAAATCTCCATTTGGTCCTTCTGATCCTATACTGTTTCCTTCTCCTGGAACTCTTAACTCTTCTCCATTTTCAATTCCAGCAGGGATTTCTATGCTTATTTCTTTATTTTCCTTAACTATACCAGATCCCTTACATGTAGAGCAGAGATTTTTGGATGTCTTTCCTCTTCCCTTACATGCAGAGCATTCTGATTCAACATGAAAAAATCCATGCCTCATAAGGATTGTACCTTTTCCATTACATGCAGAGCACGCTTCTATCGGTCCGCTACTTCCTTTTCCAGAGCATGTTTTGCATGAGCTTGTTTTTGGTATTTTTATTGTCATTTTTGTGCCAGAAAAAGCTTGTTCTAATGTTAATTTAACTCTAAATCTTAAATCTTCACCTCTTTTTTGTCTTTGTCTTCCACCTTGTCCACCAAAGAAACTGCTAAATATGTCTTCAAAATCAAATGAGCCATTTCCTTGACTATATTGATTCCCATGACCACCAAAACCAGATCCAAAAGGATCGCTTCCTCCTGCATCATACATTGATCTCTTTTTAGGATCCTTTAAAGTTTCATATGCTTCAGATACTTTTTTAAACTGATTTGCACATGTTTCATTTCCTTTATTAGAATCCGGGTGGTATTTTTTTGCTTTTTTTAAATAAGCAGTTTTTATTTCTGAATCTGTAGCGTTTTTAGAAACGCCTAATATATCATAAAAATTCTCACTCATTTTTTATGTGTGTACTCCTAATTTCATTTTTTAATCTATGGTTCTAACTTACATAAAAACTGCAAGGTTTATTTCCATGAGTTTAAGGTTTTTTTATTCCTTAAACATTGTTTTAAACATTAACTGAATAATAACTGAACAAATATTCTTTTTTAAATAAATTTCTTTAAAAACATTATTTAAAAATAAAACCTTGTTATATTCTTTTCAAATATATGAAAAAATTATTTATCTTCTTCTGTTTCGAACTCTGCATCTTTTACTTCTTCAGACTGTTCGCTGTCGTTAGATTTAGGTTCTTGAGCTTCTTTTGCATTCTTTTCTTGCTCAGCTTTGTAAACAACTTCTCCCAATTTTGCAGCAGCTGCAGAAAGAGCGCTAACAGCATTTTCTATTTGCTGTGAGTCTTCAGAATCTTTTGCTGTCTTCAGTTCTTCTAAAGATGCTTCTACCTTTGTCTTTTCTTCTGCAGAGATTTTATCTCCATGATCTGTCAATGCTTTTTGAGTAGAATAGATCAAAGATTCAGCTTTGTTCTTTGATTCAACAAGTTTTGCTTTTTTCTTGTCTTCTTCTGCAAACATTTCTGCTTCTTTAATTTTTTCTTCAATTTCTTCTTTTGATAATCCTCCAGAATTTTTGATAGTTATTTTTTGCTCTTGATTTGTAGCTTTATCTTTTGCAGAAACATGAACAAGTCCATCTGAGTCTATGTCGAAAGTAACTTCTATCTGAGGGATTCCTCTAGGAGCTGCAGATATTCCTGTAAGATTGAACTGTCCTAAAAGTTTATTGTGTTGAGCAATTTCTCTCTCACCTTGATAAACCATTATAGTTACAGAAGTTTGGTTGTCTTCAGCTGTTGAGAATGTTTGAGATTTCTTTGTAGGTATTGTTGTGTTTTTTTCTATTAGTTTAGTGAAAATACCACCAACTGTTTCAATTCCTAGAGAAAGAGGTGTTACATCTAAAAGAAGAACATCATTCACACTTCCCTGAAGAACACCTGCTTGTATAGAAGCACCTATAGCTACTACTTCATCTGGGTTTACACCTTGATGAGGTTTCTTTCCAAAGAATTTTTCAACAGATTCTACTATTTTAGGCATTCTTGTCATTCCACCAACCAAAACAACTTCAGATATTTCAGAGGTTGATAGATTCGCGTCTTTTAATGCTTCTTTGCAAGGATCCATTGATCTTTCTATTAAATCTTGAACTAGTGATTCAAATTTTGCTCTTGTTATTTTTACATTTAGATGTTTTGGAGCTCCATTGAACATTGTAATGAAAGGAAGGTTTACTTCTCTCTCTAATGTTGTGGAAAGTTCTTTTTTAACCTGTTCAGCTGAGTCTCTTAGTCTTTGTAAAGCTTGACTGTCTTTTGTAAGATCTATTCCTTCCATTTTCATGAATTCTTCAGCAAGGTAACTTACTATTCTTTGGTCAAAATCAGCTCCACCTAAGAATGTATCTCCATTTGTTGAAAGAACTTGGAACACTCCATCGTTCATTTCAAGAATTGATACATCAAAAGTTCCTCCACCAAGATCATATATAGCTACTTTTCCAGATTTTTTGTCTAATCCATATGCAAGCGCAGCAGCAGTAGGTTCGTTTATTATTCTTTTTACTTCAAGTCCAGCTAATTGACCTGCTTCTTTTGTTGCAGCTCTTTGAGCATCGTTAAAGTGAGCTGGAACTGTGATTACAGCTTCAGTTACTTTTGCACCTAGATAAGCCTCAGCATCAGATTTAAGAGATCTTAAGATTATTGAGCTTATTTCTTGAGGGCTCATTGTTTTTCCATCAACTTCTATGTAAGCTCTGCCTTTTTCTTCTACAACCTTGTATTGAACATGCTTCATATGCTCTCTTGTCATTTCACTATTGAAATCAAGTCCCATAAGTCTTTTTGCAGAATGTATGGTGTTTTGAGGATGTGTTACAGACTGTCTATAAGCTGCTTGTCCTACAATTTGCTCTCCACTTTTGAACAAAACTACTGAAGGAGTGGTTCTATTTCCTTCTTTGTTTGTAATTACTGTTGTTTTTCCACCTTCGAAAACTCCAACACATGAGTTTGTTGTTCCTAGATCTATTCCGATTATTTTGTTCATTTTATTGGTTCTCCTTTTTTGACACAATTACTCTTGCGAATCTTAATGTTTTTCCATCCATCTGGTATCCATTTTTAAGTACTTCAATTACTTTTCCAGATTCAACATCATTAGATTCTTTTTCTTCTGATATTTCATGCTTTTCAGCATCGAAAACATCTCCAGAACTAGTCTGAATTTGTTGTATTTTATGGTTTTTCAAAATTTCTAGAATCTGAATTTGTATCATGTTTAAGCCCTCGCTTATTGAAGGGTTTTCTTTTGCAGCTTTGCAAGCAAGTTCAAAATTATCTACTATTTCTAGGATAGATGAAGCCATTCTTCTTAGTGCAAACTGTGTTACTTCTTCAGATCTTTTTTCAAGTCTCTTTCTGATATTGCTCTGCTCTGCCAAAGCTCTTGCAAGATCTTCTTTTAGTTCAGAGTTTTGCTTTTCTAAGCTTGGTTCGCCTTGCATGTTTTCAGATTCTTCTATTTCTTTTTCATCTTTTTCTTTTGACAATCAAACCTCTTTTCTTAAATAAAATTAATGATTTCAAATAAAAATTATTATATAAAATCACAAAGTCCTAAATTTAAGTTATGTTCTCTTAATATGATTAACAAATCTTGGAGCCAAATTTTTAATATAAAAATCAAATTAAAGCATGTAAAACATGCGCTGTGGCTATAAGTTTTATTCTTCATATCTAGAAAATTGAACAGAACCAATTCTAAATATGGACCAAGTACATTTAATCATAAATTTGCAAATAAATCAAATTTTTCCATAGGTTTCTATGCGAAAAATGTAGTAGTATTTTATCTTGTTTATACTAAGGATTAGGAACTCTGTATAAGGATTATTTATACATCTCAAAGTTGTTAAATTAATGCAAAAAGAGTTTCAATTTAATGTGTGTAATTTACGCAAATCCAGAATATAATATTTTATTTGGTAGTAATAAGTTATAAAGGTTTTTTAGAGATTGATTATCTGATAAAAATTATCCAAAGTGAGTTTTAAACATTCATTTATGGGGTTTGTTATATGTTTTATCTATTTTATATGATATTTCTTATCTTATATGTTTGAAGTAAAACCCCTTCCTGATTATACAAAGCTCTGGAAAATAAGCAGATCTAATGTTCCAACAGACCTTTTTTTAATCTCTGATTTTATAATAAAAAAAGCTTTGACTTTTAAGAAAGAATTGGCTAATAGAGAGGTTCATGTAGATCTTACATGTGTGAAAAATAGGTATATAAAATATCTAAACAAAAAACATAGAAACAAAAACAAAACAACAAATGTCCTTTCTTTTCCTCTTGAATTTACAGAAGAGAAAGAGGAGTTTTTACAAATATTGGAAGAAAATCCTGAAATGCCCTTGAACTTAGGTGATATTTTTGTTTCTACTGACTACATAAAAACTGAATCTGCTAAGTTAGACAGAGAGTTTAGTTATCATTTTTTACATATGATTTGCCATGGAGCGCTTCATCTTGTTGGATACAATCATGAAAATGATAAAGAAGAATCTATTATGAATGATATAGAGGAAAAAATAATGACTTTCTTTAATATGCCAAAACCACGATGAAAATATAAAAAGATCAAATAAATAAGATCAATAAGAAGCATGAAAGAGTACATAAATAGACCTACAAATCATTGAATGGAACACTTTATATTTTAAAAGATTTTTCCTTATTTCTTACTTTCTTCTATCTCCTCTAAAATTTCTGTAATTATTGAAGGATCATGAAAATGAACTTTTACACCATTAGTTTCTTGAGTTCTTTCATCTCCTTTTCCTGCAATAAGAAGTGGTGTTTTTTCAGAAATAGATCTTAGAATCCCTTCTTTTATTGCTTTTCTCCTATCTAAAACTATTTTTATTTTATATTGTGAAAAATTTTGTGTTTGGTTACATTCTTGATTTGATTTGATTTCTTTACTGTTCCCAGATTCATTGTTATGTATTCCACTGAGATTAGTGTTGTTGGTTGGAATGAGTATGGCTTTTTCACTTAATGTAGAAATTACATCTTTAGCTATAGAAATTGGATCCTCACTCCTTGGGTTGTCATTTGTCAAAATAAACCAATCAGAAAATTGCTCTGCTATTTCTCCCATTTTTGATCTTTTTGATATGTCTCTGTCTCCTCCACACCCAAATACCAAGCCTACTTTTCTATATTCTTTTTTAGCTTCTTTTAAAATGATTTCTAATGCATCTGGAGTATGAGCAAAGTCGACATATACATCTAGAAGGTTTGAGTTTATTTTTTGAAACCTACCTGGAACATGTGCCGATTTTAGAATTTCCTCAATTATTTTGTAATCCGTGTAGTTTTGAATGCTGGCATTTCGATCAATGAAGTTTTTGATTATTACAAATGCAGCATTTATATTTTCTCTTTTAAAGCCATGAACTTCACTTGAATAAATTTCACTAATATTCTTTTTATTTTCTTGTGTTTTTTTGTGTAATGCTCTTTTGAATCTATTTTGATAATGAAATAAATATTCTTGATCTAGTGTAGGGCTATCTACTTTATAAGAAATACATGCTTCTGGACATTCTCCATAAACTATATCTCCTTTTATTTCTATTTTATTGCAATTTTTTACCTTCTTTATGTCTGTAGTTTTTGTGTCAAGCAAAGATGCATGTGTGATGAACTTACAATCAGATTTAAATAATTCTTTTATCTTGAGTTTAGATTTGAGGTATTTATCCATGGTTATATGGTAATCCAAGTGATCTTGAGAGAAGTTTGTAAAAACACATATATCTGCCTTAACAAAAGCCAATCTTTCTTGATCTAATCCTATACTTGATGCCTCTATTATTACAAAATTTACACCTTCTTTTTTCATTTTATTTAAGTGGAAATGTAAATCTAATGCATCTGGTGTGGTTAATAGGTTTGTTGTTTTTGTGTTTGGATATATTATCCCAAGAGTTCCTATATATCCAGATTTAAGTAAGTGATTAGAATCATGCTTACTATGGTTAGAATTAATGCTAATATTCAGGTTATTTATTGCTTTGCTTGTAATCCAGCTTACGGATGTTTTCCCATTTGTTCCAGTGACAAGGCATATAAAATCTGGCTTTAAAGGGAATTTTATACTACAAAATTCAGGCCAAACTTTCTTTATGTTTTTAGAGAAAAGTGTTTTTAGTGATTGTTGAAGTTGTATTCTTTTATACTTCTTATGCTTCTCATGTTCTTCATATTTTTCATATTCTTCATGTTCCTCAGGAATTATTAACCCTGCTGGGTTTTTATCTATGGCTTTCTGTAAATAATTAATATCTTCGCATATAAACCATGTTTCATTATTTACAAAGTCTGTATGTTTTGTGATATTTTTTATATGAAAATCTTTTGAACCATAAAAAGTTCTCATATCTTTGGAATTTAAATTTACTTCTAGCTTCATGAACTTATTTTAACCTTACGCTTTAATCCAACATTGAAATTTCAAATGCTCTTTATGCTATTTGACTTTAATTTTGTGTTCTGATCAAGGTTGCAGTCTAAAATTGTAATTTAACATCTGATATAAATAGAAATAATCACTCAGTAATTTGTTGTGATCTTTGTTGGATAAATTTATGTTGATTTGGTTGTATGTCTGAGATTTGTGCTATGTAGGAAATTAGCTTTTTAACACTGTTTGTTAAAACATTAGAGGCAGTTAAATATCTACCTGTTTTTAATTTAGATTTCTTTGGGTTTGTAGATTGGATTATAACTACATATTTGGGTGAGTGCATTGGAAATGCAACTAAATAAGAAACCCTGTTTTCTCCTTCTATGTATTTTCCATTTTCACAAATGTTAGCAGTTCCAGTTTTCCCTCCTATATCATATTCCGCTGTGTTTATGCTTCTATATGAAGATCTTACAGATTCTCTCATTATTTCTTGGATTGGCTCTGTTGTTTTTTTGTTAATAATTTGATTTTCTTGTATTGGATTTTTGCTTTTATACATTGACACTTTTCTATCTTTGCCTGATAAGATTCTTATTAGACCTTGCACAATGTGAAGTGAGGTTAATCCTATTCCATAACCATAAGAAGCTGTAACTACTGTAGATTTGCCCCAACTAGAAGGAACCAATGGATACGCATTTTGATTAGGTAACCATTCTATCTTATCCAAAAACCCTATAGATTTGAAAAATCTTTTTTGTGTTTCTGCTCCTGCTTGTAGAGCTAGCCTGCCTGTTGCTATGTTTGAAGAAAACCTAACTGACTCTAAAAATGTCATCTTTCTATTTTTTCCGAAGAAATCATTTATTTCGAATTTACCTATTTTCAAGCTTCCTTGTGCATCAACCATAGAGTCTAGATCTACGATCTCATTTTCTAGTAACATTGCAGCATTGTGTATTTTTAATATAGATCCTGCCTCTACTGGATCTAGATTGTGATTTCTATTTTGTTTGCTTAAGAATGTGATTGGAACTCTACTGTCAGGAGATGGAACTGAAGAAAGTGCTTTTATTTCTCCTGATTCTATTTCTGTGATCAATCCAAACGCATCTTCTGAGTCGAAAGTTTCTTTTATTTCATTTAATGTTTGGTGAAGTATATATTGCAATCTTGTGTCTATAGTAAGTTCTACATTATTTGTTTGTAGTTCTGAATCGAACGCGAGTTCTGCGCCTGCTTTTCCTTTTAAATTTTTGTCACAAAATCCTACTACATGACTAGTGATTTCACTTTGAGGGTAATCTCTTTTATGATCATTTCTAACAAAAAGACCTTTTATGTTCTTGTATTTAGATTTCCATTCTTTCATGAGTTTATTTGCTTCTTGCTTGGTTACATGCCTTTTTATCCAAAAAAAACTTTTTTCTTTTTCAATTTTCGTATTTAAATTTTCTTCTATTTTTCTCAACATGTCTGCGTGTATTTTTCTAGGGCTTATATAAACTGAATACGTATTTCTGGTTATGGCAATAGGATTCCCATTACAATCTAATATAGAACTCCTAACTATTGAGCTTCTGCTGATTCTATTTTTGGTTGTAAATTTATTTATGTAAAGTATCCTTAAAGACAAAATAGATATTAGAAAAATCACCAATATTTTTTCTAGATTAGGTTTTAGCTTTCGTACAATTTTTAGAATGAAAGTTTTGTACTGATGATATTTATCCTTTTTCTTATAATACATTTTATTGTGATTTTGTTTTCCTGAGTTCATAATTTAAATCTTTCTGGTTTTACATCCAACTTTAGCTTTGTAATTTTATCATTTGTTTTTTTTGAATATTCATTTTAGATTTGTAAGCTTGAAGATCAAACTAACTCGATAAGCTTAGAAAGTAATGTTTGTTCTTTGTAGCAGATATTGACTATATTTCTACTTAATCATGCTGTTTATTCCATAAAACCGTACGTAATCATGCGAATTCCTGTTCTTTATTGTGCAAGAAATCTTTTACCTTAGTGGGGACTAAGTTTGTATGGCTTGATATAATTAAATTCAATCTCCCAGGGTTTGTAAGTTCTGCAAATTTTGCTTTCTGGTTTTTAAGATGTCTTTTCATTATAAATAGCTCTTGCTTTGTTTTCTCTAGTTTGATTATGGTTTTTGATTTTTTGTAGTGAGCTATTGCTAATGCTATCATTGCTGTGAATGCTGATACTCTTAAAATTGAATTTGTATAATTTTTTTTCATTTCCATTTCCCCATTCTTGTTTTTAAACTTTGATTGCTTTGTCTATTTTTTCTTATTTTTCACTTACATATTAGATTATCTTTTTTGCTCCCAATCTAAGTTTTGCAGATCTAGATCTGGAATTGAAAAGTGTTTCTTCTAAAGATGGTTGTAGGAATTTGGGTTTGGTTGTCAAGAAACATCCTTTGAATTCTTTTTTTATAATTTTATCTTCGCCAGAGTGGAAAGTTATTGTGGCTAACTTTGCTCCTGCTTTCATTTTAGATTTAAGAACATGTAATATTTTCACTATCTCATTAACTTCATCGTTTACGAACATTCTGATTGCTTGAAATGTTTTTGCAGAATGTGGTTTTTTAGAAAAACCTCTAAAACAAGAATTGACTATATCAGATAGCTCTTTTGTTGTTTCTATTTTCTTTTCTTTTCTTTTTTCCATTATTTTGCTAGCTATTTGTCTGGATTTAACTTCATCTCCATAGTGGTAAATTATGTCAGCCAGAACATGTTGATCGTAAAGATTTACAACATCATAAGCAGATACATTGTTAAGTCCCATTTGCATTTTTAATGGCCCTTCATTTGTGAAAGAAAATCCTTTTTCTTGATTATCTATTTGCTCTGATGAAACTCCAAAATCTAATAATATTCCATCCGCTTCTGAGATTATTTTAGAAAAGTCTTCTTTGAAGTAGGTTTTTTTATCCATGTCTTTGTTTGCATCTGCTTCATAGTTCTTGTTTGACCATTTTGTGTTGCGAATTTCATTTGCATTTGTGTATGTGCATAGATTTTTCTCAGGATTTAGTGTCATAAAGTGCTCTGAATCAAGCTCTTTTCCATTGTTCTGGTTTTTTAAACGAGATTTCTCATGTTGTTCATATATATCACTAAATTTGGCTCTAATTATTTTGAACCTGCTGTTTTGTTTTTCTAATTTTTTTCCGTACAAAAAGGATTCTTTATCCCTGTCTATTCCTGTTACTTTTGCTCCGAATGATAGTAGCAACTTAGCATGTCCTCCAAAGCCAAAAGTAAAGTCTATAAATTTCTTAGAAGGTGTAGGTTTAAGAAAATCCATTATTTCTCTAGCCATAATAGGTATATGTAGTTGATCTTGTCTGATTTGTTTTTCTTTTGTTTTTAGTTCATCTACAATATGCCTACTTATTTTAGGATTTTTGTAACTGTAACTATTTCTCTTTTTTGACTTACGACTTTTAATCTTAACTTCCTTTTTTGTACTTCTTGTTCACTTTGTGTATTTATAAATCTGTATATAAATTCCATGCTTAATTGCTTAGTTGCATATTAACTAATGTGCTTACATTCTTATCTGTCATGATTGCTGTATGTCTGTATTTCCATTTTCAGCATTTTCTTTGCTTTCTTGTCTAGCAATGATTTTTCTTCTGCTGTTGTTTTGGTTGTCTGCAAATAGCTCTGGTGACCAAATTTGGAATGATGATCCTCTTCCAGCAAAAATAAGCTCTTTTTCTATTTTGCAGTGATTTAGCAGTTCTTCAGATATTTTTATTCTTCCAGCTTTGTCAAATGTAATCATTTCAGCATCTGCAAACATGTCATTTTCATTGTAATTCCAGTTCTTTGAGAATGGATCTTCATTTTCGTATTTAAAGCTTAGCTTTTCTATTTTGCTCATTGAAAAACAATCAAGAGTTGGTAAAAAATTTGACTTAAATGCCACAAAACCTTGGAATGATTCTTTGGAAAGAGATCCTCTAAAAGAAGATGGAGTAAGTATTCTTCCTCTTTCATCTATTACTTTTGAATGTTTCGAAAGAAATACGCTCACAAAGAGAACATAACACAATGATTTTTTGTATTCAATATTTGTGGGCTTTTTTGGGAAATGATGGGTTTTTATTCACAGCTTTATTAACAGCCTGTGGAAAAGTGGATTTTATAACATTCTTATAAAGTAGTTTTATGTGCATTATTCTGAATATATTCCTTTATAAAGTTATTTTTATAAGATCATATGTATGAGCATTCTGTTTTCTTAATTAATTTATTTGAGGTGTTTTATATTTTGAGAAGTTGATTGTTTTATGGAAGTGTATTTTTATTTTGCATGACTCTTATTAGACTTTGAAGTATATTTAGATTTTCTGTAATAGCTTGTATTTTCCATTATTATAAAATGTCTATTGCATCTAATGAACTTATTATGTATCTATTTTATATTATTGATTGGAGAATTAAGTTGTTTAACTGTACATTTCAAAGCATAGCTATTTTTTCAGGCTTGTTTTTGTTTTTTAGATCTTATGTTTATTACAAAAAAATTAAAAACATTAAGGTTTCAGAAGATGTAAACAGAATAGGTTCATATATAAAGGATGCATCTTATGCTTATCTAAAGAAACAGTATTTATATGTTTTTGTAGTTTCTTGTGTTATTGCATTGTTTTTATTTTTCTTTTCTGAGTTTAATGTCTGTTTAGGATTTATAGTTGGTGCTTTCCTTTCCTCAGTTTGTGGTATAGCAGGAATGCATGTAGCTGTTGTTTCAAACATGAGAACTGCTCAAAAAGCTGAATCTGGAGTTTCTGATGCTTTTGAAGTTTCTTTTGGAGCTGGAAAAGTTACAGGACTCTTAATAGGAGGAATAATAATATTTTCTGTTGTTTTTGCTCTATGGAATGAGTGTGGAACTAGAGTAATATCTGAATATGACTCTAATATTATGAAAAAAGTAACAAAATCAGTTAATTTCAGTGATTTTTCTTATAACAGGATTTTGAAAATCTTGTTAGGTATGAGCTTTGGTGCTTCAGTTGTTTCAGTATTTGCTAGACTTGGTGGTGGGATTTTTACAAAAGCTGCAGATGTTGGTGCAGATCTAGTTGGTAAAATAGAAAAAAATATACCAGAGGATGACCCTAGGAATCCAGCTGTAATAGCTGATAATGTTGGTGATAATGTTGGTGATTGTGCTGGAACTTCTGCGGACATTTTTGAAACTTACATAGTAGGATTTATGGCTGCTTGTTACATATCTAGTCAGTATTATGTTGATCCAATATTGTTTCTCATAATTTCTTTAAGCTCTATGCTTGGATCTTATATTGCTACAGAAATGTTTAGTAGAACTACAAATCCATTTAAAACTATGTTTAAGTTTATGATTTTTTCTCTTTGTGCTGCATGTATGTTTAATTTAGTAGGAATTTCATGCTACTTAAATTACATGGGATCTTTTTCATATAACATGTTGTTTTATTTCTTTAAGCCATGTGCAGTAGGTATTTTGTCATCATTTGTAATTGTTGTTTTGACAAATTACTATACTTCTTATAGCTGTTCTCCTGTAAAAAGAATTGCTAAAGCTTCAGAATCTGGACATGCTATGAATATAATGACTGGATTGGCTGTCTCTTTAGAATCTTGTTTTGGAATAATAGTTTGTATGGTTTCTGCAATTTTGGGTTCTTATTACTTTGCTGATACTTTAGGAATAGCAATTTGTATAGTTTCAATGCTTAGTATCGTTATTACAGTTATGACTTTGGATGCATATGGACCAATTACAGATAATGCAGGAGGTATCGCAGAAATGTCTAAAATGCCTGCTTCTGCAAGAGAGAATACTGACACTTTAGATGCTTTAGGAAACACAACAAAAGCTCTTACGAAAGGATATTCTATAGGATCTGCAGCATTAGCTGCTTCTGCCGTGTTCTTTTCTTATTCACATGATCTGCTTTCTTATACTGGAGAAAATTTTGTTTTCTGTCTTACAAACCCATTTGTTGTGTCAGGAATGCTTATAGGTGGAGCTATAGTTTACTTGTATGCTTCTATGTCTATTGAATCTGTTTCTGAAGTTGGGCAAGAGGTTGTAAAAGAAGTGCAAAATCAGTTTGCTGAAGATCCACTTATAATAGAAGGAAAATCAACCCCTAATTACTCTAGAACTGTTGAAATGCTAACTGAAAGATCTATTCAGAAAATGTTTTACCCTGTTTTAGTGGCTGTTGGAGTTCCATTAATTTGCTTTGCATCTGTATATTTATTTTTTGGATCAAGTGCAGCATTTACTATTTTAGGTGGACTTATATCAGGTGTGACTATAGTTGGTATTTTTTCAGCTATATCAATGACTAATGGTGGTGGTGCTTGGGATAATGCTAAGAAATACATTGAGCTTGGTTTTTATGGAGGTAAGGGATCTTATGCGCATAAAGCTGCAGTCACTGGTGATACAGTAGGAGATCCTTATAAAGATACAGCAGGTCCTGCAATAAACCCTATGATGAAGATGGTTAATATAATAGCAATAGTTATTATATTGCTGTTCAACAAGTATGGTCTTTTCTAGTATTATTGAAAAAATAGAAGGTGCTTATAAGTCAGGTAAAGTGGTGTTTGTTTCTAATCTTGCTTCAGCTGAATTCTTACACCATCGCGGGTTGAATGTTTTTGTTCTTGAAAACATTTTGTCAAAATTTTCTGACCCTGGAGTCAAATCTAAAAATACATATAAAAATATAAAGCTAAATGAAAGAAAAAGTGATAAAAAAATTTCCTTTGGATATGTGTGTTCTTATATATTAGAAAAATGTAAGCAATCAGATTTGCTCTTTGTTTTAAGCGATTCTGGAGAATTCAAAAAACATGAAAACTTAATCAATGATTTTTTGCTCCTTGTTAACGAGGGGATAACTAAGAAAAAGAAACACGAAATTATAAAAATAAAAGAAAAATCCTTATTAAATGAGAAGTGTAAAGTTTTCGAAAATGTATTCGAAGAAGCTTCTTATATGTTAAAGAAACTGCGTACATCCAAGAATGCAGTAATATCTTCAAGTGATACCACCCTTAACACAACGCTTCTTTCTATGGACAAAAGCTTAAAATCTTTTTCATGTCAAAATAAATATTACAATTCAAATCATTGTTTTCTTTTGATTTGTTCTGCAAAGATAAAGTTTGGTAAAGCGCTTGGGTTGGAAATATCTGAATTCTCTGCTACATCAGAATCTAATTACAAAGGTGGTTATTTAGAGGCTAATGAATTTTATAAATATGACCAATTCAAAGAAAAGAAAACTTTTTATGAATTTAGTGAAATGCACTTAGATTTTATGAAAAAAAATATGAACTATAAAATTCCTGAAAAAATAATGCAAATTGTTTTTTTCAAAAAGCCTGCTCTTAGCGATGATTTAAGCTTAGAATCAAAATTAAATTTAATACGCAATTCAAGTGTGCATAAGAAAAGCTTAGGTGATATTGTTAATGCATATAGTTTGAAAATAGACCAAGCAGATCTTAATCTTTCTGTGAAAGATCTTGACCCTTCAAGAAACTCGAATCTTTCTGTAAATGATGGTGATTATAGCTCAGAAAACACATGTAGAGCTAGTCTTTCTGATGATTGTGAAGTTTATTCTGATGTTCATAGGGTAGAAAATGGAAGTAATTTCTTGAGAGAGAAAATCTACGACATGAATTTTAATTCTGCTTTATTTGATTATATAGAGGGCTTAGAGCTTGAATCTAAGGAAATAGACTGTGAGATGTATATTTCAATTTTGGAAAATATGTTAAAAAAAATCGACTTTGACGCTAGGGTAGATAGAAGTAATTTTGATATAGTTCCTTTAGAATCTGTGCCATTTTTGAAAGATAAAACAGAGATTATTGTAGGAGGGATTTGTTCAGCAGATTTGGAGCAATGCTCTCTCCTTACAAATGTCAACTTAAATAGTAAAATTTCACTTTCTTCTTATGGGAATAATGCTAACTCTTCTTTGAATGTAGCTAGTTTTGATAAGGTTACAAAATCAAAAAAAGGAAAATTACATAAACCAAAAGATAAGTATACAGATAAAGAGATTGACTTTTCTTATATGCCAAAAACTTTTTCTATTAGTGAAATTTCAAAGCTGTGCATAGATCCTTATTCATTTTATGTTAAATCTGTGCTTGGCCTTATAGAAAAACATTATTCTTTTTTGAATATAGTCGGAATGTCTGTTCACAAAGCATTAGAGAATTATGCAAAAAATTTAAATAAAGAAGAATGTGAGCAGATAATTTCTGAAAGTGGTTTGTCTAATTGGGGAAATCTGATTGCTGGTCAGAAAATAAAGAAAATGCTTTATTACATAGATAGATTTTTCTTAAATCTCAAAACTTCTAATCAAGAATATGAAATTTTTACAGAAAAAGAATCTTATTTAAATATAGAAATGGAAAATGAGATATATAAGATATATGGAAGAATAGATTTTGTGTATAGGTTGAGCAATGGATCATGTGGTGTGGTTGAGTATAAAACAGGCTCTGTGCCATCTATATCATCTGTTCTTAGAGGAGAAATGCCACAAATAATATATGAATTGGCAATGCTTAATAATATAGATTTCTCTGGGCATGTAAATGAAATTGGGGATAGTGGGTTTATGTCTCCTAAAGGTTTTTTGCCATTTACATATGTTCATTTTGTTCCAGAAGCAATTGAATCCACAAAAAAGTTACTAGATAGATTTTTAATAAAAGATAGAGTGTTTTTCTCTACAAAATCTAATGAAAATTATAAGCTTAAGAATTTAATGAGAGATTACTCATGATTACTTGGATAAATGCTTCTGCTGGAAGTGGAAAAACTTACTACATAATTCAGAAAATAAAAGAAATTAAGCAATCAAATACAAATAAATCCAAATCTATATTGTGCTTGAGTTATAGCAACGCAGCTGCAAGTGAAATGTCTGAAAGAGTTGATAGTGAGTCAAGAAAAAATACATCATTTCATACAGTGCATAGTTTCTGTAATCTTGCTCTCAAAGATAAGTCTATTTCTGTTATAAATGAAAAAGAATCTGAAGCTCTAATAAACAAAGCGGTTGATATAAGCTTGAAATCTAATAAATTTCTAGAAGTTGTTTCTAGTTTTTATGACGAATCGAATAGTTTGTTTCAAAGTGTATACGAAGCAATTAAAAAGAACATTGAATTTAAGAAAGAGTTTCTGACAAAAGAGTTTCCAGAGTGGAATGGAATTAAGATAGATAAAAAAATAATAGATAGTCTTTCTGATGGTGGAAAATTAGAAATAAATCTTATGAATTCTTTACTTTATGAAAAATGTCATATGGGTGGAGCTCCTATAAAAAGTTTACTTACAGATTCAGGTCAGATTAGAAAGCGATTGTATAGTTCTGCTTGGAAAATTAGAAATCCTTTTTCAGCTTATTTTATAGATGAGTATTGTATTAAAGTTTTTGAATATGTTCAGAAGAAAAAGACGTTCGATGCATATCAAAAGTCTGTTGCTATAACATCTTGGGTAAATTGCATAAAAGATAATTACGAAAATTTGAAGAAAGAATCATCAGTTCTTGATTTTAATGACTTGATAAATAATGGAATAAAATTTATTTCAGAAAGTATTTATTCAGATAACATCGATGTGTTAGGACTGGATTATATATTTGTTGACGAAGCTCAGGATTTGTCAGAAAAACAGTGGGAATTTATATATGCCCTATTTGTGAAAGTGTTTAATTCAAATCCTAATGTTAAGCTATATGTGGTTGGTGATTCAAAGCAATCTATTTATGGGTTTCAAGGATCTTCTGTTTATGTTTATGAAGGAATGTACAAAAAAATGCAATATTTCGCTGAAGAAAATAAAATAAAATTTGCTACAGAGGTATTGAATAAATCATATAGAACATCTCCAGTTCTTTTGGATTACATAGATTCTACAATTTCAAGCACTTCTTGTAAGTCAAAACATTCTCCAGTTCATGAGTTTTCAGGGAGAGTTGAGATACATGAGTATGAGTCAGAAAAAGCTACCTATGGTTGGAATATAAAAAAAGCCAATGAAAGTGAATATCTAAATAAATGCCTTAGAAAAGTAATTGATCTGCAGGGTTGTAATTTATTTTCTGAAAACAGAGGGATTTCATTTAATGACATTATGGTTCTTACTAGAAGAAGAAATAGTGAATTGTTTAAGTTTGTTGAAATGTGTAAATCGAATAATATTCCTGTAAAAAAGAGTTTGTTTAAGTTTGGTTCTGAAGAGATAGTTCAGGAGCTTGTTAGTATTCTAAAGTTTGCAATTTATAACGATGACTTTTCACTTGCATCTATTTTAAAGGGACCTTTCTTTAAGTGGGCAGAGCGTGATTTGCTAGAGGTTTGTTCTAGAAGGAAAGGAAGTATTTTTGATTCTTTAAACAAGAAAAATGACAAGCACTCAAAGGTCATAAAAACTTGCAGCAGATGGAAAAAGCTTTCCTTTAATCCAGTGGATTTTTATGGAAACTTATTGTTTAGTGATGAATATGGTAAATTTCTTCTACAATCCTCTTTTTATGAGATAGTGATAGAGTTCTGGAATAAGGTTGTGGAATTTACTAAGAACAATATTGGCTCTCCAATGATGTTTATAGAGTGGATAAATGGATTGTCTGAATCGTTCTGTTCAAAAGGTGAAGGAATATCAATTAGCACTATACACGGCTCAAAAGGACTAGAATCAAAAATAGTTATATTATTATTAAATGATTCAGATATAAAAAAGCAAAAGATAATTTTTCAAGATGGAATGATGGTATGGCCAGTTGATAATCCACTTTACATGACTTCTAAAAACCAACGTATGTTTGATGAAAATTTAGAAAATGAAAGATTGCTTTATGTGGCTCTTACGAGGCCTGTGGAGCAGTTGTATATATTTGTAAAGAAAGGGTCAAGCGCTTTTTATTCAGACATTATCATGTCTAGTTCTCGTGAATTTAAAAATGATAATGGAGTTCTATATAGTGGATCAGAATTGACAAAAAGGAATAAAGACTGTATACCAGTCTAAGTGGAGTTTATTAATTAATGCCTTCAAGTAATGCAAAATATAAAAAAGATAGATCTTATGGTGTAAACATTTGGGGCAGAGCAAAAAGCCCTTTAAATGGGAAGAGAAATTCTAGACCAGGACAGCATGGTTCTAAGAGAATGAAAAAGCTTTCTAACTATGCTTTACAGCTTAGAGCTAAACAAATGTTCAGAGTTTACCATAATTTGAGAGAGAAGCAGTTTGTAAGACTTTTCAAGAATGCGATGAATGCAAAAGGTGATACCGGTTTGAATATGGTAAGAATTCTAGAGAGAACTTTAGTTACTTTTGTATATAGAATGAAGCTTGCTAGTACTATTTTCGCTGCTAGACAGTTAGTAGTTCATCATCATGTTTTGGTTAATGGAAAAAGAGTAGACAAACCTTCTTACCTTCTTGCGGTTGGAGACGTTGTTACTTTAGCTGAAAAGTCTAAGAATATAGGAAATATAAGAGCAGCTACAGAATCTGAAGAGAGAGATGTCCCTGGTTACTACGAAGTGACTGAAGATGGAATTGTAGGAAAGCTTTTGAAGTTTCCTGATAACTTGGATGAGGTTCCATATCCTTCTCAGATGAATATGGATCTTGTTGTAGAATATTACTCTAGATCTATTTAATCTGAGTTGATATTTTTTTTAGATACTTTTTTCAAATTCAAAATTTATAAGTTTTGGATATGATTAGTAAATATTTATATATTCTGAAATATGTTTATTTTAATATAATATTACTGATTTATTTAATGTATCTTTGTTGTTTAAAAAGTCTTATATAATTGATTTATTAGTTGTATAATGACGCATCAGTTTTTGTGAAGGAGTGTTTATATGGCAAAAAAGAAAAACAAGGCCCCCTTTGTCCTTTTGCGTAATGGTGGTGAGTTTTACATAACTAATAAAAGCAGAACAATGGAAGGCAAGCTATCTTTGATGAAATATAGCAAAAAGCAAAGAAAGCATGTTCTATTTACTGAAAAGAAGAAATAATTATTAATCTGAGTTTTCTCAGGTGAATGATTTGTTTTATTAAGCGATTATTAATCTAAATCTAATATTACATCGTGTTAACTTCTAATTTATAAGATATTTTATAGGATTTTTGATTTAGTATAGCATTTTATTTAGATTTGTTTTGTAATCTAAATACATCAAAGCTTAAATTAGCTTTATTTTTAATTTTTGCTAATACTAGGAATACTTTTGTTTTAATGTTTTTTATATTAAAAAGTGAAATGGAGTAATAATGAATGTAATACCTTCTGTAATTGATCAAACCATTAAGGGAGAAAGATCTTACGATATATTTTCCAGACTTCTGAAGGATAGAATTATATTTCTTACAGGAGAAATAAATGATGAAGTAGCCACGTTAATATGTGCGCAAATACTATTTCTAGAATCTCAAAGTAGTGAAGATATTTACATATATATTAACTCTCCAGGTGGATCAATTACCTCTGCTTTAGCAATATATGATACGATGCAATTTGTAAGTATAAACGTAAATACTGTTTGTATGGGGCAGGCTTGTTCAGCAGGTTCTATGCTTTTATGTGCAGGGAAGAAAAGATTTATTTTGAAAAATGCTCGTGTTTTGCTACATCAACCTTTAGGTCAAATGAAAGGTCAAGCAAAAGATTTAGATATATATGTAACAGAAATAAATAGACTGAAAGATATAGTGTTAGAAATATACTACAGCCACACTGGTATAGATAGAAAAAAACTAGAATCTTTTTTTGATAGAGATACATTTTTTAGAGCAGATGAATCTAAAAAACTTGGAATAATAGATGAGATAATGGAAAAAGACTCTAAGAAAACATTAAAAAGAAGCATTACTAAGAAATAATTTCATTGATATTGCTAAATTCTACTTTTAGTTTAGTGTTTATTTAAAATATTAATATAAGATTTTTAGTGAAGTTAATTTGTATAGACGTTATTAGATTTTCGTATGTTTTTTTGTATAAGTTTGATTTAAACAGGGGGGATATATATGAACAAAAGTAAGGTATTAAACAAAGAGCCTATAATATGTTCTTTTTGTCGTAAAGATCAATTTGTTGTAGAAAAATTGATAGCAGGACCAGGTGTGTTTATATGTAATGAATGTGTTGATTTATGCGAAAAAATGATCAAAGAACATAAAAAAACAGAGCCTAAAGATCATAAAATACTATTTCCTGGTGAGATAAAAGAAAGTTTAGACGAGTATGTAATAGGGCAAGAGACTCCAAAAAAAATTCTTTCAGTTGCTATTTATAACCATTACAACAGAATAAATGCAAATGAAAAAGAAGATAATATTGAAAAATCAAATATTTTACTCATAGGTCCAACTGGGTCTGGAAAAACATTTTTAGCAAAAACTTTAGCAAAAACTATAGATGTTCCATTTGTTATAGCAGATGCAACAACTTTTACAGAAGCAGGGTATGTCGGTGAAGATGTAGAAAGTATTCTATTTAATTTAATTCAAGCTTCTGACATGAATGTGAACTTGGCAGAAAGAGGAATAATATATATAGATGAGATAGATAAGATAGCAAGAACATCTGAGAATAAATCTATCTCCAGAGATGTTTCAGGAGAAGGGGTGCAGCAAGCTTTACTTAAGCTAGTGGAAGGAACTAAAATAAATATCCCACAGAAATTACAAGAAAAAATGAGGGGTGGTATTGTAAAAAACCAAATTGATACAAGCAATATACTTTTCATATGTGGAGGTGCTTTTGCCGATTTAGATTCATTGATTGAAGAAAAAGCATCAATAGGGTTTCAAAAGAAAAATGAAATTTTAGATAAAAAGATAGAAAATAATCATTTGATCAAATTTGGATTGATTCCAGAACTGATTGGTAGATTTCCTATTGTTGCAAAACTGGACAAGATAGATAAAGATTCACTTGTTAGTATAATGAAAGATTCAAAAAATTCACTTATTAAGCAATATAAGCGTTTATTTAAATTAAGCAATGTTATTCTAGATGTTACAGATGGAGCTATAGAATTAATAGCAGAAAAAGCTTTGGAAAAAGGCTCTGGAGCAAGAGGATTGAAATCTATTCTTGAATCAATATTTTTAGATCCTATGTTTGATATAAAAAGAGATATAGGCCCTATGTCTTTAAATATAAATGAAAATAACATTGAGAAGAAAAAGTTCAAGTTAGAAAAAAGAAACTAAAATACCAAAAAGTTTATTTTTTGTTTATAGATTTTAATATGATATTTATGATTTTACTTTAGGAAAGTGTAAATATTTGAATTGAATATATTATGAATTATTTTTTCCATATTAATTCTTTGTGAACCTATAATTTTATAATAGTACAAAATATTAGATGCTCCTTGTTTTAGTCAGGAACTTGGTTGGGGTAGAAAATAGAGAGAGTTATATATATATTTTAATAAATTATCTGGCTGTTTTTATAATATATTTTTTCTAGATATTAGTTTTAATACCTTCTGGTTCTTTATTTATAGCTAAGATAATTCTGCTATGCAGAGCAGAAATTATTAATAAAGCCCTATATAAAAATATTCATATAAATTCCATAGTTAATCAAATAAAGTTATATTTATCCGTATTAAATAATAATTTTTTTGAAAAAATGAATACCTTCTGTTGGTTTGATTAATATTATTTGTAATACAGATTTATATATTCTAGCCCACTATTTTATATGATTTTAAATAAGTTTCTACCTAAATAAAGGAAGTTTATGTATTGTGCAGTGTAATGTATATATAAAATTCTACCTAATACATACTTTATTAAACTTATTAAATTTTGTAGAAATAAGTTCCATTTATTTAGAATTATAAGCTTAAGATTTTATTTGATATATGTAATTTTTTTTACAAGATTTCGAAATAAATTAACTAGTTATTGAAAAATTCTTTTTGAAAATAATCATCCAATATTGGAAACAAGAAGTAAAGTTGTTTTTGAGTTATATTATTTCTTTTCAGAGGTTTTTGTTTCTTTTGAAGAAGTTTTTTTATCTTTTGTAAGCTTATTGTCTGATTTTTCATAGAAAACTTTTTGTCTTATTTCAAGCATTTTTTCATTCAGATCTTTGATCTTCATTTCTTTATCTACGCTTACTACTCTAGATAATGCATCAGCTATAGCTTTCTCTTCTAAGATATAAGCTCTTGCTTTTTCTAGTTCATCAGCATTCTCTTTATAGTATTTTTGCACTTCAGACAGTCCGCCTCTGTATTTTTTAGACTCTTCAAAAATGTAACTATCTATATCTTGTTGAGTGATTTTTACATCCCAATCTCTGATCCATTTTCTTATTAGGAACAAAAACATAATTCTTTTATTTGAGTTTTCTAAGACTTCTTCTTTTACTTTATCTAAAGTTTTACTTTCAAAGAATCCTTTTTCTTTTACACTTTCAAAATATGTTTCTAAGTTATCCATAGAAAAATTATGAACCATTTGGGAGTCCATTTTCTTTAATATGTCGTAAAACGTATTCATGTATTCAGCATCTAAGTAAGATTCAGGTACATTAAACTTTAATCCTTGCACAGACTTCTCAGAAAGCAAAAATTTCCTGTAAGAATTGATATTTATTTTTAGCTTATCTGTAATCATTTCATGGAATTTGTTTTCCAAAGCTTCCACAGTAGCCAATCCCCAAGATTTTGCCATATGTTCATTTATTTCATATTTCTTCGTATCCATTATTTTTTCTATTGTAAGGAATGTAGAAACTTCTTTTCCTGCTAACTTAGCAAACTCTTCTGCATGTGGGCCATGTTTTACATTTTCTGGGACAGTGGAGGTGTATTCTATTACATCTCCTTCATTTTTTCCTAAGACTTTTTTCTCTAAATCTGGCAATAAAACTCCAGCACCAAGTTTGATCTGTAGCTTGTCTCCATCTTTGCTTCCATAGAATTTTACAGAAACATTCAATGTATCCCCTTCTTTGCAAGGTCTTGCTGATTCTAAAGGAACGGTGTATTCATTTTTCTCAATCCAGAGTTCCATCTCTTTTTTTACATCAGCTTTACTTACTTCTACTTTAGGGTTTTCTATATTTATTTTTGTAAGATCAACTTCAGGTGTTTCAGGAGATGTTTCAAATTCAATATTTACTTTAACTTCTGAGTCTTTTTCATAATCAAAAGATGACTCAAAATCTTTCTTAGGGTTTGTCAAAGGTGCATGTTCGAAATTTTTCATGATTTTTGAAAATTCATTTTGGAAAGCATAATTTTCTGACTCTTCTTTTATTTTTGAGTTCTTCCTTATTAATGATAAAGGTACTTTTCCTGGTCTGAACCCATCCATTTTATAGTTTTTTTGTGTTGCAGATAGATAAAAATCCACATGCTCCTTAAACTTTGAATGAGGAATTGTTAGTTCATACTTACACTTAAGGTCATTTTTTGAAATTAAGTTCACTTTAGTGTCTGTTTGCATAGATTTATTTTCTGAATTGATTGGATTATTCATTTTGCTCCTTAAGATAAGAAAAAAGTACGGATGAAGGGACTCGAACCCCCACAGCTTTCGCTACTAGAACCTAAATCTAGCGTGTCTTCCATTCCACCACATCCGCTTACAGCAAAAACTATAGCACATGTAAGAGAATTATAAAAGTATCCTTTGTAAAAGTTCATATGTGATTCGGAATAAATGAAAAATACTTACACTCCTATTGACTTATTAATCAAGTTTGCATATTATTGATCTTGCGGGGTAGAGCAGCTTGGTAGCTCGTCAGGTTCATAACCTGAAGGTCGTAGGTTCAAATCCTGCCCCCGCAACCAGTTTCATATTATATTTTTTATTTAATTCATTTTTTAATTATAGTTAATTTATATGTAATTTTAAGTACTAATTTTTTTCCATATACATATTTAATGTTCAATTGATTACAATAGTAATTTAACTATTAAATTGCTTCATGTAATAAATTAATGATTTGTTTACATTCTGATTTTAACATGATATTGAAGCATTTAGTGTTGCAGGAGGCAGTAATTAGTGAAGAGTTCAAAATTTAGGTCTTTAGCCTTACTTTCGTTTTTATGTTTTTTATCTAATGAGATAAATTGTGGAAATCAGGATAGAAATTTCTTGGAATCAAGTATAGATGCAGATTTAGTTGCATCTACATATGGATCAGAAAGTAGCAGTGAATGTTCTGACTCTACACCTCAATCTCTTTCTGATGGAACTGGAACTAGTTATTCTGGAGAGGCATTCTATGTCAATGAGAATATAGAAGCATTGCTCAATGATAAAGAAATTGGTTTATCAGCAGACTTATCAAAAAAGATTATGAGGGAATTTTTAGATGAGAGAACTAAAATAGATTCTGAATATAATACAGAAACATCTGTAATATTGAACGATTTATCTGACAAATTAGAGATGACTATGTCTTTTGAGGATACAAAAGCAGAGTTATCAAGCTTTTTTGTTGCACATAATCTTACTTCAGAAGATGTTATGCAGGATTTTGAAACGAGGTCAAATGCATCTAGTTTTGCTAACCAAAGTGTAGAAGAAAGCAAAACTAATGTATGCAAAACAAGACCAAGAAGAAATTCTGCTTTGAAGCAAGAAGGATCTCCTAAGAAGTCTTACCCTGTTTCTTTTCTGGGGAGTGATGGATCTAGATCTCCTGTAAGTGATCAAGCTATGACACCTGAGAACAGATCTCCTTCAGGAAAAAGTGAGCCTTTTGTTTTTGGAAAACAAACCTCAGAATCTAGAAAAGTAAGTTCATCTTCCAAAACTGAATCTGTTAAACCACTGAAAAAATCTGTCAAAAAACCTGGATCCAAGTTAAGTCCTGTTTCTAAAAAGTCAGGAATCTCTAAACAAAGTTTAAGTGGTGTGAAAAGTAAAAAGTTATCTGAAAACCCTGTAAAATCAACAAGCGCATCTAAAAAAGCAAAGCCTATGTTAGCAAGCATAGCTCCTGCAGAATCTAAGCAAGAAACGGAAGTTGGTAGTGGGTTTGGCATTAGTTTTGGAGGATTCCAAGTGGGAATTCAAGGACAGGGCCAATCAACAAATGATCCTTTCGAACCTGCCTCAATTAGCACTCCTTTAGGTAAACTGAATTTATCTCAAGAAGGATTATCATTAGATGGTTCTTTTGGTTCTATAGGTACAAAATTAGATGAAAATGGAAAACCTGTGATAGAAGGTTCAGTAAACACACCTTTAGGAAAGTTTGGTGCAGATCAAAAAAGACTTTCCTTTGATGGAAAAAATGGAAGTAAAGTAAATATATCAGCAAAAGATGGTTTATCTGGAACTGTAAAAACTGAAGCTGGTGAGTTTGGAGTAGACGCTTCTGGAAACCCTATTGCTAAAACTAATATTAATGGAACTAATGTAAAACATGATAAGAATGGTACATCTATTTCTAGAAAAGGATCTAAATTGAATATTAGTAAAGATGGTAAAGCTTCTGGATCCTTAAAAAATGATCATACAAACTTAAATCTAGATCAAAATGGTAACGTTACAGGAAGTGTTAATGCAGGGCCAGTATCAGTTAATTCACAAGGAAATAGGAAAAGTTCCAATACAAATTCAATACCTCAATTTAAAAACCCTAAAAGACAAAGCTCTGTAAAGCAGGCAAACAAGGGTGGATGTCAGTGTTGTACAATAGCTTAAATATCTCCTATAAATGGAATTGTTTTAGTCTATTTAGTTAAGCTATAATTGGTTTAGTTAGTTAAGTTGTAGCTAATAAAAAGGTAGTTAAGCTTTAGATAATAAAATGGTAATTTTCAAGCTTTCTATTAATTTAGTTCAGATCTAATTAGTTTTAATTACAAACACCCATGATTATAAAGCATATTCTTATAATTCTTATTTACACCTGATTTTATAATCAAATGATTTCCTGAATCTTTTAGGAAATGTTTGTAATTTTTATTGCATAGTTCTGATTTAACATAATCTTTTTCAGTAGGTGTTAATCGTTTCATTACAAACCATTCATATGTGTAATATATGTTATTATTTGCTTTGTCATTTAGTTTTATTGAGTAATATATCCTAACACGCCTTCCTTGGCATAGATCTATGAAACTAGAGTTTATTATTTCTTTGTCAGGAAAAAACAATCTCCTTCCTATTGCAAAAAAACTAATCAAGAAGGCAGAGTTTGTGTTTTGTGCTTTGTTGCTTTCAGGAAAAACCTGATCAATAAATTGAGTAGGAGGGATGTTAGTTTCTATTTCTGGCGTCCAGATTATGCAAGATTCAGTTTTAGTTTCAGCTTTATGAGAAATTTGATTTATTGTTATATTTTCTGTACATATTTTATTTTCTAATGAAGATGTTTTGCTTCCTAATAAATCTTTTTCCCAAATTGGTACATAAATTTCTCTCATGTTTATATTGTACACATGCAAATGATACATTGTAATACATTGTATATTTCTTGATTTATATTTTGATGATCATATTTTCACCATATTTACATTTATGTATTATTTGTAGTTATTTAATATATTTATTGATTTTTTATTTGTACATCTAACTGTTTTATCATGCTATCTATTTCTTCTTCAGTAAGGTTTTGAAGAGATATATTGTTAGCTTTCTTATTATTCTTTTTATATTTTAACATCATATCTATAGCTTTTAATGCATTCGAGATTGATTTAGAATCGGTATTTTTACCAATAGATTCCTGCATTATAATCTCTAAGTTTTTCATAATTTGTTTTTCGTCCAATTTTACCTCAATAAAATTATTTCATATAAGTAAGTGGGAAATCAATTTTAGTAATTAATTAAGATATAAATGTTAAACTATCATACTTATTTGCTTCAGAGAGAGTTATTATTTGACTTTTATGAATTTATTAACAAGTAGATTGTATAAGACTTATATCTTGATATCTTTTTGTAGAATAGTTTGAATTACTGTAAATTAACGAAGAATAGATAAAATTAATAAAGGAGGATTTATGATGAAAAATAAATCAACATTTATAGTTTTATCTTTACTGATTTTAAGTCAGATCGAAGGTATGCCTACTGAAACACCTTCACTTTCACCTTCTAGCTCTGGTTCTCTTGTGGATCGAACAAATAAAGCCTCACCTTCCAGCTCTGGCTCTGTTTTAAGCTCTCCAAGAAACCTAAATAAAGAACATATTGCTGCTTTATCTTCAAACACGAAACCTTTAAGGTCTAGTACTCATAGCCTTAAATCAATAGGATCTTCTTTTAGTTTAAAATCTGAGAGCTCAGAAATAAAAAAACAGCTGCTTGGAAGTGCTAATGTTCTTCAATTTTATGCATGGAATAGAATATTAAAGGAAAATGGATTTGAATCAGAGATTTTATTTGCTCCAGAAGGTTATTACTCGGACTTGGATGAAGATAAGCAGCCTATAGTTATGCATGTAATTGGAGATAAGTATGAATTTTTGCTAGATCCATTAAATGATATTGATGGAGCATTTTTGTCAAAAATACCTTCTTCAGATTGGCTGAAGTTTAGACATAAGATTACATTTGATAAAGGCAGGCATAAGGAATCTCAGGATTCTGAAGTCACTGTCTCTACTAAAACAAGCAGCAGACAAGAATATCTAAAAATCAGCAATATAGTAGGAAAAATGTCTAAAAAAGAAAAGAGTGTTCGTTTGAGCTATGAAAAAACACTTGCAGAAACATATATGAAATCACAAAATCAGCTAGTTAGCAAAGGCTTATCTTCAGAACAGAACGAAAATTTTAATAAATCTATTCCTAAAGACAAGAAAAATAATGAAAAATTTATATTGTTATTAATAGAATTTTATAAAAAACAAATAACTCCCTTAATAAACAAGGTTGGGTTTTTGACAAGTATGGAGGATTTGGATCCAGATAAAACAAGTGATATTTTAGGATCTATTATTACAATTGAATCACTGAAGAGTTCAAGGCAATATTTAAAAGTAGGCACAGCACTTGATTCAGCTAAAGATCTTGATCATGCTCGTAGAAAAGTACAACGCAAAAATTCCATAGTTTCTAGAAGATCTAGCATGGCAAATAGTGAAGTGAGATCTGAGATTGGTACTGCTTTTAGTGCTAATGGAGATGACTCTTTGTTAGATGGGTTAATGCAAGATTTAGATTTACACAATTCATCACCTTCTGTGAATGGGTCCCCAAGAAGCGCACTGCTTTCTCCAGAAGGATCAGTTTTAGGAGATGACAAATCACCCAAGAGATCTAAAACACCTGTACAGTTTGATTTAAGCAATAACTCAATTCATCATATTGGTAATTCTGGAAACAACTCTGATGAAGATGGGTCTGAAAAAAGTTTGTATTCTGCAGGATCTAATCTAAGTTCTAAAATGTTAAAGATACCTAGAAATGAAGATGACTTAGATTGCTTTAGTGATTCTAGCAAAAAGGAAGAGCAATTTGATGAATCAGAAGTGCTTTTTTCACAAATGGAATCTCTGAAATCTAGTGCAGTTATAGCATTGATTTCAGGTTCTGCAGAAGGAGAATCAGAAGATCATTTGTAATTTTATAAAAAAAGGTAAATAGTTTGTTGAATTAAATACTATGTTAATTATTTTGTTTATACTCTTGCTTTCCTAGAAACAGATTGCAAATACTCACACTCTTGAAATGCTATGGAATTTTTATTTAATCCATCTAATGCTTTTTTCAAGAACTGATTTACTTTATATATATCTCCTGAGCTTACGAATTCATTATAAGCTTTGGCGTAATAAAAATGTGATCTATTTCCTAGAAAATCGTACAAAGAACATAATAAGCTCCATATTCTAACATCAAACATATCTTTATTTTTATAATTTAAAAGTTCATGCTCTAAGTTTTTCATTTTTGCAGTATTTTTAGATTTTTTATAAGAATGGAATTTGGTGTACAAAATACAAAACTCAACCTCTCTATCTGAGAATTTCTGATTTATTATTTGTATGCTTTGTAATGCATTTTCATAATTTTCTAACCTTAATTCCATAAGAAATTTTATGTAAGTTGAACAAACATACATAGGGCTATTTTCATCTAGTTTTTGTAAAAACTCTACCAATGATTTCGATATATCTCTACCTGACAAATATCCTTCCCAAAGTTTTTCATATTCATTAGATGGTTTGCCAATTCTTTTCCCTCCTATATAAAGTCCTTTGGAGATTCTAGATTGTAATGCTTTGTAATGAGATATAATTTCATCAGGTATTTTACCTTCTTCTTTCTTTAAGTATTGGAAAGCCATTTTTTGTCTGTTTGAAGATGAAGGATGAGAGCTAAAATAATCTCTGGCTTTATCATTTTCAGCAAACTTTTTAAATAACTTATATGATCCTGATACAGTCCAGTTTAACTTTTGCAAAGTTTGCAATGCGTATGAATCAGCTTCTACTTCTTGCTGTTGAGAGTACATCATAAGATCATTGTATATTCCATTTATAACTATCATTCCCAGAATATTTATACCTGGGATTAAAAGAGTTGGCATTAGTAGTTTATAGTTTTGAGCTTTAGATATTTTAAATATGCTTTGTTTTATGTGGGATTTTTTGACATGTCCCATTTCATGAAAAATTACAGCAATTGCTTCTTCTGCAGTGCATTTCTCTATCAATCCCTTGTGTACAACCATATACTCACTGCCTAAATGATTTATTGATACATACGCATTTATTGATGTAGAATCATCCCCGTATATGCGAATTTTATTTTTGGACTGTTCTTTTGGTGTGTAAAAATTATTTTCTTGTTTTGTAAGTTTGTTTGAAGGATATTCTTTAGTCTCATCTTTGTTGTCATGTGAACTTATATTTACTTTTTTAAGTTTGTTTATATGTTTATATTTCTGTATTTTTTTATTTGCTAGGTTGGATTTTCTTATAATGTTATCAAAAAACATTCTAAACTCTATGTCCAGTGTAAGTCTATTGCTGGATAGTGAGCTTTTGCATGATGACAAAATTGAAATGGCGAGTAGAAATCTCATAGATTTAAAAATTCTAAAAACATAGTTAAATTTAATTAAAAACCATCTTAATAAAATTTTCATTAACAGCTCCATATCCATACATTAGGTTATGTAATATGAGTTTTGTCAATGGTGTAAATTTTTTGATTTTTAAGCTTAGAATGATTTTCTTAGCTTTGTATAACTTAATATTTAATCCTGAATGGATTAAAGTGATTATATTTTTAACATAAATTTTGATTTAGTAAAACAAAAACTTTGATCTAGTAAATTCATGTTCAGTTAATAAATAAGTTTAGTACAAGTCTTTGTATTTTTGGTTAAATGCAGTTACTCTACCATCTTTTTCTATACCAAATTTATTTACACCTGTCCAAGCTGGATGTGAATAAGTATCTACGTGTACTTGCATTTCCTTTTTGTTGCTTAGAGTGCTCTTTATTGTGATTTGTTCTCCATTGCTCAAAACAACCTTAATTTCATTAAGAACTGGTTTGGAATCAGTTGATTTCTTTGCTTTAACTTTTACATTAGGATCAAATACAACTTTTTTATCATTCTTAGATGATTTATTTGTTGATTTATTGTTCTTTGACATAACACCTCTTCGTGATTTAGATTTATTATATGAATTATATTCAATATGTGCAACCAAGTGAATCAAAGTCGGGTGATAAAATATTTAATATTAGTAATTTAAAATCATTAGAAAAATTTGCAACTTATCTTTCAGAAAAACTATTTCCAGGTTGTGCATTGTTTATAGATGGTCCTTTAGGGATAGGAAAAACAACTCTTATTAGGTCTATTCTTGAAAGGTGGAATATAAAATCAATAGGCAGTCCAACTTTTTCTAAGGTTATAACATATCAAAGTAAATTATTTAATAAAGAAAGAAATAGTGATTTACAGAATGACTCCAATGACTCTAGATCTACAGATAATGAATCTATGAATAATGAACAACCTGTTGGATCAGAGTTTTTTGTTTGGCACTCAGATGCTTACAACATGGAAAATACAGAGTACTTGAAAGAATATTTGTTTGAGTTTGAAGAGGGTATATTGATTGTAGAGTGGTCAGAATTGATACCTTATAAAGATTTATGGGACAGTAGGATTGAAGTGAATGTTAATGAACATAGAATTGCATCTGTAAAAGAAACTTATTAAGTTATACTTACTGATATTTTTTATGTTTTCAGAATATAAGGAATTTAAAATAAAGGAATTAATTTAAAATAAAAAATGATAGAAAATCTAGCAAATGCCTAGAGCCGGAATCGAACCAGCGACACGTAGATCTTCAATCTACTGCTCTACCTACTGAGCTATCCAGGCATTTAAAAAATGATATATCACAATTTCTTCGATGTCCATATCTTTTCTAGGATAGAATTGAAGTTTTTTCTTTATTTTTTTTAATTTTGAGTTTAGAATTCGTGTAATGATTCTTAATTTTACTTTTTTGAAATTTACTTTCTTATTTCTGGTTTATATTATTCCTGTTCTTAATTTATACAGAGCTTTTTATGCCATAAAAATATTGGAAAACCCAAGTTATAAGAAAAATAAAATACTTCTCATTACAATAAAAGATTATTTTAAGAATTCTGATGTAACTGACTCTAGATTTAAGTCCTTAAAATGTGATTTAGATCATTTTTTTCAATATGAACCATCTTTAATAATGTTATTTTCTTTTCCAATGATTCTGAACTATTTTTACAAAGAATACTTTTCTAATACTTTAGTTATTGTGTCTGAAATCTTCTTTTTCTGCATTTTGATAACCATATTATTATGTAGGAGAAATTTCTTTGCTAGGGTGTTCAATTACATAAAAAGAAACTTATCAGATACAAAATCACATGAGTCTCTTTCTCTAAGCATAGATAAGAAAATAAGTGATGCTTTGAAAGGAAAGAATTTAAATTTTAATTCTTTGATAAATAAGCTTGATGTTCTAGAATTAAAGAATCTAGAAATTATATTAGAGAAAGTTCAGAAAATTGACCAATTGGCAAGCTCTCTTGAGAAAATGAATGAAGAGAATATGGCTTTGAAAAATGAACTTAAGGAAGCAGTAGAGCATAATATGCAGATACTGCAGTCTTTGGATTATAACAAAGATTTAATGATAAAAATTGGAGAAGGTTTTATTGATTTGAAAAAGAAGATTGACTCTAAAGATCATGCCTAGAGGTTTTTTGAATTGAACTACTTAGTTTTTAATAGAAATAACGTAGATTTTTTTAACTCTTACATGAATGAGAGAAATTTATCTAAGAATACCATAGATGCATATACTAGTGATTTAGTTTTGTTTATATGTTGGTTAGAGTTTGTATCTAAAACCGATCAATCTTCTTCTTTGGAAGAGGATTTCTATGAATATGACTTGTCAAATAGCATGAAAAAAGAACACAGTCAGTTGATAGAAAAATATGGAAATCTGAGAGAAAAATTATCTGTAGTTGGTTATGTACAATTTTTGAAGGGTTGTAATTATTTTGAAAAAGGTTTGAGTAAGAGTTGCTCTGCTGAAAACGAGAACAATAATTCTAATTCTTATAAAAACACACCTGAAAACATATTTCTTGAAAAAAAATTAGTTGAGAGAGATGATTTGCAAGAAAGTTGTAATTCTATAGGTGACAATAAAAGCACTGATGAAGATTGTACAAATAAGCCTAATAAAAGAGCTATATTAGACTCTACTTTGTTTAGAAAAATAAATTCCATAAAACAGCTTTTTTTGTTTTGTAAGGAGCAGATTGAAGGGTGTAATGATGTAGAAGTTGACTTCCCAAAAATAAAACTAAAAAGATCTAACTTAAAAGTTATCAATGATGAAGAAGTTAATGAAATACTAGAAGATTTAAATAAGTCTAATACAAAATTTTCAATAAAATTACATGCAATGCTATCCATGTTGTATAGCACTGGCTTAAGGGCTTCTGAAATAATTTGTATTACTTTGAATGATTTGGAAAATGTTATAAATGGTTCAGAGAAAAGTTTTAGAATTATTGGTAAGGGAGGAAAAGAAAGACAAGTTTTCATGAACAGAAAAGCTATAGAGTCATTGAAAAGATACTTATTAAGCAATTCTCGGAAAATAGCTTCTTATATTTGGCCCTCTACAAATGGACATATAACAAGGCAAACTTTATTCCTTTGGGTAAAGAAAATTGGTCTTTCTCCGCACGATTTAAGGCATAAGCTTGGTTCTAATTTAGTAAAAAAAGGAATGAATTTATTGGAAGTAAGGAAGGTTATGGGGCACTCTAGTGTAAAAACCACATCTATATATACTCATGCCTCTAACTCTTCCAGTTCAATAAAAAAGCACCATCCAATGTACAATAAAAGTAAGGATAGTTAATAAATTGTTTGCAATTATCTTATACTAGGTTCTGTTAGTGATTGTATTTTTTGCCATGAGTTATTTAATTATTTTATTGGTTTTTTTGACTTATATGCTTTTATGATATAGAGTCTTCTTGTGAATTCTAAACAAAATAAAAAAACATTAACTGGGACTGTAAAAAAAATACATAGAGGTTACAGATTTTCAATTTTACTAGATTTAGATAATAAAACTCAAATAGAAGCGGAGTTATCTGGAAGATTGAAAAATAGAAAAATTAGAATAGTAGCAGAGGATAAGGTTGTTTTAGAGTTTTGCGAAGACAATCCATCAAGTGCTAAGATAGTTTTTAGAGAAACTCCTAATAGAATAAAGCAAGTAAAAAAATAAGTTTAAACCTTAAGAATCAAAATAATTTTACAGAATTTTATTAAGATTGATAAAGATTATAAAACAAATCAGTTTGTAAATCAGATTTATTGAATGCGTTTAATTTGTTAGCTATACAAGATTGCAATTTATTAAAAATTTAGTTTATTAGAAATGTTAATACTAGAAAATTAGAAAATAAGTAAAAAATGACAGAAATAAAAAATCGAGAGCAATTTAGATATAAATATAAGTACATATTGGATAGAGTGTTGGTGTTTTTATCTGTATTTTTATTAGGGTGTGATGAAAAAAATTTTAATGCAAAACCCATTTCATTTCTGAATAGAAATGCTTTAAAAGAAGTAAAATCAAAATATAAACATAAATCCTTAGAGGTCCCTAAAAATTGGTCAAAAAAAATTAGTATAAATATATCTAATGGATCTTCAGTTTTGGATATTATTAAGAGTATAGGTGTTTCTAATGGATTAAATATTAAATTCGCAAAGGATTTAAAAGACAAGGAATTAAATTATTTCTGTAAAGAAAAGCCAGTTTTAGAAGCTATAAAAGATATTTCTGAGAGCTCAGGTTTTATCATTAGAGTTTCAAATCATGGAATTCTTATAGATTCTGATGAGCCTTACGATCATGTACATGAGGTTATGTTTTTATCTTCCACAAGGAAATCAAACAGCAGCACTTCAGTAAATGGGTCTGGATCTAAAGGATCAATGAGTATGGATATTGGTTCTTCTGTTGAAGTAAGAAGTGAAAGTATATCTGATACGTGGAAAGAATTAGAGGAAAATTTATCTTTTTTCTTGAGAAGTAAGAAATATACTATAAACAAACAAGCAGGGCTTATGATAGTAAATGCAAAACAATCTGATCACAGAAGAATTGCTAGATTTTTATTAGATTTACACAAAAGAATTTCTACACAAGTTCTTATAGAAGCAAAAGTAATTTTTGTTAAGCTATATAAAGAATTTAGGACTGGAATAGATTGGAGCACTTTGCAAATATCTAATTTCTTTACATCTCCAGATAAAGTTTTTGACATTTCTTCTAAATCAGTTGCAGACAATGCATTATCTGTTTTGATAGGAAAAGACTCTCAAACGGCTTCTAGTATCATATCTTTGTTGGAAAAATATGGTGAGTTGGAAACTATTTCTAACCCAACAACATCTGTTTTGAATAATCAGCATGCTATTTTTAAAGTTGCAGAAAACAAAGTATATTTTAAGATATATCAAAAAACTATTTCTATAGGTGGAAAATCAATAGATGGTGTTTCAACCATATTTGGTAGTAATTTACACACTGTTCCAGTTGGAACTATACTTTCTGTTCAGCCTTCAGTAGATTTTAGGAATAGAACTATAACAATGTCTATTCACCCTACTATTTCTGAGGTGCATGATGAAAAAGAAGATCCATCTGTAGCTATAATGCTTAAAGATAACAAAGTTCCTGATAACATAAAATCACAAGTTCCAGTTATATCTACTCAAGAAATGGATAGCACTATAAGGGTTAATGATGGTGATTTGGTTGTTGTGGGTGGGCTGATCAAGAGCTCAAGGAGCAATAACAGTAGCGGACCTCTAGGAACAAAGAAACTGAAATTCCTAAGGAAGAATGAAAAGAAATCTGATCAACAAGAGGTTGTTATTATGATAAAAGCTACGATTCTAGATCCGCCTGAAAATTTACTTGTAAGATCCTTAGCAGATTATGAAATTTTCCCTATAAAAAGCTAACAGAGCTGATATTAAGTATATAAAAATTTATATATACATATACTTAGTTTATGTGCATTAATTTACTAAAAAGTGCATATTAAAAATCACTTACTTTGCATGAATTTCTTGTATATCTGTTTTTAATTTCTACATCTTATTTAACTATTATTTATTTTATAATTTATTATGTTAATAGTGTTTTGTATTGTTTTTTAACTAAAATATTTATTTTCTATTAATTAGTTTGCATTTTCTTTGTATTCATAACTATGAATTGTAAATCATACTCTTTGTTTCTTGAATATAAGTTGTATTTCTGAGAGAATTTCTTATGATTTCGCAGTATTATAGATATCCAGTAGGTTTTGGAGATACCGTATATATGGTTTCTCATGAAACCCTTTGGAAATGGTCAGAAAAAACAGGATTAAATAGGTGGATATTATTAAAAAGTGATGCGAAAGATTTATCTATATCTAAAGATGGACAGTGCATAGCTTTTACAGGTTCAGAAGAAAGTGAATCAGATGTTTATACTATAGATCTTAAAACACACAAAATAATAAGAAGAACATTTTATGGAAATGGTACTTATGTTGTAGGGTGGGATTCTTCAGATAATATTATTTTCGCAACTAATCATGGAATGCCATTTAAAAGAAATGTTTGTTTAAATAAATTGAATTTGGAAACAGGTAAGATTACAAAACTTAAAACAGGTCTTTCTAATTGGATTTCTTGGAATAGCAAAGGATCTGCTGTTGTACAGAGGTTTGGTTACGGATATAGCACATGGAGAGATTACCAAGGTGGAACTGCGGGTCAGCTTTGGATGGATTCACGAGGAGAGTTTGAAAAAATACCATTTGAAAAACATAATGCCTTGAGACCTACATTTGTAAATGATGAATTATTTTTCTTAAGTGATGCATCTGGATGTGGAAATGTTTGTAAATACGATTTTAATACTAAAAATTGGAAAACAATTACAAAGCATGAAGATTTCTATGTAAAAGATTTATCTAGATATGGAAATAACTTGATATATAGCAAATCAGGAGAGATTTTCTTATATGATACTGAGAAAAAAGAAGAAAGAAAATTGGAAATAAAATCTGCTAACTATGCATTTGAAAAATCTAATTTTGTTTGCGAGGATAACTCTAAGTTTTTGACTAGTTTTGATATAAATAACGAAGGTGATAATGTTTCATGTTGTATAAGAGGGCAAGCATTTTCTATTCCGCTTTGGAACAAAGGGTATTTACAAAAAACCACAAGCATAAGGCATAGGGTTGCTTTGTGGTCAGATAATGAGAAGTTTTTAAGTATAAAAGATGATAAGGAAGATGCAGTCCTCTTTATGGATGGACAGGAGTTTCATAGGTTTTCCGGGATAGGCAGGATTTCTGATTGTAAAATATCTAAAAATAATATTATAGCTGCTCAGAATAATAGGAATGAAATTTGGTTGTTAGATCTAAATTCAAGAACAGAAAAAAAGATACTAGATAACTCTGAACAAGTTTTTGGTTTTGATTGGTCTCCAGATGGAAAATGGTTTGTGTTTAGTAGTGGTAAATACAATGAATACTCATCTTTGAAAATTTATGATTCCGAAACTGAAAAATGTACAGAAATAACAGAAGGTACTTTTAAGGATATTTCTCCAAAGTTTGATTCATCTGGTAAGTATTTATATTTCTTATCATTTAGAACATTTAAAACAGAGTATGATCCATTTTCATTTAATTTATTTTTCAGAAAAGGTTTTAAGCCTTATGCTGTATGTTTAGAAAAAGATTCGTTAAATCCATTTGAACCATGGTTAGCTGATGATGAAGAAGGTGATTCTAAAAATGTATCTAGCGATTCTAAAAATAAAAATGAAGACTGCAAAGATGAAGATTTAGATCCTAAAGATATTGTTGTAAATATAGATTTCGAAAACATAAATAAAAGAATTTTTGAATGTCCAGTAAAAGCTTCTGATTATGTAGATATAGAGGTTATTGAGGATAAATTATTGCTTTTAGAGTCTAATAAGAAGTTGAAAAGCTTTACTCCAGGATCTAAGAAGTTAGAGTTAGTTTCTGATGGGATTTCTAGCTTCGAAGTGTCTAGAAACAAAAAATGGCTTTTAGTATTTAAAGATGAAAAGCTTAGGTTGTGTAATTCTGGATTAAAATTTGAAGAATCTGACTCTTACAAAAATAATGGTTGGATTTCCTTAGATTCCATAGATGTTATAGTTGAGCCAGAAAAAGAATGGAAACAAATGTTTGAAGAAGTTCTTTGGCTTACAAAAGTTCATTTTTGGGACAAAAGTAATGAAATAGATTGGGATGGTATAAGGAAAAAATATTCAAAGATTTTGGAATCTGTTCAGTCTAGAAATGAATTAAATATATTGTTCTATGACATGATTGGTGAGTTAAAAACTTCTCATGCATATGTTCTGGAGCCAGGGGATATACTCTGTGAAAAACATAACAACACTGGTTATTTAGGAGCTACTTTTAAATGGAATGGTGAGCACTATGAGATAAATGAAATTATCGAAGGTGATTCTTGGGGCGTTCATTCTCCAATTCATCAATTTTCAAAAGGTGATGTGCTTATTTCTGTGAATGGTAGAAAATTAAATGAAAACGTACCCCCTGAATCTATTGTTTTCGAAGGTAAAAAAACTTCACTTGAAATTAAAAAGAAGGAAAATGATTCTATAAAAATGATTCATGTAAATCCTTTGAAAGATGTGAATAGGCTTGCTTATCAAAAGTGGATCTCAGAGAGAGTAGATATAATAAAATCTAAAACAGATAAAATAGGATATGTTCATATTCCTAATATGGTAAGTAGTGGTTATAACGAATTTTATAAGAGATATATATTTGAACATAGAAAAGCTGGGTTGATAGTGGATGCTCGTAATAATAGTGGAGGGCATTTATCTTCTCTGATTATAGATAAATTACAAAGAAAACCTAACTCTTACACAATTCCTAGATATGGTGCTCCTGAGCATTATCCTTCTGAATCTCCTATGGGTCCTATGGTTTTGATATGTAATGAAAATACTGGATCTGATGGAGATATTTTTACTAGAGTATTCAAGGATTTAAATTTAGGGACTGTTATTGGAAAAAGAACTTGGGGAGGTGTTGTTGGTATAATGCCTAGATACTTCTTGATAGATGGAGGTCTAACAAGTCAACCTGAGTTTGCTACAAAGATGATTAACGGTGGTTACGACATAGAAAACATAGGTGTAGACCCAGATATTGATGTAGACAATACAATTGAGGACTTTGACAATGGAGTTGATAGACAACTAGAAAAAGCTATAGAACTGATAATGAATAAGCTTAGTTCTTAAGTATTATTAAAATCAAATACAATTAAAATATTTTAATATATTTATAGGAAAGATTGGAGTTTATTTAGCTTTATCAGGAGAATTACATAGAGAATTAAATTGATTTATGTAGGATTGTTTAAATAATATTGATTTTGTTTATTTTGTTTAGTTCATGCATATTATTATTTTATATATTTTATTTTTACTGATGATTTTAAGAATTTTATATTACTATCATAAGTATTTTTAATTTTCAATTCTGGAACATAATAAAAAATGATATTAAAATTTACTCATAGGAGATTGAGTGTATTTTAGCAGGTGTTTTACTAAAAAAGGTCCTTACGAGGGAATAAAATTCGTTGAAAGGTCAAGTGAAATAAGGGATTTAAGCGGGAAGTTAATTAAATCTTTTGAGAAAATTATAGTTCCAGAAAACTGGTCTCAGACTGCAGTTGATATATTTGCTCAGAAATATTGCAGAAAAGCTGGAGTCGCAAAAATACTAAAACGTATTCCAGAAGAAGGAGTTCCAGAATGGCTATGGAAATCTGAACCTGATTTAGAAGCAATGTATGGTATTGAAGAAAAATTTGGTGCAGAAACTGATGCTAGAAATGTATTTAATAGAATTGTTGGTACTTGGACTTATTGGGGTTGGAAATACAAATATTTCAACTCAGAATCTGATGCTAAAACTTTTTATGATGAATTATGTAATATGGTTGCTCTACAAAAAGCTGCTCCGAACTCTCCTCAGTGGTTTAATACAGGAATGCACTGGGGTTATGGAATAGAAGGTGGTGCACAAGGTCACTATTACGTAGATCCAAGCACTCTAGAAATTAAGAAATCTAAATCTGCATATGAAAGACCTCAGCCTCATGCTTGCTTTATTCAGTCCGTCAGTGATGACCTTGTTAATGAAGGTGGAATAATGGATCTATGGGTAAGAGAATCTAGAATATTCAAATATGGATCAGGAAGTGGTACTAATTTTTCCATATTAAGAGCTGCAAACGAATCTTTATCTTCTGGTGGTGTTTCTTCAGGAATGCTTAGTTTTCTTAAAGTAGGAGATTCTGTTGCAGGTGCTATAAAGTCTGGTGGAGCTAATAGAAGATCAGCAAAAATGGTTACAGTAGATGTAGAGCATCCAGATATAGAGAGTTACGTTAAGTGGAAAACTGAAGAAGAAGATAAAGTTGTATTTTTGTCAGTAGGTTCAAAAATAATAAATGAAGCTATAAAAGAAATAAATCTATCTTGTGATAGCTTTGATTTTGATAAAATTAATTTAGATAACATTTCAGATGATGTAAGTATAAACTTAGATTCTTTGAATGATTTTTGTAAAACATATGATGGTAATAAAAATGATTTACATTTAAGTGATGCTAATTTGTCAGATGAAAATATAGAATCAGATGATGAAAAATCTAACCAAGAAAACAATATAAGAAAATTAAAATTCAATCCTAAGGTTAATAAAAGACTTGGAAAAGCTTTGCGTAAGGCTGAAAAGACAGGGGTTCCATTCGGATATTTGGATAGAATCTTGAAATTGCTAGAGCAGGGCGTGGAAAATGTATCTGCAAAAATTCTAACAACTGAATTCGAATCTGAAGCATACGCTTCTGTTTCTGGACAGAATTCTAACAACTCCGTAAGAGTTACAAATGACTTTATGAGAAAAGTAGAAAATGATGAAGATTTCGATCTAGTTTACAGAACAAGTAGAGGGATAGCTAAAACATGTAAAGCAAGATCTATTTGGTCTGAAATTTCTAAATCTGCATGGTTATGTGCTGATCCAGGTTTGCAGTATGATACAACAATCAACGAATGGCATACATGTCCTCAGAGTGGAAGAATTAATGCTTCAAACCCTTGTTCAGAGTACATGTTTTTAGATGATACAGCTTGTAACTTGGCTTCTATAAACTTACTAAAATTTTATAAGCATAATGAAGGAAAATGGAGTTTTGAATCTGATGAATTTTCTTATGCTGTAAGAATCTGGACATTGGTTTTGGAAATTTCTATTACTATGGCGCAATACCCTTCCAAAATCATAGCTGAGAAATCTTTTGATTTTAGAACCTTAGGTCTTGGTTATGCAAACTTAGGAGCATTAATGATGCAAAGTGGTATTCCTTACGATAGTGAAGAAGGAAGAGCTTTAGCAGCATATGTTACTGCAATTATGCATGGTGAATCTTATAAAACTTCAGCAGAAATTGCTAAAGAACTTGGTGCATTTGCTAAATATGATAAAAACAAAGATTCTATGATGCGTGTTATTAAAAATCATAGAGCTGCACTTTATGGACATGGATATGAAGATATAGAAATAAATCCAATTTCACTAGACTGGGATAAATGTCCTATAAAAGAAAAGAAAAAAGTATTAGATCTATGGGATGAAGTTATTGATTTGGGAAATAAATATGGATTTAGAAACTCTCAGGTTACTCTTCTAGCTCCAACAGGTACAATCGGTCTTTTGATGGATTGTGATACTTTAGGAATTGAGCCTGATTTTGCTTTGGTTAAGCATAAAAAATTATCTGGAGGTGGTTATTTCAAGATTATTAACAATTCTATAAAACCAGCTTTGAAATCTTTGGATTATTCTGATTCTGATATTAATAAAATTATGAATTACATAATTGGATGTTCTAGTTTAGAAGATTCACCTTATATAAACCATAAAACATTAACAGAAAAAGGATTTGACAAATCTGATATTGGTAAGTTGGAAAAAGCTTTGGCTAATTCTTTTAGTATTTCTCAGGCATGTTCAAAGTGGACTATGGGAGATGATTTTTGTAAAAGATTAGGAATAGAAGGTAATAACATATTGGCTGAATTAGGCTTTTCTGATGAAGAAATGGGTGCTTGTAGTGAATATGCTTGTGGTACTTCTTCTATAGTAGGGTGTCCTTACATGAAAGAAAGTGATTTGGCAGTATTTGATTGTGCTACACATGGAGAGAGGTTTGTATCTTGGGAAGGTCATGTAAAAATGATTGCATCTGTACAACCTTTCTTGTCTGGAGCAGTTTCTAAGACTATAAACATGCCTAATAATGCGAATATATCCGACTGTGCAGAAGCATATAGCTTAGCTTGGAAAATTGGTGTGAAGGCAATAGCTCTTTATAGAGATGGATCTAAATTAAGTCAGGCATTGAACTTAACAGGATCATCTTCAACTTATTTGGATGATGAAGAATTAAGCAATGAAGAAGATACTTTGAAAAGTGTAACTAATGAAGAAAAAGACACAAAACTAGAGAGAGGTTACAAAGAAAAAATTCCATACAAGAGAAATGGATATACACAAAAAATCAATATATCTGGAGGATATTCTTTCTATCATACAACTGGTGAAAATGAAAAAGGTGAGCTTAGAGAGATCTTTACTAGTGGAATGGGAACTGAAGGAGCTTCTTTCAGAAGTTTGATGAGCTGTTTTTCAAAAGCTATTTCTATAGGATTGCAATATGGTGTACCTTTGAAAGAATTTGTAAGTGCATTTAAATTTACTAAATTCGAGCCTTCTGGAATTATTAATGGTCACGATGAGATTAACTTTGCAGACTCTTTGATAGATTACATATTTAGAGATTTAGAAAGTAGATATGGAAAAAACAATGTATCAAAAGATTTTCAGCATAATGTTAGTTTAAAATCTAATGATGCAAGTGCATTTAAAGGAAATGGTAGTATAAATGTGAATAATAGCCAATCCAAACCTCAAAAGAGTAATAATCTAAATCAATCAGATATTAAAAATAAAAATGATTTAAGTGGAGATGAAAAAGGTAGTGGGTTTGATGCTAAACAGACTGTAAATAAAGCAGAACAAACAAAGCTTGGTTACACAGGGGATATGTGTGCTCATTGCAAAGAATTTTCTATGCGTAGAGTAGGTACATGTTTACAATGTGACAAATGTGGATCAACAAGTGGATGTTCTTGAGATAGTTCTTATCTAGTTCTGTTGATCTGATATTTATAAAATATTGTTTTGTTAAAAGTTAATTATAAAAATAAATTGCTTATTATATAGCATTTCAAGTGGTTAAAATGTGAGTCAATATGTAAGTGAGTTTGTCTTCATATTAAAAATATCCACCAACATTACTATTCATAAGTATTAATCAGCATTTTTGATTATTTTGTAATATAATGTACTCGATGACAGTTTTTGTAGATAAAGTTAATATAGTTGTTGAATCAGGCAATGGTGGAAATGGCTGTGTAAGTTTTAGGAGAGAAAGTAAAGAGCCAAATGGAGGACCAGATGGCGGAGATGGTGGAAGAGGTGGAGATTTATATTTCTATGGAGACCATAATTTAAATAACTTAATTGATTTTAGGTATAAAAAACATTGGAAATCTGAAAATGGTAAAAATGGATCTTCTTGTAATTGTACTGGAAAATCTGGTAAAGATTTAAAAATAGCTGTTCCTTTTGGTACTCAAATTTATGAAGATGGAATTTTGAAATATGAAATAATGAACCCTAAAGAGGTTTTAGTTGCTAAAGGTGGTAAAAGAGGATTAGGAAATACAAGATTTGCTAAGCCAGATTTACAAGCACCAAGAATATGTACTGATGGAGCAAAAGGTGTAAAATTTGAATTAGAGTTAGTTCTGAAACAGATTGCTGATGTTGGAATAATAGGTTTACCTAATGCTGGAAAATCTACACTTTTGCATATCATTTCTGGAGCAAATGTGATTATTGGAGATTATCCTTTTAGTACAATTGTTCCTAAATTAGGGGCAGTAAAACATAAAGATCAAAGCATTCTATTTATAGATATACCTGGGCTAATAAAAGATGCTCACAAAGGAAAAGGATTGGGGCATGAATTTTTACGTCACATAGAAAGATGTAAAATACTTTTGCATTTGGTAGATTGCTCAGATGCTGATGTGGAAAAAAATATAGATAGCATAGTATCTGAACTTGAACAGTACAACCCTAAGCTGCTTGAGAAAACTAAATGTATTTGCCTTTCTAAATGTGATTTAGTCGAAAAAGATTATTTAGAAGATTTATTAAAGAAAGTAAGCTCCAAGCATGAAAAGATATTTTGTATATCTTCATTCGAAAAGAATAGCTTAAATGATTTGTTAGATTATGTTTGTGATCTAAATATAGAGTACAAGAAAAATGAAGAACAAGAATTAAAAGAGTTAAGTGAAGATAAGAAAGAAAATGTAGATCAATCAGAAAATGATGATAATGACCTTGAATCTTGTGATGAAACTTTTGATTATACAGAGTAGAAAATAGAGTAAAAATATTTCTAGAAATAAGAATTTAGTAGTTATTCTCAGATTTTAATTAACTAATAATAAAAATTAAGGTAAAGATTGTTAATTTGGCGGATAATAAGAAAAATCATAAAAAAATTACATGAATTTAATTACATTATTTAATTTTAATTTTAAACTTATTGATTAAGTTATTAATCAAACATGCTTATATTTAAGTTAATTATCTCTCAGTGATGTAATTCTTATTTAAGTATTATAAATCTTACGCTCATATTTTCTACCAATGGCATTTATATGCTTAAAATATGAAAAGTTTCAAAAAGGAGGGATTCATGTTTATTTTAAAAAATATAATAAGAATTTCAAAATTTATTTTTCAAACACAAATTATTTTTTTATTCTGTTTTAAAATATACTCTAAAGAAGTTATTTTTAATAGAGAGTATGAAGGGTTAAGTAATGGGTTTTTAGAATCTATGAACGCCCAAGCTGATTCTTATACTAAGCAAAACCCAGAATCAAAAGAAAGATATGACGAATTTATTGAAACACTAAGAAAATCTTTAATAATAAGCGATGATAATGAAAAGATTGTTCAATTGCAATGTACGGCAAGAGCATTTTGCAGAGTAAAAGGAAATGATCTTGTTTTATATTTAAATACGCATAGATTCATAAAAGAAAATGCAAACGATGAAATTCCTGAAGAAGAGGGCTCAGGCATGACATTTAGATCCATATTACTTCCAATTAGTGATGCCAGATCTAAAGGGTATTTAGGATCTTATGATGGGCAGGTTTTTATAACTGTCCATGCTTTTCTTGACAATATGGATAAGATTAAAAAAAGTACAGTTTCTTATACAGGAAATAATTTTAATACTCCAATTATTATTCTAGAAAAAGATGATTCTAGTTCTGGAGATTATAAATATTTCACTATAAAGAATGGTTTATTAGATAGCTTAGAAAGCTTTAAAGATCAAGAAATTGAAATTGATCCATTTATTTTTGTTGCAGATTATAGTGCTAAGGATTTTGTAACAGAAAATTTATTTAGGTCTGATATTATCAGACAAACAATAGAAAAAGATGGAGATTACTTTGATTATAATAACGCAAAAATAAAATTAACTAATATAGATGGATTCTAGTATTGGTACAGACTTGAAATATAGATTAAATTTTTTATTTAAGCAGAAATTTAATTTTAATTCAATTTTCCCATTTAAGTTTTTGCACATTTAAAATACTTCTTTTATCTAGCATTTTGGTTTTATTTGTTTGCAGGAATAACTTAATCTGCAGATATTATGTATAATGTTTGCAATGTATAATTACTTAAATTATTTTTGTGATCTGGTGAACTACGTTTTTGTTTGCTTTCAAGGTGTATCCATAGATTTGAAATCAATGCTTATGTTTGTATTATTAAATAGGAATAGAGCTAAAAATATAAAGCTATATTCAATATACACTGTTTATATTTTACTTAATTATTTTATTACAAATAATTTATTCATTTTCGATATTTTATTTGATTTTATTTCTGCATATATTGTACAAGCATATGGAATGAAATTTTTCCACTTTTTGACAATGAGGAGTATATATTTTTTGATATCAGGATATTTAGGGATTTCTGCTGGTATTCTGTTGCAAAACTATTTATGTACTTATTTAATAACTATGGTTTTTTATACCTGTTTTTTGAATATCCGTTTAAAAATAAAGGCTTATAAATAACTTATATGGAAAAGAACTACAAATTAAAAGTGTTTTTCATTTTTCATTCTTTGCTTATATTTTGTCTTTTTATTAGGTTTTTTTATGTACAAGTGTCTAAAGGTAAGAAGTACTTCGACATGTCTATGAAGAATTTTACTGTAGAAAGGAAAATAGAACCCCCTAGAGCTATTTTTTGTGATAGGAATAACACTATAATCGCTGATAATATACATAAATTTGATTTGATAATTTCTACTAATAAAAGAAAAAGATATTTAGAAATAACAAATAAAATAAAGGAATTTATTCCTGATATAAAAATTAATAAGTATAATTTCTCGCACATTCTAAAGAGAAATATAAACTGGGAAGAGCTTTGTTTAATAGAGAGGTTAGATATACCAGAGGTATACACAAAACAAGACTATAAAAGGGTATATATATTTAAATCTGTTGCAAATTTGATAGGGAATTTGGTTACAGAAAATAGAAAATTAAGCTCTGGATTAGAGTCATTTCTATTAAATAAAATAAAAGGAAAAGAAGGAATTGAACAAATGAAAGTAAATGCATTTGGTGAGATTTTATCTAGAAAAGCAACTTTGAATCCAGAACAGAATCCTCCTGTACAGCTTTCTATATGTATGAGCATGCAAAATAAAGCTTATGAATTGATTTCTGAAACTAGAATAGGATGTGTTTTGGTGACAGATTTGAAAACTGGAGAAATCCTTGTTTCTGCTTCTCATCCTTCTGTGGATACGAATAATTTCAATCAAGATTGGAACGATCATATAAAAAACAGAGACAATCCTTTGTTAAATAGAGTTTCTTCAGGATTATACCCAATAGGATCAATAATGAAAATCTTTGCGACACTTTATTTGCTAGAAAATAATATAGTTGATGAAAATACTACTGTAAATTGTGATGGAGAATTTACATTAGGAAACCATACATTTAAGTGTTGGAAATCTCATGGGCAGAATATAAATTTACAAAAAGCTATATCTGAATCATGTGACATATACTTTTATACTATGTCTAAGAAGGTAGATTTAATAGATTATTTGAATTTTCTCAGAAAATTGGGATTCCAATCAAAAATAGATGTTATGCATAATGAGAAAAAAGGTTTTTTCATAGAAAAGAAAAGATATTACTTATATGAAAAGCTATTAACTTTAATCGGGCAAGGTTTTTTTCAATGCACTCCGCTAGAGCTTACCTTAATGATGAATAGATTTCTTAGTAACTCAAATCTAGATCTTAAGATTTTAAAGAATGAAAATTCTGAAATGAAATTTGAAAATAATGATGAAAATGAAAAACCGCTTTTTTCTGTTAAGAATATAGAAATGTTGGGACTTGCCATGAAAAATGTTCTTCAAAAGAGCAAGGGAACGGCACACTATGCTTGGATCATAAATAAGAAGCCAGATATGGGTGGGAAAACTGGTACTGCTCAGGTTTGCAGGCTTTCGAAAGAAGAATATGGATTAAGCATACATAAGAAGAAATGGGAACGTAGAGAGCACAGTTTGTTTTGTGGATATTTGCCATCAGATAATCCTAGATATTGTATAACTGTAGTTACTGAGCATGATAATTTAGCTAAAAGCATAGCTATAAGATTATCAAAGTACATAGAATCTATTTTGTGAAATTTGAGTATAAAATTACTCTATATTAATTTTCCTACATAAAAAAATTACATAAATGAAATTGTTTTTAGTATAAATCCCAATTACAGTATGATTTCTAATTATCGTGTTTTTTATTTTTACCTTGCTAGTTTTGGATTATAATTAAAACTTTCTTTTTAAAAAGATACTATAAATTGATGTGAATGATTTTTGTAAATATTTTAATATAGGAATTTTTAAGAATTTGTAAACAAAACGAGAGTGACGGGACTCGAACCCGCGACCTTCGGCGTGACAAGCCGACGCTCTAACCAACTGAGCTACACCCCCGTTTGTATAAGAATCATACATTATAGTTTCTTTTTTTAAAAGAGTATAAGAGATTTATTGTAAAAATTTGGTGGCTTTTTATGTTGATTTATAGATGTTATTTTTTGTAAAATCCTTCAATGTTTTACTGAATAATATTACATTTTATATTTTTAATAGGCATTTAATTCATACCTATTATCATATATTAGAATTTAATATTAGAATTCATTTCTTATAAAACTAACACTCTTGTTTTTCTAGGACTTTCTTACACCTTAAGCAAATTTCATCCACTTCTTTAAGAATTTTCTTGCATCTCCCACATTTACTTCCTTCAGCTCTCTTTACAGAAACTTTCACATCATCAATTCCTTCTAATGAAAATAGACTTTCATCTACATCATCATTTATTCTAGAGCATTGCATTTTGGAAATTATACATATTTCTGTAATGTGATCTATGAACCTCATATCAGAATCCCTGAAATAAACAGTTACATCTGACTCTAAGCTAGAGTTTATTTCCTTCTTTTCTCTTAGAATTTCAATTGCACCTGTTACAACGCTTCTTATATCTCTAATTCTTTTCATTTGTGATAGTAAATCTTTATTTAGCCATCGTGTTTCAGCTTTTATTTTTTTAGATTCAAAAAAACTACTATCATATCCTAATTCTGCCCAAGCTTCCTCAGTAGCAAATGGTATGAATGGAGAAAGCCACTTTAATATGAATTGTAAGATTATACTTAAAACATTTCTGACAGAGTTGGGAAGTGTTTCTGTTGGATCATCGCAATATAATGTATCTTTTCTTATGTCGAAATAAAAAGCTGATAAATCTACTGTGCAGAATAAATACACTTCTTTCAAAAATTTATGTATTGAGAAATTTTTACATGATTTATCAAATGACTGATCTATTTCGTAAACTTTACTTAAAATCCATTTTTCCAAAAATGCCATTTCACTATAATCTGCGATTTTATCAACATATATTATGTTTCCAATTAAAAATTTTATTGAGTTTCTAAGTCTTTTTTCTATATCTTTTACTCTGTTTAGATGTGAGTTATTCCATTTAAGATCTTCTGTATAATCGTGGTCTGCTACCCATAACCTTAAAGCATCAGGTCCATATTTTTCTATAATATCCATTGGGTCTACACCATTTCCAAGAGATTTAGACATTTTTCTGCCCTGTTTATCTGTTACAAATCCATGTGTTACAAGATTCTTAAACGGAAGCACAGCTTCATCCCTGCATGATTGTAATGTACTAGACTGGAACCATCCTCTATGTTGATCAGACCCTTCAAAATACATATCTGCTGGGAATCCTATGTTTTTCTTTAGTACATATGCCTGACTTGCTCCGGATTCAAACCATACATCCAAAATATCATAAGCTGGGATATATCCAGGGTATTCTTTTGAAATTTCTTCTGCATTTGTCCACCATGAATCAAGCCCATTTTCGCTTACATATGATCTTATTTTTTCTAAAACTTTTTTGTTTTTTAGAATTTCTCCTGTATCTGGATTGTACATTATGCAAATTGGTATTCCCCAAACTCTTTGCCTAGATATGCACCAGTCTGGCCTGTTTTTAAGCATGGAAACGAATCTCTGCTTCCCAGACTCTGGTATCCATCTTGCAGAATCTATAGAATCAAGGGCTCTTTCTCTTAAATCTTTTATTTTCAAAAACCACTGAGGAGCTAATCTGTAAATCAAAGGTGTTCTTGATCTCCAAGAGTGAGGGTAAGAGTGTACGATATTTTCATGAAAAATTAACTGTCCATTATTTTGTAAATGTTCTATAGATAGTTTTTCTACTTCTTTTATATTTTTACCCTTAAAATGTGTTTTAGTAAAAAATCCTTTTTCATCTATTAAATTTTCTATGAGTAGATTGTATTTTTTACCTGCATGAAAGTCTTCTTCACCATGACTTGGAGCAGTATGTACCAAACCTGTACCTTGATCTAATGTTACATGCTCTCCAAAGATTAATGGAATATTATAATCGAACCCTATATCATTCATAGGATGTGCACAGATACAATTTTTTAAATCAGAGGACTTTATTGTTGTGATTTTAGAATATTCTGTTATATTTGTTTTTTTCAAAAAATCATCGCAAATGGATTCAGCTACCACTACTTTTCTTTTTTTATTTGATAAATTTATTTCTAGAATAGAATAATCAAAATCTCCATATGATATTGCTCGGTTTGCTGGCAATGTCCAAGGTGTTGTAGTCCAGATTATAATTTCTGAATCTTTTAATTCTTTTACAGAAGTTTCTAGAACTTTAAATGCAACATAAATTGCGTTGCTTTTCTTGTTCATATATTCTATTTCAGCTTCAGCTAAGGTTGTTCCCTCATCGCAGGACCACATAACTGGTTTGTTTTCTCTGTATACATAATCTTGCTCTACAAATTTATGGAATTCATCTAAGATAGACATTTGGCTAGATTTATCCATTGTTTTATAAGGGTTTTCAAAATCAGCTGTGACTCCCATTTTCTTAAACCCATCCATTTGTACATCTATCCATTTATTGGCGAAATCTTTACACAGTTCTCTAAACTTTTTTATAGATATATCAGACCTGCGTTTTCCTTGTTTTTTTAAATCAGATTCTACAGCAGATTCTATTGGTAATCCATGGCAATCCCATCCTGGTACAAAAACTAGTTTCTTTCCATTCATGATCATCATTTTGTTGAAAATATCTTTCATGATTTTATTTACAGCATGCCCCATATGAGGGTTTCCATTTGCGAAAGGAGGTCCATCATGCAGAATAAATGGTTCTTCATTTACTTCATTTAATATTTTGTATAAATCAATTTTATTCCAAAAATCTATGGATAAATTATAATCTCTAGGAATCAGAGAAAATTTAGTTTTTGGCAATAGTACCGGATAAGACATCAAAGAAATGATACATCAAAAAAAATGAAGGACAAGGTTTATAGAAATTTTAGCTGGTTAATTCATTTATAGTATTTAGATAATAGGCATTTCAAAGAGTGATTAATAACTGCTCTTTTAATTTCTTCTGATTTTTATGCTGATTCCTCTTCTTGCATCTCTTCCGTTTCTTCAGACCTCAAATCTATATTATCTTTTATATTTTTCTGTTCATAAAGTTTTGTTCTTGAGAATTCTTTTAGTTTATTTATGCTTTCACTATATTCAGCTAAGTTATATAAAGGATCTATAAATAAGTAATAATCATCTCCGAGCTTATTTGCCATATCATCTATTGCGTATTCATTCGCATAAAGGAAAATTTTAGTTCCTTGATCTATAAATATGTAATTGTATTTATCCTGAAGAATTATTTCTTCAGTGCATTCAAATAACTTTTCAAGATTATTTATAAAAGCATCTAACATGATGCATGTTTTACCTTCTATTACCTTTAAGTAAGGTTTTATAGCTTCCATGTCTAATGATATATATTTGAAATTAGGCTTATACCCATCATTTGAGCTTGGTATATCAGAATTTTCGTTGTGATTCATAAAATTTACATACAAAGTTACTTTGTTTCCAGAATTTACCCTACAAAATGCATTTCCAGTACAGTGTAACTTTTTTGATAATTCATCAGATTTTGATCCAATAGTTTTTTCTACAGTGTCTATAAAATCTTCGTAAGATTTCTTTTTAGGGTCGTTAACATCTTTTTTATCAGTTTTTTGTTGCAGATCTTGTACAAAACTAGAAACACTAGAACCAAATTCTTCATCAAAAGTGATTTCAGATTTGATATTTAATGTAAAACATAAAAAAATTGACAATATATTCCTTGTTTCTTTGCATATTGATTTATTTAACAAAATAATTCTCCATTCTTATTTATATACCTAATTGTAAACTAAATATTGCTTATATAGAATTAGAAATTTATAATATTTTATAATTTTCCGAAATTACAGTACGCTTCTAATTTATCTATACATAACCCTAGGATTTTTTGTACATTTTTATCCTCAGATATAAAAACATTTTCAAATATTTCTTCTACTTCTTTTGATATATGGTACAGATTCTCTAAATTCAATTCAGATTTAAGTAAATGTAACAGAGAAGGATAGCTAGAGAAATCTGCAAGATTTTCTGGAATTTCTATATTTACTGTTTTGTAATTTTCGAACTTATTTGGTTTTTCTGATTTCGTTAAATTTATATTGTTTAATCTTTTATAGATTGATACTACTTCACTTAATTTCCCATTTTTGTTAAATAGATCTATTTCATTTAATTTATTTTTAGAATTCCAGAAATAATCTGATTTGTGTATCAATTTGCTTACATTATTCAACTTGTTAAATTCTTTTGTATTTAAATATTCAATTCTTTTTTCTATAAATGGAATTACATCTTTTGTTTTGTGCAGTGTGATTCCTTGATTCTCATATTCATTACTTAGAAAATCAATTAAAGCATGTAAATCAGGGAATTTGTTTACTAGTTCAGATTTTTCATTGCTAATTTTACAGATTAATTCTTGATTTAAATAAAAACCTAAATCAACTAACTCAAGCGCTTTACGTCTAATTCCTAAAGGGTCTGATGATCCTGTTGGTGTGAATCCTTTTCCTATAAACCCTATTATAGTATCCAATCTATCAATGAACCCTAAAATCGCACTTTCAAGATTTTGTTCTGATTTAGTCAAGATTGAGTTTTTGATGATTTTTCCTACAGTTTCTATGTTTATGTCATGGTTACTATTTTTTATTTCAAGAGGCTCATTATCATTTTTCTGATTTGTTATATTTTCATTATTATTGCAGTTAATTTTTTCATGTTGTGAAAAGAAAATTTCTGATAAATGGCCTCTTAATCCATTTATTTCATCTAAACAGCCCATACATAATTCAACTTGGTAAAGTTCAGAAGCTTTAAGTAATGTTTTATATTCTGAATCTCCTAGTAATATTGTGCTTAAGTTTAATTTTGTGTTGGAATTTATTTTTTCTATCTGCTTTTCAAGAATCTTCATTACATATGCTATAGAATTAGAAACTCTTTCTTGTTTCTGTCCTAACGAACCTAATGAATCAAAAAATGTAGTTTGTGCAAGTTTTTTTAAATATGATTCTACTGAAGTAGAGCAATCTTTTTCCCAGAAAAATTCCATATCATTTAATCTAGCTGCTAGAGATTTTGTTTTTTGAGATATTATAAATTTATTGCATTCTTTTTCTGAGACTACTATAAATTCACTGTGTAGCTTATAACCTTTCTTTAATTCTGCTGAGTGAACCTTCTTTATATTATTTTGCAAATTTAGATTGTTATCATTAATTTGTGTATCATTATTCTCTTTACAAAGATTTTTTTGATCTGAATTTTGATCTACATTAATATTCATTTCACTTACTTTGCTTTTCTCAAACAAAGGTATATGCATATTTCCTTTTATAACCTCATATATAATTTGATCAGGTAGATTGGTTTTAGGTGATTGTGCTTTATGAACGAAAATAGATTCAGCTTCTTCAGAAATGTATTCTAAATCTTCTTTAGAATAATATTTGGTTTTGTAATCTTGTATGCAAAATTCTTCATTAGGTTTATTTGAATCCTTTGAATCCGAGTTACATAAATTAGATTCATTAGAAGCATTGTGATTACAGCTTGCAGAGCTGGCATTGGCAATTTTAGAAATTTCAGATTCGACTTTTTCAACTTTTTCAGACAAAGTTAAGAATATATTTTTCTTAGCTAGTTTTTGCAAGTAATCCTTGAAAGAATTTGCATGAAATTCTGTCTTTTCTTTCAGATTGTACAAAAAACTTTGTGATGTAGTTATTTCAAATTCGTTAAAGTACCAAAGGAGTGGCATTCCATTTAATAGAGACACTATTCTTCTTACAGGCCTTATCCATGGTTGTTTTTCTGTCCAACGCATGAATTCGTTCCATTTCATTGTTTTTATTGATTCTTTTGTCACTTCATACAAAATTTCATTTATTGGATTGCTCTCATAGGTTTTTTTTATATACAAAAATCCATTTTTTTCATATAAATCTGTTTTTTTCTTATCATATTTATTTAGGAATTTTTCTACTATATTTTTATCAATTTCTTTTTTTGGTCCTTTTATTTCTTCTGAATCTTTTTGTACTGCAAATGGTAAGTTCGTAACATGAGAAACAAGTTTGTTTTTAGTGATATATGAGGTTGTATTGAATCCTTTTATATGTTGAGAAACAAGGGCTTTTGATATACATTCATTCCATTTTGATAAAAAGGTCTGGGAGCTATTTGGTATGGATTCTTGTGAAAACTCTACAATCCATTCATTTGAATTTTCATTTTCTGTGTTTAGGATTTTATCTATGTTTTCTATAGTATTTAGGACGTGACCTTTTGAATCTTTTGATAAAGAATTTGAATCTTTGTTTATAAGATTATGTTCTGATGTTTTATTGTGATTATTCATATTTTGTTCCCTGTATTAATTTTTATATTTTGTCGTAAAATCGTAAAAAATGTTAGTTTTTATAGCTATTGTAACACTCAACGCACTGTATACAATAATTTCTAATCATAGCTATTCTCTCTACTCTTTGAGTTTTACTAAAACCACCTCGGGCTTCAAGTATATTAAAAACATTACTCATTTTCAAAAACGCTTCATAAGCTGGATAAGCAAATTTCTTGATTAAAAATAGTTCACAATTCTTTTTATAAATTTCAAATAGATTTCTTAGACTTTCTGTATCATATATATTACTAGAAACTTCACTAAACTCATCATCTCCAAAAAATACTTCACTGTATTTTTGTCCATTATTTACTTCTATTTCTCTCCAATTATTTAAATCTTGTATTATCATAGCTGTTCTTTCCAAACCATAAGTTATTTCTACTATAGGTTTCTCAAGCTCTTTATCTGCTATTTGTTGGAAATAAGAGAATTGACATATTTCTGTATCATTTGCCCATATTTCAGTTCCTTTTCCGAATGATCCTAGGCTAGGGCTTTTCCATTCATCTCCTATAAACTTTAGTTCATAATTGCTTGAAGAAAGACCTAAAATGTCAAAACTTTGCATTAATAAATCTTGCATGTTTTCTGGAATTGGCTCTATAAGAACTTGAAATTGATGGTGTTTGAAAAGTCTGTGTGGACTGTTTTTTCTACTATCTTGAGGTCGTCTTGAAGGTTGTACAAATGCTATGTTAGTTTTTTTAGAAAGTATAAAAGCAGGGTGGAAAGTACCAGCTCCTATTTCTGTATCCCATGGCTGTATTAACGTACATCCTTGTTTGCACCAGAAATCAGATAATTTTTCTATTATTTGATTGAAAGATAGTTTGTTCATTTGTTTATTTTACTTCATGGATTAATAAAAAACAGCTCTGAGTTCAAAATCTTATTTAGGATTTGTAATCAAATTGTAATCAAAGTATAAAAATCACTTTAATTCTTGCTAGAATATCCTTTTTACAGCTCTTATCTATGTCAGTTGTTAATTAAACTTGTTAATGAAAGTTTTAATTTTGTTTAATATGTTTTATATTTTCTAATTTATGTAAAATCTCTCTTTCCAAAGATTCTAAAAGTGTTATATCTATGTTTTTTTCTTTTTTAATACAAATTAACATTTCGAAAATATGACCTAGTATTGGATCTTTTTTGAAAATTTCTGATGCGTAATTCTTTGCAGAATTAAATATCCCAAAATCTATAGAAGCTTTAGTTAAAATAACAAGTGAACTTAATTCATTTTCAAACTTAGATACTAAATTCTCTACCATACTGAATTGCTTTGAATCTATTTTGTCAATCAGCTTTAAATAGTAAATTCCTAGCTTAATAGAGTGGTTTTTTCTCCAAAATGCTTCTATTATTTCTAATTTCTGATTCTTATTTCTTTTTGTTAAGATTAGTTCATTAACAATATCCTCATTGTTTGGGTTTATTTCAAATGCATGCTCTATTTTCTGTACATCTTTCGTTGTTTTATAGTGTTCTAAAAGAACTAATGATTTTTTTTGTAAATATGCATTTTTGACTATTAAGTTGTCTCTTAGCATTTCTTTTAGTATTTCAATTGCCTTGTCGAAGTTCTTATTTATAATTAAGCAGTTTATGAAATAATCATAAATATATTTTCCTACTTTAAAGTTCATTACTAAATATTCAAAATGCTTCAATGATTCTTCATAATTTTTGTCTTCATATGTTTCATTTGCTTTTACAAATGTACGTAAAGCCTTTGTTTTTAGTGTTTTATCTATCTTTGATGCAATGTCTAGATCTTTACAGTCACTTAACAAGAATCTTGAGATTAAATATGCTTGATCTGGATCTTTCATTTGTAGCAGAGGAGCTGGTTTGTTTCCCAGAATTTTTAGTACTACATGATTTGCTAACTTATTATGCTCCTTTATTTGGTATTTTTTTTCTCTAGATTTGCCTATGGATTTGAAGAAATTCTTAATAAAAAACATCATCTTTGTAAGATAAATAGAAAGCATTGAGAACAAAACTATATACATAAATACATCCCACACAGTAAGCGCTATGTTTTCTTCTGATAAGAACTGTATGTCTAAATTCTTTAGCGGATAAAATATATATCCGAAGAATGTTAAAACCAGTAATGGTTTGAAAAGTTTGTAAATTATCTTAAAAAACATTATTTATCTCTGCTTTCTATTTTTAACTGTTTATTGTTGTCATTTTTTGTATATTCTGATTGATTTTTGATTTCATGATTATTTTTACTGACCCTATAATTCATTCTACTGTTAATCTTATTTTTATTTATTAAATCATTATAGGTTTTGTTATCGTTATCAGTTTTATCATTATTAATTCTATTTTCGTTTATTTTGCTTCTAACATGATTTTCTGCGTTTCTTACTTCTGTATAAGCTTTGATCCACATTTCTGCATCTTTTAACCATTTTTCGGCTTTGCTTCTTCTATAGCAACTACTAAAATGTTCATTTTCGTATTCTTCTTTTTCAAAACTTGCTGTTTTATGCACGATTCCATTTTTAATGTCTGATTTGTTTTGCTTGAACTCTTCACTATATTCTTCAGGGTTTTGATTTATTTTTAAGTCTTGATTATCTTTTACAGCTTCTATGTCTGGAAATGACTTGTGTTGCTTTAACATTGCTTTTGTAAAATGCACTGCTTTTATTAATCCATATATATCTGTAGATATTAAAGAACGTACATTCATTGCTTGTTTGTATTCCGATTTCCAATAGCAAGAGAAGTCTTTTATTCTGCTTTTAACGAAATAGGATACAGAGTATATGTATGCTAGGAATCCTTTGTCTTTTCTTGGAAATATTAAGCTATAAAATGGAAATGAATTTTTCAAGCTATGAAGTGAGATGTTATGTTCTTTAAGCTGATTTATACTCTCGAAATCTGATTTATATTCTGAGATCGGATTAAATCTCGGATTTGAATTGTTAGTATTATTTTGGGTTTTATATGATTTTTTAGAGCAGCTTGTTTTTCTCTTGAAAAAATTAAAATTCCATCTTTTAAATCTTCTTTTTGTAGTAGAGCTGTCTTTTGTAGGACAGTAAGATCTAGTTTGTGGTTGGTACGAAAGTAGTATTAAGTAATCTTCATATTTTGGTATGTTTAGTGCGTTTTCTTTTGTTTTTCTATGTGTATTTATTGAATTAGATTCAATTTGTATGTTTGTTTTATTTTCTTGTGGCATGCAAAAAGAATTCTTACAAAACATTCCTAGAAGAACTGTAATTACAGAAGCATATAGTCTCATACTTTTACTATATTATCTCTATTCTTCTATTTAAAGACTAAATAAATATTAAATATAAATTAAGCAATAAGAATAATTAAAAATAAATTTTTATTCGAAGTTTAATTTAAGTTGAAATTTTTATTTTTAAATTAAATATCTTCTATTACTTCGAATTGTTTGTATATTTATTTAATTTTTGCATTTGTTTTATTGTACAATCCACATAATTGATGCATATTTAATAGAGTATAAAAGGGGAAAGATGATTTTTGAGTTTATTTTTTTTATGATAGGATCCATTCCTTCAGGAAGATTGATTTCTTTTTTGTTTAGAAAAGAGGATTTGAGGTTTGCTGGTTCTGGAAATATAGGAACTAGTAATGCTTGGAGAGTTAATGGAAAAATGGTCGGTTCTTTGACAGGGATTTTTGATGTATTAAAAGGACTTTCTGTTATTTTTTCTGGATCTATATTTTATTACGGAATGTTTGTTGTTCTAGGTAATATGTTTGCACCTTGGTCTGGTGGAAAAGGAATGGCAGTATTTTTTGGAATATGTTTAGCTTTTTTTGGTAAGATTGCTTTCATTTTCATTTTCACTTGGGCATTTTGTGTTTGGATTGGTTTTAGACCAGCACATTCTTCATATATCAGTCTTTTGTTAGTGAATTTGTATTTTGTTTTATGTGTAGGAAAATGTATTAGCTTTTTATTGATTATTTCACTAATTATTTTAATGAGACATTTGCTTTGGAATAAGAATTTTTACAATAAGGATAAAGAACTGTAGTAACTATTACTAGAGTTAATATTTATAGATAGAATAATTAAAAAAATCAAATAGATACAATTCAAGTTGTACGGTAAATTTAAATGTGCAATAAAATCAAATGGATGCACATGTTTAGATTGCTTATTTTAAATAGGTTTTAAGTTATGAAGTATATTTATTATTGATTGTGGTGTAGAAGGTTTGTGACAAGTTTTATTGTACTTATTGATTTATAAAGATATTTTGGTTTTATTTTTTTTACAGTTAAGAATCTTATGTTGTACGAATTCTTACATTCTTGATTAAAAATGTGTGCTAGTTTATTAAATGGGATTATATCTTGTTAATTCTTGTTTCTGAAAGGATTTATGAATAAAAGTTTTGATATAGAAATATCAATTGAAGAGAAGGTTAAATGGATTCAAGTTATAAGGTCTAGAAATATAGGCCCTGTAACATGTAATTATTTGTTTAGAAGATACAAAAGTATAAATGATGTAGCTAAAAGCTTGTTATCCGATAAGAAAGAGCTGATTTTAGAATCTGAAGCCAGAGCAGAATTAGAGAATGTAGAAAAAATTGGAGGAAACATTATAACCTTCAATGACCCTAAATATCCTGCGTTGTTAAGAAATTTACGTGATGCCCCTCCAGTTCTTTCAGTAAAAGGAGATTTATCTTTGCTTGAGAAAAATGATAAGTTTTTTGCTGTAGTTGGTTCTAGGAATCCTTCAATACAAACCCAAGCAATAACAGAAAGATTGTCAAAAGGCTTAGGTGAAAAAGGTTATATTACTGTGTCTGGCTTGGCTAGAGGAGTAGATACAGCTGCTCACAAAGCATCTATAAGAAGTGGCACAATTGCAGTTATTGCAAATGGAATAGATCAGGTTTATCCAAGTGAAAATATGCATTTGTCTGATATGATTTCAAAAAAAGGTTTACTTGTTTCTGAAGTTAAGTTTGGCACTACACCTTCTCAACATCTGTTTCCTGCTAGAAACAGAATAATAGCAGGGATAAGTTTGGGTGTTTTGGTGGTAGAAGCTGGATTAAAATCTGGATCACTAATTACTGTAGACTTTGCTTTAGAAAATGGTAGAGAGGTTTTTGCTGTTCCTGGCTGTCCTTTAGATCCAAGATCAAGAGGCACAAATAAGATGTTGAAGGAAGGTGCTGTGTTGGTAGAAAATATATACGACATAGTTGATAATATTCCTACAGAAGATGATGTTGAGAATAAGAATGTTTTTTTGGATTCTGAAAAAAATGAAAGAAAAATCTTGGAAACTGACTTAACAAATAAATCAAATCATGAAATTAACAGTGTAAAAGGTAGTAGTGTAAAAAGTGTGAAGAATATATTTAGTGAAAATAATTCGTTTGAAAAAAAAGATAATATTAATGAGCCGAAGGGTTGTGATTCAGAAAATATTGATTCAGAGCTACTAATTAATAATTTAAATAAAAAGAATTTAGAAAATATACCTAACTCAGATGGCTTGGATGTTCCTGATTTAGAAAACAAATCCGATTCTAATGAATCTCGTTGTGGAATAGATGTAAAACATAATATTTCTGAAGAAGAGTCTAAAGATAGTAAAGTTAACAAGGGAAATATGCAGAATCATATATTTAAAAATATCACATTACCTTTCAGCACAGAAGATGTTAATGAAGATGCTCTATCTTTTAATAAGAAAGGTTGTGAAATCTTATCTTGCAGTAAGATAGATCTGAAGAATTATATATTATCCCTAATTGGATCTAGCGCTATTTCTATAGAAAGTATTGTAGAAAAAATGGAATTACCTCCTTCCGAAATTAGATCCATTCTTGTGGAATTAGAACTGGAAGATAAAATAATGCATTTAGTAGGAGACAAAATTTCCAGAATTTTTTAATTTCCAGGTTTATCTAAATTAAAATTTTTTACTTGGGTTTTGCCATTGCTTTAATCTTTTTTAATTTCTCTGGATTGAATACATCTTTTGTAGAATAGGGTTTGAGTTTTTCAAATGATTCTTTAAAAAACTTCTTGCTTTGGTCAGTAATTTCCATTTCAAATTCTTCCAATATTTGTTCAATAGACAAGGCGCTTGAATTATATAAAGTTGAGAAATTTAGCAAAACATAAAGGCTCATTTTTTCTTCAGCTTCTGTATTAGTATTTAACGCATCAACTTCTTTAGTTAAGGTTTTATTTTCCCCTTTTAAATAGAGTGCAGGAATGTTGTAGTTCATTAATGCAGGCCTATCTTGCTGTTCTTGTAAATAGAGATCTGCAGAATTTTTAAAAAATGCTTCTTCGCTAATTACATAAGTTCCATCTATGCTTTTTATAAATTTAATTGCGTTTTTCAAATCTATAGAAGCGTATGTAACAGAGGCATCTGTATAGAATAAAATTACTTTATCACCTTGTTTTCTAGCAAAAAAACTGGTTGAAGATTGAAATGGGCTTTTGAGTGATTCTAGAACAGTTTCTGTGAAATCTTTTGCAATCTGTTCATGTCCTGTTTGGATTTTTGCAGTATGCATCAGTTGGTATTCTATTTCTTCCAGATCTGGCTTACTAATTGGATCTGCGAAATACTTACTTATGGAAGTGTAATCTTTTACTTGAAGAACAGTGCTTTGAAGTTGTTTTTCATGTAAAGGAGCTTGATTAGGATCAAAATCTCCAAAAAAAGAAAACTCTAATTCTTTCTCTTCAAGCATGTTTGAATGTTCAATTTCAGTTAATAATTCTTTTTCTTGCACTGCAGCTATAGCTCTGTTTGTAAAGGATAGAAAAATTGTCAAAATTTGGAAAAATTTCTTTATCTTGTTTCTAATTTTTATATACATAATCTTAATATATCATATTATTATTAAAAACCTAACAAATTTCATTAGATTATACAGAGCATATTGATTATATGTTGTATATGTGCATTAATTCTTCTTATGAGACTTATAATAGTAGAGTCACCAACGAAAGCTGTTGCAATATCTGGATATCTTAAGGGATTTGAAAACGGACCTTATAAAGTAATAGCGAGCTATGGTCATGTAAGAGCCCTTGCTAAAAAATCTGGATCTATAGATGTAGAAAAAGATTTTAAAATGAAATGGGAAGATGTTAGTACAGCTTCTGAAGTTATTAAAAAAATTGTAGATGAAGCGAAAAAGAGTAAAGAAGTTATTTTAGCTACTGACCCTGATCGAGAGGGTGAGGCGATTTCTTGGCATATAGTGCAAATTCTAAGAGAAAATAAAGTAGATGTTAAATTCAGTAGAATGGTATTTAACTCTATTACTCCAAATGAAGTAAAAAATGCTTTAAAGAACTTAAGATCTATAAATGATGAGTTAGTAAGTGCATATAAGGCTAGGAAAGCTTTGGATTATTTGGTTGGATTTAATTTATCTCCTGTTCTATGGAAAAAATTGCCATGTAGATCAAACCAAAAGGTTCAATCTGCTGGTAGAGTTCAATCTGCAGCTTTAAGAATAATTGTTGAAAGAGAAAATGAAATAGTAAACTTTGAATCAAAACCTTATTGGACAATAAGTGGAGATTTCGTGCAAGAAACAAATTCATTCGAAGCAGATTTAGATTACTATAATAATGAAAAAATAGAGAAATTTTCTTGGACAGAGGATTCTGTAAAAGCGGCAAAGGAAGTTTTAGAGAAAGAAGAATACTCTGTTTCTAAAATAGATAAAACTGAACAGAAAAGGAATCCATTAGCTCCTTTTATTACATCTACAATGCAACAAGAAGCAGCTTCTAGACTGGATTGGAAGCCTTATGAAACTATGAGAGTTGCTCAGAAACTTTATGAGGGTGTTAAAGTTGGTTCTGCTGTGATCGGTTTGATTACTTATATGCGTACTGATTCTGTAAAGATATCTGATCAAGGAATAAAAGAGTGTAGAGATTTTATATCTGATAGTTTTGGAAATAATTATGTATCTAAGTCTGTGAATCAATATAAATCTAGGGCGAAAAATGCTCAAGAAGCTCATGAAGCTATTAGGCCAACTAAATTTGATTTTACTCCTGAAAAAGTACAGGATTATTTAGATGAAAAATCATTGAAATTATATAGATTGATATGGAATAGATCTGTAGCATCTCAGATGAGTCACGCACTTTATGATAAAATGACCATAAATATAGAAAGTAAAAGTTCTGCTTGGAAATCTACTGGTTCAAAGCTTAAGTTTGATGGATATCAAAAAGTTTATGGCAAAGAAGAATCTGAAGAGCAGGTTATATGGAATTGCAAGGAAGGTTCTGTAAGTTGTGATGAAGTTAATATAAACCAACATGAAACGAAACCACCTAACAGATTTACAGAAACAGGGATTATAAAATACCTAGAAGAGCATGGTATTGGTAGACCAAGCACTTATGCAAATATATTGAGCACCTTAGAGTACAGAGGATATGTAACGAAAAACAGGAAAACTCTGATTCCTTCTGAGATAGGTTGGTTAGTTACTGGATTTTTGAAAAATAATTTTGAAAAATTCATAGAAAATGATTTTACATCTGATATGGAAGAAAAGCTTGACTCTATAGCTAATGGTAAGCAAGATTTGCATGAATTATTAGAAACATTTTGGAAGGATTTTGAGAAATATATAGAAAAAACAGACGATTTAGATCCTAAATCAGTTATGCTTGATATTTCTTCTACTTATACAAAATTTTTCTTTGATCAAGATGAAATTCCAAATTGTCCAAAGTGTAGTGATGGTAAGCAAGAGTTGAAAGTAGGTAAGGGGTCTGCATTTTTGTCTTGCTCTAATTATCCTGATTGTAATTGGTCTAAATCTGCATCTAGTAAAATTGATTCAGATATGATTTTGGGAGACGATCCTAAAACTGGTTTGCCAATAGCTTTGAAATATGGACCTTATGGGTATTATTTACAAATTGGGCAAAAATCTGACACAGATTTCAAAAGAATAGCACTTCCTAAAAATATGAAAGATCCAGGAAACATGAATTTGGAAAATGCTTTGAAAATTGTAAACTCTGATTCTGTTTTAGGAGATGACCCTGAAACTGGTTTGAAAATAAATTTGAAACATGGGCCATATGGATATTATATACAAATAGGAGAAAAATCAGATGAAGGATTTAAGCGTATTCCTGTGCCAAAAATATTCAGAAATCCAGAAAATATTACTTTCGAAGAAGCTATAAAAATCAGATCCCTTCCATTGAAAATGGGAGAATACAACGATCACGATGTGCATGTAGATATAGGTAGGTTTGGTCCGCATTTGTTATATAATAATGTTTATATTTCCATTAAAAAGAGAAATCCTTTCGAAGTTACATGGGATGATTGCTTAGAAATATTAGAAAGCCCAGAATCAAAAAAGAAAATAGATCAGAAATCTAAAGAAAAACCTAAGAAACCTAGGAAATCTTACAAGAAATAAAGCTGTAATAATTATTCCTAATTAATATAAATGCTCAATCTATATATTTATTTTATAGATTCTTGTTCTTTTATGTATTTTGCATATTTTTTAAGGTCATTTATGGATTTTATCTCATTGTTTTTTGAAAACTCATAAGTATGTTTATATTCTTTAAGTTCTTCCATATCAAAATTATGGAGTAAATCTCCATAAGATTTTGCAATGTAGTTAAGAGATGAAAAATAAACTGCATCTACGTAAGTATAAGTTTGTTCATCTTTTATTAAATTGTTTTGAAAATTTTCATCAGATTCAACAAAAAATTTAGAACCATCACTTACTAAAGTTTTACCAAGTCTAGGTGCTATATCAATAGAACTTAATGCAATCATTGACACCTGTGTTAATGGATATACGTCATTAATCTCTTCTATAATGTTTTGAGGTTTATTAAAATAACTAACGCTTAAGCAAGTTATGCCATTAACTACAAGCAAATAATCTTTGATTTTATCTATTTCTACATTAAGGAAGTTGAACCCTCTCCCATAATCTATGAATAATTTAATGTGGTTTTTGTCCAATACCCTGCAATAAGCTTTTGTTGAACATTGTAATTTGGTTTTGTGAGATTGTTCTATTGTGTCTATTAAGCTCAAGTGATCTGTTTTTGATGCTTTATAAAGATTTTGATATTCAACAGATTTTCCATCTCTATCTTTAAAATCTGTTTCAACTTTATCTCTCATTTCTTGAAGATCTTCTGCTTTAGGTGCATAATCTACTTGCAGAACCTCAGCAAATGTAAATGACATTAGAAATAATATTAGTGATATAAAAAAATTCATTTTATCCTTCTTTCTTATAGATTTGTATTATGCTTAGATTCCTATTTATAAAATACCTTTGTTAATCTTTCTTAGATTTACTAAATTTATATGATCTGAGTATTAATGAGATAGGATTCTGGCAAGGTTTTATAGTTTTATCAGATCGTTCTAGCCAGATTAGGTATTTAATTCTGATTGTTCTACTTTTGCAAGCAATCCATTATAAAATCCCCTTAAGTTATCTATTCCTGAATGTGATTTATGTAAAATTTTTAAGTGTTCTTGGAACTCTTCATCATCACTTATACTGCCTTCAAAATTGCTGGCGAAGTCTATAAATGGATCAAAGAACAGAAGATCTGTGTAAGAGAAGTTGCTTAATGTACTTATTGCAAGATTTACTACATCTTTGTTTATAGGATTTATTTGTATTGCTGCACTAAGAAGTGAGTTTTCTCCATCTTCTGAAAGTGCATTAAAAGCTCCTCTTTTAGAGCTTTCTTGTATATAAATTAACTTTCCTATATGAAGTTGATCAATGAAGGGTTTTGTTTCTTCAGTGAGATTAAAATCCTTTTGTAAGAAATATTTATAGCTGATTCCGTAAGATTTGGTATCATTTATATAAACAAGCCATTTCGATATTTCAGATAGTGGTACAGAGAATTTAGCAAAATTTCTTTCAAATTGATTTCCTGAGCTGCTTGTTTCACTTACACTAAATAATTTTTGATAAACAGATAGGTTTTCTCCATCTACTTTACAGTATGTTGATGTTGTGCATTGTGCCTTTGTTGCATGTGCAGATAAAATAAGATCGTGCAGTGTGTTATGCTCTTCAAGGCTATTATACTTACTTTTGTCTTGTTCAGGTATGTTAGAGAAATATTCTTCTAATTCTTGCTTGTTTCGCATGGCTTGACTTGGATCAAAGTCAAACCCAGTTTGAGAGATTACTTTTGCAGGAATTGGGTTGTCATTACTTGCACCAGATATAGATGTAATTCCAATCATTGAAAAACATAGTAAAGTTTTAGATAGTATTTTTTTTAATTTTTTGTTCACTTTTAATTTCCCTTTGTTTTATTTGATCATGAAACATTTAAGATTTTGTGAATATTGCTGTTTTTCATTAAGGGATTTTTACAATCTTTAATTTATTCTTATATTGAGTTGGTTTTAATGTTTTTAGCAGTGATTCTACTATGTTTTTATTTTAAATAAATCCTATCCACTCTTCTGCCTATTGTTGTTAGTATTTCAGTTCCTTGCGCTTTCTTATTATTCCAATGTTTAAGTTTTTCCGCTGTGATGTTTTTCCCTAAAAGCTCTATGTTTGCGAAAAGTAAGTCTTTATCTTTCAAATCTAAATCTGTTAAATCTATCATAGTGTAATCCATAGAAACTGAAAGTATTTTACAATATTTTCCATTTAAAAATCCATATGAATTTCCTACTATATATCCATCCCCATATCCAATATTTAATATACCTACCTTTGAATCTTTTTCTGTGATGTGTTTATGATCATAACCTACTCCGCAGTCTTTTTTTACATGATTTATTTTTATAACTTTTGCAAATAATTCTGCTACATTTTCCAATTTTAGATCTGCACAATCTTCATTGAATCCATATAAGAATCTTCCTAGTCTTATCATGTTTCCATGGAATTCTCTTCCAAGCAAAAGTCCACAAGAAGAAGAAAGGCTGAATAATGTATTTGTAGAAAATTTTGTTTCATTTGCAAGTTGATTAAATTTTTCATTTATTAATTCTTTAAAATGATTTGTTTTTTCTATTTGAGATTGATTTTGGTCAGATTCTAAATCATAGCCATGAGATAAGTGTTGCATGAAAAATTTTACCCTAGTGATATCTGTCACATTTTCAAGTTCTTGCAAGGAAATTCCAAGTCTATTCATTCCTGTTTCTAGCTGAACAACAATAGGTTTATTTTTTTTAACTTTTTCGCAATGATCGTTCCAATCTCTTATTTGCTCAACACTAAAACATACTGGTATGAAGCCTTTATCGAAAACATGATCTAACTGATATTTTGTATATCCACTAAGAATATATATATTATTATGTCCTGAAAGCGCTGTTGAAAGTATTTCATCTGCTTCTTCAACAGAATTTACAAAAAAATCTTTACAATTCGTATTTTTCCTTAGATGCTCATATATTTCTTTTGCACCTAATCCATATGCATTACACTTAATAACAGCAGCGCATTTTATATCTTTAGATAAATTTAAGTAGTTTTTAACTAAATTACTTAAATTTATTTTTAAAAAAGGCTTATTATACATCTTTTTACTCTACCTCTATTTTATTTATTTTAGAACAAGTAAGTTGAATATATCTTTTACTTTAATGTTAGAAGATGAAAATTATAAACAACTTGTTTTCTTATTTTTTTTGAAATGCTGTTCAACATAAAACTATACAGAAATAATATACAAAAATAAACGAATATTAATAAATTAAGTTTTAGCAAGCATTCAATAGTAAATTATATCAAGGAACATGTTCTTGGAAATATTTTATAGTTTCCATAGCAGCCATACAACCCTGTCCGCTAGCAGTTACAGCTTGTCTATATACTTTATCCATTACATCTCCTGCAACAAAGAATCCGGGAATTTTTGTTTTTACTCCATCAGTAATTACATAACCTTCTGTGTCTAGATCTAGTAAATCAGACACTATTGAGCTTTGGGGTGAATGTCCTATTGCTATAAATACTCCTTGTAAATTTAAATCTTCTGTAGATCCTGTTTTTACATTTTTTATTCTTGCGCCTGAAACTGCTTTTATTCCACTGCCACTAGATTTTATTTCTTCAGAGTTCCCTAAAACCTCTTCTAAAATACAATCTAAATGTAAATATATATTTTTCATTGATAACATTCTTTCTTGCATTATCTTTTCAGCTCTGAATTCTTGCCTTCTATGAATCAAATGTACTTTTTTTGCTATTTTGGATAAATATATAGCTTCTTCTATAGCTGTATTTCCTCCACCAACTACTGCAATTTCTAGATCTTTGAAAAAGAATCCATCACATGTAGCGCAGGTAGAAACTCCATATCCTAGATATTCATACTCACTTTGTAGTCCTAAATATTTTGCTTTTGCTCCTGTTGCTAATATACAGGATTTGAAATTATATTCGTGCTTTCCTGAAATGATCTTCTTTTGATTTGTTTTTTTATCGAAAAAAACATTAGAGACTGTTTTGTTTTCCATTACACATCCCAAAGATACTGCCTGCTTTTCCATTGCATGCATTAAATCAGGAGCTGATCCTATGAATCCAGGGTAATTCTCAATATCTGTTGTTGTCATAAGCTGCCCCTTTGGATCATCTCCCATGAAAACTGTGACACTTAAACCAGCTCTAACCGCATATATAGCAGCTGACAAACCAGCTGGTCCAGAACCTATAATAGCAACATCAGATACTTCTTTGCTTTTTAAAATATCTGAATTTATAGAATATTCAGAGTTAGTATTTGCCTTAGAATTAACATCTTTATGATTGATAGACATGAAGAGTATTATAAACCAAAAAATAAATTAAACCATAAACCAGAAATTAAATTTCCTTTTTTAAAATGCTTATTTGTTGTTTACCTTATTTGCTTGATTATCATGTTTTTCTATATTTGCTTGATTTTGCTTTCCAACCCAGACAAATTGAATTTTATGCCAATCTCGATTTACATTAACTATGTTCTTTGAATTATAATTACCAATTAAAATATTTTTGTAATCATTATGTGCTAAATAAATATTTGAGTTCTCTTTCAGTTTATGTTCTTTTTCAGATTTTATGATTTTAAGATTTGTTATATTTCCTTGTAGAATAAATTTATTTCCGTATTCATCAACAGCAGGAATGGATACATTTTTCTTAGTAATTGGAATGCATAATCCTTTGTTATAAAACCCCACTAACCTACCGTTATGGATTAACAAAGCATTTTCCAGATCTTTTTCTGAAGATAATCTATTGGATTTAAGTTGTATTACTACATTTCCATTCATTGTTAATGGTGTTTTTAATTCAGCTACAAAAAAATCGTCATTTGCATTTTCAGAAGTAGAAATTTGAAGTATTTTCTTCATGGTCGCATTTTTCTCTAAAAGATTTCTATATTGGGTTTTATACTGTTCTATTTGACATTCGATTTCTTTAATGTTTATTAAATTTCCATCATATAGGAAATTAGTAATGAAGAATAATATATTCTTAAAAAATAGTAATACCAATGCAAAAAAATACATCAAACCTCCCGATAAGTTAATTTACAATCTACAGATCAATCTAAATTTATTAAAATAAAATTAATTTCAGATAAAATAATTTCAATAACAATTAATTATTAACTTCTACATATATAAATTACTAAATAAATACTTAAGAAAAAATAGTTTTTTTGTTAAAGACTGTGAAAAGTAAGATATAAGAGGTAGTATTCTTCTGAAGGTTTTTTGTGTGGATTTAGTAATATTGGACGGATTTAGTATTTTGTTTAGGAATTTCTTTGGAATGAGTTCTTTGTATAACTCTGAGGGATTGCCTATTGGTGGAGCAGTGGGTTTTTTAAATACTATTTTTAAAGTTATGAAAAAATACAGGCCAGATTATATATGTATTGCCCTAGATAGCGGAGAGAAAACCTGGAGGCATAATTTATATTCAGATTACAAATCAAACAGGAAAAAAACTCCAGAAGATTTAATTCCACAATTCCCTATAATACATGAAATGTGTGAAACGCTTAATTTAAATATATTTAAAGGCGGTGAGTGTGAAGCTGATGATTGGATAGGTTCTATTTCTAAGAAATATCAGAGTAACTGTTCAAATGTAGTGGTTTGTTCTTGTGATAAGGATTTGATGCAACTTGTAGAAAATAATGTATTTTTCGTCAATCCATTTAAATTTCAAAAAATGTATGAAGAAGATGTTGTGGAAAAAATGGGTGTAAGTCCAAATCAAATCCCTGATTTATTTGGTTTGACAGGAGATGCAAGCGATTGCATCCCAGGTGTTCCTAATGTAGGGGCTAAAACAGCTAGCTCTTGGTTAAACGAATTTAAAACTTTGGAAGGTGTGATAGATAATTTAGGTCATTTAAAACCTTTAAGTAGAAGAGGCAGCTTATCAGGGAATATAGAGCAAGCCCATTTATCTAAGACTCTTGCTACATTGAAATTGGATTTAGATTTGCCAGAAATACATGATCTTAAAACAAATTATGATAAAGATTTATTGTTAGATTTAATTCGTAAATACAAAATGGAAAAGCATATTAGGTTCTAAGAAAATTAAATAAAAAGCAAAAGAATTGTTATTGAAAAGATTGTTATAAAATATTTACTGGTATTAAAAAGACTTTATGATTATTAATATAATTCTAAAACTAATGTTGAAGTTATTACACAAGGCAGGTGGATTAAATTTTTTACTTTTCTTATTTGGTTTGACTTTTATATATAATTCTAAGTAACATTGCTTATGATACGTAAATTTTTTAGCAAATTTATAAATAAAATGTCTAAAAGTCTAGCTATAGATCTTGGTACAGCAAATACACTTATTCTTACACATGATGGAAAATTGATTAATGAACCATCTGTTGTTGCAATACAGGAAAATAATGGAAGCAAGAAGGTTCTGTGTGTAGGTTCTGAAGCAAAGAAAATGCTTGGAAGAACTCCGGAAAACACATATGCAATTAGACCAATGAGAGATGGAGTTATTAGCGATTTCATCATAGCTGAAGAAATGATCAAACATTTCATGAGATTAGCTAACTCAGATAAAGGACTTATTAATCCTAAGGTTATTATAGGTGTTCCTGCAGGAGCAACTATTGTAGAGAGAAGAGCTATACAAGACGCTGCTAAAAGTGCAGGAGCTAGGTATGTGCAACTTGTAAAAGAGCCTATGGCAGCTGCAATAGGGGCTGGTTTGCCGGTTTCAGATCCTATGGGTTCAATGGTTGTAGATATAGGTGGTGGAACAACTGAAATAGCTATACTTTCTTTGGGAGGAATAGTTATTGCTGAATCCTGTAGAGTTGGTGGAGATAGAATGGACTCTGCAATTGCTGAGTACGTCAAAAACGAATTTCAGATCAGCATAGGTGAATCTACAGCAGAGCTTATTAAAACAAGAATAGGTGCTGCTACATTGCCTCCTGGAGCAGAAGATAAATCATTTATAATCAATGGTTTTGATAGAGTTTCAGGAGCTCCTAAGAGAATAGAAATAAAATCTTCTGACGTAGTAAAGAGTATTGAAACTCCTTTGATAGAAATTTGTTCTAGGATAAAAGCTGTACTAGATCAAGCCCCTCCAGAATTAGCATCTGATATAGCAGAATCTGGAATATGCTTAAGTGGTGGTGGAGCTTTGATAAAAAACATAGATGTGTTTTTTAATTCAAGGCTTGGTCTTAAGTTTTTCCCAGCTGATGATGCGTTGATGTGTGTTGTTAAGGGTGCTGCGAAAATACTTTATGAAATGGACGATTTAAAACTAGAATCTGAGCAGTAAGTAGAATTTAAATAATATATTTACTAAATGAAGTGTAAGATCTGAAATTAAATTTAGTAATATTTATACTTATAGTGTTTTGAAATTATAATGAAATTTATATTTAAGTAAAAACTAAATAAAAATATTAGATTCAGAATGATTAAGTTAATCTATTAAGAAAATTAAACATAGAAATAGGCAGTAAATAAATGAATATAACAGAAGAGAAGTTAAATAAAGGTATAGAAGAGATAAAAGAAAGAGGTTTGGTTTATCAACAAACTGATGATGTAAGGAAGTCTGAAATTACTTTTTATATGGGAGTGGATCTTACAGCTGAAAGTTTACACATAGGTCATTTAGTTCCTTTAAAAATAGTAGACATACTTTCTAAACATGGAAATAAGCCAATTATACTTCTTGGAGAAGGAACAACTATGATAGGGGATCCTTCTATGCGTAATAATGAAAGGCCTATGTTAGAAAAATCTTCCATAAAGAGAAATATGGAGTTTATTAAGAATCAAATAAAAAAGATATCCCCTAATGCTATTTATGTAAATAATTTGGATTGGATTTCAAAAACTAATTTTATAGATTTTCTTAGAGATGTAGCTAGCAAGTTTTCAGTTAATCAAATGGTGAATTTGGAAACTTTTAAGAATAGGTTGAATAACAACTTACCACTTAGTTTTCTGGAATTTTCGTATCCTTTATTACAGTCTTTTGATTTTCTTGAATTATATAAAAAATATGACTGTGAACTGCAAATTGGTGGTTCTGATCAATGGGGTAATATTATAAATGGAGTAAATTTACTTAAAAAATCAGGTGCAAAAAGTGCTTATGGGATTACAACCCCACTTCTTCTTAGAGGTGGAAAAAAAATGGGCAAAACCACTTCAAACCCAATTTGGTTGGACAAAAACCTTACTTCTTGTTTTGATTTTTGGCAATTTTGGAGAAGTATCCCAGATTCAGATGTAGAATCTTACATGTTAAAATTCACTGATCTCAAAAAAGATCAAATATTAGAGAAAATAAGAAATAATATTAATGAAGCTAAAAAACACCTTGCTGATTGTGTTACTTGTTGGGTTCATGGAAAAGAAATTTCTGAAGAAGTGCGTAATAAAGCAGAGAAAATTTTCGAACAAGGAAGTGAAGATGCTTATTTGGATTTGGTATGTGATTTTGATGGTAATAATGTTAGTGAAAATGGAGAGTTACTTCTTTACAACTTGCTTTTTAAAAAAGGTCTGGCTAAATCTTTATCTGATGCAAAAAGGAAAATTTCAGACAAGTCTGTGAAAATTAATGGAAAAGTGGAAATGGACTACAAATATGAAATTAATCCTGAGCAAGATAGTATTTTGGAAATTGGTAAAAAATTAAAATTTAAGTTGAAATTTAATTAACCGTAAGCATAGCTCTAATTGAAGTGAGTGAGCTTATTAGTGCTTTCAATAGTGTATCTTTTTATCTTTTTGTGTTAATATATCCAGACTTATGGAGGTTAAGTGTCTATAGAAGTAAATAATATACATAGAATTAAGCCAATCGCTAGCTATATCGTGGTTAAGGTGTTAGAAGAAACAAAGACTACAAGTAGAGGTATTCTTCTTCCTAATTCAAAAGAATCTCCACAAAAAGGCGAGATAATATCTGTTGGTCCTGGAAAGAAAAGCGAGAGCGGACAATTAAAGGAAATAGATTTGAAGCAAGGGCAGGTTGTCGTTTTTGGAGAATATGCCGGAACACTTATTGCTCAAGATGAATCCAGTAAATATCTATTAATAAAAGAAGAAGATGTTTACGGAACATACGAATAAAATTATTTTTTATTTAGATTGTTTTATTTAGGTTGTTTTATTTAGTTTTTGTTCGTTAATTTAATTTTAAAATTGATATCAAGCTTATTAATATATTGAATAGTTGGGTATTGAACAATTTGTTGTTTAAAATATTTTTTGTTTTTATGCAGAATTGACTGAGTGGAAATTAAATAGTTAAATATTTTACGTAATTTTATGTTTTAGAAAGGAAAAATCAATTGTCAAATAGAATTTTAATTGGATCAGAATCTCGTTCTAGTATTTTGAAAGGTATTAATGATGCTTCAAATATAATAAAGAAAACATTAGGTCCTTCAGGTAGACTTGCTTTAGTGGATGAAGGAATGTCTATTAGATTTACAAAAGATGGAGTTAGTGTTGCAAAGGCGATAGATTTGTCTGATAAATCTGAAAGCATTGGAGTGAAGTTAGTTCAAAAGGTTGCTTCAAAGACAGTAGATACAGCAGGTGATGGAACAACTACATCCGTCGTTGTTTTCCAATCGTTAGTTAACAATGGAATGGAGCTTATAGAAGCTGGACTTAGCTCTGTAGAAGTACAAAGTGGAATTAGAGCTGCTTTATCTCATACTGAAAAATTCTTAGGAACTATAACATCTGAAATTAAAGGTGATGATAAAAAAATCAAGCAAGTCGCTACAATTTCTGCTAATGGAGAAGAGGAAATTGGTGAATTAATTTCTAAAGCTATAGCGAAAATAGGAACAGACGGAGTTATTGCTGTAGATGATTCTAAATCTGTTGATACTTATTTAAATGTTGTAGAAGGAATGGAATTAGAAAGAGGTTATATCTCTTCTAGTTTTGTAAATAACCAATCTAAGCAAACTTGTGAGTTAGAAAATCCATATGTACTTATTTTTGACAGTAAGATAAGTAATGTTAATGCTTTAATTCCAGTTTTGGAAAAGGTAGTTGCTGCAAATAGATCAATGCTTATAATGTCTGAAGATCTAGAAGGTACAGCTTTAGCTGCAATAGTATTGAACTTTGTAAGAAGAACTATGAAAGTTGCAGCTATTAAGTTACCTGGTTTCGGTGATAACAGAAAAGAAGTTTCTAAAGATATAGCTGTTATGACTGGTGGTATTGTTATTTCTGAAGAAGCTGGAGATAAGCTAGAAAATGTACAATTAGAAAAACTTGGTCAAGCTAAAAAAATTATTATTTCTAAAGATAAAACAACAATTATTGAAGGTCATGGAAATGAAGATGAAAAACAAGAAAGAGTCTCTTTAATAAAAAGTGAAAGAGAAAATAGTACATCTGATTATGACAAAGAAAAACTACAAGAAAGAGTTTCAAAGCTTACAAACGGAATGGCTGTTATAAATGTAGGTGGAGCTACTGAAGTAGAGCAAAAAGAAAGAAAAGATAGAGTAGAGGATGCTGTTTTAGCAGTAAAATCTGCTTTAGAAAGTGGAATTCTACCTGGAGGTGGTTCTGCTTTAGCTCACGCAAGTAGAGATTTAGAAAAGTTAATAGAAGATAGCTCTTTAAGTACAGTTGAAAAAGAAGCTGTAAAGGCATTTCAGAAAGCTATTTGTGCCCCTATGTTGCAAAACATAGAAAACTCAGGAAGCGAAAAAGGGCTGGTTTTCTTGAATGAAGTTCAATCTTCTTCTGATAAAAACCATGGTTACAATGTGATCAGTAAGGGATATGGAAGCATGATTGATCTTGGAATTCTAGATCCTAAGAAGAGTACAGAATCTGCTATAAAATATGCATGTTCAATAGGTATAATGTTTCTTACTTCAGGTGGAAGTATAGTAACACTTCCTGAAGATAGAGAATCTAACTCAATGCCTTCTATGGATGGAATGTACTAATTTATATACTAATTTTAGTACAACATAATCTATAAATACTTATAATTAAATTTTCTTCAAGGAAGTTTATAATAAAAAACAAAAAGTAATTTTAAATATACTTAATGTTTTTTAGCGCTTAGGAAGGTTAACTCTTTATTAATTTCATAACTAAGAATTGCGAAGTGAAATTTTGTATACTTTCAACAATCAAACAATTCTAATATAAACAAAAAATTATCTAATTTTACTTCAAAATATTTACATCGGAATTAAGATTTATTTCAGGTTGTAAATATGATTGTTCTATGGACTTAAACTTGTGGTTTTTCCATCTCAAGTATTTTTTATATATGTATTTAAATTTTAAATAGCATTTCATTCATACGTAATATAAACAGATTAGATTTGCCAATTTATATGAATATAAAACTTTATTTATAATTTTATCTAGAAAAGAAAATTCGCACAGATTCTTTGCTTAGTTCCTTACAGTATTCTTTTGAGGTTAATAAATCACTTTCAGATAATATATTTTCTATTTCACTGATTTCCAGGTTTTTTAATAATTTCTGTGATGCTATATCAGCAAGTATATTTGACCAATATTCTTTGTTTTTAGATTCTATATTAAAATTTTCTAAAGAATCAGCAAATTCTATGAATATTTGCTTTTCATAGTCTATTGGTAGGAATATAGGGACTGAAATTAATATGTTATTTTCGAATTGTAAGCCAATATTTTCAAGTGTTTCTTTTAATTTATTTAAATTACTAATAGATTTATCTGAAATATCTGTTCTAAATGGAATTAGTAAATTTTTAGAAATTTCTGTATTTTTTTTATTTATGTCACTGTTTTTATCTAGAGTTAATATATGGTTCAGTTTTCTATAAATAAATCTACCAAAATAGAATTTGTGATTTATAATGAAAAACTTCCCTTTTTGTTCATTTTTCTGGAATAGAGATGTTGAGTTTTCTTCATTTGAGGCGTTTTTGCATACTATTGTGCAATCTATGCTTTGTAACCTAGCCACTATAGATATATTATTTCTTTTCTTTTCTTCGGTTTGTTGCGGTTTATATTCTAATGTTGTTGGTTTCTGATTATGTATTCTACTTAAGTTTTCATTATTGGTATCTTTATGTTTATTTGAGAAATTTAATCCATGCTCAGAGTGTCTTTTATTATACATAGAATGTGTAGGTTCATTTAAACTTGTATTACTTTCAGGTTCATTTAAATTTAACGCGCTATTGTATTCTTTGTCCAACAACGGTTCTTTAGATTGATTTTTGTTTGAGCCTAGATTTAGGTTTTTTCTGATATCTGTATAGCTTTTACTTTCTGACTCTCTGCTATTTTCTTCATAACTTAGTTTGTTTTTTGCAAATTGATTGTGGTTATTTGATTCGTCTTTGTAATCTAGACTAGTATCTTTATATGAATATTGATCTTGGTTATTTTGTTCATTATTAGATTTGAACCCATATTTGGATTTGTAAAACGTAGACTCTATAGCATTTCTTAAAAAATTCCATCTTAGAAATCTGACTTCTTCTTTAGAAGGATGAATATTCACATCTACTTCGTTAAAAGGTAAAGCTATTCTTATAAATCCACTTGGGTATCCTTTGCATTCAAACTGATTTTCAAATGAATTTCTTATACAAGTTATAAGACCTCGATCTCTTATTCCTCTTCCATTTACAAAAATCATTAAATTATTTGTAGAGTTCTGGATTTTATTAAAAAATATTTTTCCGCTGATTTTGTAATTGCTTTGTTCGTAATCCAGATCAGCAGAGTTAGTAAAATTACTACCAAAAACATCAGTCAATCTCTCGGAATATTCTACATTTTTGTAATTTTTTTTAGAAGATTTTCCATTGCTCCAAATCCAATCTATATCTGGATATGCTATACACATTTTCTGCAAATATTCTAATATAATAGACCATTCTCTAGATTCAGATCTTAAAAATTTCAACCTAGCTGGGAAATTGAAAAAAATATCCTTTACAGTCACTTTAGTGCCGACTCTATCTTTTATAGGAAATGGATCAGTAGGAACTGTGTTGAAAACTTCTAATCCATGACTTTCACTGTTTTTAGAACTATGAATTGTAAAATTTGTTACTGAAGAAATTGAATATAATGCTTCTCCTCTAAATCCTAAAGTTTTAATTTGGCTTAATGACTCTGTTTTAGAAGATGCATGGTTCTGAATGCATAGTAACAAATCTTCTTTAGAGATTCCTGATCCATTATCTTCGACTGTTATGCTGCTTTTTCCTCCATCTTCTATAAAAATAGAGATTTGTGAAGCTCCAGAATCTATAGAATTTTCTACTAATTCTTTAACTATTGAGATTGGTCTTATTACGACTTCTCCAGCTGCAATTTGTCTGACAATGGTATCAGAAAGTAGTTTAATATTCATTTATGGCCTTTATGTTCAAATATAAAACATATATAAAATAAAGCATATATTTACTTCATTTTTATTTTTTATTTAGTATTATTTTCCAGAATAACATTAAGAATCCTATAGATATTGAAATGTCAGCAATATTAAAAACAGGCATATTAATTCCAAATAATTTTATTGATATAAAATCCAACACTGCTCCAGAATCACTTGTTAGTCTATCTATAAAGTTACTTATTCCACCACCTAATATAAAGCTATATGCTTTAGAGTCGAATTTGTTCTTTGTTTTGTACCAGCTTATAACAACTGCCAAGCAAGATAGAAATACAGTGAATTTTAAAAATGTAGAGTGGAAACTTTTACCCATTCCGAAGCTAATTCCTTTGTTCCACATCACATGTATGTTTAGGAAATTCTCATATATAATTCTCGACCCATATTGAATAGCTATTCTTTTGCTTATTTGATCTACTGCAAGTATAGAAATCGTAGCTAGTATTTTTCTGATCATTCACTCACCATTATTCTAAATAATATCACATTCTTTCAAAAAGGCATTATAATGAAGACTTTTATTTACATCTTAATTTTATGATTAACTAAATGCTGAGACTACTTACTTATTTTACTTGCTTTTTTATTTACTAAGTTATTGAGCAAATCTACAATTTAAAGCTTATATTTTAATTCAATGTTTATATAATTGAATTGTAGGAGAAATGCCAGAGCGGTTGAATGGGACGGTCTCGAAAATCGTTATATGTTTATGCATATCGTGGGTTCGAATCCCACTTTCTCTGTTTATATAATTTCATTCTAAACCTTGAATCCTAACTTGATTTAAAGTTTAATGTCGAGCTTTTTCAGTGCTTTATTTTATTGGCTTTATATTCATTTTTCTTGTAAATAAACTTTGCAATGCATATTTTCATGTTATATATTTTTCTTATGCATATATTTCCTTTTTTTTAGCTCATTTTGTTTATCCTGTTTATATACTTTAATTTATTAGAAAATTCATGATTTAGAAACTTTCTTACCATTTCTTTTTCTGAATCATTTTTGTTTTCTGCTCCAATTACTAGCACATTTATGTCATTATGCTCTCTAGCAGAAGAAACATCTTGTATGTTTTTGCATAGTCCAGCTCTAATCATTTTATGTCTATTTGCAGCTATACTCATTCCTATTCCACTTCCGCATATTAATATTCCTCTTACAGAATAATTAGCTTTGTGGTGTTTGTAATGTAGGTTATTTTCATTAATTAATTCATCGTTTACTTCATTGATGTATATTTCTTTTTGTGGAATTTCTAATGAAAGATTTTTCCACTTTAGAATCATTTTTTCTACTATATCTGTAAAATCGCACTTTTCTCCATTGCATCCTAAATCTACAATTTTATATATGACATTAATTTTATTGCTTTCAGATTTCTCGTTTTGGGCTTGCTGGCGTGCAGATTCCTGATATTTATGTTGATCTGCGTTTTGTATTTCGATTAGATATTGTTTTATTTTTTCTTTTAGTTCAAACCCCCTATGATCACACCCTAGCAAGATGTAAATAGGTTGATTCATTTTAACAGACTTGTTTTCACTCATATTATAAACTCATTATTGCAAAAAAAATCAATAATCAAAATTGTTTAATGATTAATGCTTAGTAATGATGTAAAGTGTATATATGAAATTATTTTTGGATTCTGCAGAGATAGAAGAAGCAAAGTTGTTTAGTAAGTTTGGGGTTATAAAAGGTGTTACTACAAACCCAAAACTAATGTCAGATTCATTTGGTAAGATTGGGAAACAAACCACAAATCAAAGCAATTATGACATTTCAGGCACTTCAAAGGATGCTAAATCTTCTGTGGAAGAGCGTTACTCGGAAGAAATCAATCATGCAATTGAGATTAGCAAAATTACTGGGACTAAGGTTAGTGTACAGCCTAGTTCTTATGATTATGAATCTATTGTAGGTTTTGGAAAGCTAGTATTCAAAAACAGGAACAATCTTATACTAAAAGTTCCACCAACCTTTGAATCTTTTGAAGCTGTAAGATATATAAGAAAAAATTTAGGTTTTATAGATGTTAATTTGACATTGTGCTTTTCTGTCAATCAAGCAATTTTAGGAATGCAATTAGGTGTGCAGTATATATCTATCTTTGTTGGAAGACTTGAAGATCAGAATGAAAATCCTTTCGAAATAATCGAAACAGTTAAGTGCTTAATAGAAAGTCAGCAGCTTGAAGAATATGGATATATGAATTCTTATATTAGTGAGAATAAAGAACAAGAATGTAGCTTGGATAAAAGCATAGCACTAGAACATAAGAACACTGAAATAATAGCTGCATCTATAAGAAGCTCTAGACATGTAAGGGAATCTTTTAAATCAGGTGCAGATATAGTTACTACACCTGGAAAAATAATCAGAGAACTGTTTAATCACAACCTTACTGACAAAGCTATTAAATCTATTTAATTATTAAATTAAATACATATTAAATATGAAACAGTTAATAAATGTGGGACAATTCGTATTATGAAAAGAAGTAATCTGGATGTAATTTATAATATACTGGAAAAACAACAATACTCTGAATTACTAAAAAATAAGTTTAAGGATTTTCTGTTTTCATTATTTTATAAAGAATGTAAAACGTACAATACGGTAGAGTCTTATTTCTTTGATATAAAGCTTTCGTTGGATTATTTTATTTCACAAAAAATTACTTTGAATAATAAAGATAATACTAATAATAAAAGTGGTAAATCTTTTCAGATTGAGAAATGTTTGAGTAAGGAAATTGATAGTGCAGATAGTACATGTGAATCAAGTTATGAATTTTGTTTGTCAGATGTGGAAAAACTTACTTCATGGGATTTTAGGTCATTTTACCTTTATAGAAAAAATAAAACTAATATAAAATCTGTTTCTCAAAGAAGGTTGATATCTGCATGGAAATCATTTTTTGATTTCTTGGGGTTGAAAAATATTCTTTACGGACTAAAAATAAAAACGGACAAAACGTACCCAAAACCAGTTGAGTTAAGGAATATAGAAAAATTATTCGAAGTAAAAGAGGGTGATTGGGTCTCTTTTAGGAATAGGGCATTGTGGTCTTTGATGTACTGCTCTGGAATGAGGATAAGCGAGGTAATTGCACTTGATATAAAGCATTGGACAGAATGCAAAGACTCTATGAGAATTGTTGGTAAAGGGAATGTAGAAAGAGATGTTCCTATTCTGCAATTTACGAAAGATTTTATTGATGAATATTTAAATCTACACCCTTATAGGAAAACTCAAGATTCGCCTTTGTTTTTTGGTAAGTCTGGGAAAAGATTAAACCCACAAACTGCTGCTCATACAATTAGGAGATTTAGAATTTCAAATGGAATTTCAGATAATCTTACGCCTCATTCACTGAGACATAGCTTTGCTTCTCATGTTCTGAATAATAGATGTAGTCTGAAAGATTTACAAAATGTTTTAGGACATAAAAACTTACAAACAACTAGTCAATATGTAGAAATACAGGATAAGAATTTAGAAGAGTCATTTATGAAAATCATGGATGAAGATGAAGATTCTATTTGATTTATTGAATAATTATTATATACAGACTGTTTTATTGTTTATGTATTTTAATACAGCAAATGTATATGCTGATATATTAATCATGAATTAGATGGGATTAATCAAAGGATATGGATCAGGTGCTTTGTATTCTTCTCCAACTAATTCTTGTAACTTATACTCTTCTATTTCATCTTCCAACGTTTTTAGAATTAGTGTTATTAAATCTTGATCTATTTTAGATTCCTTTAGGTAATTAAGATTTACTGTTAAAGAAAAATGCTTATAGAGTATTCCATATATATTCCAGAATTCATCATTTTTATAATCATGTTGATTCTGACTTTGATTATCACTTTCTAGTTTTATGTTATCTTTTAAAAGTAAGAATGATTCAGCACTTGTGTAAGAATGACCAATATACAAATCCAAATAATGTTGGTTAATGTGTTTATTTTGTTCTTCTTTACTTTGTTCTGCAGAAAGCTCTTTTGGAACAAACTTATTCATAGTTACCGGATCTAATATACCTTCTAAACTCATTTTACTTAATTCTATTACTGCAAATAAATTTCCTATTGCTGTAAATTCATGTATTTCTTTGAAGGTGACTGATGATTTTTCTTCTTCTTCTGGGTTTTCTGGGTCCATACAGTAAATCGAAAATGAAATTGGGCTTTTTGTATCTGAACTGTTGTCAAGGTTTGAAAAGAAATAAAAATTTCTATCATAGTTAAATATAGGTGAATATGCTACATATTCTTTGTGAAAAATTTCATTACTCTCGGGATTAAATGCATCTTGAATATTTAGATCTGAGGATTTAATGTAAAAAATATTTTCTGACCTGTTATGTTTTATGTCTTGGTAATTAATTTTGTAATTTTGTTTTAGAATGATTTTTGATTCTACATTGAATGGTCCAATATCTGGAGATAATGTGTAAACATCTGATAGTAAATATGGATTTGATTTATTTGTTACAATTTTTGTTATTTTTATGAATATTGAAGGAGAAATAATTTCTCCAATCCTATCAAAAGCTTCAGGTTTATCAAATGTTTTTCTTATAATGTTTGGAAGATCAAGTATTTCTTTTGTTGGGTTATCTTGTTTTTGAAGGATTGATTCATAGTTTTTTGCTTCATTGTGCATAAATTCTTTTGATAAATTTTTCGCGTTTGGTTTTATAGCTAAAACTATATACATTATTGTTAACATTGAAATTTTAAGCATTATGTATTCTAGCATTTTTTGATTAATTTGTTGTTTATTTCTGTTTTTTTGCTAAGATTCTCTATATGAGCATATTTTATCAGTTAGATTTCGAAAGTGATATAAGGGAAATAGAACAGAAAATTGTTGAGCTGAAAGAGTCTACTAATTGTGGTAAATCTAAGGTTTTAAATGAAATTTCTGTTTTAGAAGAAAAAAGAGATAAAAAGCTAGAAAAAATATATGCTAACCTTACTCCTTGGCAGAAAGTACAAATTGCTAGACACCCAGACAGACCAAAAGGTTTTTACTATATAAATGCAATTACTGAAGATTTTTTCGAATTGTCTGGAGATAGGTGTAAAGGAAATGATAGGGCTATAGTTGCTGGTATAGCAAAATTTAGAGGCAGGAAAATTATGATCGCTGCTCAAGAAAAAGGGCATGATTCTAAAACTATGACAGAACATAATTTTGGAATGCCATTACCAGAAGGTTATAGAAAATTAGTTAGAGTTATGAAACTTGCTAATGAATTAAATCTTCCTTTTGTTTCATTGGTAGATACTGCTGGCGCTTCTCCAGGAATAGAGGCCGAAGAAGGTGGGCAAGGACATGCCATAGCTAGTGCAATTTCTGCTTCTTTTGAACTTGAAGTACCTAATGTTAGTGTAATAATCGGAGAGGGAGGATCAGGTGGTGCTGTGGCTTTAGCTTGTGCTAATTCTATAATAATGAACGAACATTCTATATACTCAACTATTTCTCCTGAAGGTTGCTCTGCGATTCTTTGGAAGAATAAAGATTCTAAGAAAAAAGCTGCAGAAATGCAAAAACTTACAGCTCAAGATTTACTATCATTTGGTTTGATAGATAAGATAATAGATGAACCTTTGGGTGGAGCTCACAGAAATAAGGACAAAATGTGTGATAGAGTAGCTAATTGCATAGAAGAAGAACTTGATTTACTTTCTGGTAAACCTTCTAGCTTTGTAAAGGCTTCTAGAGCTGAAAAATTCAAAAATATACACAAGAAATATGGAATTATATAAATATATAAAGATAGAAATGGTTTGGAGCTGTTTGGAGTGTTTAGTAATGGGGATTAATGTTTAAAGTATTATATAAAATTTTATCTAGATTGCTTTATTTATCAATTTTGTTTTTTTGTCTTTTTTCTATAACGAAGATTAGTTTTGCCATAAAAGAAATTAATAAAGATATAGAGTTTGCAAATGTAAGTAAGAACAAATTGCATGAGAAAATAAGAATTTACGATTATGGTGTTAAGTACTTAGATAAGAAAATAGATATAGATTTGCTAGAAGAAGTTTCTATGTGGATGCTTGGTTACATACCAAAGGGATTTAAAATTTTTCTACCATGAATTGTAATGAATCTATTTTTTTGAATGGTTTGAGGAATAATTTTAAGAACTTTAAACATAGTTATAATTTTGCTAGTAGTTTTGGTAAATCTGATTATGTTGGAAAATATACTGGAAAATGCAATGGGTGTTAAATCTATGAATAAGTTCAAATATTCAAATGAATCTACTGATGAACATACATTTATATCTCAGAAGCCTAAGAGTACTTGGAGTGATTTCTTGTTTCTTAGATTATTAATGATAGGAATTTCTATAAAATATCTGTTTGGAACTGAAAAAGTATATTTTCTGAATTTTATATTTATTATAACCATTTGTAGTTTTTTATTATTCTGTTTTGATTACATGAAGTTCTGTGATTTTTCATTAAAAAAAATTATAGATATTTATTCTTTGAACTGTTATTTCAATAATATAGAGGTAGGTTCATCTGATGTAGATTCGTTTCCCAAAAAAATTACTTATTTTAATAAAAGTGATCTGGAAGAAAGTCCTAAAGAAGACTTTAAAGAAGATTATAATGAGTCTGAGAGTCAAAAGAATTCTTATAAAAAATATTTGGATAAAGGTTTAGTTAATGGATATGAATATCAAAAATTAAACATATTTGTGGTTCAAATATTTATAGTTCGATTTGTAAGGAATTTTTTGATTAGTAATGTTTTTCTGAAAAGTCTCGTTGTCAGTTTGGGAATTTTTATTTCTAGAAAATTTGAATCAGAGGGTGGTTTTCCAGCTGGTGTTTTGTTTGCTCTTGGTTTGAAAGAATTTAAATATAAGGAAATTTTGATTTACTTAGGAATTTTCATTTTCATTTTTGTGAATATCTTTCCTATGCTTTTCGGGAAGTACGTGTTTTATACATTCAAAGAACTTAAATTTATAAATTCAGTTTGGTTGAATGATCTAAGTGTGTTTTTCCTAACTGTATATTCAGTTTTGCATATGATAAAAAATTTGATCTTCTGATTCTTAATGAAAATAATTTAACTTTCACTTTGGTTTGTCATAGTTTTCAAAATCATTTATTAAATAATACTTATTAAGTAATTTATTTATTAAATGACTATGATTCTTAATCAATCTATTTATATTGTATGCTTTTTGTGATTATCTAGTTTTATGATTATTTTGTCAGCTTTTTTGATAGTGCTTACTGGAATATTTATGCTCTTTATGGGGAAAATAAGATCTGTAATAGGTGTTGGGCTGATAGGTCAGGGTGTTAATTTACTTATTATTTCTGTAAACAAGCCTGGGAATGTTTTGGTACAATCAATTGTTTTAACTTCTATAGTTATATCTCTTGGATTTATGGCAGTTCTTTTGAGAAGTGATTAGGTTATATTGATTTTATTATTAGCTTGTTTGTGCTGTTTTGTAAAAGGATTGGGTTTTTATGTTTAGAAAAAATATTTTAGAAAATTTAATGCAGAAAATAAAATCTATTAGTTTTCGTGTGCTTAAAAACATTGCTTTGCTTTTTAATAAAGTTGTTCATATCTTTCTTGCTACAAAAGAAATCCTTAATTTCACAATGTTTTTTATGTATACCTTGGAATCTTTTTTGAAAAACATAAAGTTTAGAAAATTATGTCTGTTTTTAGGGATGGTTTTTGTAGTTTTGTTTGAAAATGAGCTGAGTTTGATTCTAATTTGGTTAATGATATTCTTCTCGGTTTTGAAATACAGATCTCCGATTTTTATTGTAATTATTTGTGTAATTATTTGTGGGCTAAAGAATTTTCACTATACTGGATTGGGTTTTAGTTATGATACTAAATCTAATTTAGGGTATTTGGCAAGGAATTATTCTGAGTCATTTTCTTACATTGAATATTCTTTAAAAACTAATTATGCTCGAGTTATTTTCTGGTCTTCTTCTATAATTACATCTTTATCGCTGTTGCTTGATGTAAAGATAGGAAAGAATCCCATTCATGATATACATTATATGGGTAAAAATTCTGATGTAGGTAGAGAAGAAAGTGATATTGTAGATATTTCTTCAGGTATTTTGTGCTCTATGTTTGGTATAATGAAAATACTTTCCACAAATGATATTTTAAATACATATGTAGGATATGAAATTATTTTTGCAGGTATTTGTTTATGCTTAGCAAAAATACAGTACAAGCATTTAGTTTCTTATATGAAATACCACTTAATAGCTTCTCTATTCATTCTGCTTGGAGTTGGGTATATTTATGGGCAGTCTGGAACTATGAATATAAAAGATGCTTTAAGTAGAAATGTAGATTGCTCTGTTTTCATGTTAGGTTTGTTTTTTAAGTCAGCAATCTTGCCTACTGGATCTTGGGTTAGATTTTATTCAAAAATACCTTCTAGTCTTATGTTCTTTATGTCAGCTATAATTACTAAAGTTCCTTTATACTCTATGTCAGTGTTTTTCAGTTTTAATCCAAGCTGCTTTTCTCCTAATTTCATAGTTCCGTATTTATTTGTTTTTAGTATGATTTATGGTGCTTTTCTGGCTTATAATTCTCACAAAACAAAGAAAATACTAAGCTTTCACATTACAAGTCAGGTTAGCGTTATTGCTCTTTTGATTTGCTTAGAATCTTATTTGTTTAATGGTTTGATTTGTAAAGATTGTTGTGAAATTGACTCATACTTTCTAGACAAAAATATAGTTTCTCCCAATGTTTCATTTGTTAATTCTTATAGTTCGTTTTTTGATCATAAAATTAGTATATGTGAAAGTAGCTTATCTTTCTTTGATTCGATATTATTTAAATTCATTCCTAAGGAAAGTTTTATGCTTGCTTTGAGAAATAATTTTTTCTCTCTAATCTACACAATGCATCACATTTGGACAAAATCTACCTTATTTTTGTTTTCTGAAGAAAGTTTGTTTAATAAAAATTCAACTGTACAAAAAGATTTAATTTCACACAAATACTCTGTAAATAAACTTTCTACAAATGAGTTTGTTGCAGACTTTATATCTAAATTCTCTATTTTTTCATTGATGGGCGCTCCATTTACTTTTGGGTTTTTGGCAAAATCCCTAGGAATGATTTTAGTTTGTTTGTACGGGAATATCTTTTTTGTTTTAGGGTTTGCAATAACCAATCTGCTGACTTATATTTCCATGGAAAAGTATATGTTTATAAAAATATCTACTTTTAATGGTTCCGATAATTTTAATAATGTAAGTGAAACAGAAGGTTCTTTAGAATCAGATAAGTGTTTTGATAAAAATATACAAAACTGCAGAAATATACAAAATTCAAGCACTGGAAATAATGATCAAAACAATTCTCAAAAAATATTAATTTCTTTCATTTCTTTCATGGTGCATTTATCTCTAATATTGTTTGTTTTCTTTGCTTAGATATGTGGTTTGTTTAATGGCTTATTTATGTGTATTTGTTTTTTCTAAATATTTCCAAAACCTGCTTTAAGTAATTTTTTTATATTATTTGAATGTTTTTGTTTTGAAAAGTTTTCTGAATGTTAGTTTTATGTTATGAATAAGTCCTATGTCCTTTGGTGTTGTGACAAAATCAAGTCCTATTTACAGATACTCATATGATAAGCCTGAAAGCAAGGTTGGTAAAATATTAACCTTGAGCGGTGTTTGGTCAAATGACAACCTTTCTTTTTTGCTTGAATTGCTTCCTGTGGATAAAGTGGTTTTAGAAACAAAAGTAAATCCTAATATTGCGTATATTTTGAAGAAATATACAAAAGAAGTAATTTTTTTAGAATCTCAGAATTCTATCTCTGAAAGAATAAAGTTACAAAGTATAGATAATCGTTCTGGGAGTCTTATAGAAAAAGAAAGATCTTTTTTGGTTTCTATTTTTAAAATGAATACAAAAATTTTACGAATAAATAAATTTTCAGAACCAAGGAAAGAAATATTTAGATTTTATTTCTATAAAGCTTTTATGAAAATAGGAAATGAAACTTTACCTTTAATGTTTTTGATATCTTCCATACTTGGTATAGCTATGGTTTTGGAGGGATATTCTCAATTAAAGTATATAGGAGTAGAAATGCTTACTATGCAATTTTTTGTAAAATTTGCTATTAGAGAAATGATACCTGTGATAATTAGTATGCTTATGGCAAGTAAATCAGGAAGCTCTATCGCTTCAGTTTTCGCTTCTATGAATATAAGTGGAGAGTTTACTATGATGAAAATCATGAGAATAGGAAAGATGAATATATTAAAACCTTACTTCATTGTTTTCTTAGTGCTGTTTCCTCTTATGAACATACTTTCTATATTTTTCTGTTTAATTTTAGGAATGCTTGCTTACAAAATTCTTTTGAAGACAACTATAATTCTGGCAGTGGTAAGAACTGTAGAATATATAAGTTTGAGTAATTTTTTGATTTCAGAAGCAAAATCATTGCTTTTTGGTTATTGGACAGGTTTGTGTGTCTGTGCAGCAGGGATGTTTTATAATTACGGAACTGAAAATGTAGGTAAGTCTGTTACAAAAGCTGTGGTTTATAGTGTTTCAGGAATACTCTTATTGGATATATTTGTAATGTTTGTTTGTAATGTAATGAAGATTTAGAGTTACTTTGTTCCTATTTTATTTAGTGTTAGATTTTTTTTACTAGATAAATGTGAATTGTTCAAGAGTTGTTTTTATAATTACGTGATAATTGATTAATAATCATCTGGAAGTTAAGTGATATATTTATTTTATTTAGATTGTTATTGTAATAACCGTTTTCTGTGTGATATTATCTTTTCTATAAATATATGCAAGTACTGAGTATAAAAGATTTAACAACTAGGTTCGGAGATAAATGTGTACATGACAATTTATCTTTTGGAATAAGAAAAGGTCAAATATTTTCTCTTATGGGATCTTCTGGAAGTGGAAAAAGCACTTTATTGAATTTGATTTTAGGAATAAAAAAAATTCAGCTAGGTGAGGTTTTTTGGTTTGGAGAGAAAAGTGATCCAGAGAAAATAAGAAAAATGATAGGATTTCAGCCTCAGAGTGGTAACTTAATAAGAGACTACAATGTTATAGAAAATGTAGCTTTACCAATTAGGATAAATGCTGATCTTGAGTGGGATATTTGCTATGAGCTAGCTGCAATGAAAATAAAAATGGTTGGATTGGATGAGTGTGATTTTTTTAAATATCCACACATGCTTTCAGGTGGAATGACAAAAAGAGCAGCTCTTGCAAGAGCCATTGCTTTGGATCCAGATCTTGTTATATTAGATGAACCTCTGTCTGGTTTGGATTTTGAAAGTGCTAAAAAATTTCAGTCACTTATATGGGATTTAGTTCCAGAATTTACTATAATGTGTGTTACTCATGATTATATAAAATCTCATGAATATGCCGTCTTGGAAAATAAAAAAATAAGACTTTTAGAAGAGAATGATTTAAAGGAGAATTTCATTAAATGAAAAATTATAATTATTTTAATAGAAAAACAGTTGGTATTTTTTTCGCACCGATGATTCCTATTGTTTTTGGATTACTGTTTTATTTTTGTAGTTATGGATTCAACAACAAGAAGTATGTAGTATTTTTCGAAGAAAGTGTTTTAGGTCTCGAGAATGGCTCTAATGTGCTTTTTAAAGGCATAAATGTAGGGCATGTTACTAAGAAATCTATAAAAGGAGAAGATGTACTGGTTTTTGTGAAAATAAATAAGGATTTTGAGATAAAAAATAAAGTAGCTCAAATAGAATCTAAAGGTATAACAGGTCATAAAAATATAGTTATGATTAATTCTCCAGAACCATATGAAGAGACAAAAGTATTAGGCTATACAAGAATACCTTCAAAAATGTCTTCGCTTTCTAAAATGTTTGAAAGTGCAGATGAAGTTACAAATCATACAACAGGGTTTTTTAGAAAGATTTCGAAAGTAAATGTAAAAAAAATAGATGATTTTATATTGAAGTTGGATTATGTGATACAAAATCTAGAAAAAACTGCTTTAGAAGTTTCTCAGATAAGTAGTAGATTTAACAAAATTACGAAAACAAATGAAAAAAATATTTCTATGATTTTTAAAGATACTTTGCCTATATTAAATAAGAATATGCTTGTATTTAATGATTTTTTGATAGATTCCACATCTATTTTAAAAAAGTTTAAAACGAAGCCGATGAAGTTCTTACTTGACTGGTACTCGTAAATGTCATATCCATGTGTAATATGTATGTTTTATCATCGGAGTTTTTATGTATTTTAGGGTAGGTAACAGAATTGTTCTTTTCTGATATAAAAGCTAAAGAAAGAAAAAGATTTTTTACTTTTCTATCTATAATAGTTTTGACACTTTTTAATTCATCAGTTTTAAAAACATTGAAGGATTCTGTGATTTCTTCTCAAGAATCAGGAATAGAGGTAGTGCATTATGTAAAGCTTTTTATGGTGATGCCTTTTTCTTTTTTGTTTATCTTTTTATATGAAAAGTTGAACTCTATTTATTCTAGACAAAAAGTTACTTACATTATTTTTGGTCTATTTGGGTTATTTTTCTTTTTATATGGAACCTTGATATATCCTCTTAGGACTTATATGCATCCATCTGTATCAAGCATTAGGGCCCTTAAAGAAAGTTATCCTTATTTTAAATGGATCTTTGTGGCATATGGATCTTGGACTTTTATGTTCTTCTACTTGTTTGCAGAGCTTTGGTCAGCAATATGTTTGAATTTGATATTTTGGCAATTAACTAACCATACAATGACATTAAAGCAAGGTACTTATTCTTATGTTTATTTAAGTGTTTGGGGGAATATAGGGTTAGCACTTGGTGGAGCTGCGACTTCATTTTTGTTTAGAAGTGTATACTTTTCTTTTGGAAACATATTCTGCTTCCTTAATGTTTTAGTAACTTCTGTAGTGATTGCAATAATATTTTTATATTACATTTTATATAGCAAGATTTTGGATCCGAAAATAGTGGAAAATTTAAATGTTTCAAATACAAGTAAGAAAAAGAAACTTAGTTTTTATTCTTCAATAAGAGTTGTATTTTCCTCTAAGTATCTTATTTTGATGATGATGCTTGTTTTTTGCTACCATGTTAGTGCAAATCTAATAGAAGTGACTTGGAAGGCGTGTTTGAAGCTTTTATCAGGAAATGACTCAAAATTTGCTTCTTATATGGGTAATATGCATTTTACTGTAGGTATTGTTTCTATAATTCTATGTGAAATACCTAAATATCTTGTAAAAAAGTTTAGCTGGAGATTTTGTGCAAGGCTTACTCCAATGGTTATAAGCGTTTTTTCTGGTTTGTTTTTCTTGGTTTTGTATAATGATTCTCTATACTTTGTCAGAAATTATGGACTTCTTATTGTTATAATTTGTGGATCTATGAACTATATATTAGGTAAAATAATGAAATACTCATTGTTCGATCCTACAAAAGAGCTTGCTTACATCCCACTTTCTTCAGAATTGAAAGATAAAGGAAAGCCATTTATTGATGTTTTTGTAAGTAGACTTTCAAAAGCTTTTAGTGCATTTATTCAGGCTTTGTTTTTGATGATATTTCCAGATAGTACTCAAATAACAATAGCAAACAAGCTTCTATATGTTGTTGTTATCTTTATGGTTGTTTGGTTTCTAGTTATTAACAGGCTTTCTGAAAAATATGAAAAGTTAATTTCTCAGAATAATAAATCTTGAGAAGTGGTTTTTTACCTTATATATTAAGCTAAGGTTATATATAATTTACTAAAGTTATTTGATATTTATGTACTTTATTGATTGGTTTTGTTATGATGCTTCTAATGTTTGTACTGTCGCTTTTGTTTGCATTGACCAAAAATTCAATTGATAAGCAGATTTCTCAATTATTATATTCATTCAAAAATCATGAGTGGCCTTATAATGTGATAATGAATGATTTTATAAGAAGTCAATGCAATGAAGCTTACAAAGAATTTGCTATGTCTATGATTTTTAGTGATTTAAAGAAGAAGAACCTTATTACTAGTAAGCAATTTGATGAGCAAGAAGCAAAGACTAAAACTTGTTGTTTAAGGTGTCTTGTAGCAATACATGTGTCTTCTGATGAGAGTATGTATGCTGATTATAGCAATTATCTTGTAAGGTTTGGTAAATAAGTATTTGTTTAAATAAGTAATATGTTTTGCAAATAATAACTTTTGCTGAGTGTGTGTTTCTGGAGTATGTGGATTAGAAAAGCACTTACAAAATAATAAGGAAAAAGGGGAATAAAAAAATATGTTTTTAAAGTTTTTTGAAAATAAAAAAAATAACTACATCATTGGAGCGTTTTATTTTTCAATGTCCATTTTATGTGGATTATTGAATGATTTTATAGTTAGGTATATGTCTTTTGGAGAGATGGGATTGGCTCAAATAATGTTTTTGAGGTTTTTGTTTAGTGCATTATCCATGCTTCCTTTTATGATAAAAAACAAATACTCCACAGATAATTATACTGTTCATTTGATAAGGTCATTTTTATTTTTTGTTCCTATAGTATTGTGGAATTATGGAGTTTCTAACGGAGGATTAATAATTGCTACATTTATGGAATTATCTATACCTGTTGTTTTGCTAGTAATGGCGAAAATTTTCCTTGGAGAAGATTTGAAAGGAAGAATTTTAAGCACTATCCTTGGAATTGCTTCTGTATGCTTTGTAATGTTTAAGCAGCTGGAATTTGGTGTAAGTGTATATGTAGTATTAGCATTTGCAGTAGCTGTTTTGTGCTTTTCCTCTTTAGATATAATTAACAAAAAACTTTTGAATAAAGATAATGATCCTTTGTATGCTTTCTTGTTTTATTCTGCGTTAGGAACTTCTTTGTTTAGTTTACCATTTGCTGTATGTACATGGGTTTCTGTTTCTTATCAGTCTATTGTACTTTGTATGATCCAAGGTGTTTCTAGTAACCTTATTTTATTCTTTATATTGAAGGCTTATAAAAAAACTGATGTAAGTTCTTTGCAGCCTATTAGATTTATATCTTTGCCTATTTCTGCTCTGTTAAGTGCTGTATTTTTCAAAGAAAGAATGAGCTGGTACTTGGTTTTAGGTTTTATGTTTTTAGTAGTATCAATCATGATGAATATTAAAAATGAAGTTATTAAAAAAAATAAAATTTAAAAATATTTTGACTTTTTAAATACAATTAAAATTTTTTTCTGGATAATATTAATTACTATTTTGACAATATATATAGATATTCAAAATCGTAGTTTAATTTTAACTTTGATTTGTATTAATCTTGAAAGATATCAATTCGTTAAGTCCATAATATCATGTTATAAAACAAACCTGACTACATAATTTTGTAAAACAATCTTTATATACAATTATATTTTAGTTAAGTTTTTTATAGGTTTGTACAATATTTTAGTATGTGTTTTAAGGTCTTGATCATACTAAGAAGCTGAATTATACGTATTTAATTAGTATAAATATAATTTCCGCAGTGTATGATATTCAAATTAATTAATCAACTAATATTTCTTCTTCTGATTCATTTTTGTTTTTATCATTTAACTCAAATAACTTTAACCATTTTTCATTCTCAGTTTTATCATGTTTGATTTTTTGTAAGAAAGTTTTACAAAGCATTACAGCTGGATTTGGCCCAAGGTTTTTTCTCATTGGTTTAGAATAGTTGTCATTTCCACACCAGGTTCCCAGCACTATTTTTGGAGAAAATCCTACAAACCAAAAATCTCTATATTTTTGAGAAGATCCAGTTTTACCTGCTACTGGGAAGTTCAAAGCCCCTATGCTTCTTGCAGTTCCTTTCTGTGTAACAGAGTATAGTAGTTTGAATATTTTTTTATTAGTTTTTTCTTCAAAAACCTGTTCTGTTAATTCATTTTTGCATTTATCTGATTCGTTTATATATTCTTCTGTTTCATATATTTCGTTGTCATTAAATGACATATCATATGCTTCTTCTGGATCCCATATAACTTCATTAGTATCATTATCTATTATTTTTACTATTCCTTTATATTCAACTTTGTGTCCTAAGTTTGCTACTGATCCAAAGCATTGCACTAGCTCTAGAAGTGTGGATTCTAAGCTACCTAAAGAAATTGATAGATTATTTTTTGCTCCATCTATATTTAATCCTAAATCTCTAGCTTTTAATAGTATTTTTTTTATTCCTATTTTTTGCGCAATTCTTACAGTGACACTATTTATAGACTTAAAGAATCCTTCAGCTAGAGTAACATATCCTTTTTCTTGGTGATAATAGTTACTAGGAGACCACCCCATGATTTGAGGAGGAGAATCTTCTATTAATGTATTTATACCCATGTTGTTCTCTAGAGCTGTAGAATATACAAAAAACTTAAATATAGACCCACTTTGTCTAAGTGATTGAGTGGCTCTGTTGAATGCTCCGCTTGAATAATTAGATCCACCTATAATTGCTTTTACATGTCCTTTTGTGCTCATTGCTAAAAGAGCTAGGTTTTCGAAGTCCCATTTATTTTTATATTTTTCTATTATTTCTTTAGAAGCTTGATCAGCTTTATTTTGTAAATCTAAATCTATGGTGCAAATTATTTTTAAATTCCTTTTCATTTCTTTTATCCATGTTGGGATTTGTGTAAGAATCCAATCAGAATAAAAATAAATAGAGCTATTGCTTTGAGTATGTTTGAGCTTATGTGGCGTAGCTAAAGCTAGTTCCATTTTTTCCTGATTAATGAAACCCATCTTAAGCATAGAATTTAAAACATGCTCCTTTCTTTCTGCTAATTTTTCTGGTTTAGATGCATAAGTGGAAGGAGATTTTAGCATGCTGATTAATATAGCAGATTCAGAAACAGACAATTCTTTACATGTCTTTCCAAAGTATTTCCATGATGCAGCTTCTATTCCATAAGTTCCACTTCCAAAATAAACTCTATTCAAATAATATTCCAAAATCTGATCTTTGGAGTATTTATGCTCTAGCTTTAGAGATAAAAATGCTTCTCTTATTTTTCTAAAATACGACTTAGGAGGTATTTTCCCTCCTAAATTTTCTTGGAGTATATTTTTAGCCAATTGCTGTGTTATTGTGCTTCCTCCTTCAACTATTCTGCTTGATTGAAGATTCTTAGACAAAGCCCTAGCTATAGAAGCAAAATCTATGCCTATGTGTGAGTAAAATTTTCTATCTTCTAAAGATATTAGTGCATGAGGAATATGTTTTGGTATTTCATTGATGCTTAAGTGTTGGTATTTTAAGCTTCCGTAAGTTGAAACTAGATTCTTATTTTCATCTTCTATAACTACAAATGGATCTATTTTTAATATAGACAAGTCATTTATTTGAGGTAAAGTCAAATTTATATAAAAGAATATTACACAAAAAGTAATAATAGAAGTTAGCATAAAGTTCAACAGTTTTTTCATGAATACCTTTCCAGACAACTTGGTCATACATTCAGATACAAGTGTGCAGTTTTTTGTTTAATAATAGCTGATTTTAATGTAAACTTTGTACATATTTTTTATACGTTTATCTATTGAAATTCTAGAATTAGTACACTCTAAAGACATATGTACTTAATTATTAAAAAACCACTTTTCATTAATATATTGTATTAAATGAGCTTAAATTAATATACTTTATTTGTAAATCTCGATGTTTTTATAGATTTATAAGGTATTTTTTATTAAATACCATTAGTTTTATAGGCTTACTAGTTAATTTGTAAATCTCAAAACTTATTCCAGATTTAATATATATAGTACATCATGAAATTATATATCGAGAATTAAGAGGGGCTATATTAAAAAAACTACAAATTAATTCTTTCTTTTAAGAACATTAGTAATTGCTTTTTGTGGTATAGAAACTTTTCCTGCCATTAATTCTTTCATCTTCTTTTTACCTTTTTTCTGTTTTTCAAGTAATTTTCTTTTTCTAGTTGCATCACCACCATAACACTTTGCTGTAACATCTTTTCTTAAAGGTTTTACAGTTTCTCTAGCTATGATTTTACCACCTATAGCAGCTTGTACAGCAATAGGAAACAAATGTCTTTTTATATTATCTCTTAAGATTTCACATGCATTTCGTCCATAAGACTCTGCATGGTCTCTATATATTAAAGTGGACAATGCATCTACTTTAATTCCATCAACTAATATGCTTACAGCAACTATATTGGAAACTTCATAGCCATCATCTTCATATTCGAAGCTTCCATATCCTTTAGTAGCTGATTTTAATTTGTCATTGAAATCGAAAATTATATCAGAAAGTGGAAATCTATATTTTAAAATAATACGTTTAGAAGCTTCATTTATTCCACTCATATACTCCATTGATTCTTGTCTTCCTCTTTTTTCTTCACAAAGTACTATTGTGTTACCAAGAAATTCTTCATCAACAATAACGCTAGCTTTTATCCAAGGTTCTTCTATAAAATCTATTTTATTAACCTCAGGCATTTCAGATGGGTGGTTTAAGAACAGTACTTCTCCATCTTTTTTGATTATTTTGTATTCTACGCTAGGAGATGTCATGATTACGTTTATATCAAACTCTTGATCTAATCTTTGTTGTGTAACTTCTAGGTGTAAAAGCCCTAGAAATCCACATCGAAATCCAGACCCCAGACTAGGCATGTTAATTTTTTCTATTAGCAAACTACCATCATTTAGTTTTAGTTTTTCTAAAGAAGCTTTTAATGTTTCATAATCAGAGCTATCTGCAGGGTAAATTCCACAAAAGACAACAGGGCGCATTTCTTTAAACCCAGGAAGGGATTCTGTGATTGTGCTATCTTTGAGCACAATTGTGTCTCCTAATTTGCAATCAGATAAATCTCTAATATTAGCAATCATAAAACCTACCATTCCAGAAGTAAGTTCTTTCAATTCAACTCTTTTGGGAGTAAAAATTCCTACATTTTCTATTGTGTAATTAGAGCCTGTATTGATCATTTTTATTCCTTGTTTCGGTCTTAGTGATCCATCTATTATTTTTACAAGAAGAACAACTCCTGCATATTTGTCATACCACCCATCTACAAGAACAGCTCTAGTTTCTTTATTTATATCACCTATAGGGCTAGGTATGTTTTCAATTATAGATTCTATTACCTTTTCAACACCTTTACCTGTTTTTGCAGAAACTTGTAATGGTTCCATTTCTATTCCAAGTAAATTTCTTATTTGATCAGTACAAGCCTCTGCATCTGCTGATGGAAGATCCACTTTGTTTAAAACAGGCATCATAAATAAATCTTCATCTATAGCATTGTAAACATTAGCCATTGTTTGTGCTTGTACGCCTTGAGATGCGTCTACAAGTACAACCGCACCTTCACATGCAGCAAGAGACCTCTTTACCTCATAGCTAAAATCTACGTGACCAGGTGTGTCGATTAGGTTTATTATATATTCCTGATTGTCTAATGTGTATTTCAATGAAACACATTGAGCCTTTACTGTGATTCCTCTTTCCTTTTCTACATCAAGTGAATCTAAAACCTGACTTTTCATTTCTCTCTCAGATAGACCACCACATTTTTCAATTATCCTATCAGAAAGTGTAGATTTACCATGATCTATATGAGCTATTATGGCAAAATTTCTTATATATTTATTTTGAAAAACTACTTCTTTGTTATTAATTGTTTTTTCTTTGTTATTAATCTTTTTATCCATATTGCTTTTATTATCTTTATTACTCACTTATAAACCCCTTTTCTTTCATTGATTTTATGAAGTTATCTGAAAAGACTTTTTGTTCTTCAGAGCTAATATTTTTTCTAAAACTAGTTTTCTTGTTGATTAGTTTTTCTGATGAATTACCTAGTTCATTTAAATTTGTGTGATCGTCATTATCTACAAAATCATTTATCCAATTTAACCTTATACCTACTTTTTTCTCAGAGTTGAGATTTATGGTTGGATGTATGTCAAAAACAGTGAGTTTTATGTTTCTCCCAACTAATTCTGTTGCAGTGTCAAGTAGCATTTTTACAGGTGTATCAGAGTTTAGTTTGAAAGAAAAATCTTTATATATATTTGTATTATAAGTTACTTTATTTTGTCTTTTATTCTTGTTTAGAAGTAGCCCAATAGAATCTAAGCAAATTTCTGCAAAAAATACATCAGATTTTATTTTGAAATGCTTTTTATGTTTTGTAGTTATTTCTTGCAAACATCCCAAAGTTTGTATACCGTAATTATCTATATTGTTCCCATTGTTTTCTAGATTATTTCTCTGATTATTTTTTTCAGTAGCTTTGTTAGTAGTTTGATCGTAAGAGTCATGATCAGCATTCCAAAGTACCTTTCTATCTTCTGAAAATGTCTTTTTATGATTCACTCCAAGAAAGTTAAAGAAATTTTCAATATTTTGATTACATTCATGGAATGTAGTTTTTTTATTGGCCCAATTTATTTCTGTATCTAACCATGCAATACAAAGCTTATTTTTAGTATTTATGTAACTTAAAGTATCATTTGCAGGATGCTCATTGTTATTTCTCTTTTCATTCTCTTTGGTTTCTTTAAGAGTAAATGTTTTTCCAATTTCAAATATACCCTTACATTTCATATTATTATTTTCATATGATTTAGCAATTTTCAAAACATCATAATATAAAGAATCTCTCAAATAAGTTTGTTTAGATGTCATTGGGTTATCTATTTCTACTAAATGATCCTCTGATGTAAGAGATGAATCCCTGCTTTCCATAAAATTATTGTTAAAAACTTCGAAAAACCCTTTTGTTGTCCAAAAATTTGATATTAAATCTTCATATTGATTATATTTGCTAGGTATGTAATTCATTGGCTTTGGTTCAATAGAATCTACGCCCTTATATCTCATTATTTCTTCTATTAAGCATGCATCATCTTTTATGTCTTCAGATCTCCAAGATGGGATTTCTACTTCAAATAAAGTGTTGTTTTGTTCTGAAGTGCTTTGTTTTATAATGTTAAACCCAAAGCTTCTTAGGGCTTTTTCTATGTAACTTGCATTAAGTTTAAATCCTGTCACATCTTCCACTTCTGTAGAGTTAAGAAATACTATTTGACTAGACTTTGGTTCTGTCCTGTTTTCTTTGTACTTTGAAACATCTATGTGAGTAGAAGAATTGTGATACAAGTCGAATTTTTCTACAAAAGATTCATTGCTGTATGTCATAAAGAAATCTGTTACGAAATTTATTGCATTCTGTGCATGAGATTCATCATTAAATGTTTTGCTATCTGTGTGGTTATATTTTGCTATGCATAAAAATGCATTTATTCCTAATTTTCCAAAATTATCTTTATTTATAAAATGTTTCTGTTTTTTGATATCAGAACCATTATCACTTGATTTTTTATCATATGAATTGTTTTGACCAGATATAAGAATCATATTCCAGTCTTCATGATTTTCTGTGAAAAATAATTCATAACCATAAGAATGAAGAACATAGTTAGACAAATTTTCTAGCGGATTGTTTGTTATTTTAATCCCTACATTCCTTAACCTTTGTTGCATCCAGAAAGGGGTAAAACTTATCGGTTTAAAATCTACATAACTAGAGTTCATATTGCCAGAATTTGCATCATTATTTGCATCATTTGGATTTATATGCTGTGTAGCTTTAGTTCTAATACTGATCTTGAAAACTGATTTATACACCCTGCTTATCTCTGATTCATGTTCTTTAGGAAGTGTATAAGTTTGCATTTCTATTGGTTCACTAAACTCATTTGTACTATTCTTATGAAGTTTATTTATTTCCTGCATTTTATCATTTGTTTTTATATTTAATGAATTATTTGAACTGAAAAAAGTATCCAATTCTTCTAAATCTTTAGATTTTACTGCATAACCTATACCTAATCCTGCAGTGATTTCTCTTGCTATTCCAAAAACATTAGTTACATCTTTTCTGTTTGGAGTTACTTCTATATCGAAAATATAATCATTTGCTTTGTTTTGTTCTTTTTCTATTATAGAATTTAAGTCTTTTATTGTTTCTATGTTTAAATCTAAAATTCCATCTATATCTGAGTCAGAAAGACCTAACTCATAAGAAGAACAAAGCATTCCTGAGCTTTCTATGCCTCTTATTTTGGCTTTCTTGATTTCCATATTGTTTGATGGAATTATTGCTCCTAATTTGGCTAAAACAGTTTTCATTCCTACATAAACATTGTTGGCTCCACAAACTATTGTGAAAGTTTCTTCATTTAATGTGTTGTGAGAATCTAATGCTTTATCTGATTGGATTTTTTCCTTAGGTTTATAAATATCTTTATCAATAATCCTTACTGTACATAAGTTAAGCTTGTCAGCATTTGGATGTTTTTCTATTTTAATTATTTCTACAATTTCTAAATTGTTTAATTTATGGATTTCTGTACAAGATTCTATTTCAAATCCACGCTCTACCAATAAATCTTGTAATTCAGAAATTCCATTTGAATCCTTAGAGAAGTAATTTTTACCCTCAAATTTTGCGAAATCTTTTAGTTTGGAAAAATATAAAGAAATTGAATCCAAGTTTTTTTCGTTTTTGTATGAGTTTTCAGAATTATTATCATTCTTAGTTAAATTAAAGTAACTTAAAGCCCATTCTAAGGTAAATTTCATTAACTATAGCATATATGTTCAAAGCTAGAATATCCATACGTTTTCAGCCAATACAAATCATTTTTCACAAAATCATTCATATTATTTAATCCTAATTTTATCATGGTTATTCTTTCTAATCCTATTCCAAATGCAAAACCTTTTTTCATATTATATTTTTCCATTATATTTTTTCTAATCATTCCAGCACCTAAAAGTTCAAGCCAGTTTCCAGATTTGAATTTTATATCAACTTCTACAGAAGGTTCAGTAAATGGGAAAAATCCTGGTCTGAATCTTATTTCTAAATCTTCTTTTTCAAAAAACATTTTTAAAAATGAAAGCAAGAAATGTTTTAGAGTTGCTAAAGAAGCTTCTTCAGATACTACAAACCCTTCAATTTGATGAAACATAGGTAGATGTGTCGTATCATCGTCTCTTCTGTATACATCCCCGATTGAAAATACTTTGAAATTATCTGAATATTTTCCAGACTCTAAAGCCCTTATTTGTACTGCTGTTGTATGTGTTCTTAATATATTTCTTTTTTCTTTAGAGTCTGCTGATTCTTTTATATAAAAAGTATCTCTTTCATTTCTAGAAGGGTGGTCTTTAGGTATGTTTAGAGCATCAAAATTGTAGTAGCAGTTTTCTACTGATGGACCATCTTCAAATTCAAACCCTAAATCTTTCATTATTTTTATTGCTCTAGATCTGCAGGATCTTAAAGGGTGTATTTTACCCACTTCATCATAAACTGGCAAAGTTATGTCTGATTTTGTTGGAGTAGGTTTTTTGTTAGAGTCTAGCTCATCTTTGTATTTCTCATAAAATTCTAAGAATTTATTTTTTAATGCATTTAATTCTTTTGCATTAGTTATTTTTTCTTCTTTAGAAAGATTTTTTAATTTAGATATTTCAGAGGTAAAAATTCCTTTTTTTCCTAAAAAATCTATTTTAATTTTTTCTAACTTTTCTAATGTGTTTACTTCTTTTAAGTATTCAGGATCAAATAGAGAATCTATGAATTTTTTTATTTTTTGTATGTCCATTATCATTCCCATTTAGTGTTGTTTATTTTTAAATTTATATCAATGTCAAAGTAAATGTTTAAATTAAAATAAGAATATAAGCACGTAAATTAAGTAACATGCTTTTAGGATTTGGTTTTGAGTTGTTTTTTAAGATTTCATGACTTGCATTACAAAAGAGTCAAAGGTTTCTGGGCTTTTGATTGCAAATTCTGACAAAGCTTTTAGATTTATGTCAAAATTGTTTTGTTTTAAGCTGTGCTTAAATGTACTGAAATTGAATCCTAGGGATCTTACTGCAGCATTGATTCTTTGTATCCAAAGACTTCTAAAGTTTCTTTTCTTTTTTCTTCTGTCTATGTAAGCATGCTGAAGACCTTTTTCTAGTCTGTTTCTAGCTATTCTGTAGCAATTTTTTGATCTTCCTACATAACCTTTGGTTTGGTCAAGTATTTTTTTGTGTCTAGCATGCTTTGTGACACCTCTTTTTATTCTTGTCATTTAAAAAACTCCTTAATTTTACGTCTATTTCCTAGAACAAATTGTTAATTTAAAAAATTATATAATTAAAACATAATGCTTAACAGAAATTAAATCAATAATCACTAAAGTTAAGTATTAGAAAAATAAAATTCTAATTCAAATTTTTGTAACTTTATACAAATATACAAAAGCTTAAGAATAAGAAAATAGAACATAATTCCTGTTTATATTATAAATTTTTACAAAACTTGTTTTAGGTTGGCAAGCCGTTAGGCATTATTTTCTTTATTAGCTTTGCATGGGATGAATGAACTTCAGTCAAACCTCTTGTTTGTTTCTTCATTTCATTTCTTCTTTTTCTCAATCCGTGTCTTTTGCAGGCATTTCCTCTGAGAATTTTACCATTTGCATTGGTACGTAATCTTTTCCAAGCAGACTTTTTAGTTTTAAGCTTCATTTGAACCTCTTTTGAAGAAATCTTAACATTTAGATTAGCTTTTTTCAATAATTAAATGCTTGTTTTTAAAAGATTTTTAGTTAATTTATATAGAATTTAAGAAAGTTAAGAGTTTTATTTTCTCATAATTTACAAAACTCTATACTTATGAATTTATGATTTGTAATAAAAAGTAAAGATTGATAAAAAAAAACTAATAACCTAGAATAAAGCTTCGTGAAAAGAGGTTTTTATGATCAAGAATTTTGATAGTAGTACTGAAAAAGAAATGGAATCTAACTCAGTTTCTATTTTGGATTTTTGGGCTGATTGGTGTGGTCCTTGTCTTAATTTTATGCCAATTTTTGAAAAAGTAGCAGAAGAATTTCCTGGAGTTTCATTTTATAAAGTGAACATAGATGAAGCTAGAGAGTTTGCTCAAAAAAATAGAATTATGAGCATCCCTACAATTATGGTATTAAAAAATGGAAAAGTGGTTGATCAGCACAAAGGATCTATGTCTGAAGAAATGTTTAGAGAATTTGTTGAAAAACACTCTTAATATAATATAAAAGCAAAACAAGAATACAGATATAAAGGAATTGAATGTAATTCTGACTATTAAATCTTAGTTAGTTGGGTTAAAGTCTGTCTATGAGTCTTTCTTGTGGTTTTGTAGGTCTTCCGAACGTAGGTAAATCTACAATTTTTAATGTAATAATGAAAAAAGTTGTTGCTGAGTCTTCAAATTATCCTTTTTGTACAATTGAACCTAATAAAGGAAGCGTCCCAATAAAAGATGATAGATTAAATAATTTATCTAAAATAGAAAATTCTGCAAAAGTAATTTTTCCTACCCTAGAATGCGTAGATATTGCTGGGCTTGTTAAAGGGGCTAGCAAAGGAGATGGACTTGGAAATAAATTTCTAAGCCATATTAGGCAAATAGATCTGATAGTTCATGTAGTAAGGTGCTTTGATTCTGAGGAAATTATCCATGTTCATGGAAAGGTAGATCCAGTTTTCGATGTTGATTTGATTAATACAGAGTTAGTTTTCGCAGATATAGAAGTGCTAGAAAAATGGATTAAGAAAAATAAAGCATTGAAGACAAAAGAAATAGATTGGGCTAAATCTTATTTAAAGCACATAAATGAAAATAAATCTTTAGATCAGTTTAAAGAAGATAATAAGGATAAAAATACAGAAGAAATAATGTCTTGGTTAAAAAGCATTGGTATTTTGAGCGTGTTACCAAGATTTTATGTAGCTAATATGTCTGAAGATGAAATCAAGAATGGAAATAAGTATTTTGAGGAACTAAAAGCTGCTTACCCAAATGAAGTTGTTATCCCTATTGCTGCGAAATTAGAAGAAGAATTAATGTCTATGCCAGATGATGATTACAGAGAAATGTTAAGAGAATTTGGTGTAAAGAAAATAGGTTTGGATTTTGTTCTTTCTACTGCGTATAAATTTTTAGGATTGGAAAGTTTTTTTACAGTAGGGCCGAAAGAGGCCAGAGGATGGACTATTAAAAAAGGATACAAAGCTCCAGAAGCAGCTGGAGTTATTCATACAGATTTCCGTGATGGTTTTATATGTGCTGAAGTTATTTCTTATGAAGAGTTTATTAGCTGTGAAGGATACGTACCTGCCAAAGAAAAAGGGAAAATCAGAAAAGAAGGTAAGGATTATGTTGTTTCTGATGGAGATGTATGTAATTTTAGGTTTAATGTATTAAAAAAGCCTAAGTAAAGTTGAGTTCGAATTTACAAACAAATTTTTGTATTCTATGGGCAATACTCTTGTGATTTATGTTTATAATATAAATGTTGATTTGTAGTTTTTACTTATTGATTGTAGATTATGTTATTTCTTGTTTTATTGATTTCTATTTTGTTCTTATTTGATTTTTCTACTTAAATTTTCATATTTTTAAATAAATAATATTATTTTGATTTTAATATACTGTTTTGTAGAATTTATGCCAATTTATTGCGAAATATGAATCATGCTTTATAAGTATGCTTGAATGATAGATGATTATTACGTTATTTATTTTCTTTTTATTTACTAATATTGATTAATTTTAATGAAAATGGAGGATGAATGAAGTTGAAGTCAAGTTTGTTAATTTTAAGTTCTATTATTTGTTGTGATTTATCTTGTAGAAGTTTAGCTTTGGAAAAAGCAGCTGTAGATTTTCTCAGCAAAGGTGAAAAATATGATGGAGCAATTGGTTATTGTGAAAAAATAGATTCAGAGTATGTGTTGTGTTTAGAAACTGGTGAATCAGTATCTTCCAAAAATAAAAGCTTTGCAAAGTTGTTTAAAAACAATCCTTTTGGTGGTAAGCATTTAGAGCTTTCTCCAATTTGGAGGAGCATAGTTTCAAAAGAAGCAGATCTAGAATTTGTGATTGATTCTGAAATAGGATATGCTGTTTCTCAGAAACTTGTAGGAAAGTCAGAAAAAGATGCTTCCATAGCTATGCTTGATAAAATGAAATTAATTAGCTCTGATTATTTTAAATCTGGTATATTGAAAGGTTTAGAGAAACATTCTGCAGAGTTATCTGTAGAAGACAAAGATAAATTCGCATCATATCGCACTGAAGTTGATCTGGATGCAAAAAAACTACAAGAAGAATATGACTTAGCTGTTAAACTTAAATCTAAATTGGAAGGTGTAGATTCTTTTAGTGATCAGGATAGAGTTTTGTTAAATGAACTTAAAGTAGAATACGAAAAAGCTAGACAAGGTTATGAAGTTTCTGAAAATTTGGAAAAAATTAAAAAACATGCCACAGGACTATACGAAGGTAAAGTTAATGATTACAAAAAAGAAATATCTGATTTTAATGAAATTATTGAAAGTAGATTTCCTGATTCAGATTTGGATTTAAGTTTTTTGAAATCAGTTGCAAGTGCAGATTTTGAGAAGTTTGTAATTAGTAAGTACGCTCAGAATATAAAATCTTTATTAAATATTTTTATACAAAAACTAATTAAGATTCATGATATTAAAAAGGATTTTGAAAAATTGAGAGGAATTAAAAATTCAGAAACTTTAGAGAAAATCAGAAAAAGTTCAGATTTAGAAGATAACTCTTATATGAATACATTTTGGAATTTAACTAATGTACAAAGTTTAACAAAAATATTAGAAAACACTTCATCACTTTCTATTGATTCTGCTTATGATTTGCTAGTAAAACATTCTCAAGTAGAAAATGCTACATTGGCTGAGAAATACGCTAAAAAAGATCTATCAATGAATGAGGTTCTAAAAGAAACTAAAGAGCAAATTTTTGAAAGATTTAAAATTTATCTAAATACTAAATTAATAAGCAATTCTATTTCTAAAAATATTTTCGAGTATTCAGTAAATCAATATAAATCTCTTTTAGGAAAAATAAACAGTGCAATAGAAAAAAATAAAAAAGAAGCAAGGAAAGAGAAAATTACTGAAGCATTAAGCAATATACAGAAATACCTTGTTATGGAAAATGAAAATATAGTTAAATCAATTGAAAATTTAAGTGCAGCAGTAAACTCTGTTGATATTTCTCATAGATTAAATGACAGTGATCTAAAATCCATAGAAAACAAGTCTGCGTATGGCAAATTTGCGAATAGTAGTAGTTCTTTTGGATTCTCTGCAGATAATTTAGGTTTTAATATTTACTCTAAAGAAGGAAAAAAAGATTTAAATATAGACAAGTTTCTTGTTGAGCAGAGTGTATCTTATTTGCAAGCAAAAAATTCTACAGATTCTTTTGAAGAAGAAATGCATGAAATTTTCAGCAAAATGGAATCTCTTATAGGAAAAGAAAAAGGGAATGATTACCTAAAAGGGCAAAATAGCTCTTTGAATATGTTAAGCAAGTCACCAGAAGAGTTAGAACAAAACCTAAAAGATGGTATGAGTTCCATAAAACAAAAACATATAGATGAAATAAGCAAGCTATCCAAGTAAGTAACTTTGTAATTAAAAAACTATATAAATTATGTGTGTTTTGTCAAATGATGATTGTTAGACAGTTTTAGCAGAATAGGTTAGTTAAATGCTTGATGTTTATGGCTTTAAAATACATGTATAATAATACTATTTGCAAATCAGTTAGGTAATTTTTTATTCTTACTGTTATCTTTTATAAGTAATGTAATCACATAAAGTATATATGCAGATCCTATAATAAGAGATGCTATCCATATATACGCGAACACAAGAGTGCTTAATAAAGATAGTATTCCAAAGAATATATGATACTGAGATTTATTTAATTTAATTTTGTTTATGGCAATTGTTCTGATTTTACTTATTAATCCCATAGAAATTAAAAGTGTGTTTATGCAAAACACCCAATGGTTTAATTTTATTTGTAGTACATTCTCTACTACAATTGGCATAAAAAGAAGTAATCCCCCAGCAGGAGCAGGTATTCCTTCAAAGGTTTCAGAATGTTTTTCTTTTGATGTGTTTGTGTCATATGGTTCACAGTTTGAAAATGATTTATCAGAAAATCTTGCCAATCTGAAAGCCATACATAGTGAGAAAAACACACCAATAGACCAGCCTAGATTTAGCCAGTTATGTGTTTTATAAAAGAATATTATTAATATCGGAGCTATTCCAAAGCTTAGGAAATCTGCTAAAGAATCCAAAGTCTTACCAAACTCTGAATCGGATTTCAAATATCTTGCTATCTTTCCATCAATCCCATCAATAAAAGCGCATATTATGATTAATATTACAGCTTCGTTTACTTTTCCATTATAAGAAAGTTTTATTGCTTTTAAGCTTAAACAAATTGAAAGAGAGGTTACTATATTAGCTATATAATTAATCCCTTTGTTAATAAATAATTTTTTTCTGTATTTTTTGATTCTTTGGTTCATTTTTTCTTTCTGATTGTAATTTTTTTCTGATTAAATTGCTCTAGAAATATCTAATTTAAGCTAAATAGTATCTAGAAATCAAAAAAACACTACACAATATATATATATTTAATATTTTTTTAGATTTTTATCTAGGATTTCTCTCATAAATTTTCATTGTTATAGTTTTTTACAGATTTGTGAGGTTAATTTACATATATTATTTTGATGTTCAGTTGAATAGCTTTAAGATTTTCCATATTAAGATCAGCATGTTTTATTATTGATACTTTTATATTCTTACTGTTTTGCTATTATAGTTTCTCCGGCTACTAAAGTTTGTCCTTTTTTTATACAAACTTTCATGCTCTTTGGTATGTATACTTCAGTTCTGCTGCCGAATTTTATCATTCCATAGGTTTGTCCTATTTTTAAGTTTTCCTTCTCATTTACATCACATATGATTCTTCTAGCTACAAAACCAGCTATTTGAGATACTACGCAATCTATAAAGCCATTTATCTTCATAGATAATCTTTCATTAGTCATAAATACTTCTTTTTTCCAAGCGAAATCGAAACTACCTTCTTTATAAACTATTTTTTCTATATTCCCAGAAATTGGTGCTCTGTTCACATGAACATCTGTAACTCTTAAAAAAATACCTATTCTTGTGAACTTGTCTTCTTCTAGATCAAAATCAGGGCATGGATGATTATCTATTGCCACCACTATTCCATCAGCAGGGCTTACCACTATTCCATCTAGTGATGGCACAACTCTATTAGGGTCCCTGAAAAACCATATAGAAAATATATTAAAAGATAAAGCTATGAATCCAGCTATGTAATGGAAATAAAACAACCCAATTGATAGAAAAAACGAAACAATTATGATTGGATATCCTTCTGATCTTATTTTATTTAGTAAGTATTTATTTATCATTGAATTTCCTTCAAGAAGTCATTATGCAATTTTTCTAACTTTGAAACAACAGTTTCTGCAGAAATTAGTTTTTGTGATTCCAAGACATCTAGTTCATGTTCAACAGGTAAATACATATTTACATACCCACCTAAGTTTTGATTTGCATATTTTTGTCCGATTTTTAATAAATCTCCAGTTTTTACATAACAGCTCACAGATTGCAAAGAGTTTTGTGAAACATGCTCTATTATAATCTCTGTCTTTCCAGAAATGACAATTATCAAGCTTTCTCTCTTTTTATAGAAAATGTTTTGCTCTCCGCTTAAGCCTGGATTGTAATAAATGTGCTTTACAGTTCCTTCTATAGGGCTCCTGCATACATGAATATCTGTTATTCCATTTTTTATTTCTATTTTGTTCCATTTTTTATCTTTATATTCATTTTCTGTTACTGAATCTAGGGCTATATCTTTTTTTATGGATTCTACTATTCCATCGCAAGGTGGTAAGCAAGAATCTGGATCTGTAATTACTCTCTTTTCATCTCTGAATAGTAGCAAGATAAGTGCTGTGCAGAGTATAGGAGTGAAATACCCAAGAACGAATACTGTGAATAGGAAAATAAAGCATACTTTTATGGCTTTAAAACCTTGTTTACTTAGTTTTAATCTCAACACTATTTTTCTTCCTTTACGTTAAAAAATTCTAATGAAATTTTTTTAATTTTATCTAATGTTTTATCTAAAATTTCGTTAATTTTGTTTTTAGTATCATTTTCTTCACTTAGATTTAGATCTGTTAAGCTAGAATCTAATGATTCAAATATTTTTGATTGTGCTTTTTTGAATTCACTTGATATTTGTTTTTTTATTTCAGAAAACTCAGATTCCTCTTCCTTTATTGAATCAACTTTTATTTCAGCATTTCTTAATTCATTTTCAGCTTCTTTTGCAAGATATATTCCTTTTTCATAAGTTGATACCGCTTTGTTTAAAGGTAAGTCCCCAGACTCTAGTTTATTCTTTATATTCTCTAGTTCTTTTATTTTGTCCTCAAAGCTAAGTTCTTTTTTATTCAAATTCAATCTATTTTACCTACTTCCCACTGTATTTCTTCGTTATTATATACTCTTGCTATGATAAAAAAGAAGTCAGAAATCCTGTTTAAATACTTTCCGATATTTACATCTCTATGTTCTTCTTCACACGCCCAGAAAGCTAATTCTGTCCTTCTTAATATTGTCCTACATATATGTAAGTGGCTGGAAAATAAAGATCCACCAGGTAAAACAAAATTATGAATTGGTTTAAGTTTTTTAAAGAAAAAATTTGCCTTATTCTCTATCCAAATATGGTATTCTTCTGTGATTTCTAAATTTGCCCCATTTATTTTTGCTCCTATATTGAATATTTGATTTTGTACCTTTAATAATATCTCTAGTAAATCTTTATCTTTACAGTAATTTAAGCACAATCCTATGTAAGAGTTAGATTCATCCAAATTCCCAATGAAAGATATTAAATTAGAGTTTTTAGGAACTATACCACTTGATGTTGATGTTTTCCCTTTATCTCCATTTTTAGTTATATAAGAACAATTCACAGGGGTACTGTACCAAATAAATTGTACATTATAAATATTAATTACTATTTTCAATAACCCTAATATGAAATTGTTAAACTAAATAAACATATACATTATAAAACTATTAAGAAGGTTTTTATTAAAGTAAACGTACTATTAATGCACTTAATGATATAGCAGGGGCCATTGAAAAGCGCAGCTTTCTATGTTCGTATATATAGTTTTTGTAATTAGTGAATAAAATAAAATTTCTGATATTTTTAGGTTTGTTTTTAGTAAACTTAATACCTAACAATATCAATGAGAACACAATTTGAAATAAACCAGAAAAAGTGTAGAAAGTTGTTATGCTTTCATATGGAACTATTAAAGAGTAAGTGAAAAATAAAAAATAATCTCCTAATCCCATATAAGATTTTGTGATTTTTTGCGCTAAGAATGTTAAAAATAAAAATGCAGCAGATTCAAGGCATGATTCATAAATATATCCATTCTTTTTTGAAAAAAATAATAACAATATTATGCCTTCCAGTGGGATTTTTTTGTAAATTACATCGTATATTGATATGTATATCGCTGTAACAATAAATATAGTAGATTCTAGAAAATTAAACTCATACATAAACTTCAAAATATTCTAGCATGCTTTTTGTTGTTTTAAATAAAATAATTGAACATTAATTTAACATATTTAATATCTATTTCAGTTAAGAAATATGTTTGAAAATTTTGTTTTGTATGAATGTTAAAAAGAAATACCAAATTGTATGTATCATTAACATTGCAGAAACATTAGATAAAAAGAATAAACTTAAAATAAATATCATTACTTTTCTATTATTTGCTGATTCAGAGGAATCTTCTCCAGGAGTTTGAAGTAAAATCAAAGAGCTGGAAATTATAGGTAAAATTCCTATTTTGAAAAATTTTGTAATGTCTATACTTACATTCCCTAAAATATATGAAAAGGGAATCCAAACTTTATCGAACAAATATTGTATTCCATTAGCTAAATCAAAAGGAAGAAGCCCAAATAAGTTAGTAATTGAAGTTGGATCGCTAGATGTTAAATCTTTTATCCACAAGAAAGCTTGGTGTCTAGGTTCTATGATTATAGACCATACTGTAGAGAATGAAAAAAGAACAAGAATTTGTATTATCATTGGCAGAATGTTACCAAAAGGATTGATATTTTCTTTTCTATATAAAGATAAAGTTTCTTTTTGTATAGAAACTTTGTCCTCTCCATATATTTCACTTAATCTGTCTAATTTAGGTTTTAATTTCTTTATCTTTTTTATTGACATGTATGACTTATAAGAAAGTGGAGAAAATACAAGTACAAATAAAGTGCTCAAAACAAAAGAAGCAAAAACCATGCTGTTATTTAGTTTTTTACTAATAAATAGTAATGATTTCATGATTAATTTTTTAAGAGACTTCATTACTCCAAAATGTATTACATCATCCATTTTTCCGATATTATATTGTTTCTTGTACTGTTCTAACATTTCTAGTTTCTTAGGACCTGTAAACAAGTAGAAACTAGCTGTTTGAGATGTGTTTGGAGATAATTTAATGTTAGGGAAAGTAAGAGTTAGGTTAGATTTATCTTTATTGTAATCTACTGAAACAGGTTGAGAGGAGTGTATTATAGAACACCAATAATCTTTCTCTAAACCAGCCCAACCATATCCATTGTCTGTTCTAGATCTATTAGATCTTCTTATTTTCTGATCAATTCCTGAAACATAAGAAAAATCTTTTGATTTAAGCTCTACTTTCAGATTACCTTCAATATTTTCTTCTTTTTTAGAGTTAAACATAGAGTATTCAAATTTAATAAGATAGTCATCTATTATTTGTGAATTTTGTACAAAAATATCTCCAGTTTTATTTTTCCATGTCATAACTGAGGGTTGTTTGCTGGACAGGCTATTTTCCATGCTCCATTCAGTGTTTTTATTAGGGGCTTGTGTGTTTCCTTCTAAATCCCAATAAGCTCTAAAAAAAGAAGATTTAGGTATTGTTTGTATTAAACTTTCTGAATCAATAGTTTTTTTATAATCTTTTAAAGAAACTTCAGATATAATTGCTCCTTTTTTAAAAACCTTTCCAGATATTTTATTGTTTTCTATAGGTTTGTAATCTCCAGAAGCATAAGGTTCATCTATTTTGGTTACTGGTTTTTTTTGATTAATTACTTTGTTTTCTGATTTATTTTTAAAAACTTTAGAAACCAAGATGTCTGTTGTAAAATAGGATAGATAAGCAACCATCATAAAAGTTACAAATCTAGGCAATGATTTTAGATTGAATTTTTTGTCCATATACTAAGAAAGTTACTTCATGTAAGTTCTATATTCAAGATATTGATATGAATATATTTTATATTGAGCTTTTTACATACATACTTAAGCTTAAATTTGTAAATTTTAACTTAATATACTCAGTAAAAAATAAATAAAGGGTGATTTTTTAATCATATAAATGTAATATTTTTCTATGACTTTTATGGCTTTTATATTTTTCTTTGTTTCTAATTTGGTTTTTTGTGAATATAAAACATCAATACAAGACAATCTAGATAACATTCTATCTGAGTTACAAACTTTATCAGATAACAAAATTATTTCTAAAGAAGAGTTTATAAGTCTTAGAAATAGTATGTTGAATGTAAAAAGAAAAGTGAATTTCTTAATGATAAATAGTAAGGTTAAAACTTTAAAGTACGATTCATTTATAGAAACAATTACAGGATTTTTACCAACGCCAAGTGCATCTCATAATATGGAAGAATATGAATACAAAATGTATTTAAAAGAAGCTATAAAGGCTATGAGCAAAAGAGACTTTGAGTCAGCTAAGCGTAAGTTTGACTATCTAAGAGTTAACCAAACATATGACTTAGCTATATGCTACTATTGGATTGGTTTTATTAATTTTAATCAAAATAATTTAGATGATGCAATTATGAATTTTGGTATTTTTTGTAAAATTATGGATCAAAATAATAAATCTGAATTTTATTTGAAAAACAAATCAAAGATATACAGAGCATTGATGAGCATGATGAAAATCTATTATAAAAAGAATGAATTTGTAAAAGCAAAATCACTTCTTAAAAAAATAAAGCATGATCATTTAGATGAGATAAAAAGTGTTTCAGATAAAGCTATAGTAAATTCTGTTTCTTTAGCGTAGTCGGTTTTTGATTAATTAAACCTTGAGAAGTAGGTTTTTTAGAAATTAGATGGATTCTTTGTTTGAAGTTCAGTCCAATTCCCAAATTATTTTATATATGTATAGAGTTTATAGATACTTACTACTAAAAGAATTTATTTATATAAAATATCCAATATTCTTTGCAAGGTTAAGGTTAGTGATTTATAAGTTTTATTGAGTTTTAATGTAATTTTTTACTAAACAAAGCATAAAATTATCTAAAATTTAATTAAATTTTGTAAAAATTGTGAAAAAACTTGAAATCTTATGGTGTGTTTTTGTAATACTAGTAAATGTAGGGTGCAAGTTTGCACTCCTATAAAAAAACTTCACAAAAGGATAAAAATGGGAATTACTTATGAACTTAATTCATAGAGTTTTTCCGTATCTACAGAGAAAAGATAAAAACACTAAATGTGATTTTATACCAAACCTAATGAATGTTAATTCATTTTCTGGTGGTTCTATGTGTAAACAAGATTTTAAAAATATAATCGTTTATAGATGTATTTCTCTTATATCAAGAAACATAGCTAATATTAAATGCTTCTTGTATGATTCGGAAAATAATAAAGTTAGCAACAATTATGTATCCAATTTGCTTATAAAGCCAAATGGGTACGAAACTTGGTTCGAGTTTGTAGAAAATTTGGTAACAAATCTTTGTTTGCATGGAAATGCTTATACTTATTTGGAGTCAGGTGAACATGGATATGAAATGTATAACTTGAATCCAGAAAATGTAGAGATACTGAAAAATAAATATGGTCATGCTGAATCTTATAAAATCAAGGAAGAAAAAAATAAATATAACGTTTATAATTCATCTGAAATAATGCATATAAAGTTCAATAATCCTTATTGTCCTTGGGTTGGCTTGAGCCCAATGGGGTGCATAAAAGAATCTGTAAGGTTTTATGATAGTGTTACAAAACATAATCAATCAATTTTAGATAATGGTGGAAGACCTTCTGGAGCTTTTATATTGAAAAATAAAGTGGATGACTATGAGTTTGAAAAGCTAAAAAATAGCATAGCTTTGTCACACAAAGGAAAAGGAAACGCAGGCTCAATAATTTTACTGCAGTCTGATGTGGATTGGAAAGATTTAAGTATATCTTCTAAAGATATGGATTTTAATGTAGGAAAAAATATTGCTGCTAGAGAAATTTGTCAGGCTTTCGGAGTTCCTCCGGTAATGTTAGGTTTGCAAGATGCATCCTTTTCTAACTACAAAGAAGCTAGGTTGCATTTCTGGGAAGATACTTTGCTTCCTATGGCAAATAAAATATTACAAAAGATAAATGATCTGGTTTGGGTAAACTTATCTGAAAAAGATTCTAGTTTAGAGAAGTTTTCTATAAAACCTGACTTCTCTTCTGTGCCAGCTTTGTCTGCAAAAAGCGAAAATGCATAAAATATGCTTAATGTATCACATATCCAATTAATATTATGAATATTATTTAAAACAATTAAACGAACAAAAAATAGGAGGTTTTATAATTAAATTATTAACTTATTCTAAAAAAGGTGGAGCCTTAGAAATAGAAGAAATGGATTCCAATTTTGACAACATATCCGAAGAATTCTCAAAAATATGGGACTTTGTTTTATATCAGAAGAAAAATTTTAATGACATGGAGAAGAAATTGTCTGGGTTATTTGCAAAAATTGGTTCTGTCGTAGATCAGAAAATGGATAAGACAAATGAAAATGTAGATTCAGGAAATGAAAGAGATACAGGTGTAAATCTAATTGTAAGAGAGTCATCATTATCACAAGGCATGAAAAAAGATTTTGAAGAAGAGGATGATTACTATATTGAAAAGCAAAGTGATGAAATTGTAATTTATTCAAAGTCAGAGAATTCAAAGTGCTCAATAAATTTAGATAGGCTTTATGGTGAAGCTTTTAATATGAAGTTTGATGAAAACAAGCCTAAATCTTTCACGGGGCACAGGGATAAAATAGAAATAAAAAAATTGGTAAGTGAGTCAGAATTAGAGTCTTTGAGAAGATCTCTAGAATCTGGAGGCGTAGAAAATAAAGAAGAAAGTGCCTGTGTGTATATATTTGATGGAAAAGCATATTTCTATTATAAAGAAGAAAAAGAATTGAGTTATGAGAGCTTTGAGTAGTGGTCTTAATGAAAATGAATTTATTGTGCAAGGGTATGCAAGTACATTTAATTTCAAAGATGGTCAGAGTGATATAATAAAACCAGGTGCTTTTGATAGTAAGAAAATAGATATTCCAAAAATAAAAATGCTTTGGAAACATGATATTATGAAGCCAATAGGGTATTGGTACGAAATGTTTGAAGATGAGTGTGGGTTGTTCGTAAAAGGTAAAGTGTTTAGAAATCTATCTTTTGGAGAGCAAATTTGTAATTTTATAAAACACTCTTTTGTAAAAGGTTTGTCAATAGGATATATACCAACTTCATTTCAAACATTTAAAAATTGTAGAATAATATCTAAGTTAAAGCTTTATGAAATATCAGTAGTTACAAATCCTGCTAATGAAAAAGCAAAAATAATCTGAGTTAATCTAAATAAATTATGTTAATTGTTCTTTCTTGAAAGGGAAAAATGAATATATTAAACAACAAAAACAGTCTAAAAAAGAATGTAAATACCTTTGGTGGTATGAGTTTTGATGGTGGAAGGTTTGAAGGTTCTAATTTGGAAAAACAATTAGATTCTGAGAAGCAACCTAAATCTGAAGAAATTCCTTCTAATATAGAGAAAAAATCTTATGGAGCTCCTCAAACTTGGGGATCCTCTGAAACTGAGTCAGTATCAAGTATAGCAAAGTATATTGCAGGTAATTTTTCTGATATAGAAACTAAATCAATGTCTAATTCATTTTTTAATAGTATAAGTACAAATAGAAATGGACATTATGTGCCTGATGAGTCAGGGGAAATTCTTCTAGAGAATGATTATTACTTCTCTCCAATAAGATCTAGAGCTAGAACTATATTTTCAGATAGAACTACATGTACTGTTAACAAATTTAACTCACCTGAAGTTACAGAAACTGATCCTAGCACGCCTTACCAAATTGGAACTAAAAAGCTAGAGCTATCAAAAGAAACTCTCAGTATGCATGCGTTGCAAATTTGTATACCTGTTTCTCAAAATTCAGATGAAATTCATTCGATTGTGGATTTCGAAGAAGCAGTTAATAGAAAAATGTGCACTGAACTTTCTGAAAGAGAAAGAAACTTATTTATATCTGGAGTTGATGGAAAAATAGATAGCATTATACCTTCAGAATCTCAAACTATGACAGGTAAGCTAGATGATAACTATATTTCTCTTAGAAAAATGCTTACAAAGCTGGAGCTGAAATATCATAAGAATGCAGTTTGGTTTATGACACCAGAAACATATTATGAAAAAGTTCTAGGCCTTTCTGATGCAAATAAGCGTCCTATATTGAATATGGATCAAATAAGCTCTGACTGTAATTCAATATTCGGAAAAGAAGTTGTTTTTGTAGAGGAGTTAAGAGGTTCAGGATGTGATATCATTCTTGCTGACTTAGAATCTGGTTATCTGATCTGCGAAAATAAAAATATTTTCTATCAAGAGGATCCATTTAGTGAGAAACCTATGGTACTTCATTACATGAGAAAATATATGTGTTCAAAAGTAATTGATGAAAAAGCTTTTGTAGGTTTTAAGGAATCTGCATAATGCTTTTAGATTTACATTGTGAGAAAAAGTATGATTCGATTCCTATAAACATACAGTTTGTAAGAAAATGCTTTAACGTGCATGAAGACTTGGAAGATTCTTATATTGAAAAGTTATTGAAAATAGCTTGTGAAAAACTAGAATCTATAACTGGATCTTCAGTTATTGAAAAAGATTGGGTTTTGACAGCAAAAAGGGTTGAGATCAAGTTGTTTAAAGGTCCAGTGAGAAATGTTTCTAGTATATCTGTAAAGACTAGAAATGGAACATACAAAACAATACCAGTTGAAGATTATTATCAGAAAATTAATTTAGGAAATAGAATTATAATCTTAAGTGAAAAGTATATGGATAAAATAATTAAAGTTAATTATTCTGCTGGGTACAGGGTAAATGAGCTGCCTGGAGATTTAGAAAGTTATATTTTGAGAATGTTCGGAGATTTATACAATGGGAATATGGAAAGTAAAGCTGAAGAATATAAAGTTAGTAAGTCATATACAATGAACGAAATAAGAATATAGCAATGATATTTAGGAATAATATACCTATGAAGAATATACTGAATGGATCTGTTCCATCAATGCATCATAGAATTTCTGTAATGTCTATTAAAACTTCTACTGAAAATAAGCTTCTGTCTAATGAATTTTGTATGACTGGAGAAAAGTTTTGGGGATATATACACTCTTCATCAATAGTGAAAAAGAAAAATAATGTTTTTGATAACTTCTTTGTAATAATATCTAATATTTCAGAAAAATGTTTGATAAGCAGTGGTTTTAATTGGAAAAATAGGTACTTTCAAAGGTATTCTAGGATTCAACCGATTAATCAAAATGTTGGATATGTGTACGTAAAAGATATAACTGAAAATGGTTTAGAGCAGGTTAGCTTTAATGAACAGTACTTTTCTTTTCCTTGATTCTTATGCTCTGAACTCTGAAAAACAAAAAGTTCATAAACAATAATATAAAAAATCAAAGTGGGTGAAAAAATGTATGAATTACTAGAAGACGTTTGGAAAGAAATTAGAAAAGAGATTGGTAATGTTTATTTAGGTGATAAGGTTTGCGAGTTTGATAAGAGTTGCTCTGTCTCAATAAAAAGTTTTGTGAAAAATTTAGATTATATAAATGTGAAAATATCATGCTGCTTTAATTTTAAGAAAAAAGACAGTGAATATTATGAACAGATGATTAACTTGGAAAGTAATATACACAACCTAAAAAATAATATTTTGATAAAAGATTTAAAAACTAAAATAGATTTAGAAAAGTCTAAAGTGGATATATTTATTATTAAAGAAATTAAACAAAGCTAGTTTCAAAAAACTCAATAAATCAAATAATTAAAAACTAAAATAAATTACAGCAAATAATATTTAATTTAAAGTAATATTTGTTAATTTATCAAAAAAGAAAGAGAGTAGTGTTTGATCGAAATAAAGGATCTGTTAAAAGATCGTAGTGAAATTATAAGCGGAGATTGCTCATTATTATTGAACTCTAATAATATTCGTAATTTAGAAGGAGCTTTAATGCATGATTCAAATTCATGCTCAAACAAGTACCAGATTAAAATAAGTGGTGAATCAGATCTTCCAGAGATTTTCCTAAATGGTGAGCTTCTAATAAAATCTCCTATAAGATTTTTTCAATTCGTAAATAAAGAAGAAAAAATAATGTTTAATAGAAAACCTGCTGAAGGATCTATACTGTTTTCAAAGAGAGATCAAATTACAAAAACAAATGTTCTTGTAGAAGAGGACTATCGTCCTGGGTGCGATGGTAAGGTAAATTACAAGCCACTATTTAATGTTTTTGTTAAAAGCATATCTTGTGACTTTAAAAATTTAGAAACAAGATGGGCAGTTGTTTTGGATGAGAAATGAATTGTTTTTGTGTTTATCTGACATCTAATAGTGACTTAAGTAAGTTTAATTCCAGTGATGTGAGGAAAATCGATGATACTACTAAGGTCAAAATTGTTCAATCCAAGTTTGATTATGTAGAAGCAGAAATATATGTTTCTTCATTTATATCGGATTTAAATAAATATCCATTTTTAATTATAACGAATGATCATGGTGTAATGTTTTTTGGAAGCTATGAATATATAAATAAACAAAATAATTCTTATAAAATATCATTCAAATCAAAAGCTTCTAGTGAAAAGAAACAAAAATGTTTGGATAAAGAGTTTTTAAATAATGGATTAAGTAATGCTTTGGATCCTAAAGGAAATGTAGTAAATAGTCTAGTATATTCAGATTCGTTGATGGGATGTGAAAGCATATTCGATGACAAGGAAGATTCTTATTCAATAGACAGTATGTCCATTCTTAGTAGAAATGATTTTTTAAAGAAAGAATATAATTCAGTAGAATCTGAAGAAAGTTTCTCTGTTACTTTTTGTTTTTCTTGGGATGATCACATTTTCAGGCAGAGTGATGTTTTCGAAGAAGTGTATAAGAATTTTAAAGAGAATGAGCTGTCTAAATGGCCTCAAAAATTTTCTAAACATGGTCAGTATACAATTTCAAACTCTTTTATAAAAAAAGAATATGGAAATGTTTATGGTGCTTTGGTTTTGGATTGGATGGAATTAATAAAGAGAAGAGAAAAATGGTGCTTTAATATATTTGGAGCAAATGTATCCAAAGACTTAAACTTGAATATTGATCTTAACAAGGTTTTTTCTGGTTGTGATGAATGGAAAGAGAAGCAGTTTTATAAGAAAAATGACTCTGTTTCTTATGAAAAGTCAATTTTTATTTGTGCTGTAGATCATTTTTCAGGATTAGTTTTTGATTTGGAATATTGGATAGAATCAGATAAAAAACCAGAAATTTTACAAAAGAATAAAGATAATATATTTGATTCAGAAGCTGGAAAATTGCTTTTATATCAAATCAAAAATATGCTTTTTGCTTACACTAGAGCGTATCAATATGATTATATATTGGAAGTGAAAATAAACTTAACAAATTCTTTGGATTTATGCTTTGTACAGCTTATGGATAAAGTGAGATTTAAATCTGTGGAAGATGGAAAAATATATACAGGTGTGGTTTTTGAGTATGAAAAGACAATTTCTGATAAAGAGTCTATTTTGTTTTTAAAGATAAAAAGTTTAACAAAAGTAAAAAGCTTTGATTCAGATATTATTTATTATTTTAGAGATGAGTACTGTAAATCCTATTGCTTTGAATATGAGCATAAAAGATTGAAAGACCTTTATTTTAAAAGAATTTTTGATAAATCAAGTATAAAGTCTCATTCTGATCTTTTGAAGAATTTAAATATGGTTATAGATTTTATAGAAGATGAAGAAAAGTTTCTGGGAATAAAAATTAATTCAGTGCAAAAAAAATTACCTGACTTGTGCTTGAATTATGAAGTAAGGAGAAAATAAAAATGCATGTTTTTTTAGATTTAATTTATAATGAAAGTTTTGAGTTGGCTAGTATAGCTAACCATAAGCAAAAAGAAGTTTTTATAAGCTTTATTCAAGAAAATATAGGGAGGTTATCATAAAAATTCTTGTTGTTCTTTTTAAAATCTGTAAGGGTTCATTATTTTACATATTTAATTTTGTTAGAAAAAGATACAGCTTTAAAATCCTATTTAATAAGCTTATTAATATTTTTTCTAACTTTAAAAGTAATAAAGGTTATGATCTTATAAACACATTAGAATCAGAACATAAAATAGACTTTTTAGTAAAAAAAATGCTATCAAGAAACTTTAAAGATGAAGTTCATAGAAAAGACAGAAAAGACTCTAGGTTAAGAGATTGTTCTATATATAAGGACAAGCCAAACAAAAGAGCGAATGCTATGTTTTTATTAGCCTTTTTTGGACTGTTTTCTTGTCTTTTATTGCTTGGATTAATGCCTAATATAACATCAGAAGTTATATGTATTATTTCTGCTTCAGCAGGTATATTTGGATCATGCTTGAAAGATGCCTATGTATTTGAATTTGGATCAAGAGAGGATAGAAAGAGTCTAGATAAATTCTAGGTTTTGTATATTAAATTAAGTGCTTAAAATATTATTTTATATATTCTTGATGAAATTTCTTATAAGTAACTATTCTTAAGTGCTAAACAATTAATAATTAATCATAAGATATATTTTTAAACTATATGCTAACATCCAAATCAGATATTTACATGTGATTATGTTTTAAAAATCTTATACTTTTTGTTTTCTACGCTTTGATAAAACATTTGTATAAAAAATATATGTGTAATATCATTAATCCAATGAGCAATGTTGTAATAAAATTTGGGGGAAGTGTTCTTTCAAATTTAGATAATATTGGTATAGTGGCAAAAAAAATCGCTACTGAATTTAAAAAACCTCCTATTATAGTAGTATCTGCTATGAGTGGTGTTACTAATAAAATAGAATCCGTTATTGATTCTGTTTATAATTCTAGAGATCTGCAAAAGGATTTTGTCTTTTCAACTGGAGAAATGTTTAGTGCTGGAATCTTTTCTATGTTTCTAGAAAAGTTTGGCAGAAAATCGGAGCCATTATGTGGTTGGCAAGTCCCTATAGAAACAAACTCTTCACATGGAAATGCAGATATAAAAGCTGTTCATAAAGAAAGAATCAGCTCTCTACTAGAAAGAGATATCATTCCTGTTGTTGCAGGTTTTCAGGGTATATGTGATGGAAGAATAACCACTTTAGGTAGAGGAGGAACAGATCTTAGTGCAGTTTCTTTGGCTGTCGAGTTTGGTTTTGAATGTTGTTTATATAAAGATGTATCTGGGATTTTCGAGGTAGATCCATCTATAATAAAGTCTAAAAAACTAGATTTTATAAGCTATGAAAGCATGCATAATGCATCTCTTAGAGGCTCTAATGTAGTTTCACATAAGGCAGTAAAATATGCATCTGAAAAAAACATAAAAGTGATTGTGAAATCTATTTTTGACGAAAGTGAATGTACTGTTATTTCGAAAAAAGAAGGAGATTCAAAAAATTTAATTGCTTTACAAAAAGCTTTTTGTATAAAATTGACTGGCCTTGATATTCCAGAAATAGAAAATTCTATAATATCTTTTAATAAGAAGTGGTGTATATTCTTATCTGAGAGTGATTATTTGAAAAATAAAAATAATTTTATGATTGAGAAAATGTATAAAGTTAACTTGATGCATGAAAAACCTATTAATATAGGCATCTTTATAAGAATAGCTAAAAAATACTCTGAAATGTATGGGAATATGGATACTTACTCTTGGATCTGTGTTTCTAAAGATAAAAGAAAAGAACTAACAAGAGAGCTTTATGAATGCTTTGCTGTTTAATTTATACTTTAATTAATTTTATTTTTAATTAAATGTGCTTTGCAAGAAGTGTTTTCATAATATAGACTGTACTTTCTATAATGAATGAAATGAAGCACAGAAAAAACATTACTATATATAAAAAGATTTTTAGTGTTACCTATGAAGAATCAATGCTTATTATGAATAAGCACATGGATATTGTGCATAAAGATGGAAGTATGGTTTTCTTTCTTATCTTTAATTATCTTCCTGTAATAACTCTTGGAGTTAATGAAAAAGAATTAAGTGAAAGTTTTATAAAAACTATTTCTGAAAAGAATATTTCTTACTATAAGTCTAGCAGAGGTGGTAAAATAACATATCATGATAAGGGTCAATTTACATGCTACCCAATAATTAATTTGGATTATTTGGGAGTAAGTCCAGCAAATTATGTTGTAAGATTGCAAGAATGGATGAATGGATCTATAGGAAGTTTAGGGGTTGAGTCTAAAAAGCATGCAATAGGTGTTTGGGTTAAAGACTGTATATGGAAAAAAGTAGGTTTTATTGGTGTTAAAATTTCTAGGAAAATAACATCTCATGGGTTTTCTATAAACTTAAATGCCAATTTGGATGCTTTTAATATGTTTATTCCATGTGGTATGGAAAGTTGTGTAGTAGGTAATTTACGTGATGTTAAATGCAAAAGTATGTTAAATGAGGCTATAAATAGAAATTGTTTATCAGAGAAAAGTAATAATTTATATAAGTTTTTCTATAAAAAGCTAGATTGCTTTTTTGATAAATTTTACTGAAAATGCTTTTATGAACTCAACACTAAAAATATTGTCCGATTTAGTTTCATTTAAATCTGTTACTCCAATAGGTATAGATTGTTTGGAATATATAAAAAACTTTTTGGATAAGCTTGGGTTTGAAAGCGAGATTATAAAGTTTGGGAATGTATATAATTTATATTCAAAAAAGGATTCTGAAGGCCCTCATATTTGTTTTGCAGGTCATGTAGATGTTGTTCCTCCTGGTGATAAGTGGGACAGTGATCCATTCAAGCTAAATATACATGATGGAAAAATTTATGGTTTGGGTGTTGTAGATATGAAAGGTTCAATAGCCTGTTTTTTGAATGTGTTGAAAAATAGAATAAAAGATATAAATTCATCTGTAAGTGTTCTGCTCACCACAGATGAAGAAGGTTTGGCGGTAGATGGTCTTGCAAAATGTGTAAGCTGGTTAAAAGAGCGTAATCAAGTATTTGATCTATTTTTATTAGGAGAGCCATCTTGTATAGAAAATACAGGAGATTCAATAAAATCCGGAAGAAGGGGGAGTTTAACTTCTCAAGTAAGAGTTTTAGGTAATAAAGGACATATAGCTTATCCAGAACATGCTTGTAGTATTACTTCTGCTGCATTGGAAATTATGGAATTTTCTAATAATAAATCAATAGGATATGAGTATGAAGATTTCCCTAAATCAGTGGTTCAAGTGACTCATTTTAGGACTCCAGAAAGAGTAGAAAATCTCTTGCCTGGTGAATGTTTCATAGATTTTGGTATTAGGTTTAACCCTAGTTTAACTCCAAACAGTATAATAGAGATGTTTGAAAATAAATTTTTAGAAATTTCTAATAAATATAAATTAGAAATTATATCTCAATGGACAAAACATGGTAATCCATTCTTTGTAAGAGATAAAAATATAAAAGATTTTATAAGAGAAAGCGTAATTAATGAGCTTGGTATTTCTCCTAGATTTAACGCTGATGGTGCTACAAGCGATGGTAGGTTTTTGATAGAATTAGCCCCTGTTATAGAAATAGGGTTAGAAGAGTCTCAAGCCCATAAAACAAATGAACATACAACACTAGAGAATATCATGAATTTAGAGAGAGTTTTTGATTCTATTGTTTCTAATTTCCATAAAATAAACACTTAATACAAAATGATAATTTTAGCTATAAAAAGCTTAAATAACATTTATATTTCTTATTACTTGTTATTTTTGAACCCTAAACATGTTATTTTAAATCAGTGAAGCGAATCTTGTTAATAGAAATAGAAGAACTTACTGTAAAAGGATTTTTATTAGATTTGCAAAATAAATCCATATTGTTAGAGGAAAAAACAGATAAATCAGACTTTAGGAATAAAAAAATCCAAAATAAATCTTCTATAAACATACCTCATATCATGAAAGATCTTGAATTTGTTAGTAATTTAGAGAGAAACAATTACATTAAATTTCTCAAAGAAATTACTGTTCTGGAAAGTTGCATAAGATACTTATTGAAAAATTTGTCAGACAGAGTGGAATCTTTGCCTGAAAGCTCAGTCATTTTAATGAATGGATATATATATTCTCACGACTTTTTAATAAAACAAAATGGAAAAGAAGAACATAAGCATAAGAATGATTACATAAAGAGAAGCATGAAAAATAAAATGCTTAGTAAAAATAGCTTCATATTTTTGATAAAAAGTATAAAACAAAAAGAATCTACTCAAAAAATCAGAAAATTCAAATGCTTTTGTTTTTCAAATGAATATAAAAAATATCTTGAGAAAATTCTTAATATGGAAGGTTTTGATAATTTATCAATTATTCCAGTTTCTTTTCTTAAATTTAAAGATTCTACAAAAGATACAATTTTTAATGAATTTTGTTTTGTAAATATATACTATGAAAAAACTTTTTTATATTTTGTAGAAAATAAAGAAATAGTTTCTATAAAAGTTTTAGATATTGGGTATGAGTTACTAGATAAAAATATTTCGAAAGAGTTATCTATTTCTATTGATTCAGCTATAAATATCAGAAAGAAAAACAAATCAATTAAGTTTAGCAAAACAAACTTAGAGAAATATATAAAAATCAAAACTCAAGACTATATGGATATATCAGTATCAAAAGAAGATTTAAGAAACAAAACAATTAAATCAATAGGGCATATATATGATTTTATTGAAAGATTTATTTTAGATCTTAAATATAATGGAACTATTTTTGTGAAAGATGAATTTTCTAATGAAATAAAAGGAATTGATAGTTTTTTAAAGGAGAGATCTTTTTTTTGTAATTTAAGTAGTAATAAAATAAAGCTTCATCATATTTACTTTTTAATTAACAAAATGCATGAAGAATACAAGAAAACCAGAATAATGCATAAATTAAGAAACTGGGTTAATTTTAGATTAAAAAAGATTTATGATATTATTAAAATAAGATAAATAAATTGATTGTTATTTAAGAAGGAGTTTTGTGAAAAGAGATCTAAGTCCCAGAATAGTTATTTTCGGAGTTGGTGGAGCCGGTTCTAATGCAGTAAAGAACATGATGGAAGATATGAAAAGAAGAGGTCATGATCAAGTAGAATTTGCAATTTCAAATACTGACGCTCAAGCATTGGAAAGCTCCCCTTGTGAAAAAAAGATAAAATTAGGTCCAAAAATAACAAAAGGTCTTGGTGCTGGTGCAATTCCTGAAATAGGCAGGAAAGCAGCTGAAGAGAGCATTGATGATGTTATGGAATATTTAAAAGATTCTAATATGGTAATAATTGTTGCTGGGATGGGAGGTGGTACCGGAACAGGAGCTGCTCCAGTTATAGCTGAAGCTTGTAAAAAAGAGGGTATATTAACATTAGGTGTTGTTATAAAGCCTTTTTTGTTTGAAGGATCTCCAAGGATAATGGCTGCTAAAGAAGGTATTGAGAAACTAAAGGACCAAGTAGATACATTTTTAGTTTTTGATAATCAAAACTTACAAAGAGCAGAAAGTGGAAATACACCATTTCTTCAAGCTTTTTCTATGCCAGATAAATTCTTATCTGAATGTGTTTCTGGAATAGTTAGCATCATAAAAAGTAATGGTTTAATAAATGTAGATTTTGCTGATTTATGTACTGTTGTTAGAGACAGAAAAAGCAAAGCAATGATGGGTATAGGTAATTCTGTAGGTGAGAACAAAGGTTCTAGCGCATCTTCTGAAGCTATGTTCGACAATGTTTTGCTTGATTGCTCAGATATGTCTTGGAAAAATGTAGACCATATTTTGGTTTGTATAAATGGAGGAGAAGAGTTGAGCTCTGAAGATGTTTTCCAAGCTGTAGGAAAGATACATGAATCTATTTCTCCAAATGCAAAGGTTATTTTCGGAGCTGCTTTTGATAAAAGTATGGGAGATTCTATGCGTGTGTTTATGTTTGGAACCACAACAGAATCAAAAAACTTGGAAGAAGATTTAAGATCTGAATCATCAAAAAAAGATAATAATGAGTTTAAAGGTGTAGGTGAGGATATTTCTTATATGACTGAAGATGAATCTTTTATTGGAAGTCATCATGATTTGAACGATTCAGAATCAGAAAATTCATATGAACCTAGCTTAAAAACAAGTCAGAATAAGAAAAATAAAAAAGGAATATGGTCTAGGTTATCAGGATTTTGGTCTGTGGAAGAAGATATAAAAATAGAAGAGGAAAAATCTGAAGATATTCCTGAATTCTTTAAAAAGAAAGATTGAGCAAATTTATTTTTTGTATACTTTTGCTTCTAAAAGATGTAAAATCTTCAAGTGATTGAAAAGATAAAAGCATCTAATTTAAAAAAAGGTCATATAATAGATTTTGACAATGAGTTATTTGAAATAAGAGATATTTCTCATGTAAAGCCAGGAAAAGGAAGGGCTTATTTTCAGGTAGAAATGAAATCTTTTACTGGACATAGAAAGCTTGATAGAAGATTTGGAACAGATGATGTTTTTAACAAAGCAATAATAGAAGAGAAAATCTTAAGATTCGATTATTACATGAATGGTGTATATAATTTCTTTTGTGATACAACAAATGAAGTTTACGAAATAAGAAATAATGAACAAAATGATAAAAACAAAAAGAAGCATAATTTATTCGATTTTTTGCAAGATGATGTAAATATTTCTGCATTTTTTTACGATGATAATTTTATAAATTTCAAGTTTAGAGATGATGTTGTTTTTGAAGTAAAAGAAGCGGCATCTTATACTAAGGGACAAACTGCAGCAGCATCTTATAAAAATGCTGTTTTGTCTAATGATGTTAAGGTTTCGGTTCCTACATATATAAATTCCGGAGATAAAATAATAATAGACCCATATTCTGGTGACTTTAAAGAAAAATACAAAGGAAATTAATCAAATGTTAGATTTAAATATAGAAGAAATAAGTAGCCCGATAAAATCTGGGAAAATAAACTTAATGTTAGGTGTTTTGCAGAAAATCGAAGGAATGGCTTGTAGAGATTTTAAGCAAAACTCTATGATTTTGGATAAAAACAAATTGGATTTTGTGGATAGGTTTGAAAAAAGAGTTGAAAAGAAAATAGCAGAATTTTTCCTTAACAAGGTAAAAGGTGATGGAATAATAGGAAAGCATTATAATATAGATTCTACAAATGAAAACAACTGGGTAATTAATCCACTAGATGGCAGAGCTAACTTTTTAAGAAACATTCCGATATTTTGTATTAGTGTTGCGTTTATGACAGGAAATATAGTTAAATCTTGTGTTGTTATTAATCCACTTTTAGGAGAAATTTATCAAGCTGAAGTAGAAAGTGGAGCGTATTTAAATGATGCTAAAATTTCAGTTTCTAAAGAAGTAAAAGAAAATAAATTGTTTGGAAGCTGTACTAATGAAGAAGTTTGTATAGATACAGCAAATACCAGATCTTTAGGGTGTTCAACATTATCTATGTGTTATGTTGCTAGTGGAAGGTTTGATTTTTCAGTTGATTTAGGAAAAGAGCTAGTTGATGTTGCTGCAGGTGCTTTGATGGTAACAGAAGCAAAAGGTTTTGTTAGTAAATCAGGAGTTACATGCAATAATATTCTTGGGTTTGGAAAGCAGAGCTTAGTATCTTCAAGCAAAATGTCCAAAAAATATATTCAAAATAATCTTAAAATTTAAATTTATTTACTTAGTTTAAATTCTTCTACTATTTTTATAATAGTTTACATAAAATAAAAAACCTTATATTTGAAATTATTTAAATATAATAATAGTTTATTTAATAATTACTTTTATCTCCTGATTAGGATTATTCACATTCAATATATACTTTTTACAGTATTATCTCATAATATTCCTTGAGCACTGACTTTTTGGTATATTAAAATTATGTTTTCTTCTGGTCCCACTAAAAAGCACTGTGATTTTGATATAAAGTCATTAGGAAATTTTCTTAAGCAAAGAAATCATGTTTCTGATCAAGGTATAGAAAAAATAAAAGAACTTTCGGATAAAGTAAGAGAGTCATTAAAAATCCCACATGATTACAAAATAGGGTTTGTAAATGGATCTTGCACAGGAGCTTTAGAAGCAGTATTTTGGAATGCTTTGGGTGATAGAAGTGTATTTGTGTTGGATTATGGGCTGTTTGGGAAAAGATGGGCTGATGATATATTGTTAAACATTAAAATGCCAGGAAAAAGGCTTGATTTATCTCAAATTGAATTAATTAAAAAAGCAGCATCAAATAATGGTTCCTATAATAGCTCTTATGACACAAGTAAAGGTTCTGAATTAAGGGTATCTGAAAAAGAAATAGAATATGAAACTCCAATAATTTATGATAATGATTTTGTTTTTACTATGACAGAAACTGCAACTGGGGAAAAGTGGTTTGACAAAGAGTTTCTGAGAAAAGTTAAAGGGCTAAGGATTGCTGATCTTACATCAGCTGTCTTTTGTGAAGAAATAGAATGGGATTTTCTAGATTGTGCAGCATTTTCATTCCAGAAAGCTTTGGGTGCAGAAGCAGGTTTGGGTTGTATAGTAATGAACCCTAAAGGATTTAGAAGAGTTTTAGAAAGAGAAAAAATATCTAATAAATCTGTATGTGCGAAATTTCCTATTCCTAGATTTATGAAAATAACTGAAAATCTTTTCAAAAATATAATGCCTAATACCCCATCCTTTATTGTTGTAGAAGATATAATACAGAGCATAAATTCATTTATGAAGCTAGGTGGGATTAAAAACTCAATAAAAGAGTGCACAAATAATAGAGAGTGTTTATTGAAAAACATCTGCTATTTAGAAAATGTGAATAAAGCTTGTTTGTTCGATAATGAGTCTAGTGATGGTGGATATGCTATGAATAATATTCATACCTGTAATGAAACTATTGAAAATAATGATAATGATGTAAAAAACCTTAAATCTGAATTTATTGCAAAGTCAGGAAATGAATTAGATACGTTAAGATCAATTCAACAATCTAATTATGTTTTGTGCTTAAAACCATCTTACAAGAAATGGAACTATTTAAGTAAAAATGAAAAATGGAATTTCATAAATTTAGTTGCAGAAAAATTAGAGGGATATGATGTTTTAGGAATTGTAGGTCATTCTATGTCTGAGCCGTGTTTTAGGTTTTGTACTGGGCCTACAATATTTGTAAATAAACAATATATTAAATATTTCATGCAAACATTTATTAATGTTGCAGAAGACAAAGATATTACATAAGTTTTTAAGTTCTGTTTTAGTTGGATATAATTTTAAGCAGAATTTGTACAAAATATTTTCCAAAACAGTTCCTGAAAAGTACTATGAAAATGAATCTGATTTGAAAAATTTATCATTAAAAATATCAAAAGGTAAAGAATATTCTTACAAACCATATGAATCTAGAAAACTAAAAATAAATAATTCTAAGATTAAAGAAGTAGATCTTAAAGAGTTAAATGGTAACTTTTCTAGAAACCATTCTAGAATAGAAAAATATTTAGAAGAAATAGGAATGAAAGGTGATGTAAATCCTAAAGATAGCTCTTACACGAGTTATGATGGTATTGTAGTTATTTTTGATAGCATAGAGACTTTTAGGCTTAAAATTGATTTTATTAACAAATTAAATATTAGAAATAAAAAATTGCACGTTATTGTAGATGATTCTGGAAAAAATTATAGTTACGAGCAAACTCTGCTTATTAAAGGGTCTAAAGATATTTTAGATTTTTCATATCATAAGAAAGTGGAAAAGATTGAAAAATTAAATTCTATTCCAAAAACTGATAAAGAGGCTGCACAGATAATAATCGAAAAGACACTGGGTAGTAATCAGAACTTATCTATAGAATATTTAGAGTTTAGTAATGATAAAAATAGGTTTATTAAAGATTACATTTGGAGTAATTCAGGCAGGAAGTTGCTTTTCATAGAGGTTAATCCTTATATACCTTTTTATTCTTTGCTAGTTAAAAGTTATGCTACTTTAGATGGGAATGTAGAAGTTGCTGGAGATAGGGGAATTACAGGGCATATAGGTACATTAGATTATGAAAAAAATGCTCCTGTATACATTAATGCAATTATGAAAATTTCCAATATTGTTGGTAATTCTTAAGCTGAATTTAAGCGTTGTGTAATTCAGAAAGTATTAAATGAGCATTTTTAATTAAGTATTGTTAATTAAATTTTATTTGATTTTGAAATGGTTGTTATAAAATAATTTTTTCATAAATATTATTTTTTCATAAACTTAAATAGATCTTCTATTTGTTTCATACTATTCACAATCGCACTTTGTGGCATATTAACGAAATTAGGATATGCTTCATCGTACAATTTTAATCTTTCTTCTAATTTTTTTACTATTTCTAAGCCTTTTTTAGAAAGTTTGATTTCGTAAGATCTTTTATCATGTTCTGTTTTCTTTTGTGTTATATATCCGCTATTTTTCATTTGTTTTATATTATATGGAACATTTGTCAGCATGCAGTCATTAACAAGTTCTAACAAAGATATATTGTTTCTGTGAATGAAAAGCAGAATTATGGATTGCATACCAGACAATTCATTACAGTTTATTATTTTATTATTATTTTTCATCATATTAAAAGTTGATTTTTTTAATTTAATTATATTTTCTATAATCTCAAATATTTTCATTTTTCTCTCTAACTTATTTTGGTTTAATAATATTACTATAAAGTTAAGTTTTGCTAAGTTAAGTTTTAATATGAGTATTTATAAAATATTAATACAAATGGTGTAAAACACTATTCTAGATGACTTATATAAACTTAGTATTTGGATTTAAAATAAAATTTCTAGAAACAGGGATGATGGATTACATAAAGACGGATCATGCCAATATAGAAAAAGATAAAATAATGATTGTTGAGGATAGTGATAACTTTTTTTCAATTGCATTTTTTTATAATTCTAAATCTTACGTAGAATCTTTTTTAATCACTATACTTGCTCTTAGAGAATATTTTTCAAAAATAGGTAGCATTCAATTTAAATGTCCTAACATATTAATGCTAAATGGAAAAAAGGTTTGTTATTTACACTTTCATGAAATAGGTGATAAGAAATTTATCAGGATTTTCGTACAGAAAAATTATTTCTGCTATGGATTCATCAACAATTTATGTCAATTCTTAGAAAAATGGATTAATTTGTCTAAAATGTGTGGATTTGATTATCTGGTTTCTTCTGCAAATAAAATAGAAACAGAATCATGTAGTGATGATAAAAAACAAGAAATTTTCTTGCAACAAAAAAATTACGACAATTCAGGTGATATACACTTTGATTCTAGTGAAATTAACCTAGTAAATTCGAATTCTGAGGGTGGGAGTTTGGTAGAAAAAGGATTGTTTATTTTTGATAAATTTAACGAAAATGGACATTTTTCCATAAGGGGCTATGACTATATTAAATACACATTTGAGGTAGAAGATTTAATGTGTAAGTTTTGATTTTACGTTAACCTAATTATGTGTTTTCTAATAACTTTAATTATGAATTTAAATATGAATTATTATTAAACAAATAACTGAATAATAACAATGAAATTGATTGATTAAAGAAATAACAATTAAGATCTTTCATAACAAATAGAACACATGGGTATGCTTATTTAATAAAGGTTTTATTTTATAATTTTATATTTAAGTATATTTCCAGGAGGGAAGTTTCTCCATACAGTTTCAATTCTCTTGCATGTCATGTCGAAGTTTTTATACTTAAATGGTGAAAATGGAGTGTAAGTAAGCTGTAGATATGTTGCTCCTGTTTGTAACATGATTTTTTTATAGGTTTCAATAATTTCTAATGATTTTTTCTTTCCCAAAGACAGTAAAGGCACAGTAGATAATATGTATTTAATATCTTTTATGGTTTTTAAATCTAATATATCGTATATATCGCAAATATCTTTGTTTATGAAAGTTGACTCAGGGAATCTTTTTCTCAAATCATTACAGAACTCTTCTTGGATTTCGAAAGATATTAATTTAGATTTGTTCTCCATCTTGTTGTAGACGTGTTCTGTTATTGTTCCGGTCCCAGCTCCAACTTCTAATATTGTTCCAGAGTTCAAATCCATATTTTTTATAAAAGCTTTTGATAAATGGCTAGAGCTTGGAATAACTGATCCTGTAAGTTTGGGGTTTTTTATATATTGTTTAAAAAATACTTTTTTCATTTTGTTTTTCCTTCTTTAATCTCTTTCTTTTGACTATTTTCTTCAGAAAAATCCATTCCTTTTACTATAGATGAAAAGGCTTCAGAGCAATTTTTATAAGAATAATGATTTACATGTACAGTAGGAAAAGATTTTATTTTTTTGCTTAGAAAATCAACAACACCTCTGTTCTTAAACACATTAGAATAAAAAGATGTATAGGAGAAATGCAACATAGGGCATAAATTAGATTCCATTATATCAGAACATTGGTTAAGTATTTTATTTCTTTCTGCTTTATTTATTAATAAAAATGGGATAGAGGATATTATTAATCTAACTCTACTCATTTCCTCTGGAGATATTATTTCAGAAAGATCTGCAGCATTTCCTTGTATTATTTTTACATTCTCGAATTTTTTTCGCAGAACTTTGCAAAAACTATCATTAATTTCTATACATATTGATTGTGCAGAGCTATATGCTTTATTGTTTATATATTTTGTCAATGACCCAGATCCTCCGCCTATTTCAAGAATTATGTCATTTTGAGATAGGTTTTGTGAAAAATGTAAGATATGTTTACCTGCTTTTTTTGGGATCTCTCTAAAGGTCCCGGTTTTTATTGGATTTTTTAGCCAATTCAAAAAGAACATCATCTTAGTCATAAGGGTTATTCTATCATAGTTCAATTATATTGATAATATACACAATTCTAGTTTTTTGATTAATTATTGTACCTTATTACTATTTGTTTTAAAAAATATTAACCTACTGTTTGTAAAGCCAAAATAGCTCAGTTGGTAGAGCAACTGATTCGTAATCAGTAGGCCAGGTGTTCGAATCACCTTTTTGGCAACTTAATCCCTACAGTCTTAAGTCACCTTTTTGGCAACTTAACTCCTTCGGACTTAAATCACCTTTTTGGCAACTTAATCCCTACAGTCTTAAGTCACCTTTTTGGCAACTTAACTCCTTCGGACTTAAATCACCTTTTTGGCAACTTAATCCCTACAGTCTTAAGTCACCTTTTTGGCAACTTAATCCCTACAGTCTTAAGTCACCTTTTTGGCAACTTAACTCCTTCGGACTTAAATCACCTTTTTGGCAACTTAATCCCTACAGTCTTAAGTCACCTTTTTGGCAACTTAATCCCTACAGTCTTAAGTCACCTTTTTGGCAACTTAACCTATAAATAATTTGCATTATATTAACTGGTAACACGAACATAATTCATAAGTTAGGAAGCATGATCATTGTAATTTAAATTATAAATTTGTACATGTAACTACTTGTTTAATAGTTTTTCAATTTTTTACTGTTTTTTTTCGCTTTTATGTTTTAGAATTTGCTGTGACTTTTTTAATATTATCATTAGGGCTCTTACTGTCAAAATTCTGGCAAGAAACTATGGTTATTTCTATTAATCCACTTTCTGAAGTAATTAATATAAATGCATCTTATTTAGGTAAAGCAAGTCTTTTTTCTTCACTGGGATTGACTATAGGAGCCTTATTTAGTGGCCCTATAAATGATAGGTTCGGTCCTAAGAGGACTTTTCCAATTTATTTGATTCTAATATCTATTTTAAATGCTATATTAGTTATTTATAAAATGAATTTCTTGCTTCTTAATCTAATATACTTCTTGAGAAGTTTATGTATAGCTGGATGCATAAATAATATATATGTAGCTATATCTTTAATATATTTTGGAGATAGGTTGCCAAAAATGACATCAATGCTTTATATGATGCTATTTGGTGGTAGTGCAATAATTCCTATTCTATATAAAAGTTTACTTTCTTATTTTCCTGTAAAAAGTATATTTATAGTTTTATCTTTTATAATGGTTTTGTTTGCTATAGGGATTTATTTTATAACTCCACACAAAAAACCTGTAAAACTTAATAGAGATTTGATTAAGAAATGGAAAAATGCTTTGAAAAATCCTGTATTTCTAGCTCTTTCTTCAGTATCCATGATTTGCATAGGTGGTTTTTATGGGTTAGTAAGTGTTTTTGGATCTTACATGGTTAGGAAAGGTGATTTTCTATATGTAATTAGAAATTTCTCTTTTTTTGTAAGATTTTTTATTTCATTGGCTTATATTCAACTGATAGGAAGGGTTTGTACGTTCATAGCATCTACATATTCTTCTGTTAGACTTAACAATAAAAATGTAAAAAACTTTCTGACATATGGAATTTTCCTGATGTTTGTCGGATCTATTCTGATATTTCATGGGTTATATGTAGATAAGTTAGGTATATATGGTGTTTTTGGGTTGATTCTGTTTTGTATGGGATCAGGTATTGCTCAACCAGCTACAAAAACTTCATTGCTAAATATAGCCAAAGAAAATGCAGGAGGCATACAATCTGTAGTTGGTTCATTCAATAGTATATATGAAGCTATAGCTTATTTTTTGGTGTTTTATTTTTCTTATCCAATAGGGTCTTACGCTTATATGATGCTAACATCTGCTTTATGCTTTATAATGTTTTTATCTTTCAAAAAATTTAAGGAGATTTTCTAATGAACTTAAACTCTAAAAACAAATCTGTACAACCAGAAGTAGCAGGATTAGAGTTTCCTGTTTGGTACAGAAAACAAAGACTTGATTTGTCAAAATATATAAATTCTATGTTCGATAAAGACAAAGTAGTAGTAGCAGCCATGTCTGGTGGAGTGGACAGTTCTGTGACAGCTGCTTTAATGTGTAAAGCTGGATATAAAGTTATAGGGCTTACTTTAAAACTTCATGATAATCCTTCAGTAGAACAAGCGATTACTGATGCAAAAAAAATCTCTGAGTTTCTTGGAATAGAACATAGAGTTTTAGATTTAAGAAAAGAATTCGACGAGCATGTTTTGTCTAAATTTTACGAAGAATATGAAGAAGGAAAAACACCTAATCCATGTATAAAATGTAATAAGAACATTAAATTCGAAGGAATGGTTGAGTATTCTAAAAGCATAGGTGCTGGTGGATTAGTTACAGGTCATTATATAAAAAGAGAAATGAGATATGGAGAAGAGTCTATAGTTAGAGGGGCAGATTCTAGCAAAGATCAAAGTTATTTTCTTTCTTTAATAGATGCTAACTATGTTCCTTTTGTAGGATTTCCTCTTGGAATAATGAATAAATCTACAGTTAGAAGAATAGCAAGGATATTTGATCTTTTTGTTGCTAAGAAAGCTGAAAGTCAAGATTTATGTTTTGCAGTTAGCAATAGATATCACGATGTTTTAAGAATCATGGGATCTAAAGATAGAAGCGGAGAGATTGTAAACTGTAAAACTGGGAAAGTTTTAGGTGAACATGATGGAATATCTAGATTTACAATAGGACAAAGAAAAGGACTTAATTTACCTTACGGTCCGTGGTTTGTTAATAAAATAGATAACAAAACTAATCAAGTTTTTGTAGGTAGATTAAAAGATGTACAATGTCATGAAATTTGGATTAATGAAATAAACTTGCTTAGAGATTTTACAAAGAAAGAAAATGTTAGGGTAAAGATAAGAGGATCACAAACCCCAGTTCCTGCTAAGTTGGAAATAAATGGTAAAGAAGGAAGAGTGATTCTGGAAAATGCAGAATATGGTATTTCTCCAGGACAGGTATGTGGATTTTATTATGATGATATTTTGTTTGGCGGTGGTTATATAGTAGAAAAAGAAGATTTGTCTGAATTATCTAAAAAATCTGCAGATTAATATATTAATATAGCTTATGTGTTTTATTTTTAATAAATCCTAAAATATCTAGTAAGCGTCTCTTAATACATAAACTATTTCACAAAAAACCTGATCAACATTATATTTCTTATTAATTATTTAAGAACCCTAATTATATTTATTTTGATTTGATTTATTTCTCAATATGATTGTTAATTTTTGTATAATTATGATGTAATTGTTTTGTGATATTCGGTATAGGTGTAGATATTTTTAATTTGAGCAGAATGGAAACAGTTTTCAAAAGAACCCCAAATTTTGCAAATAGAATATTATCTCAATCAGAAAAAGACATGAAATTTGTCAATACAGAAATGAGAAATGAAAAAGTAGGAAAGATATTTTCTATTAAAGAATCTTTTAGTAAGGCGCTAGGGACTGGAATTGGAGAACATTGTGGTTGGAAAGATATATCTATATTAAAAAATGACCTTGGTAAGCCAATTATAGAAATACAAGGCAAGCCTTTAGAATCTTTAAGTACATTCAAGAGATTTAGTATACATTGCTCTACAAGTGATGAATTCATAAATGAACAGAAAATATTCATTTCGAAAGTTATAATAGAAATTTTTCCTGATTAGGTGAACTTGATCAGCTGAATTAAATTATTTCTATGATTATGCTATAACCATTATTTATTTTAATCTAACTTTTAACTTAAAAGAATTTTACTATTATAAATTTAACAACCATTTCTGATTTTTGCTAACTTATTTTATATCGATTTACTTTATGAATTCTAGAAGTTTTTTACTTATGTGCTTTGAAATTTCATGTAATTCTTTTTCTACGCTGTTTTCAGTTATTTTATCTATATTTTTTGTTATTTTTATTTCATATATGAAATTTTTTCCAGAATAGAATTTTAAAAATACATTAAAATAAGCTTTTTTATCAAATAGAATTACTGAAACATCTTGTATGTGTATATATAAAGAATTGTTTTTACAGCTTGCTTTAGATTTTTCATTTTTACCTGTTAATATGCACATCAAATCTTTTTTTATTTCTTCATTAAAAACAGATTCATTATAATTTATTTTTAGATTTGGAATGAAATATGAAGAGATTATTTGTTTTACATTTTCTTTTGTAAGTTTTTTGAATGAAGTAGGCATGTTTATGTTGTCGCCTTTTATAATTATAAATTTGTAAGGCAATTCTTTTGGTGCTTCGCTTTTTTTATGCTCTGCTGAGCTTGTTGTGTTTTCATTTGTTTCATTTTCCAAACTGTCTTCCAAGCCATTGTAGGTTTTTATACACTTTTTCTGTTTTGAGAAAACTCGTATGCATTCTTTAGATTTATCATTCTCTGATTCTATTTTATACTTCTTATGACTTTCTTGGAAAATTTGCTTACAAAGCTCTTGGTGTTTTTTTTTGCTTTTTTCCATCACTGATGAAGATTTATTAATATTAGAACTTTGGTTAATTCTTAAATTTATTTCATTATTTGCTGCGCGTAATTTATTATTAAAAAATAAACATGCATGCGTGTAAAGAATTAATGATGTTACTTTGTTTGATATTTTTTTTAAGAGAGTCTTTTTTCCTGAAATCATTTTTCTATTTCTCCTTGTCTAATATATTTTTTCCTTAGATAAGATGATATAAGCTTGGAAGCTAAAATTACTATCCCAACCAAACCAAGTATTATCAAATATATATAAGGTTTCTTTAAATTAAATATTCCCATCTTAGAGACTGCAGAACCTAAAAAATAACCTATCAAGCAGCTTATAAAAGCCCATATAAAAGATGCAACTATGTTTAATATTGCGTATTTTTTTTGATCCACCTTCACAACCCCTATGATTATAGGACTTATTATTCTTATTCCATATATAAATCTAAAACTAAGAATATAAATATTTTGATATTTTATAGCTATATGTTTTAATCTATTGAATAATTTTCTACTTGTTTTCCACTTCTCTAGGAATCCAGGGCCTATATAATATCCAAGATTATATAACAACTGATCTGCAATACATGTGCCAACAAAAGACAAAGCAAACACTTTGTATATAGATAATACCCCTGTATAAGCTAAAGCAGATGCTGTTAAAAGCACAGATTCACCTTCTATCATTGAGCCTAAAAAGACTATCCAATATCCATAATTATGTATCAGTGCATTTATATCAAACATACGGATAGATTTTAATACAAAAACACGAAAATAAAAATCTCATTAGAGAATTATATTTTATATTCTGTAATTTATATGTATAGGATTATCATAAGATTATCTTTTAGTTTTAATCTTTCTTCTTGCTATGAATTTTCTGTACGCTCAGCTTTCCATCGTAGAATTCTATTGAAAAACTTTCAGGTGCATCTTTTTTGCTTTTTATTAATTTTTCATCAGAAAAAGCTCTACAAAAACCTCTTTTAAGTATTTCATGGTAAGATGCATTTTCTAAATTTTTGAGCATGAAATCAAGTTTAGATTTATTCTTTGAAAACATATGATTAATAATTAAATTTAAATTAGAATGAATGTGTTGTATTTTGGAAAGCTCACAGCTGAAATTAGGCTTTGAAACAGATAACTTAGAAAGGTTTCTTTTTTTAGAAATATAGTGAGAGAAAGAAAATTCTAATAAACTAGTTTTGTTTTGTAGTTTTGTATTAAAAGGCTCTAAAACAGACTCAAATCTTTTTGTTCTTACCCACATCATTTCTGACAATTTTCTTTTAATAGTGTTTTTCAAAATCATTTTTTTATTTGCACATAAATCACAAATTTCTCTTATAATATTTTTTCTGTCTGGAAAAATTAACTCAATAGAAGCAGTTGGTGTAGGTGCTCTCAAAGAGCTAGCATAGTCTGATAAAGTTGTATCAGTTTCATGTCCAATTGCAGTTACTATAGGTATTTTACTTTTTGATATCTCTCTAACAATATGTTCATCTTGGAAGCTCCATAAGTCTTCAAAACTACCTCCTCCTCTGGCAATAATTATTACATCTACTTCATTGAAGTATTTATCATTAAATCCTTTGATTGCAGAAACTACATTTTCTACCGTTTCACTTCCTTGTACAGCTGTAGGCCAAAGCAGAACATCACAAGGATATCTATCTTTTAATCTATGAAGCATATCATGTAAAACTGCACCTGTAGGGGATGTTATTATTCCTATTTTTCTGGGGAATTTTGGTAATTTAGGTTTTCGTAATGGATCAAACAAACCTTCTTTTCTAAGTTTTTCTTTTCTTTCTTCTAGTATTTTTGAAGAACCTAAATGCTCTACAGATAATACTACTATTTGATACTTAGATCTTCCAGGATATGATGAAACTCTTCCAGTGCAAATTATTTCCATATCATGCTGAGGTTCGAACTTTAATTTTATATTTGCCCAACATACACAATCTATAACAGCATCCTCTTCTTTTAATGAGAAATATAAATGAGTAGATCTTTTAGGTTGAGAAACTTGCCCTTTTATAGATATTTTAGAATAAGAAGATTCAAGTAATTTTTTTATGGATAACGCTAAAGTTTTTACTCCAATAACTCCATCACTTGTTTCTATATCAGAGCTTATTGTATTTTTAGTGCTTAATGTTGATTGTTTATCATATTTAATCTGGCTTAAGTTTTCTGACGAAGAAGAGACTGTACCATACTTACTTCCTGCTGCATCACTTAAAGAATTTTTTGTACTATTTAAAGAATTTAACTTGGAATGTGAATTTTGGTTGTCTATTAAACCTTTGCTAGAATTCATTGATGAATTTTGTACTGTTTTATATTTTTTATCAATCTAGATTTTTTATTTTTTTCTAAAACTAAATTTTAATTTCTTAATTTTTAGAGGCATATTAGATTAGGTTTATTCAATTATGCTTAATTAATAATGTTTTTATTTTTATTGATGTCTTTTTAATTGTAAGTTGCTTGCTGAATCTAAAGATTCTATTAATGCATTAGTATCTTTGTAATAAGAGCCATCATAAACATTAGCCTCGTTTGGGTTTTTATTTAATCTCTTTATTTGTGTAATCTTGATTGATTGATTTATATGTTGAGATTTTTCTCTGGAAGATTTTTTGATTGTGTTTGAATTTTTTTCAAAATATAAATCTTGCATAGGGGATAAACTTGCTATATCAAAAATATCTGATATTTTCTCTATTTTATTGGGATTGTTTGCATGATCCAAGTTTTCTAGATCAATGCCTTCTAATCCTAAACCTAAATCTTCTTTTAATATGTTATTATCCCTATTGAATTCATTTGTTTTTATGAGATTTTCTGTAGCATGTTTTTTATATGTAATAGGTTTTAGCGCAAACTTTCCTTCATTTATTTTTCTTATAACTTCATGATCATGCTCTATTAACTTTCCATTTTGTAAATAATTAATTTGGAAGTTATGGTTAGACTGTACGAACTCTATATTTATATTAAATGATCTTTCTATATCAAATATTTGCTCTTTATAACTGTTCAAAATATGAGTCAGAATTTCTTGTCTAGTGCCTACTATTATTTTTGTTATTCCATCTTTTACAGCTACTATTCTGATGTTTTTTATAATAGAAGAAACAATTATGCTTGGTAATTTAAGGAAGCCGATTCCTTTGCACGAGCTGCACTTAGAGTGTGTAGATCTTAATATATTTGTCCTGATTTGTTGTCTCGACATGCTAAGTAATCCAAATTTATCTATATTACCAACATTAAATTTTGCTTTATCATTTTCTAATCTAAGCTTTATAGTTTCTTCTAACATTTGTTCATTGCTTGAGCTGTTCATATCTATAAAATCAATTACTATCAATCCACCTATATCTCTAAGTTGTATTTGGTGAGCTATTTCTTCTGCTGCTTCTAGATTTACTAATAATGAATTCTCATCTATATTTTTTACTTTTTTGCATGAACCGGAGTTTATATCTATTGCTGTAAGAGCTTCGGTATAAGATATTTTTATATATCCACCACAAGGAAGGTTTATTCTATCACTATACAGCGCTTCTATTTGATCCATAATCTCATGTTTTTCAAAAATAGGTTGTTTATCTTTATGTGGTTTTATTTTTATCCTGTTTTTTATAATATCTTTTATTTTTAAATGACCTTCAATATGTATTTCTGTATTTTTCTTATAATAATCTCTTATAATTTTCTCTGCTAAGTTAAATTCTTCTCTTATTAAATGTATTTCTTTTTTAGAATAACTTTCTTCTATTGTATTTAGTATTTTTTGAACATTTACGCAGTCTTGATCCAACGCTTCTAGGTTTTCATCTTCAGATTCTTTTCTGAAAATTACATTTAGACTTTCTTTGAATCCTTTTTCATTGAACCAATTTTGTAGAATTTCTCTTTTTTCTAAAGAAGTTATTTTTTTTGATATTCCCATGTTTTTTACTTTATTAGCAACAAATATCATTAAAAGGGTTTTTATTTCTACGAATGAAGTTAATGTAACTCCTTTATTATCCTTCTCATCTTTAGTGACTTGTACCGCTATGAACTCTCCTTTTCTAAGGACTTTAAAAGCATGAGAAAATGGTAGAAATCCATTTTTTTCATTTCCATAGTTTATAAAATATGCTTGTAAAGAGTGCTCGACGTGATCAACTTGTCCTAAATATATATTTCCTATTATAGATTTTTTATCATTTGATTCATAAAAGAAGTGAACTAATCTTTCCTCTTCTTTTATAGCTACTTGTAAATTTTTTTCATCAGATGCATCTATTAAAATGCTTTTCACACTGGAATCGTAACATAATTTGACTAATTAAAGAACAATTATGAAATAACAGAGCTAGATTTTAACTGATCAACTATCTTTCTATAGAATTTACAAATTTCCCCAGCTCCTATAAAAATGAATGTATTAGGTTCTGTCTTAGATCCTGACTTGTGTAAATTTCTGATGTTTTCCTTCTTATTATCTTTTTCTGCTTTTAAAGTTTGATCTAGATAAATTTCTAATTCATTATACTTATCAACCTTAGTTAAATTATATGAACCATCAAACTGCTCTTTCATAAAATTATTTAGCATATTAAAAAACTTAATATCTAACTGTTTATCTTTTATTTCCCCTGCAGAATGTATAGGCGCTACTATTATATTTTCAAATCCTTCTAAGCATTTTACAAATGAATCTAAGTTGTTGAAAAGTCTGCTATATTTATGTATTTCCAGTATTATTTTTACATTTTTATATTCTCTGTTTTTTATGCAATTTAGTAATGCTTTTATTTCAACTGGATGATGAGCATAATCCATAATATAAGTGTTTTTAGAATCTGAATAACCTTCCATTCTGTTTGACATGCCAGGAAATGTTTTCATGGACTTTAAGATTGTAGAATCATTTATGTAAGTACCTTCATTTATTAGATTTTTTGCTAATAATATAACAGAAAGTGCATTTTCTATATTATGTTTTCCTATATTATTCATCATTATATTTTCTATATTAAAATAAACCCTATCTCCGCTAGATTTTTCTGTAAAAAAACCTTTAACATCGAAAATCATAGAATCTTTATTTATACTTATGTTTTCTGCATATATATTTGATTTTATACTTTTTAAAATAGGTTCTTTTGAATCAATTCCATATGAATGAAGTGTTCTGTTTATTTTATGCATATTGTTTAACTGATTATTTAACTGAGCATTTGATTTTTCTTTATGACTAAATTTATCAGCCTCTTTCTCTTCTGAAAAAATTTTATCAAAACATGAAATATGAGATATAACATTATTTACAGCAAATTTATTAAAAGCTTTGTTGAGGTTTTCCTGTGTTTCATAGTAATCCATATGCTCTCCATCTATATTTGTTAATATATTCCAGTTACCAGAGAGTTTTTGCATAGATCCATCTGATTCATCTGATTCAATAACTGCAAATTTACTTTTATTTAATTCAGATAGTTTTCCTACTTCTAGTATTTTATCTCCTAGTGCGTAAGATGGATTTTCTTTAGCAGTTTTTAGTAACCAAGTTATCATACCAGATGTAGTGGTTTTTCCATGGGATCCAGAAACACATATAGAAATAGCATTTTCAGGAATTATTTGTTTTAGAAAATCTGCTCTGTGAAATATAGGTATTTTTTTTGAAATTGCATGAATATATTGAGGGTGAGTTTTTTTTATTACTCCAGTAGTTACAATACAATCTGCTTCGAAATCTGTAGAATTTTCTGGTATGTTTATCCAGTTAGATTTGTTTTTTTCTTCTTTCATTGATTCGAACTTTTTATTATTAAAGTGTTTATTGTAACTTTTACTTTCATTTAGTTGATTTGTACTTAATTCGTTATTCTGATGTAATCCACTGCTACTATCATCGCTGCCTGTAAATTCATATCCAATCTTAGTAGCCCATTCTTTTATAGCTGATATTCCTTTTCCTCCAGCTCCCAAAAAATGAATTTTTTTTATATTTGTAGAGATTGTTTCAGGTTTTTTCCACAGATTTCTAAGGTCTTCTAGATTATCTATTTTTGTATTTGTATTTTTGTTAATTTTACTTCTCCTATCCTGTTACATGTTTAAATAAGAAAATAAAGGTTTTATTTTTATATCAGGTTTAATATTTAGTTAAATAGAATAATACTTATTTTCATCTTTAATTTAAACTTGATTAGTTTTTTTATGATCTTCTACTATTTCGTTCACTATGATTAATCCTCCATGTACGGGCATCCACTTAGATAAGTTCATAGATTTGCTTTCCAAATTAAACTCTTCATTTTTCATTTTTTCTTTTTTCTCTTCAGCTATTTTAACTTCATTTGTTTGATTTGATTTCGTTAATGTATCCTTTTTTATATTTGTTGTATTATCTTCTGAGGTATTTATTTCATTGTTTAAACCTTCTGAGTTATTGATATATTTATATACTTTCATGATTAGATTTGAAACATAATCCGGGGTACACATTTCTTCCTTAACACACCAACCTCCAGTGCTGCTTTCGAACCATAATGCATTCCTTAATTGATGATTATCTTTTGATTTAGACCAAGGAACTAGCATTGCTGGTCTCATTGATGCTGTTAAATCACATATTGTAGAAAAGCCTGCTCTAGCAAATACTAAGTTGCTCCAAGGTAAAGATGTATTTGTATCAATGAATTTTTCTAGAGATACCTCTTTAAATCCGATGTTTTTGTAAATTTTGTCAAAATATTCATAATCCTTGCCGACTTGTTGTCTTATAGAGATTTGACTTAAAACTTCTTTAGGTAATTTACTAAAAGCACTTGGAAGTATGAATTTCCAGAATGGTGTGTTTATACTACTTCCAATTACTAGTAATTTTATTCCTGAATTAATTTTTATAGGGTAGGATTTTATAGAATGCCTTGGTATTAACCCTACAATAGAAGATTTTTGCTTATTAGCTTTAATGTTAAAAGATGATAAAAAGATTTTATTACAAAAATACCCTAGGGCTCTGTTTGCTTTACCCATTATCTGATCACCTTGATATATATACATTTTTTTTCTTTTTAGTTTAGCTGCTATACAAGCTGGTAGGGATATGTAAGCTCCAAATCCAATCACACAAGAATTAGGATTGTTTTTTATTATTTTCATGGATTTGAATATACTTTTAAAGAACTTTATTGGATGTAACAATATATTCGGTAGAATTGGAATTACATATATTTCATCAAATAAAGTTTTATCAACGTATTTGTAGCCTCTTTGATCGGTGATCATAATTCTTTTTATATTTCTTGCTTTTGCAAAAAATGCAGTACCATTTGCAGTAAAAACATGACCAGCTGTTCCGCCTCCAGAGAATACTATTGTTGAAATTTCCACAAAACAACATTATCTTGCATTATGGTAAAAAGCAACAAAAGTCAAATTGATGAATATATTAGTGAGTTTAATTTAGATTACAACAAGCGAGTTCTTTCTAGCTCTATGACAAAAGATAAAATTAATAAAAATATCTCTATCTCTGGTTGGTTAGCAAAAAAAAGAGATCATGGGAATATGATCTTTATTGATGTTCGTGATCATAAAGGAATAATTCAATGCATCATAGATAAAAATCATGAGAAATTTGAGGAAATTGAAAAATTAAATGTAGAGAGTGTTATTTGGATAAATGGACTTGCTACTGCTAGACCTAAAGAATCTATTAATGAAAAAATAGATTCTGGTTATATAGAAATAAAGGTAGATAGTTTTGTTATTTTGTCTAAATCTGAAACATTGCCTTTTGCTTTGCATCAAGAAGATATAGGTGAAGAAATACGGTTAAAGCATAGGTATATAGACTTAAGAAGAGAAGATTTAAAAAATAGAATAATTCTTAGATCTAATGTAATTTCAGAAATGAGGAGTGCATTAGAAGAAAAGGGTTTCATAGAAATTCATACTCCAATTTTGACATCAAGCTCTCCAGAAGGTGCTAGAGATTATTTAGTTCCTAGCAGAGCAAATAAAGGTAAGTTTTATGCACTTCCACAAGCTCCGCAACAATTTAAGCAGCTTCTTATGGTTGGAGGTTTTAATAAATATTACCAAGTTGCTCCATGTTTCAGAGATGAGGATTCCAGAGCTGATAGGACTCCAGGTGCTTTCTATCAATTAGATTTGGAAATGTCTTTTGTTTCTCAAGAAGATATTTTTGAGATCATGGAAGGCCTTTTGTACAGAATTTTCTCAAAATTCAGATCAGATGTTTTTTCTTCAAAACCTCCATTTAAGAGAATAAAATATCAAGACTCTTTAATGTTATATGGAACTGATAAGCCAGATTTGAGGATTGATCTACAGTATTTAGATTTTACAGAATTTTTTGTAGAAAACACTCCGAAAATCTTTGAGCAAGTTTTACAAGATGGAGGAAAAATTTTGTGCCTTCCTGTAAATAACTTAAGCTCTAAGAGTAGGAAGTTTTTTGACGGAATGAATGACTTTGCTCGTGAGCTTGGTGCAAAAGGGCTTGGCTACATATGCTTGTCTCCTGAGAAAAAAGGAAGCATGTCTAAATTTTTGAGTGATGAAGTATGCAATAAAATTAAAGAAAAGGCTGATGGCGCTTTCTTTTTGGCTGGAAAATTTTCTGAAATAGTGAAATGCATGGATCCAATAATTAAGAAAATTTCTAAAGAAATGGATTTAATTAAAAAAGATAGATATGAGTTTTGTTGGATTATAGATTATCCAATGTATGAGATGGATGATAATGGTAAATGGGATTTTTCTCACAACCCTTTTTCGATGCCTCAAGGTGGAATGAGTGCTTTTGACTTAGACCCAAGTGAGATTAAAGCTTATCAGTATGACATAGTTTGTAATGGTATAGAGCTTTCTAGTGGAGCTATTAGAAATCATGATTTAGATATAATGTATAAAGCTTTTGATGTAGCTGGATATACAAAATCAGAAGTAGATGAAAAATTCTCTGCAATAACAGAGGCTTTCAAATACGGTGCTCCACCTCATGGTGGATCTGCTCCAGGAATAGATAGAATAGTTATGCTTTTGTCTGATATGCAGAATATCAGAGAAGTAATACCTTTTCCTTTAAATCAAAGTGGTCAAGATCTAATGATGAATGCTCCTTCAGAAATAGAGGAAAGTCAATTAAAAGACCTTGGCTTACAATCCATAAAAGAAGATTAAATTACAATACAATATTTAATTAATTTAGATTCAGAAGATATAGATTTAAAAAATCTATTCTTTTTTGATTAGTGTTAATAATTTAAGTAAATGTGAAAACATAATCCTGTAAAAAGATTTGTGTTATAGAATATGCTCTGAATATCTTTCTAATTCATATTCTGAATATTTTAGATCAAAGTCTACTATATCCATTTCTTCACTGCTTAACAGGCCAATAAGCCCAGCTGCTCTAAGCATGTCATTAAAATATTTATAAAACGGTTTCAAGAGAAAAACCAACCCCTCATTATTAGTTATCGTTTTTCCTATCGAATATTTTTCTAATATAGTTGTGTTGTCTTTATCTAATGTTTTTATATAGAAATTAATAGTTTGCCCTAAAATATCTTTACATTCATAAATCTTTAGATAATTTCCACTGAGATTTTGTGTTGATTTGTATATAGTTTGCCCTATACTTCTGCTAAAAATGGTGCTATGTTTTGAATTAATTTTAAATTCACTTAGGAATTGATTTATGTGGCTTACTAGAGAATGCATAAGCATGTTTCTTCTATACTGTTCTGGTGCTAAAGGATATATTCTAATAAACATAACTTTACTAACTTGTGATAGAGCAGCATAAGATCCTGGGTCACAATAAGTTGATATAAGCATTAAACAATCTGAAGGGATTATTAATAAATCTCCACTATCTATTTCTTGCATGTGTGCTGGATTTGTATTCTCAGTTTCAATCTTTTTTTGTTCGTAATCATATTCAATTTCTGCTATAGTCAATTCTTTAAAGTTGTTTATTGCTTTTGTAATGCTTTTAGGTAAAATTTCTGGAAAACCTTCTGTTTTTTGTTTCTTTGAAACCTCTAGATCTATAATTTTATAAGCTTTATTCACCTCTTTTTCTTTGCTCTTTTCAAGCTCTTCATATGCTTTTGATTTTATTTCTTTGCTTATTTTTGAATATATAATTTCATTGTATATAATTCTGCTCTTTGTAGACATATTTTTTAGAAGTTTTTTTAGTTTCTTTAAAAATGATTTCTTTTCTTCCTGCTTTGTAATAATTAAGTTTGAGTTTTTTCTAGAATCTATTTTAGTAAAATCACTTACCCATTTGTTTATTATTTCTGTTCTGATTTGTGATTCCATAGAAGTTAAACGTTCGAATTGTTTTAAGGTTTGAATTTCCTTATATTTACTGCTTCTTAATAGTTCTACGTGTTCTTCCATAAATTCCTGTTCTATGCGCTCTCTAGCTTTTCTTTCTGATGACTCTGCTATATCTAAGAGTGGGTTTTTAAATATAATATACATTCTGTTTAATTCGAGATTTTCTTCATTTATTATACTTTTCATCTCTCTCGCACTATCTTGACACAAAGCATCTAAAGATCTTTCTTGTTTGTCTTTAAGATATTTTTCATCTCTAGTCTTTTCTTGCCTTTTGTATTCTCTTTTTACTTGTTTATCTGAAATGAAATCAAAAGTTCTTTTTAGATATTTCATTTCGTCAGAGGTTTCATTAAAAGTTTCATCTTCATTTTGTCCTGAATATAGTTGGTAATGTGATTGATCTATAATTAGCTTTAATAAGCCATTTTCTAATTTCATACTTATCTTATCTGATAAAAATGATCTTTCTGAAGAAATAAATGTATTTGCTTTTACTAAATATACATCTTTTTCATTAAATTTGACTTCAAATGTAATCTCGTATTCTAAGGGTTTTGTGCACCTTAAGAATCCTATAACATTTTTGTCTGGCATTTTTTCTCTTAAAGATTCTAATGTGTTTCTAGATTCTAATGTATGTTCTGGTTCGTATTTTTTTTCGATATCTAAATAAAAACAAGATATGTTTTTTATAAAAAAAGTTAGTAGTAAGAAAGCATTAAATAAAACATTCATAATTCATTGTATGAAAATGTTTTTTATTGTCCATAGCAAAGTAAGAAAAATATTTTATTTTATTTTGCACAAATAATATTATGTAAAAGATTAGATATATATGTTGTGTAGAAACTAATCTGGTATTATGCATAAAATTGAAAAGCATAAAAAATAAATTATAATTTAGCTTTTATTTATCTTCTAAGAAAGATTGATTAAGAATGTAAATTATTTACAAAAAACAAATAGAATGTAATAATTAAAGTCATAGCCGGGTTAGCTCAGTTGGTAGAGCGGCTGATTTGTAATCAGTAGGTCGTTGGTTCGAATCCAATACCCGGCAAATTTCTCAAAATCTTTTTAATAACATAAAAAAGTGCTTTCTGTTGAATGGAAGAGTGTCTTTCTAATAGTAGGTATTTTATTATGATATAAAATTATTTCAATTCTCTAAGAATTATTTTTTTCGAATTGCTGAATCTCATCAAATTTGTTATAAGTTCTAGCATGAATAAATTTTTTATTAATAAGTGTTTTTGTTTGACTGTTTTGTACAGCAAACATATTGACAGTGGAAACTTGTGTTCAAGAATTAATAATTTCCCAAAATATATTGTAGGAAATGTTTGTTGTTTTAAGAAAAATGAAAGTTCATTTTCTGATATACCTGAAGATATTATTCAGTATGTTTGCAAGTTTTGTGATTTTAAAGCACATTTACAATTTAGCAATGTAAATAAATATATGCATAAAATAAGAGTTAGAGATTTGCTTGTAAGGAAATATATATATGATCATATTTTAGCAAAAACAAGCTCACCATATAAAGCTCTTTGTGAAAGCAAGGGAATATTAGGAATGAAAAAAAGTGATATGTTGATGCGTAAGTATATATATTGATAAGAAAATAAATACTGCAAAACTATTTTTACGTATTATATGATTTATGACCAAATTAGATTACTGAGATGTAACCTAAATTGAAAAGTATATGGAAATAAAAATTACAGTATATTGATTATAAATGAGAGTAAATTTTATATGTTGAAGGTGAATTTAGTGTTATAATCCGCGCATGAATATATCTAATTTATCCATGAATAAGAATTTACCAAGAACTTGGGCTATGAAATGTGCTCAAAAATTATTAAAAAGGGATTTTATTATTCTGGAAACTGGATATGGGCCTTCTGGGTTGCCTCATTTAGGCACAGTAGCTGAAGTTATAAGAACAAGAATGATACAAAACTGTTTAGATATTCTAGGAAAAGAATCTAAAATAATAGTTTTTGTAGATGATATGGATGGATTCAGAAAAGTACCTACAAATCTTCCGAATCAAGATATGTTAGCGAACTATTTGCACCTTCCTCTTTGTAAGGTTCCAGATCCATTTGGCTGCTGTGAAAGCTACGCTGATCATAATACGAATGAGCTGATTAAGCTTTTAAAAACTTTTGGACTAGAAGATAAGGTAGAAATTATGAAATCTAGTGACAAATATAATTCAGGTGAGTTTGATGAAAATTTGGTTCAGGTTCTTAATAATTATGAAAAAATATTAAATGTAATGTTACCAACCTTAGGAGAAGCAAGACAGAAAACTTATAGTCCATTTCTGCCTATATCTCAGAAAAATGGACATGTTCTTGAAGTTAAGATAGAAAAGTATTTAAAAGAAGAAAAAAGTATATGCTTCTATGATCAAGGTGAGTTGGTTAAAATGCCGGTAACTGGTGGAAATTGTAAACTTCAGTGGAAAGTGGACTGGGGAATGAGATGGGCTGCTCTTGGAGTCGATTTTGAGATGTACGGCAAGGACTTAATAGATAGTTATTCTGTTTCTAAACAAATATGTACAATTTTAGGATCCAGAGCTCCTAATAATATGGTTTACGAGCTTTTCCTTGATTCAGAAGGAAAGAAAATATCAAAATCTAAGGGTAATGGAATAAGTTTGGAAGAATGGCTTAATTATGCAACAGAAGATAGTGTAAAGCACTTTTTGTTTTTGAATCCTGATAGGGCAAAAAATCTAGACAAAAAGGATTTGCATAAATATGTAGATAATTACTTGTCAGATCTTGAGAAGTATAGGAATTCAATATCAAATTCAGATTTACATTCTAACTTTGCTTTGGATAATCATCCTAATCATCCTAGCTTTGCTTTGGATAATCATCCTAGCTCTGCTTTGGATAATAGTTCTAGAAAAGATTTTGTTTTAAATGAGCATGATTATAGAAATATCACTGAAAATCCTGTTTTTTATGTGCATGAAGGTGTAGTTCCACCTGTGTCTAGAGTTTCATATAGTATGATTTTAAATCTTGCTAAAGGATTAAGAAGCCCTGATTTCCTTACTTTCAAAAATTTTATAGAAAATAAGATTGGGAAATTAAATATAACAGAAGACAAGGTTGTAGAATCAGTTTTTAAGTTTTATGAATCTTACAAAACAAAACCTTCTGAAACTCCAGAATGGATAAAATCTTACATGAAAGTTTTCTTGGAGAAATTAGATTCATTAGAGTCTGGAAATGATATGCAGCAAGAATTGTACTTACTTGGAAACAAAGCTGTTTTTAATAATGATGTAGCAGATTTAAAAAGTTGGTTCAAAGCTATCTATGGAATCTTGTTTGGGGAAGAGTCTGGACCAAGGTTAGGCCCATTTTTCGAATTATATGGTAAAGATGAAGCTAGAAAAATGATCGAAAGCATTATTTGATGCCTGAATTGGATAGTATAATTGATAAAAAGAAATTGAGAAAAGGAGTGTACTTATACATTCATTGGCCATTTTGTAGAAAGAAATGTTCTTATTGTGATTTAAACAGCCACGTTAGAGATTCAGTCGATCAAGAAGTTTGGATTGAAGCTATTTTATCAGAAATTAACTATTGGAAAGAGAATTTGCCATATGATTTCGTACAAACTATTTTTTTTGGAGGAGGGACTCCATCTCTAATAAAACCTAAATATATAAGAAAAATAATTAACCATATAAAATCACTTTGGGAATACCCTGATTACTTGGAAATTACTTTAGAAACCAACCCATCTCACTTAGAGACTAATTCTTTAAAAGAGTTTCGTGACTCTGGAATAAATAGAATATCATTTGGTGTACAATCTTTAAATGATGAAATTCTTGAGTCGATAAATAGAACACACTCTGGCCAAGAGGCGTTAGATCATATAAAAGAAGGCTTGCAAATATTTAACAACATATCTGTTGATGTTATGTATGGATTGCCAAATCAATCAATTGAGGTTTTGGAAGATACTCTTGAAAGGCTTATATCTACTGGCATTCATCATATTTCTATATATGAACTTACTGTGCAAAAAGGCACTTTATTACACTTTCAAATCAAAGAAAATCATCTAACATTGCCAGACGATGATAAAGTTTTTATGTTTTACAAAAAAATAATGCAAATTTGTAAAAAGCATGGATTCGAAAAGTACGAAATATCTAACTTTGCAAAGAAATTAGTAGTTAAGGTTTGTGATCAAAAAGTGGTGTTAGAAAATAATGATGTGGATAGAATATGTGAGATAGATAGTGAAATAACAAAAAGTGAAAACTATAATAAAGATATTAAAGACAAGCTCTTTAGTAAAGATAAATTCTTAGAAAATATAAATAGCTTTTCAGGCAGTTCAAACGAGAGCAATAAGTCATTTTGCGATTATAGATGTAAGCATAATTTAGCATATTGGACAAGTAAACCGTTTTTAGGAATAGGTCCTGGAGCTTGTAGCAGGGTTGAGATTGATGGAAAGTTGTATGGTTTGGAGAATAGTAAAATTCCAGAAGAATGGATTTTAAATGTACAAGAAAAAGGATCCTCGCTAGTGGATAAAGAGCATATAAATTTTGAAAAAGATTTCTTGGAAAATATAATGATGGGATTAAGAAATGTTGATGGTATCGATTTGGATGAATTAGAAAATAGATTCAAGTCTAAGTACGAATCTCTTTTCAATAAAGAAAAATTACAGCAGCTTATTAATTCAAAATATTTAATAATTTTTGATAAAAGAATGAAACTTACTGAATCTGGATTGATGAGATATAATGCCGTTTGTAAGTATCTTACTTGATCTATGATTACTTATTTATAGGAAATGTATTTTAAATAAAACCCAAGAAAGAAAATATTCTAAAATGCTCTAAAACTGAATTATAATCAATTAAAATATTATCTTAAGTATTATTTATTCCCAGTGGATCCAAATCCACCTTTTCTTTCCGATTCAGTTAATTTATCTGTTAATTGAAATTCTGGAGATTCATATTTTGATATTACCATTTGAGCAATTCTTGTATATGGCTGCAAAGCATAAGCTGCCTCTCCAAGGTTAGACAAAATGACTTTAACTTCATCCCTATAATCACAATCTATAGTTCCAGGAGAATTTAGTACCACAATTCCATGTTTTAAAGCTATACCAGATCTACATCTTATTTGAGCCTCATATCCTTCAGGAATCTCCATACAAAACCCTACAGGCACTAAAACTTTTTCTCTTGGATGTATGATTATTTCAGAAGTTATTTTAGCTCTTAAGTCTAATCCAGCGCTTCTTTCTGTCATTCTCTGTGGTGTACACTTTTCATCAAGTAGTTTTATCTTGAATATCATGGAAATAATATATACTTAAATCAGTTAATATCAATATTAAAAATCATTATATGTAAAAATTAATAAATAACTGGGCAAGTTTATGTATGTTTTATATAAACATGGTTTAGGAATGCATAAATATATCTATTAGATTTCAAAGTTATTAATCTAGTTTATAGAAAATAGCTATATGAAAAAATCAAAAATATCAATTAATGAAAATCAAATACTTTAAGAAATTTTGTTTGGATTATTATTTAGAAGTGATTTGTGTAGGTATACAAAAAGGCTGAAAAAGGAAAAAAGCATAGAAAGCCAAAGAAGTAACATTCCTCCCTTTATATCTAGCAAAAGCATTCCCATACTTACCATCTGAGATATTGTAGTAGTTTTTCCAAAATTATTCACATAAATATTTCTCTTTTTTATTGCATTCATATAATTTCTCAAGAAATAAACAAATATATTTCTTACAATTATTAAATAAACAGTTGTGGTGTGTATGCCTTTTATATGCCCAGTTTGTATTAAAGTTACTAAAATAGAAGTTAAAAGTATTTTATCTGCCATAGGGTCTAAATGTTGGCCTATACTTGTCTTAGATTTATATTTCCTTGCTATAAAACCATCCAAAAAATCAGAAATACATGCAATAAGAAATAGAACTGCTGATAATAGTTTCATTTTAAATATTATTAATAAACATATAAAAGGAGTGACAAATATTCTGAATATCGTTAATAAGTTAGGAGATATCATAGGGAAATATTAATTTTAAAAACAAAAAAAATCAACGATTTATCTGATTAATAGTTTGTATATATAATTTTCAATCAAAAGAATATATTCCAATAGACTTTCTAACCTCTTGTATAGTCTTTTCATACTCTATATTAGCGTTATAAGTTCCATTTTTTAATATAGATATCATATCTTCATCTTTTAACTGTAATCGTATATTTTGTATTGGTGTTAAAAATGCTCTTAAAGATTCAAAAAGAATTTGTTTTATCTTTATATCTCCAAGCCCACCTTTTTTATAGTTCTCTTTAAGCTCTGATAAATGTTCTTTGTCTTCGTAAAATGAATCTAAATATGAAAACACGACATTTCCTTCTATTTTCCCTGGTTGATGTACATGTATATGATCTGGATCTGTATACATACTAAAAACCTTTTCTCTTAATGTCTTTTCATTGTCGGATAGATAAATCGCATTATTTAATGACTTGCTTGCTTTTGATTTTCCATCTATTCCTACTAATTTAGGTTGATCTGATAGGAGTATTTCAGCTTCTCTTAGGCAGTTTGAATTATATTGTTGTGAGAATTTTCTTACAATTTCGTTTGTTTGCTCTATCATGGGAATTTGATCCTTACCTGCTGGAACTACATCAGCTTGTATTCCTGTTATGTCTGCAGACTGACTTACTGGATAGCAAAGAAACCCAGCTTTTATTGAATCTTTATATCCTTTTTGTAATATTTCTTCTTTTATAGTTGGATTTCTTTCTAATCTTCCTAAAGTCACTAAATTCATATAGTAAAAAGTCAGTTCGTAAAGTGAGTTTATTTGGGATTGAAGTAAGAAAGTTGTTTTTTCTGGGTCAATTCCTACAGATATATAATCTTTCATGATTTCTAGAATGTTTTCTGACTTAAAACTTTCATCTGTTAGAGATTGAAGGTCAGCGATCATTACATACTGTTCATGTGAATTTTGCATTTTCACTCTGTTTTGTAGTGATCCTACATAATGACCTAAATGTAATTTTCCACTTGGTCTATCTCCAGTGAGTATTCTTTTTTTCTTAATACTTTGTTTTGTATGACTTTTATCTAAAAGATCTTGAGTTGATGAATTTTGCCCTAAAAATGATTCTGGCTGATTGTTTTTGTCAGTTTTTTCTTTATTTTTTGCAGAAAAACCTATATTTTGTTCAGAAAATGAATTATGCATATGTAAATTATATAATTAATTTAATATAATTAAACCTGAAAATTTATGAGAACTATAAGAATATGGGGTAGGCATGCTGTGTTTTCAGCTCTTTCCAATAAACAAAGACAAGTTGAGAGTATTATTTGTATTAAAAAATACGCTGAAGAAGTTAAACAAATCAGAAGAGTAAGTATAAAAATTGTTGATAGAAGGCATTTAGATGATATTTTGCCGGGTGTTCAACATCAAGGTATATTATTAATGTGTTCTTCATTAAATACTTGTAAGCTTTCTACATGTGATCATATTAATCCAGATGACAATATATTGGCTTTGGATCAACTTCAAGATCCACAAAATATAGGAGCTATAATGAGATCAATGGCTGCTTTTAATTTTAAGCACCTGCTTGTTACAAAAGATAGATGTCCTGAATTAGATGGAGTTGCTGCAAAAGCATCTTGTGGTGGGATAGATAGAGTCCATATATTAAAAGCTGTAAATTTAGCTGATTCTTTAATAAGGTTGAAAAAGAATGGTTTTTGGTGCTTTGGTTTAGAAGGCAATGAAAAAGACGAATATAAAAAATATAGCGGAAATATAACAAAAGGAGTTGTTTTGGTTGTAGGAAGCGAAGGTTTTGGAATTCGTGATAGAATCAAGTCAGAATGTGATGGATTTATTTCTATAGATACAAATCCTGAATTTCCAGTTTTAAACGCTTCTGTAGCAGCTTCGTTAGGTATGCATATAATAAATAATGGAGATAAGTATGTACCAAAAAAATTAGAAAAAGACACGAGTTGTTTATGAAATATAAAGCTATGTTGAAGAAAATAATAAAACAAATGTTTATTAGAATGATTTTTAAACAAAAACCTAAACAGGGAATAAAATTAAAAAATATAAGTATAAGAAAGAGAATTAAAAGATGGATATAAATAGCAAAATTTGTATAAAAAAAATTATTATTTTAGTAAAAGGATTCATATATGACTATAACTAAGTTTGTTTTAGATTCTATTAAGCCATTTAGAGGTGCAATATTCCTTATGGGTGCTGTTGTGGCTCTTATATCTATTGCGATTTCAGGCTTTCATGTTGTTTCAAAGTATTTAGTTGATGGGTTTGATGTCTATTCTAAAACTGGAAACTTGGACAAAGTTTACATCTCTCTTTTATTTCTAATAGCTAATGTAATTATTTACCAAATAGCTTTGAGAGCTAGAGAATATCTAGAGATAAGATTTGTACCTAAATTAAAGAAAAATGTAGTTGACATTCTTTCTTCAAAAATACTTTTCTATCCCTATGTATTTTTTAAGGATTTTGATGCTAGTAAGTTTGTTTTCTCTGTTTTCCAAGTCTCAGAATCAGTATCAGATCTTATAATAGATTATTTGTCAGATTTCTTTAAAGGTTTTTTGAATTTAGTATTGGCAGTTGTTTTGATGTTTTCAGTGCATTTTACTATAGGTGTAATAGGTCTTGCTTGGGTAATATCTTGGATAATTTTATCAATATTTTTAGCAAAGAGAGCAAATAAGTTAGCTTACAATCTTGCTGATAGCAGAAGTACTTTGTCTTCTAAATGGAATGACACATTTAAGAATGTAGATTCTGTATTTATATATAATGGTTCTAATTACGAGTCTTCTAAAAATATGAAATTCTCACATGATACCATGATACAAGAAAAGAAAATGAATGTATTTATATTGAATATAAATATTATACAAGGAACTGTATTTATATTGGTTACTATAGTTTCAATTTTTACATTGTTAAATTTGTTTAAGCAGGGGCAAGTAACTGCTGGTGATTTTATTCTTATAACAGAAACAATACATTCTATAGGGGCAAATTTATGGGATTTTGCACAGGACTTTTCATGGTTTATATCTGATTTAGGAAAAATAAGCCAAGGATTAGATATGACTAAAACTCCTCTAAAACAAGCACTTTTGACAAGCAATGTGCAAATAAAAAGCCACGATATTCTATTCAACGATGTTTCATTTAGATACTCAGGATCTAGAGATGTTTTCAGTAATAATGGAGAAATAGCTATAAAACAAGGAGAGAAAATAGGGCTAGTAGGAGCTTCTGGTAGTGGAAAAAGTACATTTATAAAGCTTATGTTAGGTTTAATGCACCCTAAATTTGGTTCTGTTAAGGTTGGTGGAGTTGATACGAAAGAAGTTTGTTCTGATTCTCTTAGAAAGAGCTTTGCTTTAATTCCTCAAGACAATTCACTGTTTGAAGATACAATAATGAACAATATAAAATATGGAAGCTTTGGCTCTACTGAAGAAGATGTAATAAATGCAGCGAAAAGAGCAAATATACATAATTTCATAAGCTCTTTGCCAGATAAATATGAAACTATAGCGAAGAATAATAATTTTTCTGGTGGTCAAAAACAGAGGATAGGAATAGCTAGAGGTTTCTTGAGGGATGCTAAAATATTTATATTTGATGAGTCAACATCTGCTTTAGACACTGTGACAGAAAAGGATATACTTGCATCTATAAATGATATAGAAAGCTCAAAAACAAAGATAATTATCGCTCATAGACTGTACAATGTTTTTGATGCAGATAGGATCTTTGTATTTGATAAAGGCAGAATAGTTCAAATTGGTTCTCATGAAGAGCTAAAAGAACAAAATGGTATTTATAAAACATTCTTTGATATACAAACTAGACAGATTTAAAAAACATTTTTTTGGTAATTCAGGTTAAATGTTTAAAAAAATAAGCTGAGTAAAGATGAAGATAAAGATAGGTTCTCAAAGTGCAGATATTTTTATGTCTGAAATTATTTATATTAAGGTTTAAAGTAAGTTTATTTTCTTAAGCGTTGATTTTTTTGTGTTTAAAACATAATTTGGTTTTGTGAATGCAAGAATATTTAGAAATGAACACAGGTTTAAAATTTTTAACACAAAGTTGCCAATTTATGCATCTTTGTTGCAGGTTATAGGGTTTTTTGCTCTTTGGTCTATGTCTGAAAACAAGAAAGCTTTAAGTCATTTAGTAAGGCTTATTGCTATGATACCTATATCTTATTTGATTAGAAAAGTTAGGCCTAGTTTGATTTTTTCATTTTCTGATTTTTTCTATTTTATATGTGTATTGCTGTTATTATTTACATTTTTATATTCTAAAAAGCATATGGGAGCATATAGGTGGCTTAATTTATTTTTTATAAAAATACAAACCTCTGATTTGATGAAAGTAGGAGTTTTGTTGTATTTAAGTAAATTTTTGCACATATCTAGCTCTTCATTTAAAAGTTTTGCATATGTTCTGTGCATAGTCTTTATACCTTTCTTCTTTGTTATGAAACAACCAGACTTAGGTACTTCTTTGATCATATTAGTTACTGCTATTTGTATGATTTATATGCATAATTTCTGGTGGTTTTTATCTATTTTTTTGTCAGGAGTTTCTTTCGTTCCATTTGTATGGAAATTTCTACACTCTTATCAAAAAAACAGAATAATGGCTTTTCTAAACCCAAGCTTAGACACAAAGGGGATAGGATATCATTCTAATCAATCTATAATAAGCATAGGTTCTGGTGGTTTCTGGGGGAAAGGTGTTGGGAAGTCTACGCAAAGCACAATGGGATTTTTGCCAGAAAAACATACAGATTTTATAATATCTCACATAGCTGAAGAGTTAGGTTTAATTGGGATTTTTATTATAATTTTGCTTTTCTTCTTAATTTTATTGGAGATTTATAAATTGATAAAAAATGTAAAAATAAAATATTACAGAATGTTATTGATAGGTATATCTTCATATATTTTGTTTCAAGCTTACATGAATATTGCTATGTCAGTAGGGCTTTGCCCAGTTGTTGGAATTACATTGCCATTTACATCTTATGGAGGATCTTCTCTTCTTTCTATTTGGATTTGTATTGGTTTGGTGGAAAACATAGCTTCGAATCAAAATTATGTACTTCCTGGTTCTGATTTTTATAAAACTTAAATCTACAACTTTCAGTTTATTTAAAGATGTATAAATTAATCTTTAAGTTTTTATGAAGATTAGCCTGTATATTATTTTGTAAATTTAATAAATTAGATTATAATAGAAGCATGAACTTAATTATAAGACTATTTAATTACTTTAGTTTTTTATTTTTATTATCTAGATCTGATTTGAGAGCTGATCTAAATACAGATGTTCAGCAAATTTGTAGAGGATTGGTAATATCTAAAGCTGTAGATCCAAATAGAGAAAACTTGATTGGTTTTGTACAAAAAACAAGTGACAAGAAGTTAATTTTTGTCAAGAAAGAAGAACTAAAGTTTAATTTTTTCGAAATTAATGAGCATAACTCAATAGATTTTATTACGAACTCTAAATTAAAAAATAATGAGCTAATAGTTAAAAAAGATTTTGTGAGCTCACTGTTATCTAAGCTTGACAAAACTTCTGTAGAAGAAAAAATTACTGATTTTTTAAAGGATGTTTTTGAAAAGCGAAATGAATCTGATTATTATATTAATCATGAGAAGGGATTAGAGAGAAAACTTGAAGAGTTGATTTTGGATATAAAGCATCTTAGCAAAGATAAACCAAGTGTTGTAAATACTGCTTTTGGAAATAGATTATATTTTGGTGGTGAGAAGTACCAAATTATTAATGTGCCAGGAGATGGTCTTTGTGTCATAAGAGCTTTTATAGCAAGCTTAAAAGATTATTTTGATAGATTGAAAGAAGCTGGAACTCCAGAAGATGAATTATATGCAAATGTGAATTATGAAGAAGAAGTAAAGAAGCTTTTATCGATTGATCATAATAAAACAGGAAAACTTGATTCTGAAAACATGAAAAATGCATATTATTCTTTGTTTAAAAAATATCTAGAAAAAGATTTAACAGAAGAAGAAAGTAATTATATTTTTAATTCTTTTTTTAATAGTGCTTTTGCTGACCATAAAGTTAATTTTAAAATTAATAAAATTAGCTTTCCTTCACAGTATTTAAAACAATCTACTTTCAGTGATGTTTCTGATTTTTTTAAAAATAACTCTGATGAGATGAGTGATGGTCTTATTTTGAAGTTTGTTGATTACTTTAAAAGTAAAAACCAATTTGATGGAAAATATGACTCTACTGTGCTTCCTGAGAAATATATAGAGCCTTTAATAAGATTTGCACATGAAATGCACGAAGAAAAAAAATGGAACATAAAAGGAATTATGAATATGTATTTAGATTCTGGATCAGGTTTTACTTGGTTTAATTACGATTTTATCATAATGACAGGAAATATTATTGGGTTGAAAACTTTTTTGGTTAGAAATGATAATTCTAAGATATTCCTATACTCACATGAATATTCACAAAAAGATAATATTTTTATATATAGCTCAGGTGGGCATGCTCAATATCTTAGAAAGATAAATTCTGAAACTTAATATAAGTTACAATTTTCATAATTTTCTTATGTCTGAAAAAGAGAAATAAATATTATAATAAGGCTAGTTTATTATAAAAGTTTTGATGTAGGTGTTTTTGTATAACTTTGTGATGTTTTTTATTCAACTTAGTTTATTATTGTTTTTTCTTTAAATATATTTAAATTAATTAACTTTAAACTTCTCTTAAAAGCCTTTTTGTTACAAAGTTTTTCATATATCATGTTTATTAGATGAATTACACTATTAATCAAGGTGATCGAAAAGTTCCCGTAGAAGTTAGAGGGAAAAACAATGTTGCTAAAAAAGATACTAAGAATGCTAACCAGTTATCCACAAAAGAAAAAGAAGTAAGAGATGCTGCTGTAAAGAAAATTGACAGCCTGCTTAGTAAAAAATCCGAAAAATCTGAACCAAGGTACTTTGGTGGAAAAGGATCTTCTGACAATAAAGATTCAGAAAAGAGATCTTACAGCTCCTCTGAAGGAAGAAGATTCGGTGGCGAGAAAAGGTTTGGAGATAGACCAGGATACAGTAATTCAAGTAGATTTGGAGGAGACAGAAGGTTTGGAGACAGACCTTCTTATAACAGATCCTCTGAAGGCAGACCAACAGGTAATAGATTTTCTAATGAAAGATCTGGTGATAGCAGGTTTTCAGGAGAGAGAAGATTCGGAGATAAGCCTGGATATGGGGATAGAGTAGGATTAGAAAAGAAGTTAGGGGAAAGACCTTCATACAATAGGTCTTCTGATGATAGGTCTAGTGACAATAGATTTTCAGGTGAAAGAAAGTTTGGAGATAGACCTTCATATAATAATGGTCCAGGAAGATTTGGTGGCGAAAGAAGATTCGGAGACAGACCAGGGCATAGTAGTGGAAATAGATTCGGTGACAGACCTTCTTATAATAGATCCTCTGATGGTAGATCTGGAGATAGCAGGTTTGGAGGAGAAAGAAAATTTGGTGATAGACCAAGTTATAACAACTCAGGTAAGTTTGGAGACAGACCTTCATACAACAGATCTTCTGATGATAATAGATCAGGTGAAAGAAGATTTGGAGACAGACCTTCATATAATAGGTCCTCTGATGGCAGATCTGGAGATAACAGATTTGGGGGAGAAAGAAGATTCGGTGACAGACCTTCTTACAATAGAACTTCTGATGGTAGATCAGGTGAGAATAGATTTTCAGGTGAAAGAAAGTTTGGAGACAGACCTTCTTATAATAATAATGGTCCAGGAAGATTCGGTGGAGAAAGAAGATTTGGAGATAGACCAGGATACAGCAGCGGAAATAGATTTGGAGACAGGCCATCTTATAATAGATCTTCTGACGGTAGATCAGGTTATGGACCTAGAAACTTAAGCAATGAAGAGAATAGAAATAGAAAAAATGTATTAGATAGGTTTAACAAAGGCGGAAATAATCCATCCACTGCACGAAGAGGAAGTTCTGGTCCTGGAGGAGCTAAAAAAACTGAATTCGGCCAGAGTGATATTTTTGAAAAAAGGACTGTTAGAAGGAACTTTTCTACACCTGTAAAGAGAAATTATTCAGATAGAAGAGGGGATGAAAGAAAATCTAGATTCAGAGGATCAGATCAAAATTCTAACGAAAAATTTTCACACAGATTTTTAGGACAAATACATTCTGCTGATGATGTGGATTTTTCTTCTTCATCTTACTTTAAAAAACCTAGAGATAGAAAAAAGCAAAAAGATAATGTCATTAGAGTTGCTATTATACCTCAAGAAGGAATTTCGCTTATTGATTTGTCTACTCAAATAGCTGTTAGATCTAAAGATATTAAAAAGAAATTAGAAGAATTCGGTGTAAAAAATTCTAATGAAATGATTGATTCAGAAGTTGCTTCTCTTATTGTAGAATCTTTTGGTCATAAGCATAAAATTGAGAGATCAGAAATGAATATAGAGCCTGAAAAAGGTGAATTATCTGAACATAAAAGATCAGCTCCAGTAGTAACTATAGTTGGTCATGTAGATCATGGTAAGACATCTTTACTTGACTCTCTCAGAAAAACAAATGTTACTTCTAAAGAAGCTGGTGGTATAACACAGTCCATAGGTGCTTCTCAGATCTTCCTGAAAGACAAAGAAGGATTTGTTACATTTGTAGATACTCCAGGGCATGAAGCTTTTGGTTCTATGAGAGCAAGAGGTGTAAAACTTACTGATATAGTTGTGCTAGTTGTTTCTAGTGATGATGGAATAAAAGAGCAAACAGTAGAAGCAATAGATCATATCAAAGCTTTCAATGCACCTTTGATAGTTTGTTACACAAAAATTGATAAGGGTAGAAAAAATATAGATAAAATCAGACAAATGCTTATATCACACGATATAGTTGTCGAATCAATGGGTGGAGAAACTTTAGAAGTAGAAGTTTCTGCTCATACAGGAGAAAATCTAGACAAATTCTTGGAAACCATATTAATGCAAGCAGAAATTATGGATCTAAAATCACATTACGAATGTAAGGCTAGTGGAATAGTTATAGAATCTAGACTTGATAAACATTTAGGCCCTGTTTCTTCTATTTTGATAAAAAATGGAAAATTAAAACTTGGAGATGCTTTTGTAGTAGGAAATACTTATGGAAAAGCTAGGATAATGAATTCCGTTGATGGGAAGAAAATAAAAGAAGCACTTCCATCTATGCCAGTGGAAATAATGGGATTAAAGGGAGTTCCATTTTCTGGAGATGAGCTTATTGTTGTTGAAAATGAAAAGAAGGCTAGGGCAATTGCTGAGTATAGAGAAAATAATAAAGATAAAAGTAAAAGCAATGATAAAAAAGAAGTAGATATATTGGATTACTTCAAATCTGAAGAAAACTTTGAAATGAATTTTGTTATTAAAGCAGACTCATTCGGATCTTTAGAAGCTTTAGAGGCAGCTGTAAATAAGATAGAATTTGAGAAATTGAATATCAACATTGTTAGATCTGGAACCGGAGATATAAATGAAAATGATATAATGATAGCAAAAAGTTCTGGGTCAATAATTATAGCATTTAATGTAAAAGCTGTTTCAGGGATACAAAAGCTTGCTAAAAAAGAGAGAGTGAAAATAAAAACATACTCAATAATTTATGAAGTATTAGACTATATTAATAATTTTGCAGAACATGTTTTGGCTCCAAAAGAAGAAGAAGTTTCTCTGGGTATGGCATTTATTAAAGCTATATTTGAGAAAAAGAAATTGGGAACAATTGCTGGTTGTGAAGTAGAAAAAGGAGTTGTGAAGCTAGGTAGCTTTGCTAGAGTAATTAGAAAAGGTGAAGTTATATATACAGGTAAGATAAATAGCTTGAAACAAAGAGAAAATGACAAGACAGAGATGGAAAGTGGTCAAGAATGTGGAATAATCATAGATGAGTACACAGATTATGCTATAGGAGACAAGATAGAGAGTTTCATAATAAAGAAAAAGAACAACTCATTTGAAGAATAATTTATTTAAAGAATAACTCACTTGAGTTCTTTATTTTGGCCATATTTCGAATTATTTTCCATATGATGGTATTTTATATTTCTATTACTCATGTTCTTATGACAAAATATATTTTATAAGAAAATCACCTTTATGAAATAAATAATTGAAAAATGCTCTTGTTAGCTCTTAATTTAAGATTGAAAGAAAAAGATTTAAAAAGGATTTAGTTTTGATAAAAATAGTATTTAGAAAATTTTCACTTTTAAAACATTTGTTTATCAGCTCTATATCTATCTTTTTACAAATAAAATATGCGTACTCTAAAAATTTAGGGTATTTATTTGCAATACATTTTTGGTATTTTATTTGTTTTGAGAATGTATCGAATTTTAAATTGAAATCTGATTTTTTTGTAGAAATATCTAAAACAGCTGTTTTTGGTGTTGTTGCATTTTTTGCTTCTAAATATTTTAATGTTTCAGTTTATTTTGCATCTTATTCAGTAATGTATTTTTATGTAAGCTATTTAGGATATAAAAGAAATAGCAAACTTATACCTGATGTAATAATTATAAGTGAAAAAATCATGCATAAATGGCCTGTATTTGCAAAATATAAAATCATAGGAGAGTTAATATTAGATTCTGATAACATAGAAAATATAAAAAATACTATAAAGAAAGCTAAGCCAAGTATAATATTATGGAATTGTAGGGCTGGAAATTATTTTGCAGATTTCCTTGGTTGGTCAATAAAAAATAATATATATATAAATTATCTTAGAAAAGATAAGCCAATACCCCCAAGTATAGAGCATTGTATGGAAGATTTCTTAGTAACCAACAAAATAGATATTACAAATAAAGAAAAAACAACAAAGAAAGTTGTGATATTTTCTCATGACATAGGTCTTCTTACAGCCCTATACAGAGAGTTTAAGAAAAACAATTTAGAATGTTTTGTTTTTTTAGATGCTAAAAGTTCTATAGCTTTTAAAATAAAGCTTTACAGGCAGTTTGGGAAACAGGTTTTAAATAAATCCATGATCAGAAAAGTAGGTGATTTTTTATTTATAGATTGCTCAGGTATAATTTCTTTCAAAGAAGAATGTAGAGATATAAAGTTACTTGAAAAAATAAAAGAAAGAATTTGTTTGGTTTCAAGAAATAAAGGAGATTTTTTCTTTTTAAGTACAAAGACATATAACTCTGAAGACTTAATCTTCAATCAATTAACATTAGCTTCAGAGAATATAGTGAAGTTTTATAATGGTAAGGTTATAAAAACTCCATATTTAGCAAATTATTCAAGGAAATTATGTAATTATGAAAAGAACAGTTATATAAATATGGACTCTGGTTGGATAACAAAGAAGTTTTTAATAAGCAGCATTTCTAATATAGTATTACATAATCATATAAAATTAATCGAATCAGAGCATTTTTTGACAAAAAAAGACATGAAATCTATCTGTAATAACTTAAAAAAAGCTTGGTTTATGTGGTCAAAACCTTTATGATTTTTTTAGGAGCTCATTATGCAAACTTACAGAAAAAAATTAGTGACTATTTCTATTGCCCTGCTTGTTTTCCCTTTGCTTTTTAATTTATTCTCGAAGCAAGATCAAAATCAAATAGCGTGGGTAGGAAATAGAAAAGTATCGAGACAAGATATTGTGTCTATGATAAGGTACTACAATTTGAGAAATGATACAAAAGAATCTATGCAAAGAAATATTTCAAATCTTATGAAGCTTTTAGTTGTAGATGAGAAGTTCAAAGAAATGAAAATTAATTTTTCCAAAAAGCATATTTTGCAATACATTTACAATAATGAGCATTTTTTTAGCAATGGAAAGTTTGATCCTGAAAAAATAGAATTAATACTGAAAGAAAGAAAAATACCTTATAAGGTTTTTCTAGATATACAAAAACTAGAAATGCAAAAGAAGATATTAGACCAAGTATCTGAACACGCAGTAAATAAAAATATTTTTAATTCTGAAAAAATAGCAGTAGATTATGTGAGCAAATTACGAGAAAAAAGAAGTGGAAGGTTTGTTTTTATACCTAAACGAAATATATTAAAAAAATCTGATTCTGAAAAAGAAAGATTAAAAGATATAGTAAAAAGGTATGCTTATTTGTTTAATGCTAAAAAAGTAAGCGTATCAAAGAATAGGAATCTTTTGCCAAAAAGGATTGCACTTATTTCTTCTGATAAAGCAAAGAATATTTATCAAAAAATGCTTTTCAAAACAAAAGTAGGAAGTATTATAGCAGAAGAGCTTAGGGATGGAACTTATCTTGTTTCTGTTGATAAATCATATGACCCAACTAAAGGAAATGATTTGTCTGCAAGAGATGAAGTGAATAAAATGAAAATTTACATAAATGATTATTTGCAAGATTTAAGCATGGAATCAATAGCAGGTGATTTATTGATTAAACATAAGGTAGAATTTTTAGCATGATTCCTGAGCATATTAGTGGAAATAAAACCTCTAAAACAAAGCGTTTTATTTATGGAAATCTGAAGACATTCAAAAAAATGATAAACAAACTAAATATATTTAAATCACCAGCTATTTTTTTTAAAAAATTAAATCTATTTTTTTTGATTTTAAGCAGTGTATCAATATCTTTACATGCAAATAAATCAATTATAGGGAAGATAGACCTTATACAAAAACAAAGTAGCGTTATTGAAAATGAAATTGAAAAAATAAACAAAGAAATAAGTGAAATAAAAACTAATGTATTAAAAGGAAATAACTATTCTGAATACCATGGAAGTGGACTGTTAAATGTTGGTAGTTTTTCAGGGATTTGGAAGTTTTTAGAAAAGATATATCAAAACTGGGTAGATATATTCCTAAATATAAAAAAATCATTAGAATTTATGATTCAGCATAAAAAAACTAGAGAAGTTTTTTATAAATCAATACAAAGCATATTTTATATAGTTCTATATAATTGTATGATTTTCGGATTCCTAAAAACAATTGTTTTTTTCATAAAGAAAAGATTAGACAGTGCGTATTTAAAAAGTATAGTAAGTATTATTCCTAAGGTGTTTTTATATTTGTCATTACTTTTTTCTATTCATATTTGGTGTGGAAACTTGCCACAAGAAACTTATTGGATGTCAAACTTAATCAAAAAAATAGTTTTCTACTTACTTGTGTTTGATCTTTTTAAGTTTAGTTTTTACGATTTGAATATATTAAATAATTACAAAATATGTAAAAAAAGCCTGGTTGTTTTCTCTAAGAATATTTTGAGTATTTTGTTGATTTATTTTATATTTGGAAGTTTGACAGAGTTTATAAAAATACCATTAATCCAAAATAAAGATTTTTTCGAAAAGGATATAATTGACAACATAAGTTTTATATTTAATATCTTCTTTACTATAATAATGATAAATTTTGTTCTTTCATTTAGAACTATAATCTCAGAACTTATATTAAGGCTTAATAAGAAAAACGTAATAAGGCAGCTTACTGGTCCTGTGGCTTTAAATCTTTTGATATTACTTATTATTTTGTTCCTATGGGTAGAATGGCACGACACTTCAAACAAGCTTACAAGAATGATTGCATCTTTTATGATTTGGCCAATAATTTACTTCTCATCTCTCTATGTAAGAGTCTCTATCTCTAAGAAAATAAGATCAATAAATTACAACCAAAGGAAATATATAATATCCTTTTATTTTGTTTTTGAAAAACTTACTAAATTTTTATTTTTTCCTGTTTCAATTTTAGCAACACTGAAAATATGGAACATACCATTTGAAGGTTTTCTGTACAGAGTAATAAATCCAAATTTTTTGCACCTTTTATATAAGATGTTTTTATTGTGGTTTTTTTCATATTTTCTATTCAAGTTTTCAAAATATGTTTTGCATTATTGGATTTTTCATAAGTCCAAAAAAGATGATTGCAAAAGGTTAAAAGTAATTTTCAAAATAACTAGCTCGATAACCTCAGGAGTTATATGGTTAGGAGCTTTTTTGTTTGGACTTTCTTTGCTCGGACTGGAGATATCTCCAATAATCCCTGCTTTAGGTTTTTTGACAGCTGGTCTTACAGTTAGTGTTTCTAGCATAATTAAAGACTTTTTAAATGGAATATTGATTCTTTTGGATAACACAATAACAGTTGGAGATATAATTCTAATTAATGGTTCTAATGCGATCATAGAAGATGTTCATTTGAGATATATGAGAGCTAGGTTAGATAATGGGACTTTAATTACAATACCTTTTCACAAAGTAGAGGAAGTATTTAATAAGAGTAGAGAGTTTATTGGTATAGTTTTAAATGTTGCAGTGACATACGAAACAGATATAAAAGAAGCTACAGCTGCTATAGAAGAAGCATTTTTTAGAGTAAGGACTTCTGCAGAATTCGAGCATAAAATAATCTTACCTATAGAAAAAAGAGGTGTTTCTGAAGTTACAGGTCTATACATGACGTTGATGTTTAAATGTAAGGCAAAAATAGGTTCTCAGTTCAAGATACATAGAGCCATGAATGAAATGATAAAAATAGTTTTTGATGAAAGAGGAATTAAGATTCCATCTTACGTTAGTTTGGATCAAATAAGCAAAGCTGCATCTACGAATACATCACCACCAGCATTATTTCATTGATTTTTTATTTTGAACGCTTTTACTGCAAGATATATGATTCTGTTTGCTGAGAATCATGATAAACTTAATGAATATAATTTGAAAAGATTACTCAACTTAACAATACTAAATTACTGAGAAGCAGTTAAGTGATCTGAAGTTCGTTTTCATTCGAGGATCTCACTTTATATTTGACATAAAATAACTTTTTTACTAAAGTCACCACATGAATATAAAACAAACACTGACATATTTAATTCTGTCAGGAAGCATGCTTGTGGGGGCAATGAATCCAATCTATGAAGACTCACTAAATAAAGGTAGACAATCTGTTTCACAACCTGAGTATGAATATCCAGGTTCTGATCAACAGCCATCTCTCACACGCAATTTAAATCCACGTAATCATACTAATAAATCAAGAACCTCTGAAGCAGAAAGTGATAGGGTTTTAGAGAGATTTGCAAAAATGCAAGTTACAGAACTTAATTCTGATCAGATGTACAAAAACGCTCAAGTAGCAAATGATTTGTTTTTCCTAAGAAGTACAAAAAACCCAGCTGCTAGAATAATTGTAGATGCAGCTAAAAAAGATATGGATGAACAAAAAATTCCTCAAGTAGATTTAACTGGTTTTTCACATAGAACTAGAATACTTATGATCAGGGAATTGCACTTATATTCCCTTAACAAATATATTTGTTTATGTAAGATGTTTAATATTGATCCATATAATAATAATGCTAATTGGGGACTAAAGTTTCTCATTATGAATCAAGATCAATCCAAGTGTGTAGTGAGTTTATTGCTATTACCTTCAGTAAATCAAGCAGGAAATGCTAAGGTGTTAGAAGAAGGAAAGTACAGTGATGTTTTTGAAAAATTAAAAGCATTACAAGAAAATAAAAAATTAAAAAAAATTATTGATGGGTTTTATAATGCAAGAAAAACCCCTGAACATCACCAAAGATTTAAGCAAGATTATGGAAATTATACAGGAGAAAGATATGCTCTGGACTTCTTGTTAGATTTTGAAGTTTCTCGTAGATTGCTTACCAGTAGTATTGGAGTTAATGGATTAATAACTTATGAAGATAAAGTTGGATATGATTCTAATCCTATTGGCGTGTGTATAAGTGAAATACTTAAATTTGAACCTGATGATTTCTGGCAAGTTTTTATGCAAACAACAAATAAAAACATAATCAAAGCAGTTAATTCTCCACAAAAAGATACATATAAAACTAGTCAAAATTCTGGGGGCAATGACAATGTATATTTATCTGAAACAAATATATTCTCAGGATATAAAAATAAATTAAGATCCAACGCAGCTAAGAAAGTACTAGAAAAAGGGTTGCAGAGTAAGTTGGAATCTGCAACAGAAATTCCTGCTGGGTCACCAGAATATTACCATCAGCAGCTTTTGGAAGCTTTTGGTGGAGCTAGTGAAAGCGAAAGTGATGAATCAGATTCAAATGGAGATCGTGTAATTTTTTCTAGGAATTACAATGAATTAGATTATGATGCAGCTATGCATATGCATCAACCAAAGAAATACAGAAAAACTACTAAAAGCTAAGATTAACTTTTACTGATACGGATGTATTTATTCCACTAAACCAATCCGGGCATACTTTTGTATTTTATGAATTACATTAATATTTGCATTTGATTAAGAAGTTTTTTTTAATTTAACCATACACTCTCAAGTTCCATGATTCCAAACACTTCAGAATTTCCTACATCCTGCGGTTATGACTCTTAATTTAACATATCCTATACAAAACCAAAGAATCAAAATATCTTAAAATTAATTAACATAGATAACTTGTTTCATGTTCATGTGAATTTAAAGCTCTCTCTATAAAGCAAATGAAAATCTCCAGAATTTAATCTCAAATTTAGAATTGTAATAAAAAGCTAATGTTAATGTAATAAGTTTATTTAACAATTTATTGTGACTTGTTTTGTTTTAGGTAATTTATTTTGATTTTTGAATAATTTTATTATAGGAGTTCATTATAAGAATTACAGAATTATATTTTTGAATGTTTCAGAATTCTTCGTATGCTTCTATGCCAAGTAAATCTAATGATTTTCTGATTATCTTCCTTGCACAAAGTATGAGCTTGAGTCTTTCATTGCTATGTAAAAATTTGCTAGATTCATTTTCTTTGCCTTCAGTCCACAAAACATGGAAATTTTCTGCAATTTTGTTTAAGTAAATCGAAATCCTGTGAACCTCTAAATTTCTACTCAGCGATTCAATTATCCTTCTCCATTCTAATATGGTTTTAGACATTTGTTTCATAGAGTTAGTGAAATCATCTATAGAATTTATTTCCCCACCCAATTCATCCAAAAGAATACTTTCTTTTATTATTTCTGAGCCACTGGTTCCATTTGTTTTACAGTTAACCTTATCTTTGTCATCATTCAAGTTGTTTTCTTCTTTGTAAAGATTTTCTTTCGAATATGTAAAATTCTTTAAAGAAGATGCGATTCTACCATAGGCATGTTGTATGTAAAAAAATGGATTGTTTGTAGAAAATTCCTTTATTTTATCTATATCTATAGAAAGATGAGAATCTAAGTTTTTGCTTAACATGCTAAATCTAAAAATATCTTTTCCGATGTTATTTACAGTTTCTCTTAAGCTCAGTGCGTTTCCAGATCTTTTAGACAGCTTAATAACTTCTTCTCCAGATTTAAAGGTAACCATCTGACATGTTTTGATTGTCAGTTTTACATCTTCAAGGCTTTTTACAGCATAAGATAGTCTTTTTGCATAGCTATCGTGATCAGCTCCTAAAATCACTATTAACCAATCGAATTTTCTTTGTATTTTATCGTAGAAATACCCTATATCGTTTGCAAAATAAGTTCTTGCTCCATCATGTTTTGTAAGAGCTCTGTCTTCATCATCTCCAAGTTTTTTGCTAGCAAATATTTGTAATTTTTGTTTGTACTCTTTTCCTTTAGAGCTTTTTTTCTCATCCAATATACCTTCATAAACTAAACCTTTAGATCTCAATATTTCTATAGCTTCTATAGCTTTTTCTTGTACAGAAGATTCTGTAACCCAAGATTGATGTTCTATTCCAACAGATAACAAATCTTTTTTTATTATTTGTAACACATCATAAATTGCTATTTTTTTGAAATGCTCTATATAATCTTTAGATAGCCATATATCACCATCATTTTTAAATATTTTCTGAGCTATATCTATTATATATTGCCCCTTATAAAGTATTTCTAAACCTTTGTTAGGATTTAAATCTGTATAATTTTTAAGCTCATCTTTATTAGATAAAGAGATTTTTTTATACTCTTCAAACACAGAGTGCGCTAGTGTTATGGTTTGTGCTCCTGCATCGTTTATATAATATTCTGTCAAGACATCATATCCTAAGAATCTTAAAACCCTTGCTAATGAATCTCCATATACAGATCTAGAGTTTCCATAATGAAGAGGGCCTGTAGGGTTTGCAGAAACATATTCCAAGTTAACATTTAATCCTTTTTTTTCTACTTCAAGAAAACTGTCATCTAAAACATTGTTCAGTCCACTTATTATGAAATTATCAGATACATTTATATTAAGAAACCCATTTTGTAACCATGCTTTTTCTATATATTTATATAGGTTTCTGTGATTATGTTCTGTTGAAGTTTTCTCATTATTAAATGTTTGTAATTCTGTATCTGATTTCTCAAGCAGTTTATTTTTTATCATTTCAAAAGAAGTATCAATACTGACTTTCATCTTTTTGCTTATTATTATTGGTGCGTTTGAAGATATGTCAGAATAATTATTGGATGGGTAAAAAATAAACTTTAGTTCATTGTCTATTTTTTTTAATTTTGATTCTAGCAACTTTTGTAATTGTAAAAAATCCATAAGAAGATAATACTTCAAAAAGCAAATACTTTATAGATTAGAAAACAGCTTATTAAATAATTTCATATGAGCTTGTCCAGTAAAATATATTGTCCTGAGGTGAATTTATTTAGATTATATAATCAAGCCTATATTTGCTAAAGTTGTTTCCATGAAGTTTTTAACTTCCATGTATCCATTTTCATTCCATCCCTCACATCTAAGTGAAACAACATTTTCTGTTTGTGATGGTCTGATAAGCCACCAACCCATAGGGTGGTTAACGATTATAGAATCATCTTTTAATTCAAAAGAATGATCTGATATAACCAAGATATTCTCTACATATTCCATGATTTCTTTCTTTTTCAAAGTTCCACATTTTATTCTTAGAGAAGGGCTGACCCATACTTTAGGGAATATTGATTTAATTTGATTTAATTTATACGGAAATATGCTCATACAATCTAAAAATCTTAAGGCTGTAAATATTCCATCATCTATGGTGAAAAAATTATCTCTAAATATGTAATGACCGCTTATCTCTCCTCCTATAGAAGAGAGATTCTTGTTCATTGCATTTGTTAAATAACAATGTCCAACCTTACTAAAGAAGCTTTCTATTTCAAATTCTTTTAACCAATCTGTTATTTTTTTACTAGATTTAGATGTCCAAACTGTAGAAATTTTTTGTCCTGATTTGATTCTTTTTACTAAACTCAAAAAGCACAAAACTTCATCCCCAGTCCATACTTCTTTTTTTTCGTCAACTATAACTAATCTATCTGCATCTCCATCGAAAGTAAAAGCTATGAAACCAGGATTTTTATCTAACTCTTCTTTTGTTTTTTCTAAAAACGAAATCTTGCTATTATCATAATCTGGTACATCTTTAGGTTCTGATCTAATGATCTTATGCTCACCTTTTAGATCTTTTACAGCCAGCTCTATAAACTCACCAGCAGCACCATGCCCACAATCCCATATTACTTTAGATTTTTCAGAAATATTAAAATTCCTTTTTATATAATTTATATAATTATCTACAAAACTTCTTTTTGTAAGTTTCCCAGATCCAGATCTAAAAGATTTGTTTACAATTCTTTCGTACATCTTTTGCAGATCATCTCCGAAAAATGAATTCCCAAATAATGAAAACTTAAATCCATTGTAATGAGCTGGGTTATGAGATGCGGTTACTGAAATAGAAGCATCGCAATCAATAAAATTATATGAAGAACTTACATAAGGAGTTGTGGTTTTTCCTAAATCAATAACATTTGCACCAGAATCTAGAAGACCTTTTATAAGCATGCTTGAAAACATAGGAGACGTCTTTCTTCTATCTTGCCCAACAGAGACAGTTTTTCCTTCTTGTTGTTGAACTATAGACCCAAAAGCAAGTCCAACTTGGTAGGCATGTTCTGCGGAAAAATCTATTCCTACCTTTCCTCTTATATCGTAATCTCCAATAACATTTCTCGGAAAAAGATTAGAAACCATAAACTCCATTCTATTTAATAAAAATCTTATGTAAAGTTTAATGTTTGTTTATGTTTTATTAAAATATCCTAACATAACACCTATTTCTGACATGCCTAGCAAATCAGATTTAAATTCACACAACCAAACCATAAATCTGGCGAATATTAAAGCTAGAATAGAAACCGTACCCAACTATTAAAAAATACATATTAAACACAAACCAAATAAATTAACCTCAAAAATTAATCGTTAATAAGTAGTTAAAGAAATATAACACAAAACAAGATTAAAAGTTACTTTATAAAAAATTTATTTCACTATATATGTGCATTCTGCACGCGTATAACATACATATATTATATAATTTTCGTATTAAAGTTTTCGCTTAACTTATTTTATATTTATTTGTAATCATGCAGTTTAAATCATTATTAACATACTAAATTAATTTCTATATTTAACTAAACTAAGTTTCTATATTTATATTACAAACAGCAACTGGATTTACTTTTAATCTCCTTATATCTATCGGATCTCCCGTTCTCATACATATGCCAAATTTGTTGGTTTCTATTCTGCTCAAAGCCATGTTTACTTGTTTTAGCATTTCCATTGCTTTGGTTTTTTCTATCACTCTTGTGTTAGATGATTTTTCGTTTAAAGCTGCATCATAAGAATCAGCAGATTTTTCAAACTCTAGTTCGTCTGTGATAATTGAGCTAAGCTCTTCTTTCATTCCTAAAAGAACTTTTCTAAAATATCTTATTTCTGAATTTTTTAAAAACATAACAATATAACTCTCTCTTTTTAGATTTTTATTACATTCCAGTTAAAAAAAATAAAATAAAAACAAGTAAAATAAAGTAAAAACACCTAAAAACTAATGTTTTTTTTAGCAAAAAGAATAATAAAATAGGTTATTTTATTTGTATTATGAAAACAATCATTTTACAGGCTATTATAATATCAACGTTTTTATCTAAATTCAGCTTGATGCTTTCTGTTTCTTTTTATCTATTCTCAGTAGTTTTATTAAGGCTTTTTAGCTATGAAATTTGGCCAAAAAATATTATAAATCTAATTTACTCTATCTCTACAGGAGTTTTGTTTGCACATATAAGCAGAAACATACTAAAAGGATTTGACTCTTATTCTTTAGGTATACTGGTTTTTTTACTTTTCTTTGCAATGAGTCAAAAAGCTGATTAGTTAAATAGAATAACGTGCAACAATCTGCTTTAGCTAGCTTTAATCTTTGTTTGTCTAATGTCTATGATGCAAGAAATCATTTTTTGTATGTCATTTTCTGGATCTTTTACTATAGAGTGAATCATAATTATTTTTTTCGAATTACCATTTTTGCTTTCAAAATTAATCGTATCAAATGCTATTGTGCCAGGAGTTAGTGTTACCCAAGTAGACAATAGCTCTGCATCGAAATCAGAAAGCATCGAAATATCAAGGTTTATGACACTTTCATAAAACTCTCCTAAAAATCCATTCTTTATAAATAAGTACAAGGATTTTACTATGAAATAGAAAAACAAGAAAAAGAATCTCGAAAAACAAAAAGTTTTACATAAAATTGCATTTTTACAAAAAATTTCATTAATTTTAAGATAGACAAAATTGCCAATTTTCCTTAACATGCTCATGTGAATAGTAATTTATATCAAATTCAAAATATTTTCAAAAGGTATGGAAAGAAAGACATATTGAAAGATGTTTCTTTTTCAATTCCAGAAAAATCAATAGTTGGTTTAGTTGGTTTAAATGGATCAGGAAAAACAACATTATCTTCAATAGTGTCTGGATTAAAGCCATGTACATCTGGAGATGTTCTTCTTAATGGAAAAACAGCTTATAAAAACATAGATGAATACAAAAGGACTATAGGACTTTGTCCTCAAAGAACTAATCTGGATAACAGGTTTACTGTAAGAGAGAACTTAATAAATGATGCAGTTTTTTTTGGCATTAGCGATGAAAGAATAAATATTAATTTAAAAAAAGTTATTAAGAAATTCAATTTAGAAAAGTATTTAGACTTTAAGCCAGCAGCTTTATCTGGCGGTTACAAACAAAGAGTTTCTATAGCAAGAGCGCTAATGCACGAAGCTTCTTTAATAATATTAGATGAACCAACTTTAGGGTTAGATCCAAATACCAGAAAAAGTCTTTGGGATGTTGTAAAAAACCTAAAAGAAGAGGGCTGTTCTGTGCTAATTACGACACATTATATGGACGAAATAGAAGGCTTAATTGACAAGCTTTGCATTCTAAGTAAGGGAAAAATATTTTTTGATGGAACTGTGGATGAACTTAAGAAAAATAAAAACAGTGATTTAGACAAAATATTTAATAAACTTGCAGAAGAGGAGTGTGAATAATGAAAATGATCTATAAACTTAAGTCATTAAGAGAAACTATTCTTAATAGAAGCGTAAGGAGTTTTATAAAATCAGAAGTATCTGTAACTATAAAAAGTTTGAAAGATGCAATAATAAACTCAGTTATATGGTCTGCCATGATTGCTGTTACATCTGGATACATATTGCAATCATTTGGTATGTCAAAAAATTATGGAGAATTCCAAGCAGCAAGTTTGATAACAAGCGCTGTAGGTTTTGAAACTTACAGAACAATATTTAGGCTTTTGAGCGATATTGAAGGTGAAAAAATAATTCTTTACTATTTTTCTCTTCCAATAAAATCAAATGTTGTGTTTTTTAGATTATGTGTAATTTTTGCACTTAACGGAGTTATAATGTCTACAGTAACTTTGTTAGTTCTAAAAGCAGTGCTATGGAATCAAATCAACATAGCTAACATAAATTTCGCACTTTTCTACTTAGTTGTGATAGTTATAGCTTCTTTATTTGCTACATTTTCTATATTTCTTACAGCTTATACCCCTAGCATGCAAAAAATTGGAAATACCTTAATGAGAGTTTTATTTCCTATATGGTTTATGGGAGGGTATCAGTTCTCGTTTGCAGCAGCAAAATCAATATCTAATGTTGTTGCTTGCATGTCTCTTGTTAGTCCATATATGTACGCAAATGAAGCAATGCGTGGAATAATCCTCAGCTCAGGAGAATTCATACCTATTTGGAAATGTTTAACAGTTCTTGTTATTATGACTGTCATTTTTTGGAAAATAGGAATTTCTAAAATAAAAAGAAGACTAGATATAATATAAGTCACATTACAATAATTATATAAATCACAAAAATCATATTGTATTAAAATATTTATTTATTCTTCTATAGATTTTGATCTTTTTTTGAAATATTTTTACTACATGATTAGTTATGTAGAAAAAGATTGGATAATAGATGGAAATGGAGATGTGGTCATCTGTTTGCACGGATATGGATCATCATCCCCTGATCTAGAATCACTAGGAACAAGAATAAAATCTGAAATTCCTAATTCCTGTGTGTTAGGAATAAATGCACCTTTGCAATTAGAGCAAGGCGGCTACAGCTGGTTCAAAATGGGCAAAAATATAAACAACTGGATATCTGGAATGAGAAATAGCTTTGATTATATTAAAGAAAGAATAAATCATCATGGAATTCTGGATAGAAAAATTATTTTTACAGGATTTTCTCAAGGAGGGATAGTTTCTGCTTACTCAGCATTCCTAGGAAAAGAATCTTTTGATAATTGTCAAAATATAGTTGGCGCTATTTCTTTATCTGGAGGGGCTTTGTTAGAAAAAAAGCCATCTCTAGAATCTAAATTTTGCATGATACATGGAACAGAAGATTCTGTAATCCCACTTCTTTGGTCTGCACAAACTATCTTTACGTTAAAATCTTGGAATATAGATCACGATTTTCATGTTATAGAAGGAATGAATCATGAAATAAATTCAGAAGCTTGTAAAAAAACAGTGCAGACCTTAAAAAAATGGATAAATGGTTAATTTAAACTAAATTTAATTGGTTTTTACTTAATTTTAATTGATTTTGTTTTGTTTTTTTTGTTTTACTTATTGCATCATTTGAAAGTAATTGTCAAAGTAATAAGGATGACCTTAGAAGAAAAAAATTCTGAAATTCATTTAGATAAGTCAGAAAGATCTATAGCAGTTATACCATTGAAAAATTCTGTCATGATACCTGGAAGTGTCTTGCCAATATTTATAGGAAGAAAAATATCTGCAAAAGCTATTGAGTACAAAAAAGGGAAAGAGGTTGTTTTTTTAACACAAAAAGATCCTTTAGTAGAATCCCCAACATTCGATGACTTATATAAAATAGGAACATTAGGAGAGATAGCTTACGTTTTTGAGCTTAGTGATGGAACTCTTAAAATTTTTGTAGAAGGAAAGAAAAGAGTAAAAATAAAAAAGGAACTAAAAACTGATCCATTTTTAGAAGCAACTTTCGAAATTTTACAAGAAGAAAAAAATGAATTTAAAAGTGAATCTATTTCAATAAGAAGTTTGATAAAATCTTTTGGGCAATATTTAAAAATAGTTGGGCAATATCCTTCAGATCTTCTTGTTTCCATATCTTCTATGAGCGATGCAGGAAGAATATCAGATATTATAACTGAAAATACATTCTTGAAACTTCATCAAAAACAAGAAATCTTAGAAGAGCTTAATTTAGAAAAAAGAGTAAATCTCATTAATCAACTAATAGAATCAGAAATAGAAGCTGTAGAATTAGAAGATAAAATAAGAAAAAGGATAAAGAAACAAGTTGCAAAAACACAAAGAGACTATATTCTTCAAGAGCAAATAAAAGCTATACAAAAAGAATTGAACTCTGGTGAAGAAAACGAAATATCTAATTATAAGAAAAAAATAAAAACTCTTAAGCTTTCTAAAGAAGCTAAGGAAAAATTAAATCAAGAAATAAAAAAGCTTAGCACAATGAGCCCACTTTCTTCAGAAGCTTCTATAGTAAGAAATTATTTAGAAGTTGTTTTAGAACTACCTTGGAATAAAAAGCAGAAATTAAATGAAAGCTTTAGAAAAGCAAAGAAAATTCTAGATAATAATCATTATGGTTTAGAAAAAATAAAAGAAATAATATTTGAATTACTTGCTTTGCAAAAAAGATCTAAAAGTGTGAAAAATTCTGTACTTTGTTTCTTAGGACCTCCAGGTGTAGGAAAAACTTCTTTAGCAAAAAACATAGCTGAAGCAATGGGCAGATCATTTGTAAGAATACCTTTAGGAGGAGTCCAAGACGAAGCTGAAATTAGGGGACACAGAAGAACTTATGTAGGAGCAATGCCTGGAAAAATCATTCAAGGATTAAAGAAAGCAAATTTTTCAAATCCATTAGTATTATTAGATGAAATAGGAAGCATAAATTACAGTTATAGAGGAGATCCTGCCTCTGCATTGCTAGAAGTTCTAGATCCAGAGCAGAACTCTCATTTCCAAGATCATTATTTAGAACTAGAGTACGATCTTTCTGATTGCATGTTTATAGCAACTGCAAATGAGCTTAACTTACCTCCAGCTCTTTTAGATAGACTTGATGTAATAAACCTAAGTGGATATACAGAACAAGAAAAAGTGAAAATAGCTGAGAAACATTTAATACCTAAGCAAAAAGAACTTCATCACCTAAAAAACGATGAAATTACTTTTTCTGAAGGATCAATAGAAGAAGTAATTAGGAAACACACAAGAGAAGCTGGAGTAAGAAACTTAGATAGAGAGATAGCAAAAATTTCTAGAAAAGTTTTGAAGAAAATAGAAAGTGAAAGCATAAATTCTATAGAAATTCACAAAGAAAATGTAAAAGATTTCTGCGGAATAGAGAAATACTCATCTGATGCAGCTGAATTAGTTGACAGAACTGGAGTAACAACTGGAATGGGTTGGACTCCTATGGGTGGAGATATAATGTATGTAGAGGCTACAATTTACAAAGGTTCTGGAAAAATAGTCACTACAGGTAAGTTGGGTGATGTTATGAAAGAATCCATACAAATTGCATTAAGCCTCTTAAAATCCAAAGCAGAAGAATTTAAAATAGATCAAGATCTTTTGAAGAATTCTGATATACATGTTCATTTTCCAGAAGGAGCAATTTCTAAAGATGGACCTTCTGCTGGTATAACTACATGCTGCTCTATTTTGTCTGCTTTAACTTCTAAGAAAATCAAAAGCAATCTTGCCATGACAGGAGAAATCAGCTTAAGAGGAAGGTTGCTTAAAATTGGAGGAGTTAGAGAAAAAGTATTGGCTGCTCATAGAAGTGGAATAAGAAATATAATTCTTCCTGAAGAAAATAAATGTAGCGTAGAAGAGATTCCTGAAAATGTTAGAAAAACACTTAACATAATGCTTTGTGACAAAGTAGAAGAAGTTTTAGAGTATGCAATTGTTTAAAGTATGTTATTTAGATGCTGGCATATGAAACTATTTTTTTAATAGATTTATGAAGCAAATTTATGAAGCTTTAATTTTAAAACTTTAATAATAATGATCAAATTATATATTTAAAAAATAATTACAGAATCAAGAACAATACAAAAAAATAAACTAAGCAACAATCTGGGAGATATTTTGAAAAATTTGAACGAGAAAAACATACATATAGAACAAAATGCAAAAAAGAGCACAGCAAGAAATGAAAAAAAACCTGAAATAAAGCTTTTTAACACCGCTTCTAAGTCAAAAGAAATTTTCAACCCTATATCTAAAAAGAATGTAAAAATTTATGCATGTGGACCTACTGTATATAGATCTCCACATGTAGGAAATGCTAGATCATTTGTTGTTTTTGACTGCTTATTCAGATTAATGAAGTTTTATTATCCTAAAGTGTCATATGTAAGAAATGTCACAGATATAGATGATAAAATTATTATTGAAGCAAAAAAGCTAAATATAGAATTTAAAGATCTAACAAAAAATGTATTTAAGAATTTCAAAAAAGACTGCGCAGATTTGAATGTTTTAGATCCTACTCATGAGCCATTTGCAACTAATTTTATTGATAAAATAATAGAAGATATAGAAATATTGATAAAAAATGGATTTGCTTACGTTTCTGATGATAATCTTGAGTTAAATTCTAATGGAAGTGAGAATACACAAGGTAATTCTTTAGAGTATAAAACAGAGCACAGTTCTAAAAACAAAAATGAGAATAAAGATGAATCAAACGATCAAAATGCTTTTATAAAATCTCAAGATTTATGTAAAAGTTCATCTATTGATCTGAAATCACAGCATGTGTTTTTTGAAATTTCAAAATATGAAGAATACTTAAAATTTTCTGGAAAATCTGATCTTTTGTCTGGGGCAAGAATCGAGAAAAATGATTTAAAAAAATCCGATCAAGATTTTGTGTTATGGAAGCCAAGTGAAGATGTTTACTGGGAAAGTCCTTGGGGAAGAGGTCGTCCAGGCTGGCACATAGAGTGTACAACCATGAGCAAGTCAATATTAGGATTTCCATTTGATATACACTGTGGAGGTCAGGATCTAATTTTCCCTCATCATACAAATGAAATAGCTCAAACATGGGGAATGTGTCAGAAAAAATGTGCAAATTATTGGATACATAATAATTTTGTAAATATGAATAATGAAAAAATGTCTAAAAGTATAGGAAACACACTTTTGCTAAAAGATGTTCTAGAAAATCACAACCCAATGGTAGTAAGGCTATTCTTACTTATGGCTCATTATAGACATCCTATGAATTGGACTGAGTCAGGATTGGATGAAGCATCAAATATTTATAAAAAATGGAGCAAAAAACTAATAGGAATACAGCCAGGAAACCCTACTGAAGAGTTTATAGAAATAATTTCAGATGATTTGAATACTACAACTGCTATAAAAAAAATATCAAAAGACTTAAAAAGCTTACAAAACGAAATCAACAAATCAGGTTTAAATGATCAGAAAGAAATAGACAGCGCAAGAAGAACAGAAAGTAACTATGTTAGTGAGAAGTTATGTAGAATAGCAGCTAACTGCAGTTTAATAGGAATAATATTCGAGGCAAACGATCAAATACTAACTGAAGAAATAGAAATTCTTATAGAAAAAAGAAAAATGTTTAAAAAAGAAAAAATGTACGCAAAAGCTGATGAAATAAGGGATAAATTAAAAGAAAATGGAATTTCTATTAAAGACACAAAAAATGGAACAGAATGGGAAAAGGATTAAATTGAATTAAGTGTACAAAAGATTATACTAAGCATAAAAGAAATGTTATATGAGAAGGAAGTCATAAAAGAAAGTAAAATTATGAATAAAAAATTAAATTTAAATAGGAAATTAGAAAAATGATTTATGACATATATTCAGATATATTTGGATTGATAAATAAAAATAAATTGATATTTATTTACTCAGAGGAAGATTCCTTATCTGCAAGTTTTTTTGATGAATTTATTGGTCAGAATGTAGAATTTGACCAGTTTTCAGAAAACATAATGCTAAGCTTAGGTTTAATACAAAACCCACCTGTAAAAATCAAAACTACTTTAGCAAATGCAAAAAAAATTCTTAAGCTAAATGTAGGAAATTGGAAAAGGGAATGTATAGTTTGTGTAGATAAAAAAATAGAAATAAAGAAAAGTGAAAAAAATTATTCTGACATAGCAGTTGTTGATTGTAAAATCATGAATAAAACTAAATTCATTAATTTCTACTCTTCTCTATTTGGATATAAGTTTGATGATGTAAAAGATGTTCTTTGGGTAGAAAACTTATATGATCTACATTACGCAAATAAAATTAACCTTATAGACAAAAGCTTGCTAAAAACTCTTAACACAGAAGAGAAAAAAACGTTCTCTAGTCTGAACTCAAAAGATTTAGAGTCAAGAATGAGGTTGTGGCAAAATGTAGATAGTCCTTGGTCTTGGATTAGATTTTTACAATATCACTATAGAATGAGAGGTAAAAGCGCTCTATATGCAGATGCATTACATCTAGAAACCTGGGCCAGAGAGACAACTCCTAATGATGAAGTTTTTATATGGATGTGCAGACAACTAATGGAGAGAGAAGAGTAATTAGTCAAAGAGTTAGTCATAGATATTCAATAGTTAATCAAAGATTTATTTTTCACAAAATAATTATTAAGTATAAATTTATTGAATATTTGTAAATTGATCACACTAAGTATTATTTTATATTTTAAGTGTTATTTTATATTTTTTGAATCTACATTTAATATCACATTTAATGCTACAATTCCCTTGATAGGGGTTTTATGGGAGTAAGAGGAACGAAAGATTGGGTACAAAATTACAAAAAGTACAGAGAAATAATAAATGTTTTCGAAGCTCATACTAAAACTCATGGATTTGATCAAATAAATCCATCTATATTAGAAAATGCATCTCTTTTTTCAAGGAGCGTAGGCGAAGATTCAGATATAATGAACAAAGAAATGTTCTACGTGATTTCTAAAGAAAGTAATTCTATGGATACTGTTCTTAGACCTGAGTTTACAACATCTGTAATCAGAGCATTGCTAGAAAGCAACTCAATTCAAAACAAGAAAGTATCCTATTATGGGCCAGTTTTCAGACACAATAGACCTCAAAAGGGTAGGTTAAGAGAATTTACACAGCTTGGTTGCGAAGTTTTAGAAGATAGTCCATATGTAGATGCAGATGTTATTCTATGTGCGTACAAAATTGTTAAAGATTTAGATATTAATATTAGTATAAAAATCAACACTCTAGGATCTAAAGAAACATTAAATACGTATATAAAAGAAATTGAGAGTTTATTTTACAAGCTAAAGCATGAAGATTGTACAGATTTCGTAAATTTAAAAGAGAATAGCGCAAGCAAGAATACAAAAGATTTTGAAGAAGGGCCAAGGAAATCAGAAAAATTAACTGAGATTATAAATAAAATTAAAAGCTTTGACATTAAAAACCCAATAAGAATTCTAGACAAAATGAGCTCAAAAGAAAAAGTGCTATTAAATATTCCAAAAATAAGTGATTTTCTGGACAAGGAATCTTTAGATAGGTTTAGTAAGGTTTGCATAGCGCTTAAAGAAATGAAAGTTCCATTTGAAGTTGATCCTTATTTAGTAAGAGGATTGGATTATTATAAGCACACAGTATTTGAATTTGAGGATGAAAGCGAATCTCTAGGAAAATCTATTTTAGGTGGTGGGTGCTATCAAGGCTTAGTGAAAAGCCTAGGAGGTCCTGACATAAATGGAGTTGGATGGTCTTTTGGACTAGAAAGAATGGCATTGCTAATAAATACTGACAAATTATCAGAAGAGAACATCATAGCTGTGATTCCTATAAACAAAACAAGCAAAGCAGAAAAAGAAATAAGTATAGAAGGAGAAAATCTAGAAAAATCAAAACAGAACAATCCAGAAGAAAGTGAAGCAGAAAAAGAGCATATTTTAAATAATATTTATGTAATGAAAGTTGCTGAAAAAATTAGAAAAAATATAAACAAGAACAGTGACATAAAATTAATTCTGTTCCACGATGAGTGGAAGAAATCTATGAAAAAGCTCTCTAAAATAAATCCTAGCATGATTGTTTTTTGTGGAAAAGAAGAAAGAAATGAAATGAAAATTACTATAAAAAACTGCTCTACAAAAGAGCAAAAAAACATTTCTTATGATGATATAGAAACAGTTCTTGTTTAAATAAAATTACTATTCATTATAATGGAGTTAATATGAATATAAAATCAGGGAATATTAGTAAAAATACATTGAAAATCCTGTCTAAAATCGATGAAGCAAAACAAAATAATTGGTGGAAAGAAATCATTGAAGAATATGCATTTCTTGAAAAAAAATCTGAAGATATGTTCTTAAGTGGAGCAGAAAAAGCAGATGTTTATAAGAGAATGGGTATGATTTTTAAAGAATTAGAAATATCCAAAAAAGCAGAATTAGCTTTTGATACCATTTTGCAAATTGAAGAGTTGTCGAAATTTGAACAAGAAGATGAATTTGCAAATGAATTAAGAAAAGAGCAATCAGACCTTTTAAATGATTTAGAAAAATTAAAAACTGATTTTTCTGATTTAAAAAACAAAACCCAAGAATCTGATCAATCAATTATAATGGAAATAAAACCTGGTGTAGGAGGAGATGAAGCTGCTTTATTTTCTTCTTTATTATTATCAATGTATGCAAATTATTGTACAAACAGAAAATTTAAATTCGAAATAATAAACCAAAATATAACTGATATAGGTGGATTGAAGGAAGTTATTATAAATATAAGTGGAGAAAATGCATTTAATTTACTAAAAAATGAATCTGGTGTACATAGAGTGCAAAGAGTTCCTAAAACAGAGTCATCTGGAAGAATACATACATCTACATCAGCTGTATCTGTTATGCAAGAAAAAGAAAATGTAGATATAAAAATAGATGAGAATTATCTTAGAGTAGATGTATACAGATCTAGCGGACCTGGCGGGCAATCTGTAAATACAACTGATAGCGCAGTTAGATTAACCTATTCAGATCCTGATTTAGATACAATTACAGTTTGCATACAAGATGAAAAATCTCAACATAAAAATAAAGAAAAAGGAATGAAAGTTTTGAAAACCAGGTTAGTAGATATGGTGGAAAGAAAAGAACAAGAAAATTTAGCTAGTATAAAAAAGGAGCAAATAGGTTCAGCCGATAGATCTGAAAAAATTAGAACATATAATTTTCCACAAAACAGAATTACAGACCACAGATCTAAAGTAACCATACATTCTATTAACGATTCAAACCTCATGACATTTGAATCAATGGAAAAAATCATAAAATCTCTTGAGTAAATAATGGAAATATCTAGTGCTTTTCATAAACCTTGTTCATAATCTCACAAATCTTGTTCACTTAAATTTTTCTTTTACGAATTAAAAAATATCAATAACAAAGTAAGTATTAAAATCATAATACAATACAATTTTAAAAATGTTATAAGATATATATGAACGCAGAGAATAAAGAATATACAAATAAAGAAAGTATATTTCAGTTAATCAAAGAAGAAGAAAAAAGACAAAAAGAAACTTTATCTTTAATAGCTTCAGAAAACATAACATCCAAAGACGTTATGATTGCCCAAGGATCTTGCTTAACAAATAAATATGCTGAAGGTTATTCAGGAAAAAGATACTATGGCGGATGCACTGTAGTCGATAAAATAGAAGAAAGAGCGATTGAAAATGCTTGTGCATTATTTGGAGCCAAGCATGCAAATGTACAACCACATTCTGGATCTCAGGCAAATATGGGAGTTTTCTTTGGACTTTTAAACCCTGGAGATACTATTTTAGGGATGTCCTTACAATCTGGAGGGCATTTAACTCATGGATTTAAAGTAAACTTCTCTGGACAATTCTATAATTCAATTTCATATGGCGTGAATAACGATGGGATCATAGATATGAATGAAGTAAGAGATCTTGCAATAAAACATAAACCAAAAATGATTATAGCCGGAATATCATCATACAGCAGAATTTTAGATTGGAAGAAATTTAGATCTATATGTGATGAAGTAGGCGCTATTTTGCTTTGTGATATAGCTCATGTATCTGGATTAATTGCAGCAAAAGAATACCCTAATCCAATACATGAAGCAGATGTAGTAACATCTACAACACATAAAACATTAAGAGGACCAAGAGGAGGTCTAATTCTTACAAACAACTCAGATATATTTAATAAGATTAATAAAGGAACTTTCCCTGCAGTACAAGGAGGGCCTATGATGCACTCTATAGCAGCAAAAGCAATTTGTTTTGAAAGCGCAAATCAAGAAAATTTTAAAAACTATATAAAAGATGTAATTAAAAATGCACAACTTATGGCTGATGAATTATCAACAGATTTTGAAATAATTTCTGGAGGAACAGATACACATATGTTTGTAGTCAAATTAAATGATTGCTCTGGAAAAGAGGCTCAAAAATGGTTAGAAGAATCTGGAATTATAGTTAATAAAAACACAGTGCCTAATGATAAAAAATCTCCTGCAGAAACATCTGGAATAAGAATAGGAACTCCATCTTGCTCTTCCAGAAAAGTAGATAAATCTACAATTATAGAAATATCAAGATATATTAAAGAAATTATAAACTCAAAAGGAAAGAATAATTTCAAATCTGAAATAGAAAAAATATGCTACAAATTTCCTATCCTTGAGTTTTAAATCATACTAGCAATTAGAAGGTAAAATACATAAAGAGCTGGAAAATATTCTAAAGAATTATAAAATAGAATTATGAAAAATAAACTTATTCTGTTTGCATTATTAACTAACCATATAACTTCTAGTTATGAATTAGAACTATCTAATCTACATAAAAATGTTCAAACATCAGTTCTTGGCCATACATTTCTCTCAACTAAAAAAAGTATAAATGCATATCTTTCCAAAACAGTGGAAGAAGTAAAAGAACTAACATTTGAAGATCTACAAACCAAAATATCAACTTGGATTAAAAACATGCTTTCTGATATAAAAGAAACTGATGCAAAAAAATTGGAATTAGAAGTCACAACAGATACAGTATTAAAAATCAAAGAAAATCCAAAAAACTCTAGAGAAATTCTTGAAAATAAAATTCTAATAATGACTGCTTTATATGAATCTCAAGTAATTCTTGAAAACCATTCACTTGAAGATTTGAGATATGAAGGCATAAGCGATAAACCTTCACGTGAATTACTAAATAAGAAATTCAAGAATGAAATAGCATATCTGGTGGAATTTTTTTATAGAGTCAATGAAAAAGTAAAGTTAGAAAATGAATTTACATGTGTATCTAAGCATATTAGAGCTTTTAGTATAAATGATAAATGTGATGTAAACACAATGAAGCTAAAAATAAGATTTATAACAGATCATATAGGAAAAAAAGTTCCATTTATTTATGATGCAAATTGCAAGTTAGGTGTAAAAGAAATTTTCTTAGGGAGCTTTATTGGAACACCTGAACTTTGGATCTACAATGGCAATGTAATTCAAGAACCAGCAATACATATATGTGAACTAAGAAAATACACTGGTATACATTTCGTATATGGAGAAAGCGAAGGATTAGATAGCGCTACTTTTGTTTCTCAGCTTTTATATAATGATTCAGAGAAAAAAGAATTCTCAGATTTAATGAAAAAATTAGTAGAAAAATATAAAGACAAAATAATTTTCTCTGGTGAAATAAAAAGATATGGATTTCCTGACAAAGATACACTGTTCACAAAAATTACAAAAGAAATGGTATTTGATACAATGAAACTTGCAACTTTTCAAGAAGATTCTGCTCAAAAAATAATTTTGGGGTTAATTAATTATCTACAAACTATAGATAATTATCATGAACATGAATCAATTCTAACAGAACATAAAATTCAGAAGAAAAGTAAAAAAAACACATGTTCAAAGAAAAAAAATAAGAAAAAAATCTTGTCAAGTAAACATGAAATTAAAAAAACATTAGAATCTGAACAAGAAGAAAAAATAGTTGAAGAAGTAGATATAGATAATGTTGAAACAATTGAAGAATCTGAAAATGCAATCATAGACAATCAGGATGTAAGGGCAGTTAGTGATACAGAAGCCACAAGAGATGAAGATCAATTTACAAGAGAGATTAAGTCTGATTCAGAAAGTGCTACCGAAGAAGAGTTGGCAATAGAAACAAATGAAGGAGATGAAGTTGCTTCTGATAATAGAAGAGCAATTCATTTGAGCAAAGAAGAGAAAATCAATCTAATAAGTAATGCATTGCTTAGTAAAGTAGAAGGAAAATCTATTTTCAAAAAAGATCACATGCTAAGCATAATTTCAGACTGGTTAAAACACACAAATCTATATGACAAAGTAAATAAAGTTAATATAAAAGGATCTCATGTAAGTTTTCATATAAATAATATGTATGTTAAGTTTGCATTACCACATGGATCCAGTTCAGACGGAGCAAGCAAAAATGTAATGGGTAAAATTGCCAAACAAATATCTAGAATAAAGCAAGAATCAGAGAAAAGTAGTAATAATTAATCTAAAAAATCATATCTTACAGCTTTTCACACAATTCAAGCAGGCATGAAATAATTAAAAATATCAAAACAATAAAATAGAATTTATCAGATTATTTAATAACCAGCTGATTAAGAAGAAAAAACCTAAACACTAACAACTTGCTCTTTTAATCTATTATTTTAAGCATTTATTATGTTGTAATAAAAAATTAAACAATATTATCAAAGCAAACAACTTTATTTTTATGAATAGAAATTAATAGAAAAGCACTAATTATAAGTTAATTAGTTTTTTATCAATTTAATATTCTTAGTACTTTCGAAAGCTCATCTTTCATTTTAGATCTTTCAATTATTTGATCTAAATAACCGTGCTTAAATTGAAATTCAGATTTCTGAAATCCTTTAGGAAGTTCTTGGTTTATAGTTTCTTTAATAACTCTTATCCCAGCAAATCCTATTGTAGCTTTTGGTTCTGATATGTTTATGCTACCAAGCATTGAAAAAGAAGCTTCCACACCACCAGTAGTAGGATCGCACATTACAGAAATATATGGTAATTTTGCATTCTTTAAACTTTTTATGGCCAAAACACTTCTTGGCATCTGCATTAAAGCAAATAATCCTTCTTGCATTCTAGCCCCACCTGAAGAAGAAAATGTTATAAATGGAAGATTATTTTCTTCTGCCATTTCACATGCTCCAAATATAGAGTTCCCAACAAAAGTACCCATCGATCCACCTATAAAAGCGAAATCCATAGCTAAAACAATGCATTCTCTTCCTAAAATTTTACCTCTAGCAACTAAACAAGCATCTTCCAACCCAGTTCTAGATTGTGCTTTTTTTATTTTTTCTATATAGGATGATACATCGTAAAAAGATATAGGATCTTTCTTTGATGCTTTGAACTCTATCAACTCAAAGCCCTCATCTAATGTATGTTTTATTCTACCTAAAGCACTTAATCTTCCATGAAATCCACATTCAGGACAAACAGACAGAAATTTTTCATATTTTTCACGAAAGATCATCTTTTCACACCCTGTGCATTTTATCCATAAGTTTGAGTCACTTTCTTTCAATGCTTTGTTTTTTAATTTTGGTTTTACCCAATCCGTAAACCAGTTCATGACTAAATTCTACAATAAAAATCGAAATCTATCTATAAACCAAGCCTAATATCATATGTTAGTGATATGATACTTGTAGGTTTTAATAAACATTAACTATATTAACCCACCAAAAGACAGTTAAAAATAACTTTAAAATGAAACTTAAGTTATACCCAAAGTACACCAAATGCATGAAAAGCCAATTTATTTCAACCATTTCATTTAAACAAACAATCTTTTTAAATTATTTTCTGCAAATTAAAATAAAAAACAATTATTAATCTACAATACTACAAACATTACGTGTATATTCTAAAAATGAATAAGAAATTAATCTTACTAAGCTTATTTTTTCACATATTAAGCACAAACGCAGCTTCAATAGGAGAATCAGGTCTACAACAACGATTAAGGGAAAACCCAGAATTGATGGACACTCAAAATTCGGTTAAGCTTACGGAATTTCCTGAGAAATATATAAAAGCCATAGAAGCAGCCAAGGGACTTAAATTTACAGAATTAATAGAAAACCCTAAAGGCTCAAAGAGTTATTAAAAAATAAACATCTTATTATACACTACTTAGCAAGGTTCTATGAATTTATGAGAATTGATTCGGAATTATATGAACAACAGATTGAACATAGCAACCCTAAAGACTTGAACGAAAAAATAGAAAAATATAAGTATGAAAAATTTTGTACTGGATTCTCAAATTTAATTGAGTTTTTCAATAGGGTTAGTGTAAAGTTAGAAATAAAAAGTGGAGCAGAATATACAATAAATTATAAAGGGTTATATAATTCTAAAAATAATGCTCCACTTAAAATAATATTTATAAAAGATTGCCTTGGCAGAAGTATTCCATTTGTTTTTGATACAATCCTAAAGCTGAATTATAAAAGTATTTTTATTGGAAGACACTCACTTATAGTATTAATTCATGAAGGTAAAATTTTTGAAAAACCATTATTTAGAATTTCAAAAGATCATGGTTACCTTAATTTTATTCTTTCATATGGAATAGAAAGAAATTTTGAGAATTCCATGTTTTTCCAACATGAAAGCACCATAGAAAAAGAAAAACCATGTCTAGTTAAAAATTTTATTAAAAAATATAAAAATGAATTATTTTGTAAAAAAGATAAAATGTATATGTTTAACCAAATAACTCAAAAAATGTTTTTTGATATAATGGAGCTCATAACTGTTACAGAAAGTGATATTGATACTGCTATGTCATTGTTTTTAGATTTCTCTGAATATTTAGCAAAATATGAAAAACAAAATGAAGAAGAACTAAAAAAAGCAAAATCAATCTCTAAGAAGGCAAAAGGGAAGAAAGGTAAAAAACATAAGAGTAGAAAGAATAAATCTAGTAAAATAAAAGTTACAGAAAAGTTGGAAGAACAGTGTGAAGAAGAATTCGTAGAAGAATCGGAACATGAAATAGAAGAATTAACAAGCAAAGAAGTAGAAATAGATGAGAAAGAATCAGAAACACATGGAGAAGATCAAGATAAAATAGAAATCGCACCATTGAGCAAAGATGAATACGAAAACAATACTGAACCTGAAGAAGAACTTGTAATAGAAAGCACTGAAGATGAAAAAATAGATTTTATGACAGAAGCTTTATATAGCCATGCAGAAAATAAAAAATCGTTAAAAAAACAAAATATGATAAAGCTTATATCAAAGTGGTTAAAACACACAAATTTATATGACGAAGTAAATAAAATTAATATAAAAGGATCTCATGTAAGTTTTCACATAAACAATATGGCTGTTAGATTTGCATTACCTCATGGGTCTAGTAAAGATGGAGCAAGTAGGGGTGTAATGGGCAAAATTGCAAGACAAATAGCGAATATTCAGATTAACAAAGTAAAAGATTCTGGAATTGCAGATATAAAAGTAAGATAATTAAACTTACACACTAAAATAAAAACAGTAACATGACTTATTTGAATATGAGTATGATTTATTTAACATACTTTAAACACTGTCTTATTATTCCTATCACAACCCTAAAATTACAATAAACAAAACAAAGTGTAACTGTGCAAATCATGCCAAATTTACTTTTAACCAGTCCATATATGCAAAAACCTGACTAATTAGCTAAATACAGCTTAATTAGCAAGCTTAACGATAGACATAAAAGATAATAAAATTTAATATAAATACAGATGAATATAAAAGATCTTTCAGATACACCTAGTGAAGAACAAAAAATTTCAAAACCATTTAAGTTTTTTGAAAAAGAGCTACAAGCTTCTTATTTAGATTACTCAATGAGTGTTATTATAAGCAGAGCTGTTCCAGATGCTTATGATGGATTAAAACCTGTACAAAGAAGAATTTTATACTCAATGATAGAAGAGAACTGTGTATACGAAAATCCACACAGAAAATCTGCCAGAATAGTTGGTGATGTTCTTGGTAAGTATCACCCTCATGGTGAAGCTGCTATATATGATGCTATGACTAGAATGGGGCAAAATTTCTCTATGTACGCTCCACTTATAGATGGACAAGGTAACTTTGGTTCTATAGATGGAGATAAGCCTGCTTCAATGCGTTATACAGAGGCTAGACTTTCTAAAGTTTCAAACTATCTTTTAGAGGATTACGAAAAAGACACAGTAGACATGTCTTTGAACTATGATGGAACTCTAAAAATGCCCAACGTACTTCCTGCTCGTTTCCCAAACCTTTTGGTAAATGGTGCAAATGGAATTGCTGTAGGAATGGCTACATTTATACCTCCGCATAACTTGTCAGAGGTTATTGATGCTACATGTGCTTTGATAGAAAACAGAGATTTAGATTCTCTATCTTTAATGGAATACTTGCCAGCTCCTGATTTCCCTTTAGGTGGAATAATCTTTAGAAGCAAAGGATTAAAAGATGTATATGAAAAAGGTAAAGGTAGCTTTGTAGTAAGAGGGTTAATAACACAAGAAAATGTAAATGGAAGAGATGCATTGGTTATAAAATCTATACCTTATCAAATAAATAAAGAAATATTGATGGATAAAATTTCTGAGCTAATGCAAACAGAAACACTGTCTAGCATCCATACATTTAGAGATGAATCAAACAGAGATGGAATGAGAGTTGTTTTAGAGCTTAAAAAAGATTCAAACTCTGACTTGGTAATGAACAGAGTATACAAATTCACTCAAATGCAATCTTCTATGCATGTAAATATGCTTGCATTGAACAAAAACAGACCTCAAAGATTAGGACTTAAAGAAGTATTAGATATATTCTTAAATTCCAGAGAAAAAGTACTTATAAGAAGAACAAATTTCTTCCTAAGAAACGCAAGATCTAAATCTCATATTTTGTGGGGACTGGCTTTAGCTCTCAGAAAGCTAGATGAAGTTATTGCATGCATTAAATCATCTTCTAACACATCTGAAGCGCAAGAGAAATTACAAAGCATAAAATGGAAGTGGAATGATATAGAAATTTACTTAAAAATCTTAGGTGATACAAACGTATACGAAACTTATACATTCTCTGAAGAACAGGCAAAAGCAATTCTAAACTTGAAGCTGCAAAAACTTACAGGACTTGAAAGAGATAAATTAGAAGAGCAAATAAAAATCTTAGGAGATAATATAAAGCAATATATAGAAATATTGAACAATTCTGAAAAAAGATTTGAAATCATAAAAAATGAACTTATAGAGATAAAAGAAAAATTCGGAAATAAAAGAAGAAGCGCTATAGAAAGTTCATTAGGAGAAGATTCAGATGAAGATTACATAGAATCTGAGGATATGGTAGTTAGTATAAGTAAAAAAGGATATGTAAAAAGAATCCCACTTTCTTCATACAGACTGCAAAAACGAGGAGGAAAAGGGAAGCAAGGAATGGATATTTCTGATCCAATAGAAAACATATTCACTGCAAATACTCACCAAGAAATAGTATTCTTCAGCAACACAGGATACGCTTATCCTATAAAAACATACAGACTTCCTTTGATATCTTCAGGACAAGGTAGAGGAAAATCAATTGTAAATATTTTCCCACTTTCTGAGAATGAAAAGATAACAGGATCAGTGGTATTTCCTCTTACAAGAGAAGATAGCTTAAGATTAATGTTTATCACATCTAAAGGATATGTCAGAAAAAATAACCTTTCAGATTTCGAAAAAATAAGATCAAACGGTAAAATTGCCATCAAGCTTGATGAAGGCGAAGATCTATTAAAAGTTTTGGTATGCCAAGACATAGATGATATATTATTAGTTTCTTCTTTAGGAAAAATTACTAGATTTTCTGTTTCTGATATAAGAGTATTCCAGAGCAGATCTTCCAGAGGTGTTAGAGGAATGAACCTAAGTGATACAGAAAAGAATAAAATAGTTTCTGCGGATCTAATTGGAGAATCAAAAGACAGCCTTATTTTAACAATAAGTGAAAAAGGATATGGAAAGAGAAGCTCGAAATCCAATTACAAAATCTCTGGAAGAGGAGCAAAAGGAGTTTCTGCATTAAATGTCACAGAAAAAACTGGAAAAGTAGTTGGAGCTTATGAAGTCTCTGATGAAACTGAAATAATAATGATGACAAAGCAAGGGCAGGTCATTAGATTTAATGTTGAAAATATAAGAGTTTCTGGAAGGAAAACTCAGGGTGTGATTTTAACAAAGCTACAAGAAAGTGATGCTATATCTGATGTAGTAGTTGTAAAAGATATAAAAGATGAAGAAATTTCTGAATAAGTATTTCTATATTTATAATAAAAATAGCTTTGAGCATAATGCTCATAAAGCACATTAACCTTAAATTTAATATTTAATACAGTTTTGTAAAAAAAATACATATCAAGCAAATGGATTTTTTGTTTTTTAAACCTCAAAATAAAAATAGTTTTATAATTGAAATTTTTTATATTATGTTTTTTATACCTTGCATACAATCATGCATACAATCATTTATATATTTGATTCATTAAATAATTATCAAAGTAATAAATAACAATCTCACTGTACCTATAAAAAACTCTTAACAATTTCAAGAAAAATAGCATTTTAATAAAGCTATTAATTATTAAATATCGCAGCTTGGTACTTTTTTTAAGAAAGAATCTTTACTAATCTTCTTTATTGAATTTCTTCCTAAATCAGCCAAACTAAACGGTCCGTAAGATATTCTTTTAAGCATGAAAATAGTCATTCCATGTTTTTCACATAGTTTTCTTATTTCTCTGTTTTTACCTTCTGATAATTCTAAAGTTATTACATTTTCTTTTCTTATAAAGCAATTATTACTTTTATGCTCATTAACCGTATTGTTTTTATTAATATCTTTATCAACTCTACCTACTTTTTGCATAAAAATTTCGTTTTTAAGAAGCTTAATAGGCTTTAAATTCATAAAATCTACTATAGGATTCTTTATATCTTCTATAAAAGACTGCGGCACCTTGTTTACTCTTAACTCATATACTCTTTTATATAATTTAGAAAACTTATCAACTAGTGTGGAATTATTTGTTAAAAAGATTAAACCTTCTGACATATAATCCAATCTTCCTATAAAAGTTAGATAGGGTAAATTTTTTCTCTTAACATAGTCAAATATAGTTTTAAATTTATTTTGTCCATTATGACTACATATATACATAATCGGCTTATAAAGAATATAAAATTCAAACTCTGCTTTTTCTAAATGAACTCCATTTATTTTTATAGAATCATCTTCAGAAATTCTTATTGCACATGATTCTACTTTTGTATCATTTACAAAAACCTTACCTTCATTAATTAACTTCTCAGCTTTTCTTCTACTGGTAAACCCTTTTAAAGATATTACATGTGCTATTTTTTTTAAATTAGAATTCACTTTACTCAAACTTAGTTCATTTTAATCTAAATCACAGAAATAGCCAGAAGCAATGGAAATATTATAAAGGACTAAGCAAAAAATGAACTTAAGAAGTTCCTATACTTATTCCAAGGTAACTGGAAATATTACTAAACATATTAAAAATATTAAGATCAGAAACCTCGGAAGTTTTGAATAACTGCTTACCATTCTTTATCATTATTAGGCTAGGGAAGGATTTTAATTTCAACAGATTAATCACACTACCATTTCTATCTATATAAAACTCAAGATCGCTTTTATTTCCTCTTTTTATTTTATTTAATCCACTTATTATAGATTCTTCTTGTTCTTGTTTAATATTTCTACCATCTATAACTATAATTTGTTTGATATTATTTTTATCCATCAAATCATGTACATTATTCATTTGAAATATCATAAGGTAATTTTCTCTAGAAATAGGTAAATTTTTAAAATCTATAGAAAGAAAAGCAATTATAGAAGGATCTTTCATTTTCCTAATATCGATTACTTTTTTATTCTCTCCATAGACTTTCATTCCTCTTCTACAAATTTTGCAATCCTTAAACCAGAAAATATAAATAACTGGAATAAAAACAAGCAAAGCAATAAACGTTGTGTATTTTTTTAATATTTTCTTAAGCATCCCTACATTGTAGTATAGTTTTTATTTTTTTTACATAAAATTCCTATTAAAAAATCTTTAACAGTAAAAAAAGCTTGAGTAGAAAATATTTATAGTAAAATATAAAAGAGTATTAGGCACAAATACTACAAATAGTTTAATTAGTGTTAGTATTGTTTAAGATTTGAAATTTTAGATCGAGTTAATCTTGCTTTAGATTGAATTAGCCTCATTAAATAACATAAGAAACAATTCATAAATTACATAAAACAAAGCTATGAGCAAGATTATATAAAGTAAAATCACTTATAATACTTAATCATTCATATAAATTATACAAATAATTTAAATAACTAAGTAACGAGATTTTATTTAATTATATTGGTAGATCTTCGAATTCATTTCCAGAAGATTCAAAGTCATTTCCACCTTCTGAAGTTCCTTCGTTTGCTTTTGATCCAAGTACAGAAATATCTGAAGGCTCTATGTTTATGGAGCTCATAGATTTGTTGTTCTCATCAGTCCATGTAGATTTCTTTAATTTACCTTTAATAAAAACCTTTGAACCTTTGTTGATTTTTCTCTCTGAAAGCTCAACTAAGTAAGGATTGAAAGATATTATTTTAAACCAACTAGTTTTAGAATTTTTCTCACCAGTTTCTTTATTTGTCCAAAATTCTTCTACAGCAATTGGAAATGTAACAAACTTACCTTTTCCGCTGTTCATTTGCTTTATTTCTGGATCACTGCCCACATTACCAGATACTATTACCATGTTTATAGAAAACGCCATGAGGGATTCTAGCATAAAGCATATGTTAATAGAAAGATGTAATGTTTTCTCTATACTAAATAAATAAATATTAATTCAAAATAAACATAAATTTAAATAAACATGATTTTGCTATAAGAAGATGAGTCACTAACCTGTAATTCATTTACGGACATACACAGTGCATCAAGCCTATCTGGAGATTTCTTTGAAGGAAAATCAATCATTTGCTGTTCAAGTTTTTCAAATTTATTCACATGAATAACTTTGTTTTTTTGGTACAAACAAGAAATAGGGGCTGCTCTGTTTTTCTTACTTTGATAGCTCCTCTTAGAGAGAAAATCAACGTCTCGTAATTCACTTCTGATCAATTGCTCTATCATATCTCCACCTTGATTGTTTTCAGCTATGATTCTCACATTCCTACACTTTTCTTTGTATTTTTTATACAAATCTACACAAAGAGCAGGCCACTGATTAACTCCCCACTTTCCACTACAATCTTCTAAAATATAAATCTTACCATTATTAAGCTTCATTCCAACTATAATTCCAGTTTCATCACTATTATCTTTACTTGTTATAGCTGGATCAATTGAAATAACTATTTTTTCTGACATTCTTATATCCAAGTTATCTAGACTTTCATAAACAAACATACTTTGATTCCAGAACTCAAACTCTTTAACTATTTCTCCATCTAATTCTTGCAACCCAAAATTAGTACTAGAATACTGACCATAAACATTCTTCAAAAAAGTTTCTGAAAGGTTTTCTTTGTTTTCTAAAGTTTTACCTTTTGTAACAAACACATTTTCTTGTTTCATTAATTTATCTAGCAAACTTAAATTACGAGGTGTAGTTGTAATTATTGTTTTAGGATTCCCTAATCTCATTGTCATCATGAGCTGATCCCAAACCTGATCTACATTGCTAAACTTTGCTAATTCATCTACCCAGGCTAAATCAAATTGCGGTCCTCTTAAGCTTTCATAAGATTCTGAACTATGTATTTCTGCAACAGCTCCATTTTTCCACTTTATAATATTTTTAGATTCTAAAAACTTAGGCTTATTTCCTTCAGGGTATATGTTTAGCAATCCACTATTCCCATTTATCATTATTTTTTTAACTTCATCTATAGTTCTTCCTAACAAGCAAACTCTTTTGTAGCCTTGTTCTATCAATAACTTTATGGATTCAGCTCCAGTTCTTGTTTTTCCAAAACCTCTTCCAGCCATTATTAACCATGTATCCCAATTTGATTGTGGAATTCTCTGAGATTCCCTAGCCAAATTGTTCCAATCGTACTGCTTTTTCTTTTTATGAGAAAAGGAAGTAAGCATATTTCTTAATTTGGATAATTTACTAGATAAGCGTCTTGGCATACATAATTTTCTTGATATGCTAGATAATTTCTCTGACATTGATAACTCTTCTGATACAGTTAAGTTGTTTTGTTTGTTTATTAGTTCTTGCTTTGATTCGTTTTTTGTTTCATTTAAAATTTTAGTTCTTTCATATTCTTCAGTTGTAATCACATATAATATGATACATTTTCATACAATTAATTTTCAATTTTGTTTCTTGTATTTAGGGAATATTTTATTCAAAAACAATCCAATATTTGAATAGTATTATGGAATTTTCTCAACAATAAAGTAAAATAGTTTTGTGATAAAGAAATTAGAAATTATGTTTAGAAGGTTAGATTTAAGGACATTTTTCCCTTTTGTAATGTTTTTCCTAATAAGTACATTTTTCATGGCAGCTTACATACCATGGAACATATCAATATTCAGACATATAATCATATGGGTTGTAGGTTTTTTCTTAATAAATTTCATTACGAAAAAAGGGTATGATTCATATATAGAAATTTCTAGAATACTGTTTTTTATATCTGTTTTCTTAATTATATTTACTTTTTTCAAAGGAACAGTAACAAAGGGGTCAAAAAGATGGATAAGCATTGCTGGACTTTCTATACAACCGTCCGAGTTATTAAAGAGCTCATGCATAGCGATATGTGCAAATTATATATATGAAAACAATTTAAAACATTTCTTTTTATCTTATTTTGTTTCTTTTATTTTATTAATAACTCAACCTGATTTTGGATCAACATTACTTTTAGGATCTGTAATGATAATTCAGCTTTTATATTCTGACTTTAAAAAAGAAAAGCTATATCCACTGTTTTGGCTAGGATTAGTATTCTGTATTTTTGTAATAATATATTTCCCACATGTCAGAATTAGAATAAAAAACTTCTTCTTAGGAAATGAAAACATCCTAGAGGGTGGATACCAAGGATTTAGGTCTGTACAAGCAATAAAAAACGGTGGACTGCTAGGGTTAGGATTAGGAAAAGGCGTGTTTAAAAAATACATTCCAGATGCTTATTCTGATTTTATATTTTCTGTTATAGCTGAAGAACTAGGTATGGTAGGGTGTTTCCTAATTTTGTACTGTTTTGGATATATAGTTTTATCAAATGTAAGAAAATCAAAAATACTAAAGCCATACCCAGAATATTATTTGATCTTAAGCTCTGTTTTTGTGATTTTTATACAAGCCTGGATAAATATGGCTTCTGCATTATGGATAATACCTACAAAAGGAATAACATTACCTTTTATAAGTCATGGAGGAACATCATTGTTAATCTCATTTTGGACAATAATTCCTATTTTCATATCAAACAAAAAATATAAGAAAGCTAAGTTATCTCAATGCTTTGGAATGGAATGCTCTTAAATTTAGCTATTTATATAATGAAAATATAAAGTATTTCTATATTTCACAAATTATTTTTGTAATATTACTGTCATTTAAGTTCATATCTTCAATTTAAACTCATATCTTCAAAAGAAGTAAAAGTAAATTTTAGTAATTTAGTAATTTAGTAATTTTCAATTAAATAATAAATAATAATTGGTAAGAAGTTTGATTAGTACAATATTTAAATTAATACTAAGCCAATAAAAACTAATACAGTTATGTAGTTAATAGCTGTTGGTTAAGTAAAATTAAATAGTAACAAAACTCTAAGATAACTTTAAAAGTTAATAATAGCTTTAAACTAAAAGCCTCTAATAAACTGCTTAATGTAAGTTTAATCAGTAAATCACTCAGAGGCATTTAGTGATTTTTAAAAATCAGATTCCGTGTTTAGTAAACGTCAGATCCAGTTTTTGGCATTGGAGGAGCAGATGGTTGATGCATTCCTTCATTTGAGTAACCAGACATTCCATTTATTTTTCCTGTAACATGTGATCCTACTGCACCAGTTACATTACTTACACCAGTTACATAACCTGTGTGAGCAGCATCTTTTGCTCTTCCATAGAAGTTGTTAGCTGTGTTTTTCAACCCAGAAGAATCTCCTGTTGTTGTGTATTGAGCAACTCCTGTAACTACCTGTGAAACTTTATTTGGGTCAAAGACTCTATTTTTGTAATTTCCTTCATCCCAAGTCTGTTTTGCACTATTGTAAGCTACATTTCCTGCTTCAGTAGCAGCTTGTTTTGCTTGTGATATAGCATTTTGTCCAGCTTGTGAGTTTATAGCAGATCTTCCTGCGTTGTAAATCCCGTGACCAGCATAGCTAGCTCCTTGGTAAGCTACGTTAGCAGCAGAACTAGCTACTTTTGTTGCTCCTTTAGCAGCACCTTTAGCAGCACCGTAAGCACCTCCAGCAGCTTTTTTCAAACTACTTCTAAAACCTGCCTCAGCATTAAAACAGCAAAGACCTAATATAGCAAAAGAAACGAATTTTTTCATGTTCATAAGTAAAGAACCCCTTCTAAAACACAGATTAATTTCTTTTGATTAAACAAAAGTAAAATAATATACAATTATATAAAAATATTAAATTACATTTTATTCAAAATTATAACTAATTTTTATTTTAGAAATAGTTAATATCACTACTGCAATACGTATTGGTTTATAAAAATATAATCTTATAGGCAATTTTACTTATACAATAATAATGAATATATAACATGATTATACTGAGTGTTTTGGTGATTTCATTGATAAATTTAGTTTATTATGCCAACATTATTTGTGGATAAAGATAATAAGTATCACAAAATATATAAGCAAATGCTTCTTGCTAGAAAATTCGAAGAAGCAACTGTTCAACTTTACAGAGAAGGACTAATAAGAGGGTTTTGTCATCCTTATATAGGACAAGAAGCTGTTTTAATTGGAATAAATTCAAAAATGCAATCTCAAGACAGCATGATAACAGGATATAGATGTCATGCACATACAATCATAGCTGGATGTGATCCTAAATCTGTAATGGCAGAGTTAACTGGAAGATCGACTGGATGCTCAAAAGGTAAGGGTGGATCCATGCACATGTTTTCTATAAAAAACAGATTTTATGGAGGTCATGGAATAGTTGGAGCATGGACTTCTTTAGGAACTGGAATAGGATTTTCACATAAATACAAAGAAGACAATGGAGTTTGTGTTGTATTTCTAGGTGATGGATCTTCAAATCAAGGTCAGTTTTTCGAATCTATGAATATGGCTTCTTTATGGAATCTACCAGTACTTTATATAATAGAAAATAATGGATATGCGATAGGAACGTCTGTAGAAAGATCTGCTGCTGGAGGTCCATTACATAAAAGAGGTGAATGTTTCGGAATTGACTCAGAAGAAGTTGATGGAATGGATGTAGAAAAGATGTCAGAAGCTGCAGATAGAGGTTTAAGCATAGCAAGATCAGGAAAGCCATATATTATAGAAGCTGCAACTTACAGGTTTAGGCCTCACTCAATGTCAGATCCTGACAAGCACAGATCAAAAGAAGAAATAGATAAGTACAAAGCTTTGGATCCAATTTCTTCATATGAACAAAAGTGTTTAAAAAATAAATTCATGACCGAAGATGAAGTAAAGCAAATCAAAAAAGAAGTTAAGGAAATTGTTTCTGAATCTGTAAAGTTTGCGAAAGAATCTCCATTTCCAGAAAATCATGAAATGTTTGAGGATCTTTATACAAAATCTTTATAAAAAATATGATTAATTAGAAATCAATCAATAAAACATAGATAAAAAAAATAAAGAATCAGCAAATCGAGAGAATAAGATTTAGTACAAATAAAAAAACATAGGAGTGAAAATGAATTCAGAAAAAGTACCTGTAAGAGTAGCACTTAGAGACGCAATGGCAGAATGCATGAGAGAAGATGAAACTGTTTTTGTAATGGGAGAAGATGTTGCACATTACGGAGGAAGTTACAAAGTAACTGAAGGATTGCATAAAGAATTTGGTGATAAAAGAGTAATCGATACACCAATATCAGAAATGGGATTTGGTGGAATAGGTGTTGGAGCTGCATTATCTGGATTAAGACCAGTTGTTGAATTCATGACATTCAACTTTGCAATGCAAGCTATAGATCATATTATAAACTCTGCAGCAAAGTCTAGTTACATGTCTGGAGGAGAAGCTGTTTGTCCAATAGTATTTAGAGGACCTAACGGAATGGCAGCAGGAACTGGAGCTCAGCATTCACAATGTTTTGCAAGCTGGTACGCACATTGCCCAGGATTAAAAGTAATTTCTCCTTACGACTCACATAGCGCTAAAGAACTACTAAAGGCATCTATAAAAGATCCAGATCCAGTTGTATTTCTGGAACAGGAACTTATGTATGGAGAAGGTTTCGCACTTACAAATGAAAAAGTAGAGATAGGAAAAGCTGCTGTTATTAGAAAAGGGACTGATGTAACTTTAGTTTCATTCTCTAGAATGGTTGGTTTTGCACTCAAAGCTGCAGAAGAATGTGAAAAATTAGGAATTTCCTGTGAAGTTGTAGATTTAAGAACATTAAGACCTATAGATGAAAAAACAATAATAAGCTCTGTAAAGAAAACTAATAGGGTTTTGGCTATCGAAGAAGGTTGGGCGTATTCTGGCATAGCATCAGAGGTTATATCTATAGTAAATGAAAAGGCATGGGATTCATTAGATGCTGAACCACTAAGGGTTACGGCAGAAAATACATTACTCCCTTATGCAAAAAACTTAGAAGAACTTGCAGTACCTACTGTAGAAAAAATAATAAATAAAATTAAATACTTAACTAACAAAATTTAATCTAATAAATATTATTAATATTAAACTATTAATAATTGTAAATCTTATTATAAACCTCAATATAAATATGTTTTTTAAACTAATTTTCATACCATTTGCATTTATACAATTAATATTAAACCGTTATTATATAATAAATAATAAGTGCTTTGTGCTTAGGTTACTTTTGCATGCCAGATATGTTATAAATTTTAAATGCCTATTTCAATCAAAATGCCAGTGTTATCACCTACAATGAAAAAAGGATCTCTTACAAAATGGACTGTAAAAGAAGGACAGGAAGTGAAAATAGGGGATATAATAGCTGAAATTGAGACTGATAAATCTGTAATGGAGTTTGACTCTATAACAGATGGAACCATAGCAAAATTACTCGTAAAAAATGGTCAAGAAAACATACCTGTCGGATCAATTATAGGGTGGATTTTAGAAGAAGATGAAACAATAGCAGATTTGGAAGATTATATAAAAACCAACCCTTCAGAAAATGAGAATTTAGAATCTTCTAATGAAAAAAATAATAGTTCTAACGGTTGCTTAGAAAACACAAAATTAGCAGATAACCTGAGCTCTGTAAGAAGTGATATAAATGTAGGAGAAATTAACGTAAGCGACTCTAATGACAGAAGTGATTGTAATTCTACAAAACCTGGCACTGACTTTAATACTGATTCTTTGAATAATTCAAATACAAGTCATGCTAATAGAATAAAAATCAGCCCCTTAGCGAAAAGATTGATTAGTGGAAAAGACATTGATTTAAATAATATAAATGGAACAGGTCCAAATGGTAGGATAGTAAAAGAAGATGTTGTTTCTTACCTAAAAACAAAACCAAACCAAACTAACTCTAGATCAGCAGTTAGCTCTAGAAGAAATGATACCAATACAAATTGTCAAATGTTCTCTGAACATGAACCAAAACATACCAAAACATCTCTCTCAGGAATGAGACAAGTTATTTCAGATAGAATGTCTTTTTCAAAGCAAAGTATACCGCATGCTTACTTAAGGCTTAGCGCAGATATTTCAAAACTTAAGTCTTTGAAATCTGATCTACAAGAAGATGGATTAAAAACGACTATAAATCATTGGATATTATTTATGACTTCAAAAACTCTTAAAAAGTTTCCATCCATGAATTCTGCTTTGTTTGTCTCTGAATCTGAATCTTATGTTAAAAACTACGAAAATATAGATCTAAATTTTGCAGTAACGATAGATGGTGGATTGATTACTCCAGTAATTAGGAAAGCTGAACAAAAAACTTTGGAAGAAATAGTTTCTATATCATCAGAATTAGCAGAAAAAGCCAAGTCTGGGAAATTACAATCCCATGAATACCAAGGAGGAACTTTTACAATCTCAAATCTAGGAATGCTTGGAATAGAGTCCTTTGATGCTGTGATAAATCCTCCTCAAGGAGCAATATTGGCTGTAGGTTCTGGATTAAACAATAGAATAAATCTTTCTTTGTCCATAGATCATAGAATAATAGATGGATATGATGCTGCTCTGTTTCTTAGAGAACTAAAACAAAATATTGAAAATCCAATCAGAATAATAAGATAAGGTAGTGTTAATCATATATATTGTATAAAATCATAATTATATAGAATAAAAAGGTTAAGATTAAAACTCTAAAAAATTAAAAAACAGTTTATTAAATCGACATCAACTAATAATAAAGGAAGGCTTGAAATGTTCAGAGTAGTCATAGAAAAAAGCGAACTAATAAAATCCCTTAGGGTACATCAACAAATAATAGACAAGAAACCAACTCAAATAATTTTCTCTTATATTAAATTAGAAGCAAAAGACAATAGTCTGGTTATAGAAAGCACTGATGGAGATACTTTACTAAATCACAAAACTAAAGTGGATATAATAGGTGAGGGAGTTATAACATTGCCTGGAAACATGTTTTATAATTTAGTAAGAAAAATATCTGACACTAAAATAGAAATATCTCAAACCTCGACTCAAAGCGCTTGCGTAAAATATAAAAAAGGATCTTTTGATTTAGAGGTAATAAATCATGAAAAGTGGCCTAAATTAACCCAACAAGAGCACCAAAAATGCTTCTCAGGAAAATCAGCAGAGCTTATTAAAATACTTAGAGTATCAAAAACATCTATATCATCAAATGAAGCAATTAGATCTTCTTTTAATGGAGTTTTGTTGGAATGTAATGGTGAGGATGTAGTATTCGCATCAACAGATTCCTTTAGAATGTCTATATATTCTCGAGATATAATCTCAAATGAAGATTTACAAAAAAACAATACAAGCTTAGAAGTGTTTAATAAATTTAAATTTATGATTTCTAAAAAATTAGTAGAAATAATTTTAATATTACTTGAAGATTCTACTGAACTAAGTTTCTACAAAAATGAACAGCATGTAAAAATAGAATCTAGTAATTTTTCTTTAACAAGCAGACTTTTACCTGAAAATTTTCCAAAAGACTATCAAAATCTAGTACTAAAAAATGAAGAAAGCTCGTTTGAATGCTCTTTGGAGGATTTAAAGGAAGTATTAGATAGAGTTTCAACTATTTCTATGGACAGTTTGAAAAATATATCTGTAAACTTGAAATCCAAAATGAATCTAGAGTGCTACAATGACAATTATGGATCAAGTAAAGAAGATATAGATGGAATTCATTTGGGAGATGAATCTTCATTTAAAATACAATTTCAAACATGGATGGATTTTCTAAGAGCATTTAATTCTGGAAATATAAAAGTAGAATATCATGGAAAAAACAAACCTATAATTCTAAAAAGCATGCAAGAGCCAAATTTCGTATACATAACCTCACCAATAGAATAAATCTATATTAAACAAATTTGAGATAAGACATTGAAATGAGATAAAACTTGTAATGAGAATAAAAATAATAAAACCTAAATTCATTATTAGTTTATTATTTTGTTATTGGTATATTATTAATTCAAATTCACGATTTGTTCACAAAGCTTGTTCACAATTTGTAGATATAACCTAAGCACTACAAAAACACATTTGATAAAATTTGATAACATGTATTTGAAATTAAATTATATAATCAAAAGTATTTAACATAAACTAAAGGCTTATTAAATCTAACTACTCTCCTGTACAGATTTTCTGCCTCTTGAGAATTTCTGATCTTGTTTATTAGCTCTATATTCAAATAATTACTATCTATTACAAAGAATATTTTATAATAACCTTCTTCAAAAACTATTTCTGAAAACTCACCTAAAAATGTATCTTTTATTACTTTCGTATTTTTGGAATTTAATTGATACTCATGTATTGGCACTGTGAATACAGAATAATCCATTTTTATAACTTCTGAGAAATATTGTTCTTTTTCTATTTTCGCAACTCTTCCTTTAAATCTCTCTAAATCTAATTTCTTTTTAGATTTTATAAGAATGACATTAAAACTTTTTATTAATTTACTGTGATTTAACTCAACTTTAGACTCATTACCTTGATTATTATTTACAGAAAGAATAGACATTTGACCAATTATCATTCTTATAAACTTTTGTTTAATTTCATGTTCAGAACTTATAATAGAGCCTAAATATTTTTCTAGTTCTTCTTTATTTGACATTTTTGACAAATTTTGTTCAGTTCCAACCAAAACAGCTTCACACTCAACTAAGAAATCTACTACATTGAATTTTCTTAAAGATTGAGCTGGCATAAAGTTAGGAACTTTCATCAACTCAGAATAAGCAGAATCTAAGAATTTACTTATTCCATCTAAATCACTTTTTGTATAATTTAGGTTTCCTATTTGTACATATTTTGATTTTTTGTTTACTGAATTCTTATTTTCTTTTTTACTAACAGAATTTTTTAATGGAGTAATGTTTTTGGTTTTTGTAATTTCGTTTTTAGACTCTGCTCTAGAATTGCTTTCCCCAGAAATAAATACAGTATTAAGCAGTGTTATAAAGAATAATAATAAGTACATACTTTTTATTCTATTGCAAAATAAGATAAATATTAATATTAAATCTAAAATTAAAAAAAATTCAATTACATGTAACTTATATATGTAATCCCAAAATCTAAAACAAAATATACTATATAAGGTAATCATTTGACCTTTTTCTATAAAACATATACCATGACTAGATAAATTTCCCCTCAAAAATCGAAAGGAATGTAATCTTATGTCAGCACAAGAGACTGAAGTTACTAATTTAAAAAACAAAAACTCTAAAGAAAATTCTGGGACAAATATAAAAAGTCCCACAAGAACAATATATTCTACAAAAAAATCTCCGATAAAAAGAAATTCTACTAGAAACTTAATTCGTGAAAATTCAAATTCATCAACAAAAATAAATCAACCAACATCATTGAAAGAAGAACAATTAAATTCAAATGAACGGGGCATAGAAAAATCACATGATATGAATACAAAGGAAGATATTAAAAATCCTGAGATTGATTCTACAAGCTCTTCAATAAATAATGATGATCTACCTACAAATGAAATAGATCTCAACAAAAATATAAACAAAAAGAGTAAAACTAAAAACAATCAGAATGAAAGCAAAAAGAATACCTCTGAACTAAATGAACCTAAGTTAGAAGAAAACAAACCTGTTGAAAAAAAGAGTGTAAAAATAGATTTGTGCAAACTTAGAAGCAAAAAACCTATGTATCTAGCTGAGCTGGCTGAAAGTTTAAATATAAATATAAACAAATTACAAAACAAAGATTTGTTGGTAGAAATATTAAGATCTTACTCTAAAAATGGATATGAAATAAAAGCATATGGAAGTTTAGAAATTATAAATGATAGCTTTGGGTTCATTAGATATTCTTCTGAAGATTACACAGCTTCTGAAGATGATATATATGTTCCACAAAACATTATATTTAAATATAGCTTAAGACCTGGGGACAATATTTGCTGTACTATCAAAGTTCCAGAAAAATCAGAAAAAAATTATTCTATAAAGACAATGTTGTCTATAAATGAAGAACCTCCTAAAAGGTTATTAGGAAGATCTACATTTGAATCTCTTACATCTTTGTACCCAACAAGGAAAATAAACCTAGAAATAGAAGATAAGAGCTCTTCTTCTAGCTTAAGAGCATTAGAGTGTATAGTTCCGATAGGTTTTGGACAAAGAGCATTGATAGTAGCTCCTCCCAGAACAGGTAAAACAATATTATTGCAACAAATAGCAAATGCAATACACCAAAATCATCCTGAAGCCATTTTAATAATACTTCTTGTAGGAGAAAGACCTGAAGAAGTTACAGATATGCGAAGATCTGTACATGGAGAAGTTATAAGCTCAACTTTTGATGAAGTTGCTTCTAGGCATGTCAAGGTTGCAGAAAGAACATTAGAGAAAGCAAAAAGATTAGTAGAATCTAAAAAAGATGTCGTGATATTACTTGACTCAATCACCAGATTAGCAAGAGCTTACAACACAGTACTTCCTTCTTCTGGTAAGGTTCTAACAGGTGGTGTGGATGCATATGCTTTACAACACCCTAAGAAATTTTTCGGTTCTGCTAGGAACTTAGAAGAGGGTGGTTCCTTGACAATAATTGGAACAGCACTTGTAGACACTGGATCAAGAATGGATGACATAATTTATGAAGAATTCAAAGGAACAGGTAATGCAGATATAGTTCTTGAAAGAAAATCAGCTAACAAGAGAATATTCCCTGCTCTGGATATCAGCAAATCTGGTACTAGAAAAGAAGATCTTCTTAGAAATGAAGTTGAACTTTCTAAAATGTGGTTATTTAGAGCAGTTACTGCTGATATGGAACCAACTGATTCATTAAATTTGCTTTTAGATAAGATAAGAAGCACCCCTAATAATGCTGAATTTTTCAAAGCTATGAATGGAATAAATAAAAGATAAATAAGTTAGCAAAGTCTATGCATAAGTAGAGATCACATAAGCACTTGGTAAGCAAGCAGCTTATTATGGTAAGCAAACAGCTTATTATGGTAAGCAAACAGCTTAGCTTATTATGGTAAGCAAATAACTGATATAGTCTGAAATTATATAAAAAATATAAAAATGGAACAACTTATATGAATACACATAAAAATATTTTGTACATAGATGAGGTAGGGTATGGGCCAATAGCTGGACCTGTAGTTTGTTGTGGAATTTTAGGAAAACACATAGAAAACTTTCCAATACAAGATTCAAAAATGCTTTCTAAGAAAAAAAGGCATGAAATTCTAGGTTATTTATTTTCCAAACATATTTGGTCTATTGGTTGGGCAGATCCTCAAGAAATAGATCTAAAAGGTATTAGAAAAGCTACTGACAATTCTTTTCAAAGAGCAATCTTAAACATTTCCAGAAAATATAAAATAGATAAAATAATCATAGATGGAAAATATAAACCAAAGTTAGATTGTACGTACTTAGATTTGTATAATAATGAAAGAAATTTAAAAGATATAAAAATAGAATCCTTAATAAAAGGGGATTGCAATAATATATATATTTCTCATGCTTCTATTATAGCAAAAGAAATGAGGGATTTTTGTATGAAGAAAGTAGATCAGCCATTTTTATGGCAGAAAAACTCAGGATATGGCACTGCAGAACACTTGCTTTTGATCAAGAAATTTTCTACACACAAAATGCATAGAAGAAGCTATAATTTTCCAAGATAAATTCACTACCTTCCTTGGTAATTATTGTAATAATAGCTGAGAACATAAAAAACATACGAAGTGTAAAAAATCAATTCAGATAAATATTTATTTAAAGAAATCGTAATTTTTTAATTTTATACTACCTTAAAAAAATACGCAGTTAAGTTTATTATAATATAAAAAAGATTAAAAATGGTTATAAAATCATGAAAATCACTACAACATATTATAAAAATAAATTATAATTAGTCCATGTTTTTAAAATCTTTATTACTTTTTACTACACTAGTTAGCACATCTTTAAGTTCTAAAACTTATGTTTCAAAATCAAGACAAGCATTCAATGCTAATAGTGGAACAAAGTTTTCTTTAAAACTATCAACTGAGATGGAATCAATTTACTCTTCACAAGATGAAAAGCCAGTAAATTATTTAGTCTCTAAATCAAAGGTTGCAGATGAGACAGCTTTAAATAACATAGAAATAAAAATCAGAGATGGATTATTAACAGAAAAAGTAGATAAAAAACCTTTTGATAACCTTTATTTCAAAATAGGCAAGGTAGTTTTCGGACTCTCACATGAAAATGAATCTAAACTTACATTTGGAATAGAAACAAAAATAAAATTAATTCCAGAAAATTTTGCTGTAAAGAATCTATACGTTTATTTCAAGCAAGCTTATGGAAAAAATGACAGCCAAGATTTATATATATGCTTAGGATCATTGAAAGGCGCAGAGGATGACATAGCGTTCTACTCAACTTCACTTATTTCAGATAAGTTTGAAAGCTTTTTCTCATCAAGAGAGACATTGCCATCTCCAAATGTAATTTCCTCACCAGTTTCAATGACCACCTCTGGAGATGCAGCAAAAATCTATTTGAAAAACATTTCTAAAATTTCATCAAAAGATACATTAAAAGTAGGACTTAGCTATGCTCCAGAAGTTGGAAACATGGGATCTTCCTATACAAATACTAAGATCAACAAATATAGTAAAAAAACCAATCATGTAGCCTTTGCAACTTGTTTAGAAAAATCAGTTTCTGATCATGATACGATGATTCTTGGTGCAAACATTGGTTCATATGCAAGACATAATAATGAATATGCTTTATTTAATAGAAACACTTGCGCAAACATTGGAATTGGGTATAAAAACAGCTCATTTTCTGCAGGAACTAGCTTCCAATACAATTTCTCTAAAGATGTAGAAAAATATTTAAAAACAATTGATTTTCAAGGCTTAACAGAAGGTAAAACCAAAAATTCAGAGGAGCTTTTATTACTGAACCATGATAAATCCAAAGGAAATGGTGGTTCTTCAGCTTGCTTTACGTTAAGATACATTTTCCCAAGAGGTGTTCTTCATAGATCAGAGTTTGCTTTCTCATATTTATTTTCTAGTAGAGAAACTGAATTTTCAATAGATTCTCAATCAGTACTTGCAACATCACATGTATTTTGTCTTGGTTTTTCAAAGCCTGTACATAAAAATGCAGATGCTGGAATAAGACTAACTATTAATAGAAGTCAAAACAAAGCAGACCTAGTGGAGAAAATCTATTCTGAAGTCTGTAATGGAAAATTAAATGATTCTGAGAGAACTTTAAATCATATGAAAGAATCCAATGGATTAGAACTTGCATTTTTCTTAAAAGCTAAGCTATCCAAAATCACTAAATAATTCGTGCTATCAGAAAGGTTTTTTAAATGAATTCTAAAATAAGAACTAAAAAATCCTTAGGTCAACATTTTTTGACAAACAAGTTTGCCCTAAACAGAATAGCTGAATCAGCTTTATTACCAGTGCTTTTAAATGATGTAAATGCACTTTGTCAGATAGTAGAAATAGGGCCAGGAACTGGTAATCTGACAAAATTTCTAATAAAACATGGTGCAAAAAAACTATTAGCAATAGAAAAAGATCAAAGATTTATTGAAATAATCGAAAGCATTTTTGAGTCAGAAACTGGTAAAGAAAAAAATTTAGAAGATTGTAAAAAAGATTATAAAATAATTCTAAGAGACATATTAGATTTTGATTGGAAGGATTTACATAATAAAAATACAGTAGTTGGAAACCTACCTTATAATATATCTGTAAAAATAATAATAAACTGGCTCAAATTCTCAAATAACTCAAATTTTGGGATTTTCATGGTTCAAAAAGAAATAGCACAAAAAATAATTAGTAAAAATAAAAACACTTTTGGTAGGTTAAGTATAGTCACTGATTTTCTTTCATCATCAAAAGAAACTTTGCTTGAAATCAGTCCAAATTCATTTAGCCCACCACCGAAAGTAATGTCTCAAGTAATTAAAATAACTCCCAAGAAAAACTTCAATTCAATGGTTTTGGAAGAATTGGATTATATAACAAAGTTATGCTTTAGCAAACCTAGAAAAACTTTAAAAAACAATATAAGCCCAGATAAATTATTAACTGAAATATTTGCAAAAGTTGTAGACATTGATAAGGTTAGGCCATCTGAAGTGACATCTATCCAATATCAACGTGTAGCTGAAATTTACTTAAATGAAAGTAAATCATAGTTAACTAAACCGCTACTCATAAAAATTAATTTTTAATCATATATTTACAAACAATGAAAATGTACACTTAGAAAATATTGTATATTATTGTAATCTTTTGTATAGAGCTATAAGCCATAATAAGTAAGGTAATTCCATAATTAAATAAAACCCTATTTAAAATTATTTTCAAACATGAGAGTAATATAAAAAATCAATTCATCAGATGATAAACATTAGGAAATATACAGAAAGCAGGCACTGTAGGATTCGAACCTACGACCAACTGATTAAAAGTCAGTTGCTCTACCAGGCTGAGCTAAGTGCCCCCTGTAGAGCTTAATTATATTTTTTTTAGACCTCTATGTCAATATATTGGATATAAAATGTAATCTTAATCTATTATAAAGTTCCATTATTCAAACTCTTCTTATCAACAAAATATAAATAGTAAATTCTGTAAAATAAACATAATAATCCACTTTAATTCTATAAGAACTTTATTTTAAACCTATATAAACTACATAAATAGAACTTATAAAAGAACTTTAAGGGTTATGTTTATGAATTTAATAACAGGGTGTTAATAAAGATTACCTCCGGAGAGATTCGAACTCTCACATTCTAGGAATAGCAGATTTTGAGTCTGCCGCGTCTACCATTCCGCCACAGAGGCAATGAATCATTTTCTTATAAAAATCTTTACATGTCAATAATATGATCTAAAACCATAATACAAATAGGATATATTGGTAGAAACTACTAGTCATAGAGCAATTAAGCTAGAAAATAATGTCAGCGCATTAAAAGATACCCACAAATATATTACAAATCATTAAAATAAGATCTATATATAAAAACTAAACTTATAAGAAAATTAATTCATAAATTTATAATAATGCTTCTTATAAGTAATATATCTATACTTTTTTACTTTTTTATGTAGTTATAAAGAATTTACATCCACAATTTAATCAGTGGTAAATTTTATTACAGGAAATATAATTTATCAGAAATTTGCAGATTGTACATTTTGTTTATTAGATTCTTTAATATCTTGTACAATTTTCTTTTCATTTTCATCAATGAAGTATGAAATATCCACTTCTGTGCCAGGATTTAGATCATAAAAGTTAATTTTATTTTCTCTGATTGCCTTTCCAGGTAGAAACACATCATAGTTATCAACTCTTACAAATCCATAGTCATCTATTTCGTTAAACCATTTAATGTAACCTTTGCATTCTTGCAAGTCCATTTTCTCAGATTTAGAACCCAAAACTTCATGTACTGCAATTACTTGAGGTTTCTGCATATGTCCGTTCAAATTTATATCACAAACTATATTAGATGAAGGGGATAAAACAAGGTCTTTTTTGAACAATAGCAAAACAGAAGAATGTATAAAAATATCCTCCTTGATTTGCTCATTTACAACAAAACCATATCCCCTTTTAGCTTTAAACCATTTTACTTTACAATTAATGTTTTTTAGTAAATTAGGCGAAAAAGAGTACAAGTCGTTCAATTTCATATCCTCCTTAAATAAATTTTAATAATAGAAGGATTATGTCATTGTTTTACAAACAAAACAATAGCAAAATAGAGACTCTCACGTATTTTTCATATGATCTTCAGGAGAATATATAGATATTTATTCTTCCTACATTTCCAAGTTGGCTGGGAAACCTGGATTCGAACCAAGATTACCTAATCCAGAGTCAGGTGTTCTGCCGTTAAACTATTTCCCATTTTTTTTGCACAACCCTAGTTATCATATACAAAAAATTATTCTTTACAACCCTTTTTTAGTAAATTTTTCAATATTTTTATAATTATACTAAAAAACCATAGCTATTTTCAAATAATTGCACTAGATATTCTATTAATACATTTCTTCATATCTATACAATATGCTCTAAACATGTCTAATAATTCTAAAAATAAACAACACACAGCTCTACAGCTCTAATACAACTCTAAAATTAACCTGTAAATAACTAAAAGATTATTAAAGTATATTTTTAATTATACTAAACATAGCAAAAATTATAGAAAATAAAGAAACAGCTCCATAAGCTAAATTTGTAAATGTTTTCTTGTTTTGCTTCAGCACAACTGAGAAAAACGCAAAATTAGCAAAAAGGTATATAGAAAATGTCATTAACACTAAAATCTCTGTCATAAGCTCGAAATGACTCAGAATACTCTCTTGATAAGTTAAAGTTATAAATAAAGTAGATAAAACACTAGAAATCCACAAACCAATCGCAGGAGAACCGAATTTATTCTGTTTTGCAAATATTCTCGGCATAAGCCCTTCATTTGCAGAATCTTGTATTATTATTCCAGAAGTAAAAACCCACCCATATATCGTTCCAAGTATTAACATGACAGAAAGGGCTCTGATGAAATATCCTACATAGCAAGAGTAGCTATTTGGAAGTATAAAACATAACAAATCTGCATAAGGAGATGTGGAGCTGGACAAATTAGGTATTAACTTAACCATAACCCAGAAACCTAACATGTATATCAAAGATATTATACATAAGCTTAAGGTTAATGCCCTTGGTATATTTTTCTCAGGATTTTCAACTTTTTTGGAAATTATTACAGCGGTTTCTATTCCTAAGAATGCCCATAAAGCTATAGGAATTCCTTTATAAATTGCCTGATTAAAATCATAAACTGGTGGAAAAGGTATTTCTGAAAAATATGCTTTATAAAAACACATCATAGGGATTACAAGCAAAGGAATAACCTTTATAAAAGCAACAGCAATCTCTATGATTTCTACCATTCTTATATCGAATGAATTAGCAAGTGTTATTAATGACATGATTAAAAATGAATAAAAGAACACCTTAGAAAAAGAAATGCTATAAAGACCCATATAAGAGAACAGTGTAGCTATCATTGACCCGTTACCAAAAACAACAGAAAGCCAATACACAAACGCAGCCACTGCTCCAGCTTTTTCTCCAAACATGCTTTTTATTGGACCATGCACTCCTTGACAACCTGTCCAAGTTTGCAGTTTAAAGAATACCATACCTATAGAAAACATAGCTAAGGCGCTCAAAAAGTATGCATAAATACCAAATGAACCAAATCTTGCTAAACTAGAAGGAAGCAACAATACACCACTCCCGATTATATTACCTATTATAAATGAATTAAGTGATAGGAAGTTTATTTTTTTTCGCACAAACAAAAATATCACATGAAAAACAAAATAGAAAGTGCTTTCTACTAATAATCTCCAGTATTTTTAAAATAGCTTCAAGAAAAAGTTATAAAAATGTAAGTAAAACAAATTCAGATCATAATTTCTACATAAAAAGCTAAATAAATTTTATAAACAGAGCTAAAAATTATACACAAACTCAAAAAGAGTTGACAAGAATGCTATATGAATAAACTAAATATATTATTAAATTCTTTGACTTTATTACTTCATTTCTAGAAAACGTAATAATAATGATCTAATAAATGAGAACATTGTCTAGATTTTCAGGTAATTAAATAGGGGGTAGGGAAGCAGACATAATAATCAACTCACCATATGATATTTAAATTATATAACTTTTTTAGAAATTTATTTTCTAAATATTATATTATTACTATGTTTTATGTTTGAATTTTATACACTTTTATACATTTATACATGAATTTCATCTCAGTAAGTCTTACTGAAAATTCTATTAAATAGCGTTTTATTGTAACTATATATAAAGCAAAGTTTAAATATTTGTTATTTTAACTGGGTTGCTTTTATTTTTATCAGAAGCAGATGACTTTCTGCTCAGTTTTGTAGCTGGTTTAGGAGCTACATTTTGCTGATTTTTGCTTCTTCTTGAAGTAGATTTTTTATTTTCAGTGTTGTTAGCCTCAGCTGTTTTTACAGTATTTTTTACTGATTTCTTATTTTTAGAAACAGATCCTATAGCCTGATTTCTTGACACTTCTGGAGAATTACTAAAAAGTCTAGTAACTTTCTCAGGAGTTACACTTGTTGATCTACTTAATGAAGCAGAAACAGGGGTTCCAAAACTCTGCATGCTACTTTTTCTACCAAATAAAACTCCAGAAACGTTAGAACCTTTTCTGCTCAAATCTGAACCACTCTGTTTTCTAACTACTTTTTTTCTTAGCTTCAAAAATGCATTAGGATTACTTTCTGCATATTTTATAGCTTGATTTGCTAAATTAATATTTAAATCTGTGGAAATATTTTTATTATCAACTGATTTAACCATTTTTCCAAAAACTTTACTATCAACGATGTTTTGTATCAAAAGTTCAGCACTGTAATCTTCTTTTTTATATTCAGAGCTATTTTCTGTAAGTATAAATTTAACAAAAATAGCTTTTTTCCAAATATTCTTTAAAGAAGGTACAGCGAATTGTTTTTTAAAGTCTTCAAATTTTCCATTCAATGAAATTTTATTAAGCATTTCAAAGTTCTTTTCATTAAACAAAGACTTATATTCTTCAGTGCTTTGCAAAGCTTTTTGATCATTAGAAAATGCTGTGTAACTATGGCTCTTAGAATTTTCTATCTTTAGACGATTAATTGCATTTTTTAAATATTCATCTTTCAATTCCTCTTTTTTGTTTTCCAGAGCTATCATTTGATTTTTAAGTGTACTTTTTTGCTTGTCTGTTAGTTTTTTAGAATTCAATTCTTTAACAGATAATCCTTGTAAAGCAAAGTTTTCTTCTGCAGTTTCAATTTCCTTTAAGAAACCTTCACTAATTTTGCTTAACTTCAATTCATTTACTTCAGAGTTTAACTTTACATTTAATTCTTCAGACTCATCTCCAGATTTTCCACTGCTAGACTTACTTTCTACAGCTACAAAAGAAGAGTTTCCTGACCCATTAAGGCTGTCTGTTTTTGAACTTTTAGGTGTTACAGTGCCATTTGATCCAGATTTTTCTAATTCTGCTTGAGCTTTTTGTAATAATTCTTCTGTTCTATGAGTTTCTGCTCCAGATTTACTCTTATTTATATTGCTATCTGTTTTATCTGAGTTACTCTTAAAACCTTCAATAGTTCTCTCTGAATTTTTTCCACCATCCATAGAATCTCTAGGAGTTTGTGGCAAAACACCTCTTTGTGGACTTGCAGCAATTGTTTCAGCTTCAGCATTAGTTTTCAAATGGCTTTGAACCTGATCTCTTTCTTCTTGATCAACAGAATCAACTTGTCTTGCTGATCTATCAGTTACTTTTCCATTTCTATCGCTCATTATATATCCATCAGTATTGCTAGGATCTAATAAAGGATTTTGCTGTCCTTGACCAATTGTAGAATTGAAGCTTGATGTAAGATTTATACCTCTCTGAGTTTCTAACATATCTCCTCTATTTGTACTATTTATACTTTCTGGAGAAGCAGTTGCATAAGAATAATTCCTATCAACGGAACCAAGTGGAAGGGTAGGTACCGGAGATTGTGAAGGATTTAGAGGTGGAGATGATTGGGTTCCTCGTTCTGTAGTTTGTACAGGAATTCTAGGTTCTGGAGAACCTGATCTAATCTTACTTGTCTCTCTACTTAAAGCAAACTCAGAGGCTCTAGCTGGACTTCCTGCAAAGCTAGTTCTGCAAGACAGTATTGCGTTTAATATTTTTCTCTCTGGTTCGTATGCTGCATCTGAAAGCCTTGCATTAGAAACAGATGCTGCAAGATCATCTAAAAATACTGCGCTACCACTGCCCTGTGTTTTATTGCTTTCATCTAAAATACTATCAAGAACTTTTGCTTCTGAATTTTCTAATTCATCTTTCACAGACTTAATTTCTGTATCAGACAAATTACATCCCCTGATCATTTCTCTTAAATCTTCAACTAATAAACCTTCATTTGTTAATGGAATGCTAGCTAAGGTAGACAAAACGTGACTCTGCTCGAACAAGTCTACTGAGGCAACATTATCAAGGTTATCTCTAGAAATTTGAATTATATCATCAGAAAATCTACTTGCTAACCTTGCTCCATTACCAAGATCCTCAGAAATATTTTTATTCAGCTCAGGTCTTGAAAAAGATTTACGCGCTGCATCAGATGCATTTTTCAAAGAACCTTTTTCTAATATAGATCTTTTAGGATAAAACTCCCCATCCCAATCATTACGAGAATATGAAACAGATCTAGCTCTTCTTCTTTGTGAACCTGAATCACTTAATCCACGTACAAAATCATTTCCAGCTATATTATGATTATCAGAATTTAAACTTAGATCAACTTCATTTTCAAACCCTTCTTCAAACCTTTTTCTAGGAAATGAGCGTAAAATACCTTCGGAATCTGTATTCACAGAAACTGAAGAAAAACCCAACTCTGTTTGTATGCCAGCATCATTTGATGAAATTTTTCTTGCAGAATTCATTTCAAGACTAGATTTATAAAAATCTACTAGAATTCCATTCAACTCACTATCTCTTTCCAACAAATCTCTTACTAACTCTTCTTTATCAATAATTAGATTTAGTCTTTTTTCAAGATCTGCTGCAACACTTTCTTTTGTTACTTTTTCAATCTCTGTATTCTTATCAAGTAATTCTTTTTTATTTTCTAATGATAATTTTACATACTTAAAATCAGACAACATTTTTTCAAGACTGGATCTTTCTTCTTGTACAATAAATGCACGCTTCATATTTCCTTGTTCAATAAGACTTGCTAATCGTAAAGAATTTAATTCTGTGTTTAATTTTTCTTTAGCTTCAGAAACTTCTTTATTTAATTTGGCTTTAGTTTCTGAAGATTTGGTCATATTTTCTGAAATATCAAAATCTTTTGTTTTTATATCATTTTCTAATTGCTCTATTTTTACTGTTTTTTCTTTAATGTCATTTAAAAGTTCATCTTTAGATTCTTGTAATGTTTTTAATTCTGCTTGCAAATTCTCAGCTTTAGCATTTAACTCTGCTTCTAAATCTAATTTTTTCTTTTGCTCTATCTCAAGTGTAGTTTTTAATTCATTTGCCATTTTTTCCACTTCAGCTTCTTTAAGAATTTCTTCGTTCTTTTTAATTGTTGTAGACTTTTCAGAACTTTCTTTAAGTTCATCAAGCTCTTTCTGAATCAAAGATAGGTTTGTAGCTTTCTCAGACAATTCAGTCTTTAGATTTGTTAATTCTTTTTCTAATTTTTGCTTATTTTCCAAATCTTTTTCTAGATTTTCTTTGGACTCTTTTAAAGTTTTTAGTTCTGATTGGAGTGCTTCGTTATTTTTCACACTTTCTTCTAAAGAATCATTATTAGCAGTTAATTCTTTACCTGCTGTTCCTAGTTTTCCTTCAAGTGCATTTTTCTCTTTAACCAAAACATCCATTCTACACTCAAGTGCATTTTGTGTTTTTCTAAATGAGACCTCAAGTTCTGCAACACATTTTTCTTTTAAAGCTAACTTTTCTTCTAATTCAACAATTTTACTCTCAAGTACATCTTGTTCCTTTATAGAATTTTCAAGTTCAACACCTTCGTTTGTAACAGTTTCTAACAAACGTTCATTCAGCTTTACACTATTGCTGGTCCTAACATTATTTTTCAAATTAAAATTTACAGCATTTAAAACTCTGTTAAAGTCTGAGCCTCTTAAGAAACATTTGTCAGCAACATTATGTCTAGAGTTAAAAGATAAACCTTTGGTGCCTTTTTTGTAGTCAAATCTAACTCCATCTTTATGATAAAAGAAAGTGCCGTTATCTTCTCTTTTTATAAATCCAACTAAGTTTTTATGACTCTTGGACAATTTTCCAAAATCTTCATTAAAGCTTGCAAGAGCATTTTCATTTTTTATTACAAACCCGTTATTTAGGTCAAAATCCGCGTTTACTATGCTTGTACACACTGAAACAGTCAAACAAAAGCGAAAAAAATTTCTTTTCATATAGGAATATTATCATATAATTTACATTTTCCAATACTTTTCTTAATACTTAATTTACACTCTACAAATAGAATAAGAAATTAACTTAAATCCTGCTTATTTCCAAAACAGCTAACAACTAAAAAAACTATCTAAAAACTAGAAGAAATATTTCATACAAAAACTAATCAACATATATATATTTTGTATTAAGCATAAACATGCATTGTATATATCATTTTATTAATATTCTATTAGCTCATAAAAAAGTAGTGAAACTCTGCAAATCTGCAATTTAATTAAGAAAAACTTGTTTTAAACATAAAAGACACTTATCATTCGATAGTGCACAAACTTACTGATTACTCAAATATTCCAAAAGATATTCCTTCTAAACTAAAGGAAATAATAACAGATCCTAAGTGCTTTACTTCACCTGAAGAAGCTTATAACTACTGTCTGTATCTTTATGATCAGTCTGCTGACTTACTAAAAGAAATGAGTAAGCAAAAGAATTTTGATGATTCAGTATGTGAAAGCGATATAACATATCCTTATATAGGGTGTGAAATAAAATCAAAAAAGAAAAATGCAAGTAGTTTAGAACTAGGGTTTTACGGAACTACAATTACTAAGCCTAAAATTTTCAAAGATTTTTACATAAATAAAATGAAAGAAATAACAAGCTCAGGTGGAGATATATGGGTAGGGAAGTCTTCTTACCCCATGTCATTGGCATTTGTGTCAGAAGATTTGTTCAATGAATTAAATCTTGAAAAAAGAATGAAGTTCAATTCACCTTGCATAAACAGAATACAAACTGGACTTTCAGAAATTCACAAACAAGAAAGCATAATAAATATATCTACATTCCATGCTGAGCATGTAGACTACTCCCTAAACAGATTACACCACTACTGCGGAACAAATGCAGAAACATTTCAAAACAACATAGTTTTCACAAACTACCAAAGTTATGTAGATTTTTTCTTAGAAGATGGTAAAAAACTCATAGAAGAAGGAAAATATGAATCCATGACAGGACCTAATTTCCACATTTCTAAAAATGAATCTTGTGTAAAAGCTAATACAAATCCACAAATGCCTGCTTACCACCTTTCTCTTCCAAACAGAAGAGGAATCACTCTTATCAATATAGGAGTAGGGCCTAGTAATGCTAAAAACATTACAGACCATTTAGCTGTTCTTAAGCCTAATAGCTGGACAATGCTTGGACATTGCGCTGGATTACATTCAAGCCAAGAAGTCGGAGATTACGTATTGGCTCAAAACTACTCAAGACATGATCATGTTTTAGATCCATATATTGCAAATAGAATACCTATTCCAGCATCAAAAGAATTGACAGAATGTCTAGAAGAAAGCGTCCTTAGAAACAACCACAATGGGGAAAAATTGCACAAAGGAACGATAGCAACTACTGGAGATAGAAACTGGGAACTAAATGGAGAAATGGTAAAAGAATTTTCAGAATCTAATGCTATAGCAGTGGATATGGAGTCTGCAACTATAGCAACAAATGGATTTAGGTTCTCTGTACCTTGCCTTACATTCCTATGCATATCAGACATGCCTCTGCATAGAAAATTAAAACTAAAAGGAATGGCTCAAAACTTTTATGAAACCAGAATAAGAACCCATTTCAACACAGGAATGGAAGCTGTAAAGAATATAAACAAAAAACTAAATTACAGCATAAGAACTAATTCAAGTAAAAAAGGTAAAAAACTGGTTCCATTTAGATAAAAAAATTATTTAAAGAATATGGACTAAATTCACTAAACTTAGTTTAGACTTAGTTTAGAAATAATCACTACTACAGAAACATTCTTATATAACCTATATAACCTTTGTTGACTATCTTTGTATTAATTCACCATTCCCTTGAAATATGACCTGCAAACGCACTGCTCTGGGTAATAATTATACAAAAATATAAGTACAATGATGAGATGAACGAAAAAATGAAACTAGACCTTTACGCTTCTTTATTAGCATTTGAAACAATAAATTTCGAAGATGAAATCAAAAAGATAGAAAATAGTTTTGCAGGAATTCATTTAGATTATATAGATGGTAATTTTATAAACAAGTTTGGAATACCTCCTTATTTCATAAAATTTATAAAGAAATTTTTCAAGAAACCAATACAAGTACACATTATGGGGTATGTAGATAACTTTATAGACGAAATTTTATCACAAGATGCATTGCCAGATTCTATTTTCTTCCACATAGACTCATCAAACAATCCAGAACTTGTTATAGAAAAAGTTAAATCTAAAAATATAAAAATTGGAATCTCTATAGAAAATTTTGGAACAAAAGAAATGAGTATTTTTGATAAAATAGATGAAATATTGATCATGACTGTCAAACCAGGCAAATGTGGTCAGAAATTCATTGAAAAAAACTTACTTATATTAGATAAAATTGATTCTTTTTGTAAAGAGAAAGCTACAAACGATTTTTACCATACAAAGAATATTTTTGTAGATGGAGGGGTTAATTTAGAAACAATACAAGCAGTATATAAATATAATAATGATCATGAGAAAATTACAGAAAACACCATAACCAATCAACATCACAAAATAAAAGGCTGCGTAGTTGGATCTGCATATAAGGATTTTTTGTACAATAAGATTAGTTAGTTAATTTAAATAATAAATTAACTTATAAATATCATAAAATGTAAAAATAAGTTAATAAATAAACAAACAATGTACAAGTTTTCATTTTATCATTGTATCTTATGATGTATACTCACTTTATGAATCAAAAATGCTCTTTAGTTGCGATAGTTGGACCACCAAATGCTGGAAAATCTAGTTTACTAAATAATTGGCTTAACAAGAAAATAAGTATAGTCTCCTCAAAACCACACACCACTAGAAATAATGTGTTCGGATCAGTAACAAAAGAAGATACGCAGGTTGTTTTCGTTGACACTCCAGGATTTGCTAAAAAACATGGTGTATGGGGAAAGCACCTACAAAAATCTATGTATGAATCCTTAAAAGATGTAGACACAATATTATTAGTTATAGATTCTTTAAGTCCATTTAAGCTAGGAACAGAGATATTATTTGATGTAGCAAAAAAAACTGATGCAAATTTATTAGTCACAGTACATAAAACAGATAGACCTAAAAAAAGCAAATTATATGAAATAGGAAGATGGTTAAAGGAATCCAAAAGTTATGAAGATCCAATTTTCTTAACTTCCACAAACACAAAAACTGGTACAGAGAAATTATTGGATAAAATAGTAAGCTTAGCTAAAGAAGGGCCTTGGTTATTTGATAAAGATCAAGATACAAACCTAACAAAAGAATGGATAGGTGCTGAATATGTTAGAGAAAAAGTATTCCAATCTATACACCAAGAAGTTCCCTTTAACATAGCCGTACAACCAACTGAATGGGATTTCAATTCAGAAAAATGGGTTTTAAGAGTCAGATTATTAGTCAGAACTTTATCTCATAAAAAAATCATTATAGGTAAAAAGGGATTCAAATTACAACAAATAGGATCTGCTGCAAGGGCTGAGTTAATGTCATTATGGGGACCTGGACAGCTTTTTGTAGAAGTTGTAAAAGACAATCAATTTGAAGAAACAATTAAAGAACTTTATTACAGCAGCTAAACCTATAATGTTGTGGAATAATTTTGAACGTAAACTTAGATATTAAATGGTTTTAAAACTAAGAGAAGGGGTTATATTGAACAAATCTGGCAAAGAAAAAATTTCAAGAATTTTTGATAAAGATCAACAAACAAAATTAGATATTTATATGCAAATGATACTGGATTGGCAACCTATGCTTCATTTGGTAAGCACAAACGCTCTTCAGAATCTAAGAAAACATATTTTGGATTCTGCTTATTTGTTAAAATTCATGGACAGTGAACTAACTTCTGCAAAATCTGAAAATGAAAGTTTTTTTGGGATAAAGAATATCACAGAACAAGATCAATTAAATGAACCAAAAAGTCCAGAACTATGTAAATATATATTGGATTTTGGATCTGGAAATGGGTTTCCTGGAGTTATTTTAGCTATATTAGGATTGGATGTAATTTTAGTAGAAATTCATAAAAAGAAGTGCATTTTCTTAGATGAGGTAAAAATCAAATTAGAACTAAATAACTTGCAAGTATATAATTCTGATATCAGAAACTTTAATTTACAATCTTCTAATTCATGCAAATATAAAGAAATAAAATATATAGTTACCAAGGGATTTGGCAAGGTAGATAAATGCATAGAATATACAGAGCATATTTGGTCAGAAGATACAGTAGGTTTGTTCATAAAATCTAATGATGTAGAGTCTGAATTGGAACAAGCTTTGACAAAATGGAATTTTAATCACAAGATTCTAAGTAGGTATATGCCTGGATTTGTATTAGAGTTAAAAAATTTAAGAAAAATCTGATAAGCATTAAAGTATAGATATAGTAGTAATAATGATTTTTAGGTTAAACTGTTTGCAAAACAAGCTAAATATTAAACTTAAATAAATAAAAATTAAATATACTAGATTTTAAAACATGATTATAAGCAAACAGGGGCGAAGTTGAACAAAATCATCACAATCATAAGTAAGGATTATATAAAGAATCCTAGAAATACAAATTTTATAAGGATAATGTTAAAAAACAGGAGCGCAAGTTGAATAGAAACAAAACCATCGCGGTGGTGAATCAGGAAGATGCCCCAAGGAGAATAACAGGAGCGCAAGTTGAATAGAAACAAAACCATCGCGGTGGTGAATCAGGAAGATGCCCCAAGGAGAATAACAGGAGCGCAAGTTGAATAGAAACAAAACCATCGCGGTGGTGAATCAGAAGGGAGGAGTAGGAAAAACCACTACTGCTGTAAATTTATCTACTGCACTTGCTCAAAAAGGGAAAAAAGTTCTGTTGATAGATTTAGATCCTCAGGGAAACGCAACTACTGGAGTTGGTTTAGAGAAAAATTCCGTAAGCAATTCATATGATCTATTTTTTGAAAAAGTACAAGAAAGTAAAACCTTTGTGGAAAATTTACATTGCATTCCTAGTAGTAAAGATTTAGCAGGGATTGCAATAGAGCTGGCTTCTGATCCAGTAAAAAATTACAAACTAAAGCAATCTATAAATTATCCTGAATATGACTACATAATCATGGATTCTCCACCTACACTAGGATTGATAAGCTTGAATATTTTGAACGCATGTAATGGAATTATTATACCAATGCAATGTGAGTTTTACTCACTTGAAGGAATAGCTCAGCTAATGGAAACAATAAGCTCTGTAAGAGAAAATTGGAACAAAGATATTAAAATAGATGGAATACTAATGACAATGTTCGACAGAAGAAATATGCTTTCTAAAGATGTTTTGAATGAAGTAACAATGTTTTTCAAAGATTTAGTTTTTGAAACAAAAATACCTAGAAATGTTAAACTAGCAGAAGCTCCTTCTTTTGGGAAGCCAGGAGTAATTTACAGTCCATTATCTCCAGGGGCAAAAGCTTATGATGATTTAGCAGAAGAATTTTTATCTAAAGAAAAATTAAATCAATAAGAATCTAAATCAGAAAATAAATACTAAACTAACCTTAAGAAATATAAAAATAAGTTATATAATGTGGGTAAAGTTAAAACTAAATGATTTTAAATAGCATAATAAACAAAATATTTGTTTTACTATCAAATTATTTATTACAAATTATAAAATGGAGATTTAATTGAATTCAAAAAATCATAGACCTAGAATAGGAAAAGGGCTTCAAGCTTTGTTAGAAACAGAAACATCCCAATTCAAAGAAATAAGCATTAAAAAACTTCACCCTAGTAAATTTCAAACAAGAACAGAGTTTAAAGAAAGCGAAATAGAAGAATTATCAGCAACAATTAAAACAAACGGTATCTTACAGCCTATAATAGTAAAAAAAACAGAACTATCTTCCTCTAATACTGAACAAAAATTCGAAATAATAGCTGGAGAAAGAAGGTTTAGAGCTGCTAAATTAGCAGGTTTAGAAAACATTCCATGTAGAGTTGTAAATTGGTCAGAAGAAGAAATAATCGAAGCAAACTTACTGGAAAATATACAAAGATCTCAGTTAAATGGAATAGAAGAAGCCAGAGCTTATAAAAAATTACTAGATAAATACAGCATTACACAGGAAGAGTTATCAAAGAAGGTTGGTAAAAGCAGAAGCCATATTGCTAATCTAGTCAGATTACTTAAATTACCTGAAAATATACAAAATGAAATATTAAAAGGAAACCTAACTGTAGGTCATGGGAAAGCTCTATTACAAAAAGAAAACACACAATTAATGGAAGAAGAGTTAGGTAGAATCCTAAAAGAAAATCTTTCTGTTAGAGATATAGAAAATAGATCAAACAATGTTCCAGAGAATATGAATGATTATAATCCAAAAAATAATAACAAAAATTCAAGGAAGTCAGATAACGCACAGAATGGAAAAACTGGAAAGATAAATCTAGGCGGTCATAATCAAGAAAAAACTGAAGAACAATGTATAAATGTAAATGAACCAAAATCACAAGCAAGCAAAACCAAAAATGAGGATCTGATTCTAATAGAAAGTCAAATTTCTCAATTATTAGATTACACGACTGAAATAGAAATGTTATCTAAATCTTCCGGAAATATAAAAATAAATTTCAAAAACAGTATAGATCTTGATGATATTTTATCTAAACTATCTTCGATACAGAAAAAAAAATAATATAATAAAAACAAGAACTATAGAAACCAAATGCAACAACACTAAAAAAATAAATATATGTAATAGAAAATAAAATCAATAGATACAAACAGTTAAGATTTTTTTAGAATAGATTCCTTGAAATGTATACAAAATACGCAGTAGATACAAACACGTCAAGATGATACAATTCCGAATGGATAGTAATTCAATTTATTCTAACATTTCACGTTTTAAAATCAGTTTATCAAAACTTTCAACTAAACTTTCGAAATATTTTAGACCAAAGGGGTTTAGTTTTTTTGAAATAGGTATAGTGATTTTCTTGATTAGCATATTACTTGGATATGTAATAAAAAAAGGGTCTACAATCATGGAAAAGACAAAAATGTTCGAAGTATCAAATAAAATAAGAGATACAAAAATGTCCATCGAATCTTTCAAGATTTCTCATGGATTCTTACCAGGAGATTGTCCTCATAAAAATATGTACAAACCAGGAAATGGAAACAATATAATAGAAGGAAAAGGATTAGAGAAAGACTCAGAGTCTTATGTTTTTTGGGATCACCTTTACATGCATGAAAATACTAAAATCCCTAAATCTCATTTTATAAGTGTAATGGGAGGGGGTATAATTACCGTTGAGCAAAACCCTGATGGATTAGAAGATGCATGGTTAATTATAGGAAAACCTGTAACATCAACTAACAGAGCTAATGGCCCTTTGTTCAGTTATACGAACATTATAGAGTTAATCAAAAATCTTAGTGATTCTATTGATGATGGAGAATTAATGATAAAAACGGCAAATGAAGGTTCTGCAAAGAAACCTGAGGAAATTTCTAATGAAAACAAACAATCATCTAAGAAAATTTTTACAGCATATATCAGAATATGATAATAGTACGGTGGTTTAATAACAGTATTAAAACCATATAAACTTAAATTTCAGCAGTTTGTTAATAATTAAAAAATAGGAACATAAAGGAAAATAACCTTAATGAAAAATAAATATATATCCAGAAATACAAACATAATGTACATAAATAATGTGAAGAAATTTCTAAGACCAAAAGGATTTTCTATGCTTGAAATGGCAATAGTTTTAGTAATATTTGGTTCATTAAGTAGCATTATGTTTAGCTCGATGCAAAAGTATGTAAAGTGGCAAAGAAGTGAAGTAACTAAATCGAATATGGAAAAAATCTTAAAATCACTTGGAACTTTTGTTTCGTCACGTGGCAGATTACCATATCCATCCACACCTTCAAATAAGTTTCCTGACCCTGATAATCCAGTTACTGTAGCTCCAGGGTTTGAATACCCTTGGCCTAAAAATGATAAAGAATGGGGAAATATATACTTATATTCAGGCATAGTTCCATTCAAAACATTACAAATACCTGAGCACATGGCCAAAGATGGGAATGGTAGATATTTTACATACGTTATGGACACTACATTAGGCGGACGAACATATGTAGAATCCGTTTCACCAAATGATGACAGAATAAAATATGAATATGATTCTGATGATAAAGATATAAAAATATCTAGCTTTTGCTTTGTAAGACACTATGGAGATCCTACAGAAATAACCAAAGGTGAAATAACCAAAGGAGTTGGAGATTCAGGGTATTTCAAGCATATTGGACTTAATTTCAGAGCATCTCTAGTAGATTTAGTGCATTGGAGAGAAAAAATTAGTTTGATTGAAGACAAAACTGTATACGCATATCAGCTTATGTATCCAGAATATATACCTCAAAACAATCTTGCTACTAAATATTTTATAAGTGAAATGTACCAACATGACAATGATCTCTATAGACAACACCATAGACCATATGTTCTAAACAAAGCTTTCTCTGCTAAAATGAGCTCTTCACACAAAGGGCTTGTTGTAAGGGATACAATAGCTGTAGTACTCATAAGTCACGGAGATTCAGGTGGATGGATAACACCAAATGGAACAAGGCAACCTTTAAAGGGAGATGTGTCAAGAGGGAAAAGATGTAATTCAAAGCATAATGGTTCTTTTTTTGAAACTGATATAGAAACCAAAAAAGATAAGAGTAAGATTTTCGATGATACTGTTTTATTTGTATCCAGATTCAATTTTGCAGCACTCTACGGAGGATTCTTATGCGAATCATTAAGTTCAAGCCAAAGACACGTACCTTATATACCTGCACCTCATATAGCTGATAAAATAGCTAAAAAACAAAATTTGACAGAACATAATCAATAAAAAGTCAAACTTAAAAACTAGAAATGTAGTGGGTATATATAATAAATATAAAGAGATATGATAATAAAATTAGAGCGAAAATAGAACGAAATAATTAAAAAACAGAGCTAAATAATTATAACAATTGTAATAAAATAGTTATTGAGATTTATCATCAAAAAATAGAATAAGGATAAAATGTATATAGATGAATGCAGAAAATGGATGTCATTTGTTATTGAGCTAGCATTAAAAACAAAGAATCATGAAGAAGTACCAGTAGCATGTGTTATTTTGAATAAAACACTTACAAATCAAAGCTCATCATCATTAAATAAATTACAGCTAAAATCTACAGAGCCTGACAGAAAAACATTTCACAATAACAAAAACCAAAAGTATAGCGAATGTATATCTCAAATTAATTCCAATGAATATAAAAATACTAATGAGTATAATAACGAGTATAAATATGAATTAGTATCTAAATCTTCAAATCAAGTACAGCTAAAACAAAATCCATTAAAGCATGCAGAATTAATAGCACTTGAGCTAGCTTTGAAAAAATTAAATACAAAGTATCTTACAAACTGTATTTTAATAACAAACTTAGAGCCTTGCGATATGTGCATGAAGGCTATAGAGCTATGTAAAATAAAAAGAGTTATCTTTGGAGCGTATAGAAATAATTTAAACCAAAATAAATTAGATAACGATCTACAAGAAAATCATAAAGAAAGACATATTAGTAACATGCAAAATAATTCACAAAAACATAATACTAATTATCATTCTTGCAAGAGTCATAACAATTACCATGATTATCACTATAAAAATCACTCTAGTCATCATATTGGTGGAGTAATGGAAACTGAATGTAAAAAAATACTTCAGAATTTCTTTAAAAAAATCAGAGAAAGAAATTAATATCTTACAAAAAGACTAACAAAACATATAAGGATCATTTTCAAACCAAAATAAAATATGGGTAAATCCATTTAACCTAGTAAAATCAAGCGTTAATTCTAATTAATTTTATGCTTTTGTCTTAATTTCTAACTTAATTACATAAAAACAATAGATTATTTTGCTTTGTTTTTAAAAAGTTTATTGCAAATCTTTCTTATATTTTATTTTTTTGAAACATTATTTTGACAGTTTTTTAAAAGTTAAATGTTTTAACTAATTTGAGAGGAAAAAAAATGACAGAAAGTATACAAAAAACTTTATCAAGAATAAGACCTCCTAGAGTTAAGATAACCTATGATGTAGAGACAGGTGGAGCTATAGTAAAGAAAGAGCTCCCTTTCATAATGGGAGTAATATCTGATCTTTACGGACACCAGGAAGAAAAAATAGATCTTAAAGATAGAAGATTTATTTTTATAGATAGGGATAATTTTAACGATGTTATGTCTTCTATCAAGCCTATGCTAAAAATCAGAGTCAAAGACACACTAGCAAAGAAGGCACCAGATTCTAAGAAAGCTAAGAAATCTGATGGAAAAGAAGAGAAAGATTCAAAGAAAGCAAAATCTAATGATGCTGCATCCGAAGATGCAATGATTCCTTTAGAAATAAAGTTCGAAAGCATTGATGATTTTCATCCAGTATCAATAGTAAACAAAATTCCTGAATTGAATTCTATGATTAAAGATCACGTATCTTTGGTAGATTTACTTTCAAAAGTAGATGGAAACGAAGATTTAGATAAAATTCTATGCGATGTAGTAAAATCTGAAGATAAAGCTAAACTAATAGCAGAATCAGCAGATATTTCTAAAGCAACTCCAGAAATAGAAAAAATCATAAAAGAAGGAAAAATGATCCTACAAGAAGGAGAAACTGTAGACCCTGACAAGCTTCTAAAAGCTAAAGAAATTGTCGCAGCTTTTGTAAGATCCTTGGATGAAGCTAAAGAGTTGAGTAACTCCTATCCATACATAATGAATAGAATTTCAAACATAGACCAACAAATCTCCTTGCAACTTGACGAAATAATTCACAATCCAGAGTTTCAGAAATTAGAAGCTTCTTGGAGAGGGCTACATTATTTAGTCATGAATTCTGAAACTGGTGAAAGATTGAAAATCAGAGTCTTATCTATTACAAGAGATGAATTACAATCTGATCTAGAAAATGCTATAGAGTTCGATCAAAGTAAATTATTCAAAAAAGTTTATGAAGAAGAATATGGAACATTGGGTGGAATGCCTTACTCTTGTCTTCTAGGTGATTTCTACGTAGGAAGAAGTCCTGTAGATGTTTCTTTAATAGATCATATAAGCACTGTTGCTGCTGCTGCACACACACCATTCCTTGCTGCTGCTGATCCATCTATGTTTGATTTGTCTGCATTCACAGAACTTCACTACCCAAGAGATTTGAAAAAAATCTTCGAAAGTTCAGAAATGATCAAGTGGAACAGCTTTAGAGACAAAGAAGACTCTAGATACGTAAACTTGTTCTTACCAAGAGTTCTTGTAAGACTTCCTTACGGTGATGATACCATTCCTGTAAAAGAATTTTCTTACAATGAAAAAGTCGATGGACTAGATAACTCTAAGTTCTGTTGGGGTAACCCAGCTTTTGCGATGGCTTCAAGAATTACAGATGCATTTGCAAAATTCGGTTGGACTGCTGCTATCAGAGGTGTAGAAGGTGGTGGATTAGTAGAAAATCTACCTGCATACACATTTAAGACACAATATGGTGACATAGCTCTTAAATGCCCTACAGAAACAATCATAACTGACAGAAGAGAAAAAGAATTAAGTGATTTAGGTTTCATAACAATTTGTCATAACAAAGGAACAGATAAAGCTGTATTCTTTGGATCACAAAGTACACAAAAACCAAAAGAGTACAACCTTCCAGAGGCAACTTCAAATGCGTTGATCTCTTCAAGATTGCCTTACATGCTTAATGTATCTAGATTTGCTCATTATATAAAAATGATCATGAGAGAAAAAATAGGTTCATTCGCCTCTGCAGAAGATATAGAAACATACTTGAACACATGGATTGCACAATATGTATTCTTATCAGACACAGGAAGCCAAGGAATAAAATCCAGGTATCCATTAAGAGAAGCAAATATAAAGATCAAAACAAATGAATCTGATCCAGGATCTTATAGCGCTATTATATACATGAAACCTCACTTCCAGTTGGAAGAACTAACCGTTTCATTAAGACTAGTAGCTAAGATTCCTGCTTAAAAAGAAAGGATAAATAGAAAATGATAGCACAAAACAATAATATGGGCTCAAATCTAGGAAAGTTAGAAAATAACAGAATACAGTATGGAGATGGATCGAGCGTTGATGGTATAAACCAACTCGAAAGACAAGATTCTGGTTCTGATCTTCTAATCAGAATGGGAGAAGATACAAAAAAAGAAGTTAGTAATATTGAAAAATACACATGCTTCCATCCAATGAAGAGTTACCACGAATCTTTCACAGGATCAGTTAACAAAGATATGTCTAACCCAAACAAAACATTGAGCGGAAAAGTAATATCAAGTTACATAGAAGTTGTAGTTCCAGTTGGTGTGTTTGCCATGTCTATGGAAGAAACTGGTTTAACAAATACAGGTATTAAATTCATAGAAGTAGTTAGAACACAAATCGTAAAGAAAGAAAGAGTTATTTCTGAATCCAGAATTTTCGTACAATCTTTCGTACTTGGAAGTGCAGGTCAGCTAGGTGATCACGTTTGGTTACAACTTGGATTTAATGAAGTTCATAAACATATAAACCAATATGACTCAGCAGGAAATCCTACTGGAAGCTTTGGATATGCTTATTCAAATGAAAAAGGAACCTTGTTGGCAGACGGTAAACTAGACCCTTACAGTCCTTCATAATACAAGAGCTTAAAACAATCTAAAGAAAAAATGGTATCAGGATGATATATGATTTCGCAGAAATGATATCAGGATGGTGTCATTTAATTTTTTAGGTTAGTTCTAATTAAGAAATATTTTCAAAATAGCAAAACACTATTTTCTATTCTATAGGGAATTTTATTTCTAATAAACTAATGTATATTGATTTTAATAGTTAAAAAAAACATAACAATGCTCAAGCATATTAATTTACTAATATTCAGATCTATTACATTACATATTTACTCAATTTAAACTTTTATAAGATAGACTTTTTAAACATTTCTTAAATATGACTCAACTTATATTCTTCAAATAATTATAAGAATTTAACACCCATGTGTTTTCTTTCAAATAATTGCTTATAGAATCAATAACAGAAGGGCCGATTCCTTTTATATTTATATTTGCTAATTTTTCTTTATCTGTAAAAGTTTCTATGAAATTTTCTAAGGTAATTAAATTCTTTGCAAGCAAAGTACTTTGCCCATATCCAACATTAGGAATACATAAAGCAAAAATCCATCTATTAAGCTCTATTCTTGATTGAGAGTTTATACTATTCAATATATTTATAGCTACTTTGCTGCCCAATATATTTTTTACCTGACTATTATTTTGAAGTATAAGTTCTCTTAATTTTTTAATTACATCTTCTTGATTGTTCACTAAACCAATTTCAAATAATTTTCTAATATTTTTCTCACCCAGATTAGATATATTTAGTGCTTTTTTAGAAACAAAATGCTCTATTTGTAATATTTTCTGTTCACTACATTGAGGATTAATGCATTTCAACATAACACTTTCTCTTACTAATTCACTATTGCAAGATGGGCAAATTACAGGAAGTATAAACTTTTCTTTTCCAGTATTTTTCTTAGACATTACGTGTGGAATTACATCTCCAGCTCTAGCTATAATCACCTCATCACCAATTCTGTAATCTTTGTTAATAACTTCTTGAACATTATGCAAAGAAACTTTCTTAACTTCTACTCCATCTATAAAAATCGGATCTAAAATGGCTACAGGGCTTATTGCTCCACTTTTTCCAATTTGCATAACTATATCTACAATAGTTGTGGAAGAATTTCTCGGAAAAAACTTACAAGCAAAGCAAAATCTAGGTGCTGTGCTATGAAAACCTAATTCATCCCAGCTCTTCAAGCTATTCACTTTCAGAACAACTCCATCTACAGGGTAGGGTATATCGTTTCTAGACAGCTCTGTTTTCTGAAAAGCTTCTTTTGCCTCACATAAATCATCACAAATGACATATTTCATTGTATTAAATCCCAATTTGGATATTAAATCTATCTGATTAGAGTACTTAGATCTTAAATTCTGTACAAACCCATGGGGAATAAATTTCAATTTGTAATTTGCTATAAAATCCATTTCTTTATTTCTTAAAATACCAGCAGTAGCATTTCTAGGATTCTTAAATTCCTTTTCTATAGAGTTATTAACTTTATTAAAAGACTCAAAATCCATAAAAATTTCACCTCTAATCTCAAATTCATCAGGCATAGTAATTTCTTCTGTATCCATTATATTTACACTTACTGCACCTGAGCTTTCATCTTTTGTATCTTTGTTTATATCTATATTTTTATCTTCTTCTGCACTTTCTACTATTTCTACTAAAGCTTCTATTTTTACTGGAATTTCTTGAGGTATGTTTTCTATATATTTAGCTTGTTTAGTAATATCCATTCCATAAGTTCCATCTCCTCTTGTTACACATAAACTCAGTTTCCCTTTTGTATAACTTAATGACGCAGATATTCCATCTATCTTATGTTCCAAAACCATTTCTGGCTCTAATTTTATAGAATTAAGTATTTTTTTATAAAACTTCTCCATAGAATCAGTTCCGTACCCATGGTCCAGAGAAAGCATAGGAAATTTATGCTTAACTTCTTTGTCTTCTATATGTCCGATTTTATTTAAAGGGCTGTTTTTTTGCTTCCCTATTTTTTCTTCTATTTCTTGCAATCTATATTTTAATAAATCATACGATGTATCAGCAATTAAAGGCTTACCATAAGCATATTTTTTGTCATAAAACTTTACTTTCTTAGAAACTTCTTTCCACTCTTGTTTCAACTTACCTAAATCTCCGCCTAAACCTTCTTCGGTTATTTTGCCTATAGGTTTATCTTCAACAAATTTACTCACTTTAGATGTATTTTCTAAGTTTTTATCTTTTTTTAAAACACTACTTTCATCAATTTCATCAAATAAACTTCCCATAATTAGCTCTTTTCTGCTTTTAATATTTAATATCTTTTAATTATTTTTTTATAAATTTTATAATTTCATTTTTACTTATTAATCATATTTAGATTAGTTAGTTAAGGTTTTTAGCCTCTACGTACCACTTACTTTTGGGGTATTTCATTTCAAAGTATTTTAAGATTCTCTCTTTATCTCTTTTTGAACCTATATTCTGAAAAATTTCAGCACACCTAAACAAAGATTCTTGTACATAATCACTTTTGCTATATTCTTTTATTATTTTTCCATAATACTTTAAGGAAACTATTGGATTTCCTTTCTTGGAGTAAAAAATACCTAATTGAAAATTTTGGTAAGCAAGAATATTTATGCATTTACTTCTTATTTCTGAATGATTTGATTTAGAAAGGGGAATTAATTCTAGAATTTCGCTTATTTCTGAATTATCTCTACCTACATCTCTTATTTTTTTATATAAACACTTAATTATTATAGAGTTCACATCCATTTCACCAGAAAAAATAGGAAATATAGATTTCAAAACTCTTGCAGCTTCTAAGCTCTTTTCATATTCCTTAGCATTATAAAAAGATTTAGCTGCTTTAAGAATAGCATACTTAGCTTTGCTAGATGTTGGATAATTTTCTTCTATTTCAAGGTACTTTTCTGCAGCCTGTGAATATTTTTTCCTTTTCAAAAGATCCTCTGCATTAAGCCAAATTTTTTGCAAATCCGACACTTTATCTTTCTGGTCAGAGCTCTTTTGATTTACTTTCTTATTTTCTTTTACAGCAGCAGATTTTTCAAGATTCAGATCATATAAACCGCTAGAGCTTAAAGTATATAAGAATAAAGCCACTAAAATAGCCTTAATTATTTTATTAATTTTTCTTCTAGATTTTTTAAAGAAATACACATCAAAAATATAACATTTTGTAAAGATTATTAGAATATGAATAATTTGAATAAGCGCATTTGAATCATATTATTTATTTTAATAGTTATATTTATTAACTAATATACAGCTAGATAAAAACAGCTAGACAAAATAGAATACATAGAATCAACGTAAAAACTACGCCAAGTTTACTTTGCAGTATCCATTTTTACTATTCAACCAACTTAACTCTCCTAAAATACAATCTTCTCCTAATAATGCATCAGGTCTTGATTCTTTCTTCAAATTTAACTTTATTGAAAAATTCAAATCAAATGGAACATAAGATTTAATCAACTTTATAATTTGACTCCTAAGCCTTTTTCCATGCATAAGTTTTTTATACAAATCCAAGCTGTGTATAGTAATTAGTATATCTATTCCATATGTATTATCCAAAAACCTCTTTCCTAAGAAAGTAGTTCCAAAACTTCTTCCTGGAGCATCACTATACCCAAGACAATACCCTTTATTTTCCACATGCCTTCTAGTAACTTTGTCAAATGAAAACACATCCTCATCGTTTATATATTCCCATTTCCCCTTAAACTGAAAAACTGCCACATCACACTTATAATTTAAAAATGATAAAATTATCCTTTTTAATTGAAATTTATTATGCTTTTGTTTCCAAAATGCTGCAGACACATATCTAGATATATTATTTATATAAGAATTTACATAAGGTTTTGTAGAGCCTATAGATTCTAGAACTTTATTAATAACATGATCTCTCTTGTTTTGAGGATTACATATTGATACATTTCCCCTCTGTGCTATTTTGTAAGTATTTTCTATTATCTTATTATTAAAAATATCTAAGAAATCTTTGAAAACATGATCTTTTTCTTTTCCATCATTAATAAATTTATGTATATAGAATAATGGCAAAGCACCCTGTATTCCGAGCATACTTACATTATTAACTATCATTTCTATTCTTTTTCTTTTCTTATCGTACGATATAGATTTTATATCACTAGAGTTTACGCTCATTTCAACAGAACCTTTAAAAACTATTTCTTTTATATCTTTCGGGTTCTTTTTTTGATAACTTTCCAAGAGAAAGATTGCTTGGTGTACGGAAAAATTCCAAGGAGATTTAATCAAATTATACAAAACAAATTGACTGTCAAAATAATGATAAGTTTTTAATTCATTTTTTGAATCCATGCCTGAATCTATGCCTGAATCTAACTTATCTAAGTAAAACTTACTTTCAGAATTTAATTTATTTTGCTCCATCTCTAACTCACTTTCTAATTTACTTTCTAATAATTTCAGTTTTGTAACATTTAAATATTTAATATCTTCTGAGCTCACTTAATTCTGAACTTCCCATTTTTTCCACGGTACATCATCATTAGATGACCCGAAAACTCTCATTTCTAATAGCGTATTGAAGCCTACATTGTTGCTTATGACACAAGACAAAACTTTTCCTAGCATAAAATGCTCTGCAACTTCATCCTTTATTTTTAAGTCAATAACAATTTTAGGAACTGACCCTGTCCAAGGAGAATTAGGCATCCTAGCTATTGTTTTCTTGTGCTTTATCCCTAAAATTACCTCATTATATTTCTGATTGAAATTAAAATTATATATTTCTAGCATTTTCCTTAAAGGTTTTATATCTGAGTTATTAATAGAAAGATCCACATGGTTCAAAGATAAATTAGATATTATTTCCCATTGAGATTGCCCTCCGTACTGAGGATCTACTTGTTCTGTCGGTTTTAAAATATTAACACAAGAAAGGTTATCTATTTTATTAAACTGAAAACTTGTCTTGTAATTTATACTTTGAGCTTTATCTCTATTTGTACATAATAAATCAGCATAAACAGTTTCTTCACTATATTCCTCTACATCCAAATCTTCATCAATAAAAGAAATCATCATTTTTGATCCTTTATCTTCTTTTTCTCTTCTTGAATACCAAAAAGATCTTTCAGAGCCATTTTCTATGTCTGAAAATGAAAAGTAGGGATAATATACCTTTCTATTATTCTTAAAAGAACTCTTGTAACTAAATACTTCTTTTATAGTGTGTATTTCTGAATTTGAATCAAATCTATCAGACATGATTTTATATGAATCTTTTTCGTAATCTAATCTCAATGGCTCAGACTTCTGTTCAAACAAATTTACTGCTGGGCAACAATTATTCATAAGAATATTATCACTCATTGGAAGAAGTGAAGGCTTTGTCCTTTTGCTAAGAGGGATAAGAAAAGCTATATCTCCTTTTATTTGTTCTAAATTAACATTTAAATTATTAATCTCGAAATTTAAAAATAAAAACTTATGCGGGAATATATTATATTCCATCAAAAGCCTATGAGAATCAGAAGTATATATAGGTCTATCTATGAGAGATTCATCCTCTCCAAATCCTTTTGGAGTTATTACACCTATTTTACTCTTTTGTAATAATTTCCCAGATTTATCAGATAAATAAATCGGAGTAGGTTCAGTTGGGTGATACCCTAAAATATGCTCGTATAAACTCTTAGCAGAAAAAAGATCACTATTTATATAAAAAACTACATTAGAATTATTTTTGAAACTTTTCATATTTTCTGTTTCAAGTGAAAGACACCAATAATTCTGAGATTCTAATAATTCTGTATCTTCGGTCTTCATATAACTTATTTTCTTAGGATTAAAATCATTAACTGTTATTTCTTGAGAAGTAATAAAGTCACATAAAATATCTTCCTTATTATTAGCGCTGATTTTTGTATGCTTAGGGATTTTAATATTCTTCTGATTAGATATATTTTTCTTACTTTCAAAATGAACTATTGTGCATGATGGAAACGGAGCCATAAATTGTGGATACAAAGAATCTAATAAAAAAGAGCTCAGGAAAGATAACTGGTCATCTATTTGCCATTGCAGCCTAGCATCAAAAAAAGCAAAAGACTCTAATATTCTTTGTACATGCGGGTCATCGACCTTATTTTCAGCAAAATTCAACTCCCTTGCTACAGAAGGGTATTTTTCTGCAAACTCATTTCCTTTTTTCAAAAGATAATCCATAGATTTTCTAAAATGTGGAAACAGATTATTTAGATCTGGTGTAGATTTCATAGGCAAATTTAAAAATAAAATCATTAAATTTATGTTAAAAACGTATTAAACTGTCAGTTTTCATACAAAATTTGATTAAATTTGATCTTTAAACTGTATTTAACTATGAAAGAGAGTGCTCAGTGTAGGAATTAAAATATATTTTGTATAGGATGTTGTGATGAAGTATGCATTCGTTTTTCCTGGCCAAGGATCTCAGAAACAAAATATGGCAAGTGATTTTTATTCATGTTCTAAATTGCTAGATACATCTAAAAACATATACCCAAATATAGAAAACATATTCAAATTACCAGATCCAGAGTTAAGTCAGACAGAAAATTCTCAACCAGCAATATTTGTAGCTTGCAGTATGATATGGGAAGAAATAAATAAAATGTATTCATTCTCATCTCTAAGTAATAATGCAGGTAATAATAATGAGCATAGTATACAAAATGGACATATAAACCAAGCTGATAAATTACAAACATCTGATCAAACCACTGTTAACAAAAATGATACAAAAATGATTCCAGCTCCATCATTTTTTGCAGGGCATTCTTTAGGAGAGTATTCAGCTTGCTTTGCTTCTAATGCAATAAACTTTGAATCTGGGTTAGAGCTGATAAAACTAAGGTCGAGATTAATGTCTAAATCGAAGGGTACTATGTTTGCTTGTATAGGAAAATTTGATGATGTACAAAATCTTTGCCAATTTGTGTCTGAAAAGACTAATAAAATATGCCAAATTGCAAATGATAATAATGACACTCAAGTAGTTATAAGTTGTGAAAATGATTGCATAGATTTAATTAATAAAAGTTATAAAAATTTCAATGTAAAAAGATGTATACAACTTAAAGTAAGCGGAGGATTTCATTCTCCTTTAGTTGAAAGTGTAAAATCTGAATTATCTAAAGGAATCAACGAGGTCATGTTTAATGATGTAGAGATTCCAGTAATATCTAATAAAACTGCACTGCCAGAAAAAATAGGACAAAAAATAAAAGATAATTTAATGGATCATGTTGTTTCTGGTGTAAAGTGGAGAGAAACAATTATGTTTATGAAAGAAAATGGAGTAGAAAAAATTGTTGAAGTAGGAGGAAATGTATTATCTAAAATATCTGCAAAACTTGGAGTAGACTCTTTTTCGATATCTAATAAAAATGAGCTTTTGGATTTAGAATCCTTTTTGAATAAATAAACTTTCTAACTACTATAAACTGCCATATATATAAATGCCTTTAATTTTGCTATACTGATTTGGTTGTTATTATTTTTACATTTTTAATTTTAAGTGTAATTATTTTAATTATTTATATATTGAAAGGTGGATTTGTGTTTGATCTTACAGGCAAAAGAGCTCTTATAACAGGAGCTGCAGGTGGAATAGGATCTGAAGTTGCAAAAACATTAAAAAATCATGGGGCTGACGTTTTTTTGACCGGCACAAAAACAGAAGAACTTAAGGAAATTTCCAAACCTATAGGTGCGAGTGGATATTTTGCAGCAGACTTAACATCCTATGATGATTTAAAGAAAATGTTCTCAGAGGCTGTAAAATGCATGGGTGGAGTAGATATTTTGGTTCACTCTGCAGGTTTTGCACAAGACAGACTATACCCAGCTGTAACAAATGAATCATGGCAAAAACAAATGGATGTAAATCTAAATTCAGTTTTTCAGTTAACTCAATTAGCTCTCAGTAAAATGAGAAGAAATGGATGGGGCAGGGTAATTAGCATGTCTTCTGTAGTGGGTTGTACTGGAAATATAGGACAGGTAGCATATTCCACTTCAAAAGCTGCTCTTCTAGGAATGACTAAAACTCTAGCCAGAGAAGTAGCGAAAAGCAACATTACTGTAAATGCTATTTGCCCTGGATTTATAGACACTCAAATGACAAAAGAACTTTTGGAATCAAATGGTAAAATATTAGAAAATATTCCACTACAAAGAGCTGGAACAGTTAAAGAGGTTGCAGCTGGAGTGATTTATTTAGCAAGTGAAGAGTCTGCATATGTTACTGGAACGAGTTTACATATAAATGGTGGGATGATGATGTGCTAACAAAATATAGACAAACAAGACTATGGTTAGTGCAATCTATTTTCCAACATCTAATAAATAAAAATCCTTACAAATTAGGGAAAAATAATTCAGAGCAAGTTAAATCTGAGAAAATACGTAATGAAGAAATAAAGCCTGAATCAGATTTCATTAACAACGAAGATGGAACTCTAGTTTTCGAATCTGAACAAACAACAGAAACCACTTTAAATGAAGAAAACGAAGATAATGAAATTGTAAAGGAAGATGAAGATGATACTTTACAAGATTTACAAGAGAAATCCGATGAATTTAATGATGTAATTTTAAATGATATAAACTTAAATACCAATGAACTCGAAACTGAATCTACAGAATTAATCGAAGATCTTGAAACCAAAGAATTTGAAAACATAAATGAACACATAGATATAAATTATAAGATGCGTGAGTTTGAAGAAATTATTTTCGATAATTTAGGGGATAAAGTAGAATTCAAAAAACTTTTTTCAGGTGTTCTACATAATGAGCAAGAAGTGACAGAAAAAGTTTCTAAATACTTAACTAGTAGCTGCAAATGGAAGAACATGCAATTAGTTTTAAAAAGTATATTTTTGTCTGCTGGGTATGAAATTATTTTTGCAAATTTGGACAATGGTGAAGATCTAGAAAAGACAAAGCAGCATATAATAAAAAATTACATATCTATAGCTAGAGTACTAGGAGAAGAAAAAGGGGTAGATGTAATCTTCTCTGTTTTACATAAAATCAAACACAAAATAAACGTATAATAATAAAAAATTACATAATTCAACTTTTTGTAAAAACAGCTAATCAATGGCTTAATATATAAGTTATAATATAACCAGCAGGTTTTGATATTTTTTATATAATATTTGTATCAACTTCTTCTGAGCATTCATTTATATAATGGATTTAGCAGGTACACTCATTATTTTCTACTATTAAAGCACTTTATTGATATTCTATTCATGAAAATATAACAATTGTAACAAAAAATAGTATGAAATTCATAACCAATTTACAAGGTTTCAGTTTTTTACAATAAACTTAAAACTATATATATAAGGTTACAAAGCATCTTGTTAAACTTAAATATAGTATATGTACAAATTAGCTTTATAATCTGAACAGGTTTACATTCTGTCCAAAATTTTGTAGAAAATTATTAATAAATTTAATAAAACTGGTTTTAATTAGAATCTAAATCAGGTTTTATATTTCCATAATTTCTACTTCTATAACACTTATTACAAATTACTAAAAAACTAATACTAAAAAAATTTAGATATATGAGCTATCAACTCATTTTAATATAAAAATAAATTTATAAAATAAATTCTTTTCTATTTATTAAAAGTATTATTAATTTTTATACAAATGTGAAAACTGATTAAGAAATAACTTTGATTCGATAGTTGGTTAAATGGAAATCAAATACCTTAACCTTATAGTTTAAGATTTATATATTGATTTCACTTAAAAAACAGTTTTTAGAACAAAAACCAATAGTGCAAATTAAAATGAAACTTAAAAATATTTAAAGGTTTTGAAATATTTTCTTGTTTTGTACATAAAATATAAAAGCTAAGTTTTCCTTAGGAATATAAATTAATGAACAAGAATTAAGTAAAAATTAAGCTTTGTATGGCATTAAAGCTAGAAATCTTCTTTCTTTTATAGCCTTAGAAAGTCTTCTCATTTCTTTAGCACTAAAGCCTAATATCTTTGGAGCTAAAATACGACCATGAGGGGTTGTCATTCTAGAGGTATCTCTTAGATAATCTATTTTATTCTCAGCAAATCTATTTCTAGGGTCTCTGATTGGATCAAATAAACTTTGAACTTCTGTCAAAGGTCTTTCTTTCTTGTCCAGTAATCTGATCATGTATCTGATCAAATCCTTGTTTAATTTTAATGTGTTTACAAGTTTTTTTGATTGTTCAGAAGGAAGATTAAAGTCCATAAGAATATAATGTCCTCTTATGTTTCTTTGTATTTCATATTTTAGCTTGTTCAGTCCAAAATTTTTCCTTGATACTTCTTTTCCGCCTAAAGAGTCAATTTCTTTTGAAATTTGATCAACTACTTTTTCAGCTTCTTCTTCTGATATGTTTTGTTTCAGTACACAGTTTAACCTGTAATTGCGCAATTAACGCCTCCTGGACATACTGTATCAAAAACTTTAAAGAATTGTAAGAGAAGCAAAGTAACACAATAAATCCAGCATAAATTTATCTAAATAACCTTATCTAAGAAATCTATAATTTCATCTATTTTTATATAATGAGTTTTATCAGATATTACTCTAACTTCTACAGAATCACTCTCTAACTGCTTATTTCCTATAATAATTTTAATAGGAGATCCTATCAAATCTGAAACAGCAAATTTCTCACCAGGTGATTTTTTACCACTTACGATATATGTTGTTTTAGAAAATTTTCTACGTATTTTCTCACAAGTTTTATCTGCTTTTTCGCTATCCTTACACATATTCAAAATTGTAATTTTAAATGGGGCTATATTTTTAGGCCAATTAATTCCATTTTCTACACTATATTTCTCTACCAAAGCCCCTACAAGCCTTGAAACACCAATTCCATAACAGGACATAACCAATGCATTAGTTTTATTCTCACTATTCGTTACTTTTAGGTTCATTGGCTCACTGTATCTTGTACCAAGCAGAAAAATATGACCTAACTCCATAAAACTCTTCTCAACTCCATCTACCACTGCTGTGTCTTCGCCTATTTCAGATTCAATCAAGAACTCATGACTTTTAGAACCTCCAATTTCCCCTGTTTCAGCTGGTTTTGAAATAACATCCAAACCTAACTCATCGAATACTTCTTTGTAAGCTTCTGAAACATTATCGTAAAAATCCAAAGCATCTTTTTCTGTTTCATGAAATGAATATCCATCACACATCAAAAATTCTCTGCATCTTACAATTCCGTATCTTGGCCTTAATTCATCCCTAAACTTCCACTGTATGTTAAAAACTTTTACAGGAAGGTCATGCAATTTTATTTTATTCCTTACCATATCCACACATGCTTCTTCTGCGGTTGGTCCAAAAACAAGATCTGATTCATTCCTGTCTTTTATCTTTAACATTTCCTTTCCATAAACTTCATATCTTCCAGTTTCTATCCAAAGAGATGCAGGATGCAAAGTTGGTAAACACATTCTATTAAATCCAATATCCTCAAATTTATCAGAAATTATTTTCTCTACGATTGAAAGAATTTTGTACCCTAACGGAAGCCAAGCATATATACCCGAAGACAATTTATGTATCATTCCACTTTTCATCATCAATTTTGCTGTTTCTGAAAATTCATCAGAGTCTTTTTTTGTGGGTATAAAAAACTTACCAAGAGACTCACAATTAGAGCTATAATTATCATTTTTAGATGTATTCATTATCATTCCTTTTTATATCTATAGATTTGTATATTCATACTATCAAATTACAAAAAACTTGTTAGACAAATTACTAACAAAAATTAAATAAAACCATAAAATAAATCTAATTGGTAAAATATTATACGCTCAATTTACACAAAAAATATTCTTTAATTAGATTTTGTAGAATTTAACGAAAATTTAGAATTATTTAGAATTAAGTTAGATTTTTCTTAATTCTTTTTAGAAATCTCTATTTTAGTATTTAGAAAAATTACTAGCTGATGTAGATTTCTTTGTGGATTTTTTTTCAGATGTATTACTATTCATATCATCAGACATTTTATTACCAGTAATTATTGAATTCCTAATTTGATTGAACAAATCATTCATTCCACCTGGAGAATGAGGTATTAGTATAGTATTTTGATTGCTATGTAAGCCTAAATCTTTAATAGTGTCGAAATACTGAGCCATCATTATAAGAGTCATCGCATCATGTGGGTCAGCATCTCCAATCTGCTTCTGAAACTCATCAAGTGATTCTCTTAATCCATCCATAATTGCTCTTCTTTGACCAGCCATACCTTTTCCTTGAAGTATTTTGCTTTCTGCCTCTGCTTCAGCTTGTTTTACTTTAAGTATTTTTTCTGCTTCACCGCGCTCCATGGATGCAACTCTCAACCTTTGAGCTTCATTAATTTCATTCATAGCAGTCTTTACTCTAGAATCCGGCTTAATATCTGTAACAAGTGTTTTTATTATGTTATAACCAAAATTATTCATAACTTCTTGAAGTTCATCTTTTACAGAAATAGCTATTTCATCTTTTTTAGAAAAAACATCATCTAAGTCTATCAAAGGAACTCTAGCTCTAACTACATCAAAAACAAAAGATTGAATTTGTTTTTCAGCATTATCTAAAGTATAAAATGCTTCGTAAACTTTATTTGGAAGCACTTTATATTGCACAGAAACCATTATATCTATAAAAACATTGTCCTGAGTTTTTGTTTCCACCAAAACATCTAACTGCTTAATTCTTAAGCTGATAACTCCAGATACTTTCTCTATAAAAGGAGTCAAAAAATGTAATCCAGCTCCAGAAATTCTAGAAAATTTACCCAATCTTTCGATCAAAGCTACCTTTTGTTGCTCTACTATGAAAAGAGATGATGTGATTGTAATAAAAACAACCACTAAAACGAACACACCTACATATATAAAAACGTCATTATTAATCATATAGGCATATTATCACTTTAAAGCTAAAAAAATAGTGTGCTGAAAACATTTAAGATTAGCACAAATTTGTATTATTTCTCCATATTTATGCAGATACAGATATTCTTAAGCAGGTTTAAAGAGGTCAATATATTCTCACAAGTAAATCAAATTACTAAATAAATTGATAATATAAATATAATAATCTTTAAAGCTTAAATTTTGTTGGATTTTGTTAAATTTTATTTATAATGTAATGTTTTAAACTTTTTGATTTTATAACAAAATCAAAAACCAATTTGCTTTTATTTAGGTATAAAAGTAATAAATTAACAGCAAAAAATAAATTAAAAACTTATTCAAGATACACAAAATAAATCAAACAAACAAAGAAATAAGCTTGTACATCTAAATCACTGGTGAGTAATAACAGATTTGAACTGTTGACCCCCTCGGTGTAAACGAGGTGCTCTACCGCTGAGCTAATCACTCGGAACAACTTTACATCTTTTTAACACTTTTTACAATATTCACATTAAAAACAATTCAAATAAAACTCTACGCATGAACATAAATATAAATTTAAAATTGAACAAAATATTAAATAAACACAAACAAACAGAAGTAGTATGCACAAAGAATCTTTTAGAATAAAAAGCTATCAGCATGGTGATTTTTTAATAAAAAATTATCAGAAGGGTAGGTTTTTAATAAAAAAATTATCAGAAAGGTAGGTTTTTAGAATAAAAAGCTATCAGAAAGGTAGGTTTTTAGAATAAAAAGCTATCAGAAAGGTAGGTTTTTAGAATAAAAAGCTATCAGAAGGGTAGGTTTTCTGTAGTAATAATTTATATAAGCATAATACACTATGCAACTAAAATTCTGCTTCCCAATCTATATCTTTTATAGAATTCATTAGACTATCAGACCAATTAACGTAACCAATTTTCAAGGGGGGCTGTTGTTCAAATCTTAACATTAGCTCTATTCCACTTGGTTTTTTGTATATTTCATCATAAGAATCCACTGTATCCTTACTTACACTAGGACTTATTATATGCTCTTTAAGCTTTTTGCTCACATTAAGTAAATCTTGTTCTGATTTTATTTTTACATTTATTCTGCTAATTCTTTTTAGTTTTTCTGACAAAGGGTATATATTTTTCACTGACAAAAACTTACCTTTATCTTGCATTGAAATCCAAACCATTTTTTTATGTAAAGCAGCCAGCTCTGCAGAATCATTCGCTATAAATCTCCACATACCGCAAGGGTCTGAAACTATACCAATCTTGTAAATCTTATTTCTCTGACTTTTTTTAGTAATCAAATTTTCTAACAAACCTACAGCTTCAACATCTTCTTCTTTTGTGGGTCTAGTAGAAATCCATTTTATACCAAAATTATTAGGATTTATTTTATGAAGAGGGTGGTGATCTATATAAGATCCTATTACTTCAAACTCGTAATTCGCTTCTTCCTCTTCAGTCCATTTTTGAATATCATCTTCTATCACTTCAAACAAACTTATCTTACGTTTCTTAACTTTCTCAGAATTAAACTCATTAAAAATCTTCGCTCTGTTTCTTTCTAAATCATCAAAAGCACCTGCTTTTATAAAAGATTCCATGGTTTTCTTATTTATACTTGCTCTGTCGTAGAAATCCTGCATATTTACAAAAGGTTTTTTAGATATAACTTCCTCTATACAAGATCCACTTACGTTCTTTATAGCAGAAAGCCCAAAACTTATTGTTGTATCATTCTCCACTTTAAAATCACGCTCAGATTTATTTATATTAGGCTTTAATATTTTTATCCCCATTCTTTTTGTTTCGTAAATCAATTCTGCCAATTTTTCAGTATTTTGTTGCTCTAATATCATTGAAGCTGTCATAAATTCTATTGTGTAATTAGCTTTCAGATAAGCTGTTTGATAACTTATAAGTGCATATGGAGTAGCATGAGCTTTAGGAAATGCATATTTAGCAAAATTTACTATTTGATTAAACAAATCTTCTGCTTTTTGTTTTGTACTTTTAGTATTTTCACAAACTCTTTTTATAAACTCTTTTTGATGCCTTGCCATCTCTTCAGGCTTCTTTTTACCCATGGCTCTTCTAAGCAAATCAGCTTCTTGCATACTATATCCAGCCAAATCTCTTGCAACCTGCAAAACCTGCTCCTGGTAAACAAAAACTCCATATGTAGATTCTAGTATTTTTTCCATCTCAGAATATAAATATTCTATTTTTATTTCTTTATGCTTACCTTTGATAAATTTTGGTATATTCTCCATTGGACCAGGTCTGTAAAGAGAAATAACAGCAATTAAGTCTTTAAATGATTCAGGCTTCAATCCAACAAGAACTTCTTTCATTCCTTTGCTTTCAAATTGAAATATACCTACAGTGTGCCCTTTAGACAGCATATCCAAAGTCTTATCATCTTCTAAAGGTATTTTGCTTATATCTAGCATATTTTCACTTACTGAACCTACTGAACTATGTACATCACCTAAATCACATTCTCCACTTCTCCTATCAGAAATCACATCTAAAGTTTTGCTTATGATAGTTAAAGTTGTAAGTCCAAGTAAATCGAATTTCACCAAACCAGCAGTTTCAATATAATTCAAAGAAAACTGAGTTACAGCTGTGTGTTCATCAAAAAGCAATGGAAGCATTTCATGCAAAGGCTTACTTCCTATAACTATACCTGCAGCATGTATGGATGCATGTCTAAATAATCCTTCAAGTCTTAAACTAAGGTCAAATAGTTTCTTTATATTAGGATTAGATTTCATTTGCTTTTCTAAATCAGCATTATTTTCCATGAATTTTTCTAAAGTTACATTAAACCCTTGTATGCTTGGAATGGCCTTACATAATCTATCTATAACGGGGTAGGGTATTTGTAATATTCTACCAACATCTCTCAAAACACCCTTTGATTGCAAAGAACCAAAAGTAACTATATGCGCGACATGATCTTTACCATATTTGTTCACTATGTAATTTATTACTTTCGCTCTTCCTTTAGGGCAAAAATCTACATCAAAGTCAGGCATACTTACTCTTCCAGGGTTAAGGAATCTTTCAAAGACTAGACCAAACTGCAAAGGATCTACATCAGTAATTCCTATGGCATAAGCAACAAGAGAACCAGCTCCAGAACCTCTTCCTGGACCAACTGAAACACCATTTTTTTTAGCCCAGTTTATGAAATCTGCAACTATTAAGAAATAACCAGAAAAATTCATCTTGATTATGACACCTAACTCAAAATTCAATCTATCCACATATTCTTGAGAATTCTCTAGCTTTGTAATACCTTTTTTCTCAATTCCTTCTATAGCTTGCTCTCGCAAACATTCATTTTCATTGTCTGTATACTTAGGCAGTTCTGGTTTCTTTTTCTCAAGTATAAAAGAGCATTTTTTAGCAAACAACAAAGTGTTTTCCAAAGGTTCTTTCCAATCATGAAAAATTTCTTCCAGCTCTTCTTGTGTTTGTAAATAGAAATCATTAAAAAAACCTGACTCTAAATAAGTTCCATTTTTAATACATTTTAATGCTTCATAAGCCTCATCATCATCTTTTTTTATGTAATTTACCTTAGGAATTGCCACAACAGGTGTTTTATGTAAATCTGACATTTTACAAACCAGAAATTCATTCTCTTGCCTATCTCTTATTCCAACACACCAAGATCCATTAAAATATTTTTCCATTTTTAATGCGCATGATTCTATATCATTTACTTCACATATTTCACTTGGTACAGCAATGGCCATCAAGCCTAAATCCACCTTACCTAACTCACTATTTCTTTCTATATTTCTTTCTAAATCTACTTCACAGTGAATTGAATTATTAGCCTTGCTGTGCTTGTCATCTAAATTAAGTTTTTCTAAACTAAGTTCTTTCTCTGGTTTAGATTTAACTATCTCTAACTTAGATTTCATTAAATTTTCTAAATCAGACCAATATATAAAAGGGTTCTTAAGATCATTTTCGTAACTTTTACTAAGCAAGAAACAGAGATTTTTGTATCCTTCTGAGTTTTTACAATAAATCATTATGGATTTTTCATTTTCCAATTTTACTTCACACCCTGTTATTGGCTTTAAGCTAGAATTTATAAATTTTTCATTAAATTCCATAGCTCCAAACAAATTATGATTATCAATGAATCCGGCTCCTAAGAAATTATTTTTTGTCAAAAATTCAACTAACTTGTTTATTCTTACAGTGCTGTCTAAAAGAGAGTATGAGGTTTTTATCCCTAGAGGAATGTACATCTGCTAAATTTTAATTCTTTTTGCATGCTTTGTCTACTTATATACTCTTTGCAAACTAATTTGTAATAATCTTCATTAAAACCTTACTTATATTTTTATTTCTTTGTTCTGTTTTTCTATTCTGTTAAATTTTCTACAAAAACATAGTTCAAACTTCAATAAAGAAAATATTATAAAATCCAAGCATAAACTAAAATCAGTTAAAGCTCGATGTTAAATGCATCTTCCCCATGGAACATGTATATGATTTATCAAATAAATTTTTCCAATTTGGATTATGAGTAACGCAAATAAAGGTTATATTATTTTGCTTTGAAAAGCTTAAACATAAGTTGATTATTTTTTCACCAGTTTGGTTATCTAAATTACCTGTAGGTTCATCAGCAAGTATAAGTTTAGGACTGCTTGCAAATGCCCTGGCTATTCCAACTCTCTGCTGTTCTCCTCCAGAAATAGCATTTACACTCTTATTCAAATGATCTGAAAGCCCTACTTGATCTAACCATAGTTTTGATATTTTTGTAGCTTTATTTTCACTTACACCTTTTATAAGCAAAGGCATTTTCACATTTTCCAGAACTGTAAAATCCTTCCACAATGAATGAGATTGAAAAATGTAACTTATTTTTCTTCTAAATTCATGTTCTGTAAAATCAATCAGGTTTTGACCTTCGAATAAAATCTTTCCTTCAGAAGGAGTTTCTAACTTACCAGCTAAATTCAGAAATGTAGATTTCCCACTTCCAGACTTACCTTCTATAATCAACGATTCTCCCTTTGAGACTTCCAAAGAAACGTTTTTCAATACATAACTTTCCCCAGAATCCTTTTCTTCTAAACTCTTCTTTCCTGAGTTTTGTAAAACTTTTTCATTGCCCGATTCATAAGATTCATAATCAGATTTGTGATCAATTTCATGTTTAGTAGAATTACTTTTGTGGTTTTTGTTTTCATTAAGCTTGCTTGATTTGTTATTATTTTCGTCTGGATACTTAAAAAACACCTTGTCAAATTTTAACATTAGAAATTAATTCCTTTCAAAATATCTGTTTTGGTAGCTGATCTAGCGGCAAAGAATAATATAAAGCACATTATAAAAAAGGCAGAAAAGGTTATTATAACCAAGTCTAAAACTTCTATTCTAGGAAAGAATTCTGTAAAACCGAATGTATCTCCGTGAATAATATTTATACCCATTCTGTTTTTTATAAAACTCATAATATATGGGAAAATCTTTATCATAGACACTCCAAATAATGTTCCTATTAAAACACTAGAAATACTCATAATTATGCTTAGATTAGCAAAAAGCCAAAAAATCTGTTTTTTGCTAGCTCCAAAAGCTTTAAGCAGACTTATGTCTCTAGTTTTTTCTGATATTAACATCCATAAACTGTTTGTGCTTTGAACCATTGCGCACAACACAAACAGACCTATGAATATCCCAATCACCAAGTTCTGCATAACAAACATCTGTTTTAGGGAAGGGTTTGTGTCTTTCCAAGTCCATACGCTCAATGCATTTCTATTTTCTTTATAAACTTCTTTTTTATAATTCTCTATCTTTTCAGGATTAGTTGTATATACAGTATGTGTTTCTTCAGGATTTCCTATTGTATATTTATCCAACCCATGGCCAAGCGTGAAAATTACATTCCTGTCAAAAGAATGAAACCCTAAACTGAAAATACCAACAACCTTTGCTCGTATTTTTTTTATAGATATATTATTTGATCCAAATCCATGAGGTATCAGCAAATCTGCGTAACTTCCTATTCTTAATCCAAACTCTTTCGCAAGTTTCTGACCCACTGCAATTGATTCCACATCTCCAGTTTTATTTTTTTGGAATTTTTTGTTTATCCACTTATTTTGTATTATATAATCTATGTCTTCTGGATCTGCAGATACGATTTTCACACCTTTAGTGCTGCTATAATGATTTATCATTCCATGTTTTTCAGAATTTTTAATAGACCTTACATACCAATCTTTTTTCTTTAGAAAATCAACTTTAAATCCTTTTTGAGACACTACATCCATATGTCCGTAAATATGCAAACTTTTTTGTAAAATAGATTCTTGGAAACCACGCATTATCGCTATGGTTTTTATTAGTATTCCTAAACTAAATCCTATACTGAGTATAGTTATCCACATTACTTTTTTGGTTCTTTTTCCTGTCATAGATATATAAAAATACCTAAAAGCTAATCTTATCACTAAGTTAATAATATATAATTTAGTTTTTATATAAAAGTCACAAATCTATTTCTAGTGAATTTCAATACAACTAATTAAAATTGTAAGCATATAAATCACTTTAAAAATAAATCTAAATTCATAAAATAAACAGAAATAGATGATAAAAAACAAATAAATAAATTAGAATACATTATTGAATATAGTCTGAATATCTCTACTATTTTAAAGCAAAATAATTAAATTGCGCATAATCTTATAAGCACTTTTAAACTCAGCTCTAATTATAAAATAAAAATTGTTAGACAAAATTCGACTGGATTACTCCAGCCATTTTTAGTGTAAGGTTTTAAGAAATGGGATTTTCTAGTAAATAAAAAATGAGGTACATCTTATTAGACATTTTAATTTTCTTACCCTCAGGTTTTATTCCTTATTTTTAAACCAAATTTACAAAACATAGCAAAAACCATGATTAAAATTCAGCTTACTAAAGCTCTATATAAAATTAAAAAATTTATACAAAACTAATTCAAGATCGCAATCAATGAATAAATTAAATACTGATCTAAATTAAAAAAAATTCAAATTAAATAAATATCTAGATTTATAAAATCAAACGACTCTTACAGTTATCTTATCAATAATTTAAATATTAACAAGACTGATCTGTTTCAAGCTTTAAAATTTAAGCTTCTTCAGATTCGTGTGAGGATTCGGATGGCCCCATAGATAGAACAACAACTCTTCTTTCTTCGCTAGAGTCATCTTTCATCTTTGTTTCTCCAAAGCTTCTCTTTTCGATTCTGCTTGCATCTACTCCGTGTTCTACCAACTGAGATGCTACTTTATCTGCTCTTCTCTTAGAAATTCCAAGGTTGTATGCTTTGCTTCCTACGGCACTTGCGTGTCCTTCTACGTGAACTTTACATAGTCCACCTTTTACTTTGTCAGCAAAGTTCTTAACTTTTTCAGATTCTTCTTTTGAAGGTGCGGATACATTGTTAGCAAAATGTACGTGCTCAGAACAAGATGCACTCTTATCCTTTTCTCCACAACCTGTCAAAATCAAAGCTACAGACAAAATAGACAAACGAAATAATGAATTCATTTTTACTCCTTTTTCTATTAAATCACTCAAATATCTTGCTCAAAAATTAAAATCTAAAAAGCAAAAACCATTCAAGGCAACTTAATGTTACGGATAAATCCTATATCATAAAAACTTACAAATCAATAAAAAACATTTAAATTTACATTAAATTGTTTTATCGTTACTTCAATGAGCAATGCTGAAAAAATTATAGTTTATTTGGATGAAAATGAATTAAAAGTATATGATTCTGTTTTTGAATTCGTCAAAAATAGAGGTTATGAGATAACAATGATAAGAATTGTACATGAATATAGATCTGTAATAACAAGAGTTAATATAGAAAGAATAGATAAAAAACCTATCACACATGAAGACTGCTCTGAAGTAGGAATTCTTATAGATACGAAACTAAAAGTAGATAATATAAAAGCTAATCTAGAAATAAGTTCTCCAGGAATCGATAGAGATCTAACTAGATTAAAAGATTTTGAAGAACACAAAGGAAAGGAAATAAAAGTAAAAACTAGATTTCCTATTTCTGAAAGTAAAACCTTAATAGGTGAGCTAATGTCTATTTTACCAGATGGAATTGAGTTAAACAAAGATTCACAAAACAAAAGATCAGAAGAAAATTCTATTTATAATAAAGTTTTTATACCATATAATACGATCAGGAAGGCCAAATTAATAAGCGATGCATACCAATCCAAAAAGTAAAAAAAATGTAAAGGCTAACGAAGAGCAAAATATAGACACACGAGATGTTTTGCAAAGCATAACCGAGGTTTCTAGAGAAAGGGGTCTTTCAGAAGACTCTGTTATAGAAATGTTTGAAGATGCTATGAGAAGACTTCTTTCCAGAGCAAATGGGAATGTACCAGTTTCTGTAAAAATAAACAGAAAAGCTCAAAATATAGAAGCTTATCTAATCAAAGATGTTGTGGAGGAGCCTAAATATAAAAATGAAGTTTCTCTAGAAGATGCTCTAAAACTTGATCCAGAAGCAGAAATCGAAGGCACAGTAAATGATGCTATAGATATCGAGCAAGTGCAAAAATTACTTAACTCAAGAACCTTAGCATTCAACGCAAGAAAATCTCTAGAAAAAAATCTTACTGTTTTAGAAAAAGAGAAAGAATATGAATACTTTAGAGAAAAAGTTGGAGAGTTCTTTTTAAGCCCTGTAAAAAGAAGAGAAGATAGATATGTTGTTCTAGATCTGATTATGGGTGAAGGATACTTATTTAATAGCGATGTTATTGATGGAGAGAAATTCAGAGTCAATCAAAAAATAAAAGCTTGTATAAAAGAAGTAAAACAAAGCGTATTTGGAATACAGGTTTTACTTACAAGAACAAGCCCTGAATTCTTAGGAAAACTTTTCGAAGAAGCAGTGCCAGAAATACAACACAATATTATTACTATAAAATCCATTGCAAGAAGTGCTGGAAACAGGTCAAAAATAGCTGTACATTCTAATGATCCTGAAATAGATCCAGTAGGAGCTTGTATAGGAAAAGGAAACATGAGGATAAGATCTGTAGAAGATCAAATTTCAAAAGAAAAGATTGATATAGTTAGATGGTCTGAAAATACTGACGTGTTTTTGGTTAATGCATTAGGAAAAAGAATAGATGCATTAAGAGTTATAAAAGATGAAGATAATTCTGAATTTGATATTGTTGTAAGGGATGAAGATTATTACAAAGTCATAGGAAGCAAAGGTCAAAACATCAGGCTAATAAAAGATCTTGTAGGGTGCAATATTACGATAATACCAGAAAGCAAATATTCAAACTTAAAGCAAGAAACTATTGAAGAGTTAGCTGAAATAGGTGTTTCAGAAATATTTGCAGAAAATCTATATGAATCTGGGATTCCAGCTTATGAATTTTTGGCATATGCAACTGATGAAGAAATGCTAGAATACCAATCAGATCTTTCAGAAAATGAAATGGATGAAATCAGAACAAAAGCATTTGATAAAAACAAGACAAATCAAATAAAAACACTTAAGGAAGATTTCGAAAGCACATTGGATATAGATTTGCATGAAAAAATAGGTTTTTATGAAGCTTGCTCACTTTCTGAAAAGGAAATTTATGAAAACATAGAATTAGTTTCCTTATCTCCAGAAGAACTAAATGAGATTTTGTCTGACTATAGCATTGAGGATTGTGCTGAAATTATAAAAACTTTTGCTAACAAACCTGAAAACTCTCAAAATGAGGATACCAATGAAGATAGTATCAGTAGTCAAAATGAAAGCGATACAAATGCAAATGATGATGACAAAACTAATAAAGAGGAACTTTCTTCAGAAAACACAAGCACACCTGAAGAATCTGATCAACATGAAACAGACAATTCAAGCGCATCTGTAGACTCAGAAGAAATCTCTTCAGACATATCTGAAGAAGTATCTGAAGTATCTGAAGAAGCTGAAAAATCTAACGAAAAAATTGAGGAAGTTAGTTAAAGTAAATTAACTACGTTAAAAATAAAAAATATAACTTCAATCAACAAAGAAAGGGTCTTTAGTAAGTATGAGTAAAACTCCTAAATTTACATGTGCAAGCTGCGGGACAAATTACAGCAAATGGCAAGGAAAATGTGATAGTTGTAATACTTGGAACAGTGTTATGGAGAATATTGTAAGAAAATCTTCTATTAAACCTCTAGAATTAAAAGTTTTATCCGATGAAGCTGATGAAGTAATCAGATTCAAGACTAATATTTCAGAATTCGATCATGTCTGTGGAGGAGGGTTAGTTGCTGGTTCAGTTACTTTAGTAGGTGGAGATCCTGGTATAGGAAAATCTACCATGCTATTACAAATAAGTGGATCCTTTCCTGGAAAAGTAGTTTATGTGTCAGGTGAAGAGTCTCTTAATCAGATAAAAGTAAGAGCTGACAGATTAAACATAAATCTAGAAAATATGGAATGTGCGTATGGAACAAATGTTGATCAAATAATAGAAACACTTAATGATGCAAAACCAAGTCTTGCCATGATAGATTCTGTACAAACTTTGTATGATCCTTTTTCTGATACAACGCCAGGAAGTATTGCTCAGGTCAGAATATGTGGAAATAAGCTAATACAATGGGCAAAAGATAAGAATATACCTATTTTAATAGTAAGTCATGTTAATAAAGACGGAATGATAGCTGGACCAAAAGTTTTAGAGCATATGGTTGATACAGTTCTGTATTTTGAAGGAAACAACTCTATGAGAATAATTAGAGCTATAAAAAATAGGTTTGGATCTACGAATTCTATGGGTATCTTTGAAATGAGAGATAAAGGATTAATTCCTATAGTTGATGCTTCTAAGTCATTTCTAAAAAACAGATCTCTGACATATGGATCCTGTATATTCCCTGCTGTGGAAGGAAATAGACCACTATTAGTAGAAGTTCAAGCTTTAGTGTCAAATTCTTACTTACAAAACCCAAGAAGAGCTGTAGTTGGGTGGGATGTTCAAAGATTAGCCATGATATGTGCTGTTCTAGAAAATCATTGCAAAGTTCCGTTATCAGGAAAAGATATATATTTAAATATAGTTGGAGGAATAAAGGTTTTCGAGCCTTCATCAGATCTTTCAGTTGCAATAGTACTAATGTCAGCTTGGTATATGATACCAGTTCCTCAAGATCATTTCGTATTTGGAGAAATAGGACTTTCTGGAGAAATAAGACCGGTAAGTCAAGTTGATCAAAGATTAGGAGAGGGAGAAAAACTTGGATTTAAGTCTGCTTGCATACCAGATAAATCAGAGGTAACATCATCCAAAATGGATTTGATTCAATTCAAGCATGTACAAGAAGTGCAACAATGGCTAAGATCTAAAGCCAAAGATTGATAATAATTAATTAAAATTATAAATAAGGATTATTAAAAACAAGCTATATATGCATATGTTTTTGATATTTTTATTGTTATTTTTTTAAGTATATGTTTTTATAATAACATGTTATTGAGCGGAGGAAGTTTTGGATAATAGTAAAATAATGGACTTAATATCCTTAGGAATTGTAATTTACTCCTCTTTATTTGGGTTTTTAAGAGGGTTTGTTTGGGAAATTCTAAAAATAGTTTCTATTTTAGGATCTACATTAGTTAGTTTTTGGGCTGGAGTATCTTTGTTTGGAAGATTTAATAGCCTTTCTAAAATATGGATGAGATACGCATTAGGTTTTGGTTCTGGTTTTGGTATATTTATGATAGTTGGATCTGCAATGCTATCTTTAGTATCAAGGGTTTCTTCTTATGTAAAAAAGGGACACATGAGAACAGTAGACAAGTTCGCTGGCTTTATTTTTGGATTACTAAGAGGAATTATGGTTATATTGTTGCTAGGATTCATAGTATCTCAATTAGATTTAGGAATGAACGATATGCTAAAAGATTCTTATGTAATGAGAATTTTAGAATCTAACAATTCTGTAATTACAGGATTAAGAAACTTGCTATACTTTTCTGCAGACAGATTTTCAAGTTTTACTGAAAATTTCCAAAATTGAATCATATTATAAATTAGGAAAAAAATACTAATTTATAAATTAAATAATGATTTACATACTTATGTTTTTATATAAAAATCTTATAATATAACTATATTTATGAATATTTTTATAGACCCAGTTTTATTCAATTTTTTCGGCTTACAAATCAAGTGGTATGGAGTTGCTTATTTATTAGGGTATTTTACATGTAGATTTTATTTATTACAAAACCTAAAAAAAGATTACAGTATAGAACTTTTAGATAAATTAATCAGCCTTATATTTCTATTTGGATTAATTGGGGGTAGGTTAGGGTACATATTCTTCTATAGTAAAGACAAAATAACATTCCTTAATATAATTTCATTCTGGAAAGGAGGGATGTCATTTTTCGGAGGATTTTTACTTTCAGGAATATATCTGTTTTATGCTTCGCAAATTTTTAACATTGATTTCTTTAAAATATCAAATGAAATTATCAAAAAACTGCCAATAGGGTTAGGGTTAGGCAGATTCGCCAATTTCATAAATGGAGAAATAAGTGGAAGGGTTTTTATTTATAAAGGAATCTTATATAGGCACCCAGTTCAATTATACTCCCTATTGTTAGAAGGCATTGTTTTATATTTACTTCTTAATTCAAAAAGAAAGCAGAATGCTACTAAATATTTCTTCATTTATTATGGAATTATAAGGATAATTTTAGATTTCTTTAGAGACACTGAATCTAGTATGTTTTTACAAAATAGTTTAATAGAAATCACTTACGGACAAGTATTTGGACTAATAAGCTTAGTAATAGGATTAATTATTAAAAGAGATTTACAAACAAAACAGTTCTAGAAATAGGGCATTATTGCTAATATTAGAATTCTTTATGTAATCAAATTAATTACGCTTTGATATTTAGGGTAGACAAATCCTAACCTTTGAGAAATATACTTGAGAATTAAAATTCAGACGAATACTATTTTTTTCCAATCAAAGTATTCCTAATTTTTATTAAATTAATTCATGAAAAATAATGAACTTTCTTTAAGAATTTTTTTACTTAATACCTGTAAATCGCTTAATTGTATTGAGATTTAGTAGTTTCTAGAATTTTCAATAAGTATTTTGTAATTATATACAATTATTTATTACAGTAAATAAGATTTAGGTGAATTACACTAATTTCTGCATAGATATAAGGAAGGCTAATGAGTAATATATATAAAAGAATTCTATGTCTGGAACTTATGATAGTAAATTATTCTAAGGAACAGGTTTAACATTTCAATTGAAACAATAATTTAGAAGTAAATTAAAGCGCTATGCCATACCTACAATCATATAATAAAATAGCTCTATAATTAAAGAGTTTTGAGGGCATTTATCATAAACATAAAATTAATGTTGCTCATGAATTAAGCTTATTAAATTAACCCAAATTACCAATAAGAATTATAATGATTTTACAATTATATTAAGCAATTCATAGTAATTTATAAAATTAAAGTAATAATATTAATTAAGTTAAAACTAAATAGTTTCTAGACATATTCTATTATTTATTATGATATGAAAATAAACATAATTTTTATAAACAGAAATTAACTCAAGAATTAAAAATAAATAAAATTTAAATCAATTCAATAGAAATATAGATTTCACTTTATAAGAATTATAAAGTGTATAAGATATATACACTAAAAAGATAACATTGGAAACCTTACAAAAAGTTATTAAAGCAAAAACTCTACAACTAAGTAAGAATATCCGATATCAAGTAAAGGTATTCCTTAAAGGAATTACATTACTTTGAAAGAAACCATCAATCTTCCACCATATGACAAAGCTTGCTTTCTGGTTTTAATTGAAATGGAGTCATGCAAATCAGCTTGTGCTGCTGCACCTTCTACACCTTTGAAAGAATATGTTCCATTGTACATGTTAATGTTTTCTTTCTTTCCACCTACTGGGAATCCTACGAAACCTTCAAGGTTCATAGCAATTCTTTTTGTAAAGTTCATGCTAAATCCAAGAATAGCTTGAGGAACGAATGCAAAGAATGATTCAGAAACATCATTATACTTTTTATTTAATTTTACTGCATAGCCATTAATACTATCATTATCTTCTGTATCAGAATTATTATCTGACAAGGAAGAAATGATTTTTGTCTTGATCATGGAAACTCCACCACCAGCGTAAATACCAAATCTACATGTTGGCTTGAAATTCAAGATGTAATGAAGATCAATGTTGAACGGTCTTTCTTCTGACAATTGAGCAGACTTGTTTTCTTGCTTGTTTTCTTCTTTTGTATTGTCATCGTCAGCTTTAGCAGTTGATGCAGCTGTAGCAATGCCCATAAACTCAGCATACTTAGTAGATTTTGTATCTACTAATGTTCTGTTTCCATCTCTAAGTCCGAAAGCAGCTCTAATTTCATGACATACAGGTCCTGTTTTTAGCAATCCTGCATTTAAGTAAGCATAAGCACCGAAAAGATTAAAGATTCCTTTTGTTTCAGAATCTTCATTCTTAATCACGAATGAAGATGCTTCAGACTTTATGTCTCCAATTGCCTTGCTTTCTGGCATTATTTGCTTTGTCTTTGTAAGCTCAATGTCCATTCCTTGCTTTACAAGAGCAGCACCTAGACCAAGGCTAAGTGTTGGTTTAGCGTTTGAGTAAGCTGCAGATAATACAGCCAAACTAAGTAAAGATTTTACTTTGTTCATTTAATCCCCTTTTCTTTTATTAACTCTAATATTCTATTATAAAAAATATCGCCATTCAATACTTTTCTCTGCAAATCAAATAGTTTTCTAGCTTTTTTATTGGAATTTTTAGTAAAGTTAATAGAAAATTAACTTACTCAAAAAAACCTAAATAAATTCTTAATATTTATCACAATAAAAGCTATGCAAAGCACTGAAAAAGCATTAACAAATATATAAAAACTCTAACAAAATACCTACCCAAAATAACTTACATTATAAGAAAATTCAACTCTTAAGATGTAAAAAAATTATACATAACAACTTACAACATAAAACTAAACATTTATTCTTGTTTTCTAGTGTAAATATTTTAATTTCTCAGAGAAAAATCATACAATTTAAATCCATAGATCCATGAAGAATGCTATAAGAGAATAGTTATATGTTTTGTATAAAATCAAACATCAATCTAACTCCAAATCCAGTAGATTTCCTTAAATTAATCATTGATTTATGAGATGTGTAAGCAGTTCCAGCTATATCTATATGAGCCCATTTTGTATCTTTTTTAACAAATCTTTGCAAAAACTGAGCTGCTGTAATACTTCCAGCCCCAGATCCAGGTTTTTGTATATTACACATATCTGCTATATCACTGTCTATAAGCTTGTCGTAGTTTTTATGCAAAGGTAACCTACACAAAAATTCAGACTTCCTTTTTCCTGATTTTATCAAAGATTCAGACAAAAAGTCGTCATTAGAAAACAATCCTGCAAAAAGTTCTCCCAAACCTACTACAACTGATCCAGTAAGAGTTGCAAAGTCAATAACTGTTTTAGCATTTAATTTTTCTTGAATGTACCAAAGCGCATCACACAATATAAGCCTACCTTCTGCATCAGTATTTAAAACTTCAATAGTCTGACCAGACATGGCAGAGATTACATCTCCTGGCTTTAATGCAGATCCAGAAGGCATGTTCTCTACACAAGGCATTACAGCAACAACATTTTTCTTAGAGTTTGTATCAGACAAAAGCTTCATAATGGACAAAACATTGGCAGCTCCAGCCATATCAGTTTTCATATCTTCCATGCTTTTAGCAGGTTTTAAAGAAAGTCCTCCAGAATCAAATGTAACACCTTTACCTACAAGACCGAGAATTTCTCCTTCTCCCCCATAATATTCACAAACTATAAGCTTAGGCTTCTCTAAGCTTCCCTTAGAAACTTCTAATATTCCACCAGAAACTTCCTCTATAATTGTTATTTTTAGCTTTTTGTTTTCAGATTCTTTTTCAATTTTTTTTGCTTTTTCTGCAAAAATAGAAGGAGTAAGGAAGTTGCTTGGCATTTCCACCAATTCTCTTGCAAAGTTTGTACATTCACATATTTTTCTAACTTCATCAATTTCGTATGTTATTTTTTCTAAGCATTCTTTTAGATAATTTTTCTTTAACTCTGGATTCAAATTCATTTCATAAATGGCATCCCTAAGTGTTTGATTAAATTCATTAGTGTTAGAGTTATTAAATTCAAGCAAACTTTTTTCTAAGTCAAAACTTAAGTTAATTTCCATTAAGCCTGATTTTGCCAAATTAGATTTATCCAAGCTTGCTTCTGAATCTTCATTATTCATTGTTTTATGACCAGAATACTTCCAAGATCCTAACATCAATCCCTCGTAAAGTTTTTTTACTTTATCTCCAAAGCTTAGAAAGTTAGAGTTTAGATCATTTGTTTCTGTTTCAAATAAATAATTACTATCTAAATTGACATTGTAATTATCTATCCCTATATGCTTTGATAATTCTATACCTATCAAAAGAAAATCTTCTTCATTAGAAAAAAAAGTTATATTTCCATCTAACATTTCACATTTATTTTTCTTTGATTTTTTTATAGAAATAGTTTTGTCTAGCTTCATATCAAAACATACTTTGAAAATCTTTTTATTCATTTTACACCACCATTTCTTTTCTTAAATCCTTATATACTTTGTTTAGATTTATTTTTATTATTGCCTAAATATGAATATATAAGAAGTATTTCAGACAAGTTGTTTTATATTTTTTCTAACCTTGTTTGCTTATAAAAACAGAATCTATTTTTCTAATCCTATTTGCTTAAAAAAACAGAGTCTATTTTTTAATCTTCTTTGTTTACGAAAACAGAATTTTGACTAAAGTACTTTTCTATCAATTCACCTTTATGGTGCATTAAAGTAAAGTAAGCTTTGCAAGCCTTTGAATAGCTACTAACAAGCTTTCCAAATGTATTGTTAACATCATTTTGAGCATAAATAATTTCATCTATAGAGTATTTCCTGCCTCTTTGTTCCAAATCATTCATGAAAAGCAATCTCTTAGCTTTTGCAGATTCCCTTTCATGTCTCAATGTTTTCTTGTTCATTGTTTTTTCCTCTAGACTATTTTCCAAAGAAAGGAATGATTCTAAAGCAGTGTTTTTTATTTTTCTTACTTCATTTAAGTAAAACTCTCTTAAATATAAAGTTGTTTTTGAATGGCTTACAGATGAAGTATAAGAATCGAATCCTAATTTAGATTTTAAAGAGATCTTTATACCTTTATCTGCTCCTGATGAGTTGCTAGCCAAAAGCTTACTTATATTAAGAGTAGGAAACACAGATTGGAAAACTTTTTTCTGAGCAGTTGTCATGTTATACATTCTTGCAATTCTAGCCTTATTTATTTCATGAGAATTTTTTAATATTTTTGCTTCTTGCTTCTCCCAAGACTCTACATTTGGAACTCTTCCGATTCTTGATGGAACTTTAAAGTTCTTTATGTAATTAGAAAATTTCTTCTTTAAAAACAAGTACTTTCTCTTGTCTCTAAATAAATCTGTCTTTCTTTTTTGCAAATTAGCTTCTGCTGAGTGTAATTCACTTCTACTCATTACACCAATCTTTATTCTAGCTTTAACTGCATTCAGCAAATCCTCACTAGTTTGTACATTGTGCTTAGATAAAGAAATTATGTATTTCTGAGATATTAAATCAATCAATACATTTATCACTTCATCAAGTAGAAACTTTGAAGCTTCATATCGAGCATCTTCTATAATTAGTTTATTCTTAGAATCCATTCTAACAATAGATGATATAAACCCTAAATCCATGCTAATCAACCTTGCATTTAAGGTTGCCTTATGATTACCAAGCTTATCTCCAACATAAGAAGAATCATAAGAAAAGTCCAAAGAAGGTAAATACTTAGCAAACTCTGAAAAATTTTCCCATTTTTCGCTGGACATTTTTTGTTTTAGGTACGAAAAATATATGTCAGAAGTAGCAACCTGCCTGATTACAGAATCTAGCTCTTCTGTTGTTCCTCTAAAAACTTCTTCTAGCTTATTAAAATCGAAAGATCTTTCTAAGCTATATTTCTTTGAAACTAACTTGCTTTTGCTGTTATTGTAATTTTTTACACTCTTATTCATATTCTGTTTTGGGACAGAATTAATTACTGAAGTTATCAGTACAAAAGTAAATAATAATCTAAATGAGGTCATGTTCAATTATTGCATTATATAACCTTGAAATCTAACCTTGTCATTTAAAAAATTTTATGTCTGAAATCACTTTCTTGTTTTCACACATTTCTTCATATTTATTCAATTCTTACAAGCATTAATAATTCTACTTTTTAGTTTGATTTTTATTTTTTCTATATTTCTTATTTTTGATTTGACTTGAAATTACTATACCTGAGATTAGAAACACCAAAGTTTCCCCCCAAGTGTCAAACAACCTAAGGTTTATAACAACATCATTTACTGTAGTCTCACTCGGGAAATAAAAACCGCTTGAAACACTTTGCCAAAGGGCTGGATTTTTAGCAACAATGAATGCAGAAAACAAAAAACTATAAAACAATATTTTTAATATTTTAGAGCTGAATACAATTCTATGGTCATTTTTCCAAAATTTATCATTATTCAATAAAATAATTGTAATCAATATATCTGCAATGACATTTGTAACGGCTATATCACTTCCTCCATATCTCATGAAAAAACTTGTAACCCCGAGTCCAATAAAGTTCAGACCAACTATAATATTCAATTTGTTTCTAGAAAACACACACAAACACCCAGTAAACACAAATAAGAAAAATAATTTATCATAAAATGAACTTACAAAAAACAAATCATAAAACAATGATCCATTAATAAACTTGTTAAACTCACTATTAAATGAAAGACTTTCGTAAAAAGAACTATAAACCTGGCAAACTACACTTAATAAGAATAATGTAATGCAGAAAAACATTATATTTATATCCCTTAGCACGTACATTTTCCTAGCAATAGCTTTGTAAATATAATTTGTAATATTAAAATTAGATAATTCTCCAATTTTGTGTAATATAGATTTTATTCTGCAATACTTAGTTGCTTTAAAAATCAAGAAACCTGTTGAAGAAACAATCAAGAAGCTAATTATATTGTAAGTAAAATTAAAAGAGCTAGGGCCTAAATTAAATATTTCCCTAACTGAATCTGAAATAAAAATACTTGGACACAAAAACAAAACAGGGTACAGAATAACTAAGTGTCTTTTCTCTAAAACAGGTACTGAGCCTTTCTTATGATTTATCTTGCTTTTTATGTTTAGAATTCTGAATTTTAACTCTGAGATCATTTTAGTTTTAAACAGGAAATTTACAACAAATGCAGCGTGCAAAGATTTAATAAAAATACTAAATATTTTTAGTTTTTCTATTTTATATAAATCAGATGAAAATATAAATGGAAATCCAGTCATAATAAAGAAACAAGAAATCCATATAAACAAAGTAGAGAAGGGCTGTTTTCTCAAAGCTTCAGGACATGCTATGTAATTGCCAGAAGAGGGATAATCCGAGGCACTTGAATCATTTGAATTCTTATTTGAATTCTCATGCGAATCCTTATTTGAATCCTTATTTGAATTCTCATGCGAATCCTCATGCGAATCCCCACTTCCTGTTGCAATACTTACATTGTCATTTGATTTGCTTTCTATGATCTCTTGTAAGTTTACTTGCTTGGCATGCTTCAAATCCTGACAAGTCAAAAACATAACTGATTTATATACACAATGTACAAAAATCATTTTCATTATTGTAAAACTATCAACTACAAAGCTATAAAAAAGTAAAAAAGAAATATAAATCTGAGTAGTAGAGGCCAAATATTTCTTTAAATCTAACTTTTCTCTATTTAAATTTTTGAGAATACTTAAAGAAGTAATCATGGAAGAAAAAATAATTGTATTTTTAAAGAATACATTAGTATGTAAATAACTTAGATGAAACATGGACATAAAAACTCCCATTTTAACTAAAGTACATGAATGTAAAAAAGCACTTACATATGGAGATGCATTTTTTGCGTAATCCAACCAACAAAAAGGGAATTGAGATGATTTTGTTAAAACAAAAATTGCAGCAGATATTCCTATTAAATCTGAAATATTTAAATTCAAATACTTAAAATACTTATAGTTATAAAAAAACTTCGAAAAGTTACTTATAGCTTCTAAAGATCTCAAGTCACCAATCTCGTTACCAAGAAAAAATTTTGATTTAAAGCTTAAGGCAACAAAAATCATAAAAAACAAACCACCAAGCAAATTAGTAATTAATGGTATTCTTGCTTCTTTCTTGTCTTCTGCATTTTTGTACATCAAGAAATATGATAACCAAGTAGTAACTTCCCAAGAAATAAAAAGTAATGCAAAAGTTAGATTTTTAATTAGCTCTGTTTTGATGTTTGTTTCCATATTTCCTGTATTGATATATTTTTTTACAAACGTAGTAGTTATTGATTTGCTACCAAAGAAAATTATAGAAAAGCATATAAATAAAAAAATTATATGCAACTTTTCCTTATCGTATAATATTTTTATACCTGAAAATCTTGTTCCAAAATCAAACTTACTAATAAAAAATAATCTGTACAAAAAAATAGGTATGCAAAACAAAATCAAACTAAGAAAAAATATTTCTGTAGGCTCTATATGCATAAAATTAAATATTGAGTTCAAAGTCATATAAGACTGATTATTGTCAAATATTAGTTATTATCAAATAATTTCCTTCAAATTCTTCAAAAATTGAACTGAATGTCATCAAATACTGTGTTTTGATACATTTTTCTTTTCAATGGAAGATTTTCCAAAATAGAAAAATACAGAAAAAATCACAGGAATTAACATTACCTTAACCAAGCTGTTCATCATTGATACAGATAAAGATGCGATAAAGAATGAAACATTATAAGATAATGTGTTCAAAGAATGACTATTATGTTTATACATGTTTTGCAAAGCATGGTTCATTGTGTAAGTAATTGATAATTGGGTAAACATCAAAAGGCAAAACAGAAAAAATGATATCTTAGTTGCCAAAATCAAGAAAACAACCCAAATGAATACGAAAATCTTTAATATATCTAAAGATCTCATATTATCCAAAAGTTTTACTATTTTATAAGCAAATATATTCATAAACAAAGCAGAGATATATCCTATCAATCTATAAGCAGAAACTACATTAAAATCATAAGAACATTTTGTAGAAAAGAAGTTAGCAAAATATATATAAGTTATAATCAAAACAGCAGGCATTAACATCATAGAAACAGAAAAAAAGAAATCCAAAAAATCATCTACATTTAAGTTTTTATAAATCATAAATACACTTTTAGATTTTTTATCGTACTTACTTTTATTTTCCTGATCTACATCCAAACCATTTTCAGAGTTATTTTCTAGATCTTCTTCAGAACTTAGTTCGCTATCTACTTTCCTAGGCTTAGAAAAATACAGAATCACAGATCCAAGTATAGATCCAAATAAAAACGGAAATTTCCAATAAAAACTCACTATACTTTCTTTAGAGAAAAGTTTAGATAATAAAAACACAACTAAAGAACATGCCAATGTTCCCAAAGAAGCTCCAGATATCACAAGACCAGCTTTTTCTGAAGAACTTGAAGAACTATTGTCCTTTCTATACTCCATACCTTTTAAGCTCTCAGTATCTTTTCCGCTTCTAACAAAAGAAATTGCAGAAGGTATTTGAGTGCCGTAAAAGAAACTTTGAACTATTCTGCAAATAATAAATAAATATGTAGATACAATTCCTACCTGCTTATATGGAGGTATTAAACATATAAAAAATGTTATAAAACTAACACTAAACAAAGCAAATGTCATAATTTTCATTCCAGTCAGTTTTTCTATTTTGTTTTTAAAAACAGACATCAGGAAAGAGCCAACAAGCCTTACTCCATACCCCATAGAGAAGAAATAAAATAAGGAGTTAAATTTTTCAGGGAAAAATATAACTGCTGTAAAAAATGACATTTCCATAAATAATATATAATCATAATATTCTACCGCTGTGGCAGAAAACGCTATAAAATTCTTTAGATTGAACCTTCCAAACCACTGGCGTTTTTTATGATTACTTAAGTTTTCTTTAGTAAAATTCATTCTTTTTTTTATCACAATTAAAATTTCTTGTACATTTAATTAATAATTTTTATTTAATGATTTATTGAAAATATTAATATTCTAAATAACTATTAATTTTATACATCGATATAAGGTTATAAAGAATTAAAAGATTTATGTAAAGAAAGTAAACAACATATGAATATGATTTTAAAGCAGGCACTGTAGGATTCGAACCTACGACCATCTGATTAAGAGTCAGACGCTCTGCCAAACTGAGCTAAGTGCCCTTGCAGGTGGAATTATACTATGATTGTCTTAATAAAAAAAGATGTACGCTATTTAACTATATTTTGTTTATTTTAGGACTATTTTATTATGTATTTCTTATAATGAAAATTAAGTATTAGTATTACAGTTCAAGTGTAGGAACTTTCTGCTCTACAACTTTTCTTGAATCACATTCTTCATTTTCTTTAGATTCACTAGACTCTGAACCAAGTGAACACCCAGTCTTAGAACTTAACATTTCATCCATTAAATCATCACTTAAATCACAATCAGGTCCGTTAAATCCAAATAGGTCATATTTTCCTGACCTAGAATTCACACCTATTTCATTCAAAAAAGCTTTGTATTCAGCAGCTGGACTAACTCCTGTTTTGCCGTCTTCACCAAAATCTACAAATGTATTACTTCTAGACCCAAAAGAAACTCCTGTTGCTTCTCTTGAAAAATCAAAATCGTCTCCCATATCTCTTTTTTCTACAAAATCACTCATTACAATATTTTTACCACCATTTCTAGAACAGGGTCTTTCATTCATTGCAAAACAAGCTGAAGTAGATATCAACAACAGAGATAAATAGAACTTTTTCATAACAAATAATACTCATTATCTCTTAACAATCTATTAATAAAGCAATAAAAAATTCCAATTACAACTCTAAAACTATTTGAAAACAATGTTTTTTATGTTTTGATAATATTAAGGAGGTTTGTATGATTGGTCCTTTCTATTCAATAAAGTACTTTTTTATGAAAAGTTTTATTAAAATAAAGATCTCGAAAACAAACTATAAATTCAGTAGGTCGTTCAAATTTTTGAAAAAGTCCTACAAATTTGCGTGCAAGTCATCGCATGCATTAATTTGCTTATTTTATTTAACGATATCTGCCGCCCCAGGTGAAGTGTACGTTTTTTACAGAGGAACTCATTTCAATACGAACGTTACAGACAATGATATAAACAGAATTGTTAATGATTCTAAGAAAAGAAACTTACATGGAATAGATTGCACGTCTAAATACTCTGCTGAAAATAAGTTAGATGAAAGTGCTTGCGAACAGCTTAGTAATGATTTTGCAGAATTATCCTACAAAGGATCCATAAAATTTCAAACAGGAAAGAGCAAATCAACAAACAAGGATTTCAGATCTCCGATGCATGCTGTACAAGAAATGCATGTTCAAAATTGTGATCTATTTCAAGAGAAGCTTAAAGATAGAACAAGTGAACTATCTAAGATGCTACTTGAAACTACAGGTGAATACATAGATAAAAAGTTCCTAATTTCTACATCCCTTAACCCTTATGTTGCTTTGAAGTTTTGTACAGGAAGAGCAGGGTGCCCAGAAGGTCAAGTCAGAAAACCTGAAAAAGTAAATAATGAATTATTTATAAATCCACTTTTAGGATATTTAGATATCTTTGTAGTACCTTTGGATGAAATAAAATCTCTGAACCCATTTTTTGTCACAGAAGAATTCTCAACTCTAGGAATAACTTTATTTAATGGAGCTAGCAATCCTCGCCATGAACAAGAAGAGGTTACATTTCCATTCCATATACCTGGCAAGTATCACAAACTCAGATATTTTTTAGATGTTTCTAAAGAACCAAGTTTCAATAAGGTAGAAAACTGCGCATTTAAAACTTTTAATAAAGGAAACGAAAACCCTAATAGATTAACCCCAATTGCTCAAAATATAGAAACTATGGTTTCCGGTTTCTTGCTTAAAAATAAGTTTGTACAAACATTCTCAGGTCCTACCTTGCAGATGTTAAACAAAGTAGAACATTTTACACCTAGTGACTTGAAGCTATTTAGAAAAGCTGTAGAAGAAGCAAGAATTGTTCTAATAGCACCACATCATGGAAGTGAAAGTAATAATAATAAATCTTCTCTTATTAATCTATTTAATCCAAGCAACTATATAAAACCACATCATGGAAGCAGTAATTCACAAGAACATTGTTTCCATGTTAATCTTAAAAAAGTTTTTAAAGAAAATTATGATCCAAGTCAAAGCTTACAAACAGATATGTTTATCAAATTCCAAGCTATTAAATATCTAGGAGATTTCTGGGATTACAATAAAAATGCACCACTACATGGTCATTTTAACTTACACATTGACTTATCTGATTTCTGTTTAAATTCTCCAGAAAAAAGAAAATTAATACCTATAATTTTGTCTGCCAAAAATGTAAAAGCTATTAAAATCCTAGGAATGGATGAGCTTATATACTGGGGTAATATAGACCGCAGAGGAATAGAAGGATCTCTAGATATAGAAGGGAAAAAACGATTTTGTGAGGAAAAATTATTCCCTTGGAAAAAACTTAAAGATTTCCCTGAAATTATTAAGTTGCTTGAGTTTGTTGGTACATCTATACATCCTAAAGCTACTTTTACTTTAGATTTAACTGGAAACTCTTTCAGCGAAGATGAATCACACCGTGCTTTCGAAATAATAGATAATCACAAACCTGGTTCTTATATTGAAATTATAGATGAAAACTTAGATGCAAATCAGGCAGAAGAATTTGAATTTGAAGAAATGAAAGAACGTCTACAAGAGTTAATTGAGGAAGAAGAGGAAGAATCTGAACCAAGCGAAACATATTCCGAATATCTTGAAAGAAGAAGTAGGTGTACAGATTCAGAAAGTAATCAATGCACAAGCATCGATGAAAGCTCCTTAGATCAAACAAAGAGTGATTTTTCAGAATATGAAGAAGAAATTGAAGAAGAGGAAGAATCTGAAATAGTTTCAGAATCAGGAGAAGAAAATTCTGATCTTGATGAAAGAAGTAGTGGATATACAGACTCAGAATCTGATGATACTAAAGGTTCTGGTAATGGAAGTGATAGCAGTAACCCAAGTTATGGACATGACAGCTCAGAAAGCGGAAACGCGAATAACTGCAGCAAATAGAAGAGCTCTTTACAGCTCAAGCTCTATACTTAATAATACCTTCTATACATAAGGGAAGTGAATTATTAAAAGCTTTAAAATATTAATCGAATTAATCAAAATGTTAAAAAATCAAAATTTATTAGGATTTGTAAAAAAACCTGACAGATTTGCAGCAAAACATGTATGCAAATTTATTTACTTAACTTGTTTGGCTGTATCTGCTGCTCCGAATGAAGTGTACGTTTTTTTCAGAGGGTTCCACTTTAATACAAGCTTTACAGAAGACAATATAAACAAAATTGTTCGTGAATCTAAACAAAGAAATTTCCAAGGAATAGATTGCTTGTCAAAGTACTCTGCTGAAAACGAATTAGATGAAAATGCTTGCTCAAGACTTAGTAACGACTTTGCAAAATTGTACGAACAAGGGTCCATGAAATTTCAAACAGGAAATAGCAATTCAACAAAAAGAGATTTCAGATCTCCAATGCATGCTGTACAAGAAATGTATGTTCAACATCATGATCTTTTCCAAGAAAAACTTGAAGATAGAACAAGTGAATTGTCTCAGATGCTACTTGAAACTACAGATATAACTACAGGTGAGTATATAAATAGTAATTTCCTGGTTTCTACATCTCTAGACCCTTGTTCTGCATTAAAGTTTTGCGCAGGAAGCTGCTCAGACCAAGCCAGAAAACCTGAAAAAAGAAATGGACGATTCATAAACTCACTTTTAGGATACTTAGATATTTTTGTTGTACCTTTAGATGAAATAAAAATTCTAAACCCATTTTTTGTTGCAGAAGAATTTGCAACTTTAGGAATAACTATAAACAATGCAAGCAGAAAACCTTATCATAAATATGCAGAAGTTAACTTTCCATTCCATATACCTGGCAAGTATCATAGGTATAGATATTTCTTGGATGTTTCTAAAGAATCAAGTTTCAATAAATCAGAAAACTGCAAATTCACAGATTTAGATAAAAGACTAGAATCAATTACAGAAAAACTAAATGCAATAGTTTCATTCATCTTATGTACAAATGGGTATAGCAGAATCTTCTCTGGATCAATAATGCGATCTCTAAGTAAAATAACACACTTCATGCCTGATAAATTGAAGGAATTTAGAAAAACTATAGAACATCTAAGAGATTCACTAAAAACAAATAACCCTAGATGTAATTCTATTCAAATCAACTTAAACGAATTTTGCATTAATATAAATGCATTTTGTGAACGATTTTATAACCCAACTCTAGATTCACAAGAAGGAATGTTTACAGCATTTCAAGCTGTGAGATATTTGGGAGATTTCTTGGATTATAATACAAATTCACCACTACCTGGTTATTTTAACTTACACATTAACTTATCTAATCTAAATTTAAATGATCCAGAAATAGAAAAGTTCATACCTATAATTTTATCAGCTAAGAATGTAAAAGCTATTAAAATCTTAGGAGGGGATGAATCCATATACTGGTATGATATAGATTACAGAGGAATAGAAAAGGATCTAGGTATAGAAGATAAAAAACAACTTTGTGAAGAAGAATTCCCTTGGACAGAGATTAAAGATTGCCCTACAATGATTAAATTGCTTAAACTTGTTGGTGAATCAATACATCCTGAAGCTGATTTTTCTCTAGATTTAACTGGAAATTCTTTCAGTGAAGATGATCTTCATTCTGCTTCAGAAACAATAAATAATCACAAACCTAATTCTTATATTGAAGTTATAGATGATAATTTATCCGAGAATGAAGCTGAAGAAGAAGCATTCAAAGTAATGAAAGAACATCTACAAGAGTTAATTGAAGAAGAGGAAGAATCTGAACCAAGCGAAACGTATTCTGAATACTGTGAAAGAAATAGTGATGCAGATTCAGAAGAAAGTAATGTTCCTGTTCACACTAACAATTATGAAAGTTCTTCAGATAAAACTGAAAGTAATTCTTCAGAATATGAAGAGGAAACTGAGGAAGAATCTGAAAAGTCAGAAGAGGAACTTGAGGAATCCGAAGAAGAAACTGAAGAATACGAAGAAGATCAGCTAACTAACTGATGATCAAAAAAATTTGCATCTTTTCCAGATATTACTTCAAGTATTATATTAAATCTATATCACAAATGTAGACAGGTCCACTAATCTTGTGATAGATTGATTTCTGAGAGAGTGTATAGCTCAGCGGTAGAGCACCACATTGACATTGTGGGGGTCACAGGTTCAAATCCTGTTATACTCATACTTTTCCTAACATAAACACACCAAAAATTTGAATTTATTACATTATTATTCCTTAAAATTTTCTACTTGAATACGTAAATAAAATAAAGAATGTGTAATTAATAAATATTGTTACAAAGCTTGTACAGCAAGCCTTCTCTTAAACCTTTTGTTGACATGACTATAGCTTCAGTGCTTTGTATTGTATGAAGCAAGTCTTTCATAAACTTACAACTGCCATATGTAGAGTGGTTTCTGTTTTTCAGGCCTTCATTTTTATATTTACTTATAATTTCATCCAAAATCTGCTCTGTTCTAGAGTTGCTGATTATCTTCCCATGGAACACTTCAGGATCTACATTACTATTTTGAGATATATGTTTAGAAATATTACTCATTATCCCAGATTTAGATAAAATCAGTGGAAGTTTTTCAGTTTGTGAGTCAGAAAAATTTTTCATAATATCCTTTAAATCATCTGTTAAATGCTGCTCATTTCCACTCTCTTGGAATTTTAAAATACCAATAGGCAAAGAAACCCATTTCTGTAGATATATCCTATTGTTTCTCTTTGAAAATAAACCTACTTCAGTACTACAGCCACCCATATCTATTACATAACAATCCTTGTAAGGCATAACATCTAAACAGCCTAAAGCTGAAAAATATATCTCTTCATCTGGGTTTATCATCCGAAAACTCAAACCTGTTTCATTTTTTATTCTATGTAACAAAGTTTTCTTATTAGATGCTAATCTACATGCAGCTGTAACAACAGATTCTATTCTTCTGACTTTATAATTCTTAGCAACTTTCATACACTTTTTAAGAAAATTAACACATCTATCTATTGCTTCTTCTTTTACAAATCCATTTTTATAAATATCTTCACCTAATTTGACTTGACTGATTAAAGACTTAAGCACAGTAACGCCATGTTTCTCGTTTTTATAACCTATTAACATTCTGCATAAATTAGATCCCAAATCTATACAGGCGTAATTCCTACTTCTTTCCATTGACTAACCTTATCATGTTTTGTGTATATTAACATTAAAGCCTTATATCCATCGAAGCATAAATCATAGTCAAATAAAGAAATAAAATTAATATTTACAGTTTCTTTACCATTTACCTGTTTTAATATCCAAAATAAAGTTTGCTTTAAATTTTCTTAAAAAATTAATCCAACTTTGTTCAAAAGTATTAAAAATCTTAATTTTTGATTTTTAGAATAAAAAAAGGGAGATACAATCAATGATTATATTAGATTTCAATTTCTACAAACTCTACAAGACAGTTATAGTGCTTACTCCAAACCAAATAAAGTCAAAAAGCAAAACTATGAGAAAAAGAAAAACTCAAAATTAAACCACATTAAAAAAGATCACTTATAAACATAAATTCCACTTCATTAACTCTGATTCAGATCTTTATATAATTTTCACTTCAGTACTTAATGTTATCTGCTTATTTTTATTATTAGCTACTTCAAATGAAGCTAATACATTAATTCTCTTTGTAAGTTTTGTGCTTAAAAAAGCTCCTGCAAACATATACACAGTTACAACTTCACTTAAATCCAATGTTTTTCTTTTTATAGGAGCGCCAGACTTCCATTTCATATTTTTAAAATCCACAAACCCCATTTTAGCTAAAAGTCCAACACATATCTTATTGCTAAGTTCTGTACCTATGGAGTAACCAAAAAAAGGAGCTATATACCTGATCGGTTTTATATCACTAAGCATTAAATCTTCACTATCACTTTCTGTATAATTACCTTCTGGGTCATTTTCAATTGACTTTGCTGAAAGATGTACTTGTCTAATAGTACTTGCCAAGCCAATATAAAGCTTAAAAATAAAACGCTTGCTTATAGATTCAAATAAATCAATATTAATCTGACCTCTAATAAATTCATTAAAGTAAGATTTATTTTTAATATAAACCTGTTTTCTATCATAGATAGCTTTATCTCTTCCATATACTGTAAAATCTAAAAGAGATCCAGCTCCTCCTTCTACAGAAATTGACACAGATTTTAACTCTACAAAAACAAATAAAAATGACAGTATAACTATCCTACAATTTGAAATCATTACCCATTCTATTACATTTTTATTTTTTTATAAGTATATAATCAGGTTTTTTATAATTAAATTACAAGAAACTTACTATAACAAATTGAAATATATAAATTTCTTATATAAATTACTTACAAGATATGAAAAACACGCCCGAGAAGAGTCGAACTCCTAACCTTCAAATCCGTAGTCTGACGCTCTGTCCAATTGAGCTACGGGCGCATAAAAGTTTTTATCAAACAATCTCAAAAAATTATAATAAAAGATCCTAATGATTTAAGATTACTTTCTTATATCTTGATATTTAAAAACTTGAAATAGCAAAACTACAAAATAAAAGAAAAATAAAAAGTACCCACTACCGGACTCGAACCAGCACGGCCTAGGGCCTGCAGATTTTAAGTCTGCTGTGTCTACCATTCCACCAAGTGGGCACATGTAAAATCTACTAAATTAATCCATTAAAATCAATCATATTTATACAATACATATTGAAAATTCATAAATAACTCTTAAGTGTCCACAAATATACATAAAATGACAGCCAAATTAGGCATAATAGTTTGAATAGTATTTTGTTTTTTAACAGATAATAATTCTATAAGCACATTGGAATTTGTATGATATGTAAATTTATTTCATTTTATGGTAAATTTCACTTATGTTTGAAAAGAAGATTCCTTTCATAGTAGAAGTTTTAAAAACTAAAGGACTTAAAGAAATAGAGTACAAAGAGGGAGATAAAAGCATTAGAATAACCCAAGACCCTTACTCATCTAATAATAATCAAATAGAAAATTTCAACTCAAATGAAGATTTAAATGATTTTGTTGTACTAAACAATAATCCAGATGCAAAAGAAAACGTTAGTAATTCTGAAAACAAAGCAACTTCAAAAGAAGATATGGTTAATTTGTCAGATATCAAGTCACATATAGTTGGTATAATGTACATTGCTCCTTCTCCAGGAAAAGATCCTTTTGTAAGAAAAGGTGATCGTGTAAAAGAAGGGCAGACACTTTTCATAATAGAAGCTATGAAATTCATGAATGAAGTAAAAGCTGAATTTTCTGGAACAGTGGAAGAAATTCTAGTGGAAGATTCTTGTCCAGTAGAGTATGGTCAAGTGCTTGCTAGAATAAAAAAAGATAACTAATAAGCAATATAACAAATAATTAAAGCTTCAAAAAATTTATATGTGATTCAGAAATTAATTACAAGACAATCTCTTATTAAAATCTCTGCTATTTAAAATTAACCTTAAATAGAGAAAAAGTATAAAGACAAGAAAATATAAATTCTTAAGAAGACTTTTATAAGGGTTTAAAAATAAGCTTTAGAAAGGGCACTATGATTAAAAAAATTTTAATAGCAAATAGAGGAGAAGTGGCTCTCAGAATAATTAGGGCTTGTAAGGCTTTAAGCATGGAAACCGTAGCCATTTACTCTGAGGCCGACAAAGATTCTATGCATGTAAGAGTTGCTGATGAAAGTGTTTGTATAGGTCCTGCAAAAGCTAAAGATAGTTATAACAATATGCAAGCTGTAATGTCTGCTGCTTTATTAACTCATGCAGATGCTATACATCCAGGGTATGGATTTTTATCAGAGAACAGTGAATTTGCTGAAATGGTAGAAAAACATGACATTATATTCATAGGACCTTCTTCGAATCATATAAAGCAATTAGGAGACAAAATAAACTCCAAATCCATGATGAAGAAATATAACATACCTACAATAGATGGTTCAGATGCAGTTAAAAGTTTAGAAGAGGCAAAAATTTGTGCTGAAGAAATAGGATTTCCTGTAATAATAAAAGCTTCAAATGGTGGTGGAGGAAAGGGCATAAGAATATGCCTAGAACCTGCAGACCTGGAAGATTCCTATAATGCTGTAATACAAGAAAGTACTGCTATTTTCGGAGAAGGGTCAATATATATAGAAAAATATCTAGAAGAACCTAGGCATATAGAATTCCAAATTCTATCAGATGGGAAAAACGCTATATGCTTAGGTGAAAGAGAATGTTCATTACAACGTAGAAGACAAAAAATCTGGGAAGAAGCACCTTCAATGGTTTTGACAAATGCAGAAAGACAAGAATTTTACAAAAAAATCACAAATATGTTTTCTGAAATAGGTTATAAAGGCGCTGCAACGTTGGAGTTTTTATACCAAAATGGAAAGTTATATTTCATGGAAGTAAATACAAGACTGCAAGTTGAACATACTGTTACAGAAGAAATAACTGGAGTAGATATAGTAAAGTGGCAAATAAGGGTTGCTTTCGGTGAGAAATTGAGCTTACAACAATCAGATGTAAACTTAACTGGGCATGCTATAGAGTGTAGAATAAATGCTGAAGATCCAAAAGATTTTGCACCTAGCCCTAAAATAGTAACAAATCACATACCTGCATTAGGACCTTATGTAAGAATAGAAAGCGCAATATACAATGGGTACCAAATCCAACCTTATTATGACAGCATGATATCTAAGCTTATAGTCAAAGGAGATGATAGAGATGAATGTATCAGAAATCTAAAACATGCTCTAAAAGAATATATAATCACAGGACCAAAACATTTAATCCCACTGTTTATAAAATTAGTTAATAATGCAGATGTTTTGAGCAATAATATAGATATTAATTGGTTAGAAAAGTTTTTGAATAACCAAGCAAACTAAATTAGATATAAACTAATCAAGTAATAACAAACTAACCACAATAGTAAATTAAAATATAGCGTATTAAGTGATATTTAGGAATAAAATCAAACTAATATCTAAATAATATATTTAAATTAATTGTAGAAATACATAACATATAACATAAATAGCAAAAAATGTTCAAGTTACAAAAAAAGCACTATATATTAAAAAAATTCTTTAAATATGAACTTACTCATAATTTATTCATACATATAGTTTATTCATATAAATCATATACAGCTCTGATCTTCTATATGAAATAAGATTTTTAATTTGAAATTCTATAAACCTATTTATTTATTAAAATCAAATTATTTAATTGTTCTTATTGCTATTCCAAGTTTAAAGCAATTAAATGCAGATAATTGATCCTCAATTATTCTCTCAAATGAAACAAAGCTATACAAATTCTTGGAAAGTTCATAACCAACAGAAGCACCAATTTTAAAAGATACTGAATTATTAGAGCTTATATTAATCATAGAAAGCCCAGGATAAACTCTAAAATAAAGTTTTTCAAAACTAGAAAAAGGTCTAAAGTTTAAAGAAAGCCCTACAAATCCTTTAAAACCAGATAACATATTTTTTAGTTCATCTTCAAACCGAACAACCCCAGTTTCAACTCTAATTCCAGCTTTAAATCTATTCTTCATTCCTGCTGTATCAAAAACAATACCTGCTGACTTTGTAAGTTTAAGTTTTTCTATGGAAATATTATTTCCAATTTTATTTGTATTGTATAAATCTGTATTAATAAATCCTGTTTCCAATTCTAAAGATGATGTGTTAGATCTGCTTACAAAACTAAATAGAACACATAAAGCAAAATACTTATTTCTAATATTCATACTGTAATAATATTAATATTTAACAGAAAAATCTACCCTTAATTTAACTAATAAAACATTTGTCAACCTATCTATTTACTAAAATCAAATTATTTTATTGTTCTATTTATAGCTATTCCAAATTTCAAAAAACTAAATGAACTCTTTGCATCATAATCAAATCCTTTACCATAACTCTCAGAAGCAAAAAAAACATTTTTCTCTAATGAAATAAAACTATACAAATTTTTAGAAATATCATAACAAACTGAAAGACCAATTTTTAGAAAGAAGTTGTTATTATTAAGAATATTTTGAGACAAACAAATTCCTGGATAAACTCTTAAACGTAATTTGCCTACACTAGAAAAAGGCCTGAAATTTAAAGAAGTACCTGCGAAAAAAATCGCAACAAATCCTATTTTTTCATAATCACTTTTATCATATCCTGTTTTTTCATAATCACTTTTATCATCACTGTCATATTCATTTGTTATATGATTATATCTAGCTTCTTTTGCATAGATTTTACAAATATCAATACCAAGTCTAATTCCAGTATTAAGCTTATTTTCATTCATTCCATTGCTATCAAAAGCAATGCCAAGTGTATTGCCAAGTTTAAATTCTTTCGAGTTTTCTGCATAGTTTTCTGCATAATGATATGCTTCTTTTCTTATAACTTTATTAAGAGCTCCTAATTCCAATTCTAAAGATGATGCATTAGGTTTGTTTACAAAACTAAATAAAACACATAAAGCAAAACATTTATTTATAATATTCATAAGTTCTTTTATCATGAAGAATTTGAGCTGTAAAGCTATAAAAATTTATTGGATAATTACAAGGAGTTTGGTGGAGATGGTCGGGTTCGAACCGACTACCTCATGCGTGCAAAGCATGCGCTCTCCCAATTGAGCTACACCCCCAACAATAAGATCATAAGAAATTTATTGGTTATGATCAAGTCTTTTCGTATATTATTTACCACTTTCTATTTTATATCTAAAAGAAAATACTAGAAAATTACATTTAGTTAAAAATATACTATAAATTTGTACTAATGAAGTGATTAATTATAAAAAACATAATTAAAATAACATGTTTATTGAGAAAACTGGTATTACTTGAGTCTAATTTAAAAACTTAGAAACAAAAATGGGCCGAGGAGGGCTCGAACCTCCGACCTCACGCTTATCAAGCGTGCGCTCTAACCAACTGAGCTACCAGCCCATTTGCTGAATTATATATCAGTTTAAATAAATATTAAATATCTACACATTAAAAAATGAAAAATTTATTGAAAATTCTAAATAAATATATATGAATAATTGTTTTACAAAAATTTCTAATAATTAAATATAATTAAATTATATATTGCTATAATAACAAGCTAAACAATAAAATAAAAAATATATAATTAAAACTAATTAAAGATAAAAGGATAACTAAAGATAGCTAAAAGAAAATTTGATTTAGTAAAATTCAAGAATAACAGAAATTTGACATAATATCCATTATGTGAAAAAATATAATTAAAAATAATATACGGATCAAAAAAATATAAACCACAATTAAAATGTATAAACACACAAATCATAGCGTCATAACTAAAATACTAAGGATTTCTCCTCCACTCATAAAATATTCAAGAATTTTTATACTAATATATTATATATAGGATTTAAGTATCTAAATCAGCGTATTCTGCATTTCTTTCTATAAAACATCTTCTTTCTTCTACTTCTTCACCCATCAAGTCAATACAAATTCTATCTGATTCTTCATAGCTATCGATTTTCACAACCTGATAAGTTTTCATAGCAGTTTCACTCAAATCTTCAGGATTCATTTCACCCAAACCCTTATACCTCTGTATTACTATACCTTTTCTAGCCTTTTTTATAATTTTGTCAAACAATTCTACTGGATCTTCTTTCCAAAATTCAGACCAATTTTTAGTAAAATCATTAAACAATCTAAATTCATCAGAGGTTATATTGCTGATGTCTATCTTTATATCTTCTCTTATGCCATCAATTTCTTTTTCTATTACGAATATTGAATCGCTTTGAGATACAGATACATTAAAACCTTTGCTTTCCAAATATTCCTTCATTTTTCCTACGTGCTCTACACCCAAGACTTCTCCATCGAAAGCTTTAGAAGCTAACATTACTCTCCAAGAATCAGACTTTTTCACTATTTTGTTTTTAACTTCATTTGCATCTTTCAAAAACAGCTTAAGTTTTTCTTGCTCCATTTCGAAATCTTCTATAGCAAGATCCTTACTCATATCAATCAATTTAGATAAAAACTCTTTTTCATCTCTTACATAAACAATTTTACCATGCCTTTTTAATCCATATAAAGGTGGTTGAGCTATATACAAGTATCCTCTATCTATAACAGCTCTCATGTATCTGAAGAAGAATGTAAGAAGAAGTGACAATATATGCTTTCCATCAACATCAGCATCTGTCATTATAATTATTTTGTGATATCTGATCTTTTCAACATCAAAATCCTCACCTATCCCTGTTCCAAGAGAAGATATAAGAGTTGTAATTGCGGCAGAGCTAAGCATTTTATCAAAACGTGCTTTTTCTACATTCAAAATCTTTCCTCTCAATGGCAATACAGCTTGAACAAATCTATTTCTGGCCTGCTTAGCAGAACCACCTGCACTATCACCCTCAACTATAAAAAGCTCACATTTAGCTGGATCTTTTTCAGAACAACCTGCTAATTTCTTTAAAACTTGAAAATCTATACCATTTTTCTGTTTTCTAGTCATATCTCTAGCTTTTCTAGCAGCTTCTCTTGCTGAAGAAGAACTAATTATTCTTTGTATGATTATTTTTGTTTCACTTGGGTGCTCTTCCAACCAGTCGTACACATCTTTAAAAACAGCAGACTCAACAAATGATCTAACATTAGAAGAAACAAGCTTCTCTTTTGTTTGTGAAGAAAACTTAGGATCTGCAACCTTTACAGACAAAACACAAGCAAGGCCTTCCCTAATATCTTCACCTGTTATGCTTACTTTTTGGTAATTCTTATTGTTACTATTTTTAATATAAGATTGAACTGCTCTTGTTAGTCCACTTCTGAAACCTTGCATATGAGTTCCACCGTCTTTTTGTGGTATAGCATTTGTAAAAAACAAAGAAGTTTCATAATAACTTTCAGTCCAAACCATAGAACAACTTAGTTCCATTTCTTCATTCTTGCTTTTTATATTAATAGGCTCTGGGTGAACCATTTTTTTTCTCTTAGCAACAGATTTTACAAAAGAAGTAACACCACCCTCATCATGTAACTTTTCTTCGGACCCATCTCTCTCATCCAAAAGATTTATCTTAACACCAGGATTAAGATAAACTAATTCTTGAAATCTGTTAAAAAGCTTAATTTTTTCGAAAATTATATTACTAAAGATCTGCTCATCAGGAAAGAAATGTATCTTAGTTCCAGTTCTTTTAGACTCTTTACCTTTTAATTCCCTATTTACTTTCAAGACCTGAACTGTTTTTCCTCTTTCAAATCTCATCACATGTTCTAGAGAATCTCTCCATATTACAACTTCCATCCATACGGAAAGAGCATTCACAACAGAAGCACCAACTCCATGTAAACCACCAGAAACCTTATATGCGTTTGAAGAGAACTTACCACCAGCATGAAGCTGTGTCATTATAACTTCAGCAGCAGACATTTTTTCACCAGCATGTGTGTCTACAGGAATACCACGACCATCATCTTCTACAGAAACTGAACCATCTTTACATATAGTCACAGAAACATTTTCACAATAACCAGCTAAAGCTTCATCTATAGAGTTGTCTACTATTTCGTAAACTAAATGATGCAAACCACTTCCATCGTCTGTATCACCTATATACATCCCGGGTCTTTTTCTTACAGCCTCAAGACCTTTTAAGACCTGAATCGATTCAGCACTATAGTTATTATTCACTAATACATTCTACATTCATATTAACTTTTCTTCAACTTATCTTTTTATCATTTGATCTTTTATGCATCCCTGTTACTTGCTCTAATGATCAGTATCATTTAAATCTAAAAACATACTTCCAGATGAAAATTCCTTTTCTTTTTCATCTATAGTCAAAACAGCCATACCATTGTCATTTATTCCTTTTAGAGCACCCTTAAAAGTCTCTTCCCTACTATTCAAAATCACATTTTGTCCTGCATAAGCCAAATTAGAGTTTATATAATCCAAATGCGGCTTTATTCCAGTTTGCAGAAAGTCTCTAAAAAATTTACCTAACCTACAAGCTATATGATCAGAAAAATCTTCTACACTTATATTTTGCACACAATTCAAAGAAACCATTCCATTGTTATTAATAAAGTTATTCAACATGAATGCTTCTTTCATACAAGTTGACCTACCTAAAGGAGAGAGGTTAATATTCAATCCTATTCCTATAATTGCAACTTTTGATATTTTGCCAGAATTTGAACCGTTGTAATCATACAATTCTGACAAATTACCAGATATTTTCTTGCCGCAATACATTACATCATTTATCCATTTTATTTCTGTATCTATTCTGTAATCTTTTAAAATCTGATGAATAAGCAAGCTAATCATTTGTGATAAGTTAATTAGATCTTGTGCTTCTTTGTCATTCGGAACTGGAATTATAGAAGTAAGATACAAATTTCCTTCTGGAGAATTCCAAACTCTTTCATACTGCCCTACCCCTACTTCTTGCTTTGTGGCTCGTACAGTTATAAATTTATTATCTTCAAAATATTCATCTAAGTTCTCTTTAATCAACTCTCTAGCAAATTTTTGAGTACTATCAATAGATTTAAAAAAGAATTCTGTACCATGAAATTTTTTCAACTTCACAAAGTTTGTTTTTGTTAAATTCACAACTATAGCAATAGCAAATAATATAAACAAAACATATACTTAACAGCATGAACAATACAAACAGTAATAATATACTTTGTACAAGATTCGCTCCTAGCCCTACTGGATTGATGCACATAGGAAACATAAGATCTGCATTGATAACATATCTTTGGGCAAGAAAAAATAATGCAAAATTCATTCTTAGATTCGATGATACAGACACAGAAAGATCTAAACAGGAATTTTCAAACAATATCAAAGAAGATTTGCTTTGGCTTGGAATAAATCCTGACAAAACAATATTCCAATCTAAAAGAAATGAAATTTACTGCAATTGGTTTAGTATATGTTTAAATGCAAATCTAGTTTATGAATGTGATGAAACTCCCGAAGAACTAGAAGATTTAAGAGAAAAATTAAAATCACAAGGGAAAGCTCCTGTTTTTAAATTTTACTCCATAAAAACTAGCCTAGAGTCAGAACAATCTAGCACTACATCAGATAAGAAGATCACAAAGTCAGAGAAACCAAAATACTGGAGATTCAAACTACCTGATTTAAAAATAACCTGGAAAGATTTAATTAAAGGAGAAATTTCAATAAATCTCAGAAATGTAAGCGATCCTGTTATCAGAAAAAGCGATTCAAGCTTTACATACACCTTTACAAGCGTAATTGATGATATTTCAGAAGAAGTCACACATGTTATTAGGGGGGAAGACCACACCATAAACACTGCTGTTCAACAATATATGATAGAAACAATTAAGCAAAAAATTATAAGTAAACCTGAAACTGACGGAAATTCAAAACCTACAGAACAATCAACTTTCGATAGAGAATCAAGTCAAAATATAGAATCTCTTGGAAATAAATCAGAAATAAAATGGGCTCATTTGCCAATTATTCTAGATAATTCTGGAAAAGTACTTTCCAAAAGGAATGGAGCAAAAAGTATCAAGGAAATCAGAGAGGAAGGTTTTTTACCAGAAACATTAATAAGTTACATCACTAACTTAGGAAAATCACAATATATCATTGGTAATATGAAAGAAGTGCTAAAAGCATTCGATATAAATTATTCATCTTCCCAAGCTAGATTTAATCAAAAAGAATTTTTAAAAACACAACAGAAAATTCTCAGAAACAAAATAAAAGAGCAAAATGCGTATTTCCAAAATAAGTATAAAATGTCTGAAAAAACGCTTTCTTTAGTAAGGGAAGAGATTGATTTCGAGCATGAATTAGAGGAGTGGCATGATATATTCTACAAAAAGATTCATTTCTATAGATCAGACAATGAAAACAATACAGAAAAAACTGATAAGATTATATTTTTAGAAAAAGAAGAAAATGAGATCTGGAAAAATTGGATAGAAAGAAATTGCGAAGGAAGAAATAGAAGAGATATACTAAAAGAATTAAGATTCGTACTAACAGGCAGAAAATTCGGCCCTACTCTAACAGATTTACTTGAAAACATAGATATAGAAGTAGTAAATTTCAGACTTTTCAATAGAGATTCTTGATTTCTAAGGCCTTTAAACCTACATCAGTATAAAATAGCAAACAAACCAAAGGATAAGTTAGCAAACTAAATAAGACTTAAACATTAAGGATTCTCCATATTAATAATAAAAATAGCTATTTTTTAACTAAAGTTTTTTTATCTAAATCTAAAAAAACCAAGGATAATGAAATAATTATTAAACAACTTCATTCATATTTGTATAGTAAAATTTCAAAGCATCATACTTCGATTCTTTAGAGTTAAACTCTTCTTCTGTTATATAAAATAGCAAATTCAGACTTATATCTTTAACATATTTTTCGTATGTAAATTCTTCTTCAGTAGAATATTCTGGAATTTTTTCAGAGTTAATATAACTTGTTCTTTTCAACAACGAGCTTAATCTATTATAAAATTCCAGATTGAAACTTTCTGGATCAATTCTGTTGTAATTAACCTGCAACCAACCACCTAATTTATTTTTAGTACGTATTTCAAAAACTTCTGAATCAATACTATACAATCTATGGGAATAAAGATTTTCATAAAGAACATCATCAATATTAGATTTTTTTTCTAAAACAGATTTATTCTCTTCATCATATACAAACAAAACACTATCCCTGTATTGATTAACTATAGATTGCACATAACCATTTTGAATATATTTACCATCATAATCACAAAGCAGCATACAAACAGATCTAGACACCTTTTCAGATTCTTTTTCACTCATTTCTGATCTAAAATGAATAAAAGGACCTAAATCCACTAATTCAGTTCTTTTTCCATATTTATGTTTCTCTTCTTTATCTAGAAAAAACTCATAAGAAATTCCTTTTAAAGAACCATCATTGATAATTAACCATTTTTGAATCTCGTTCAGAGATACGCTTTTAATAACTTCAGTCTTTTTATAAAGTTCATCAAATACTGATCCGTAAACTAAGTCTACTAAGTTATTTCCCCTGTAAACACAAAATGCTCCAGCAGTACATTGATCAGGCAAAGCCATAGCTTCATCCATTTTCCCAATCAATTCTTTAGCTTCAGATGTAAATCCATCCATTTTTGCATATTCTGCAAAATAACTATTCGATTCAAATGTAATACACAGAAGCATGAGTACATGTAATTTATTTATTAAGCACATTCCATTATTTAATCACGTAATTCACAACACATGAATAAAAATACAATAAAATAATGTTAAATTTCCAAAATATAGAGATTTCAAAAATATTCAATAAATAAGAAATCTATAGTTGAACCAGAACTGACCCCCACCTAAATCCTGCAGCAAAACCAGTAAACAACAATTTCTGTCCAGAAGATAACTTACCTTCCTTAAAAACATCATATAATGCCAACGGAATTGAAGCAGCCGAAGTGTTCCCATACTTATCACCATTGTAAACTAGATTTTTTATACCACTCAAATTTTCCGATACTTTTTTCAGAATACGTAAGTTAGCTTGATGTGGAATAAACCAATCTACTTCTCCTGATTCCTTAACTATATTAATCACATCTTCTCGCATACTAGAACATGCATTTTTAAAAACATCTTGTCCATTCATTTTTATAGAACCATTCCCAAATTCCTTGTCATTTATTTTTGTGGTTGTGTTCTCAACATTTAATGAATCAAATGAAGGTTTCGAATAAGAGGAATACTTTAACAACTTACCAAATTTATTATTCACCAAAACAGCTCCAGCTCCATCTCCAAACAATACTGCTGTAGACCTGTCATTCCAATCAAGTATAGAGCTCATTTTTTCTGAACCAATAATTAGAGCTTCTGAATCTTCTGGCATGTTCTGTAGAAAAACCATTGCTGTTGTAAATGCTTGGACAAAACCGTTGCATGCATCATGTATATCAAAACACATAACATCTTTTCCTAATCCTAGTTTTCCATGAACATAAGATGAACATGTTGGAAAATTACAATCTGGCGTAGATGTTGCACATAAGATTATTTTCACATTTCCTAAATTTAAATTTTTTGCAGACTCATATGCCATTGAATAAGTAGTTTCTTTTTCTGCAATAAATCTAGAGCTTATCCCTGTTCTTGTTTTTATCCATTCATCTGAAGTATCCAGCTTTTTTTGTAAATCAAAATTACTTACACAATTAGATGGGACAAAAATACCACAATCTTTTATAAGCATACCATTCATTCGCAATTCCTTTTTCAATTATTCATATTTAATACATATTAAACCATCAGAACCAAGGCAATCTTCATATCCAGACTTTAAAATATATAACTAACGACTGAGAACATTATATTACATACAGAGATTATTGCAAATTGATAAAATTTTAAATTCATGAAGATTACACAAATTCAAGCATATAATGCTTATTATTTTAATCCAGATTATAACAAACAAAAATCTATATTATGAAATAAATCACCATAAAAAATCAAATCAAGAAGTAATGGTAAAAAATAATGGTAAAATGCAGACATAACTCAATATATAATTTGTAAAAAAAAACTAATACTAAAGAAGTATAAAGTTAAAAAATATAGATATTAATTTAACAGAAAATAATCAACAAGTAATTGTTAGGTAGAAATTTTCTGCTCTATTAAAGATGCATCATTTGTTTCTTGTTTCAGCTTTTCATAGCTTCTTATGAATTTACTTGCAGTTCTTAAAGATTGCAAAAAAGATTTTTCACTTGATGATCCATGAGCTTTTATAGACAATCCCTTTATTCCCATCATAATAGCCCCATTATATTTATCTTCGCTCCATCTATTAAGAACTTTGACTAACATTCTTGTAATGAAATTTTTCTCTAATTTAGATCTTAAAAATCTAAATGTTCCTTCACAAGATTTAGAAATACAATTTCCACTAAAGCCATCAGTAACAATTACATCTGCATCGCAAGAGAATATTTTATCTGAATCTATAAATCCATCAAAATTACCATCTTTTTCCATCATGTCCCCAGCTTCTCTAACTTCAGGAGTTCCTTTTATGTTTTCATGACCAACATTTATCAAGCTCACTTTAGGCTTATCTACACCCAAGTAACATTTAGCCAGAATAGATCCTAATACACCAAAGGAATGTAAGTCTTTTGCAGAGCAAGTTAAATTAGCTCCTATATCTGTAAGAACTTTTGATTTTTTATATCCTGGTATAAAAACAGCTAATGGAGTTTTAGAGAATCCTTCAAAAAATCCTAAAATCTTTCTAGAAAGTATCATATAAGGACCTGTGCTTCCTAAAGTTATTACTCCCTGAGATGCTCCATCCTTTACAGATTTCAATGCTAATCCCATTGTAGATTTTTTATAATACTTTAAAGAATCAAGTATATTTTTTTTAGGGTCAACAAAATCAGAACATTTAACCAATTCAACTCTTCCTTCGAAATTTCTAAAAAAATTTTCCTCAGGCAAAATAGTTGTATATAAAGAAACAGATAAATCCTTGTTTTCTTCTAGAAAAATCTTTACTGAATCGAAAACCATTTGGGGACCTAAATCACCACCCATGCAATCAATAGATAAAGTTAAACTCACTCTTTATTTTTTATCCTTTATTTTTAGGACCTGTCTTCCTTTATATTGTCCACATCCCATACATACTGTATGAGGTTGCTTGTAAAATCCACATTTACAAACAGACAATTCAGGTAAAGTAACTTTGTAAGAACTACTTTGTCTTTGTCTTCTTTTTGTAATCGAAACTCTCTTTTTTTGTACAGCCATTCAACCCCCAACATTTTTTAGTAAAGAAATAAATCTTTACAAGATATTAACTTTTTAACATAAACATAGTTTTTTTTCAATAAAAAACACTCTTAAACTCTCAAAACAATTAAAAATTATCTAATTTTTTTTAAAAGCCTTCCATAAAATCAACATTTTCATCAATGGTTCTTTCAGGAGATTGAGTTTCTGAACTGCTCAAAGATTTGTTTAAGCTTATAGAATCAATATCAACAGTATTTTTTACAACTTCTTTTGAACCGTTTTCTCTCTCAGAATCTTTTTTCTTTCTTGGAATATTTGAAGTTACTAAATGAACCAAAACAACAGGATCTTTTCCTCTGCTCTCAAACATAGCATGGTGAACAGATTGCTTTACTTTTTCTGTCAAAACTTTGTACACTTTTCTATCATTTGAATCCATAGCAATAATATCTTTTTTCAAAGTTTCTTTGATACTATCTTTCAATGTGTCATTTTTTTCACATATTCCATAAAAACTTAAACTTGTTCTTATATAATCCTTATTATCTATAAAGATAGTAACGAATATACATCCATCCTCAAGAAGATATCTTTGTCTAATAGTACTACCAAACTCTGGAACAAGCGCCTTTCCATCCACAACCATTCTTGAGCTAATCATTTTCTGTGAAACACCTACGCTCTTACCAGAAAGTACCAATATATCTCCATTTGAAACAATAAAAGGTTTTATATTAAGATTAGAAACAAGCTTTGCATGTGCTTTCTGATGGCATATTTCTCCATGAACTGGTACTGAAATTTTTGGCTTCAGCATTTTATAGAATTTTACCAAATCACTTTGCATTGGGTGCCCAGAAGCGTGAACCGGAGTTGAATCTGTATATTTAATTATATTTACATCAATCTTTGCAAAGTTGTTCAACATTTGAGAAACTTCTTTTTCTTTTCCTATAATAGTTCTTGCAGATATAAGTACAGTATCTCCTTTGTTTACTTTTATTCTTGGGTGATTGTTTTCAGAAAGCCTTTTCAGCCCTGAGTTCATTTCACCTTGGGATCCTGTACAAATAAACATTACTCTGCTTTTATCTATCCTACTTCCCTCATCTTCTGTTAGGAAATCTGGCAAATCTTTGAAATAACCATGTTTCAGTGCAGCATCTTTTATTCTATGTATAGATCTTCCAACTAATACTACACTTCTACCATACTTCTTAGCCAATCTAGCACAGCTGTCTACTCTAGCTACATTAGAAGAAAAACAACCAATAACTATACGACTGTCCTTAGATTTAGCTTCTGATAAAGCTTGATCTATTGTATTTTGGACTTCCTTTTCAGTTACTGTCTCTTCATCAACCATAGCATTTGTAGAGTCACAAACAGCAGCCAATATACCATCTTTAGCAGCGCTTTCCATTGATTTGTAGTCTGTAGGGATTCCTATTACAGGATTGTCTTCAAACTTCCAATCACCTGTATGCATAATATTTCCTAAAGGAGTTTTAATGTATATCATTGCACTTTCAGGTATAGAGTGAGTTACATTTATCCATTTTATGTCAAAAGGCCCTAAGTTTAATGTAGATCCCATATCTACTGTCTTAAGCACTCCCTTTGAGTTAGCTTCTTTCAATTTGTTATTTATCAAAGAAGATGTAAATGGAGTAGCGTATACAGGAATATTCAAATCATCTATTAAGTAAGGAATTGCTCCTATATGATCTTCATGTCCATGTGTTATTATCAGCCCTAATACATCTTGTGGATCTAAGCTCTTTATAAAACTTATATCAGGGACCATAATATCAGATCCAGGGACCTTATCAAATGTAATTCCAAGATCAACTATAATCCACTTACCATTGCAATGATAAAGATTCATATTCAATCCGAATTCTCCAGAACCACCCAAAGGCAAAAAACACAAAGAATTTCTATCTATGTTTATTTTTTCTTGCTCTTCTGTATTTTTTCTAGGAACTCTTTTGTAATTAAACTTTTTTCTTTTTATGTTCACTATTAAATTACCTCATTATCTATTAATTTTACATTAACATTAACAGATTTCAGCTTGTTATATAAGTCTGAATACCCTCTGTACACAAAATCCATATTTCCTATCGATGTAGTCCCTTCAGATATGCAAGCAGCCAATACGTAAGCCATTCCTGATCTAAGGTTTTCTGCAAAAACAGTTTTTTTAGGTGCAGTAAGTTTTGTAGGACCTACTATAAAACCGCTATGCAAATAATTCTGATCTTTAAACCTACAAACATCACCAACGCAATGAACACTAGAGTAAGTGTTAGCTCCGAAGAGTTTCAAAGTTTCTAAGTGATGCAATCTGTATTTAAATAAAGTTTCATGGATAATACCCATTCCCTCAGATTGAGTCATCATTACGCTAAGCATTGCTTGATAATCAGTTGAAAAACCTGGATAAGTATCTGTTTGTACTAAAATGTTATGTAATTTTTCTTTTTTAAAAAATTTTATGGAATTTTTTTCTAATTCAAATCCCCCACCCATTCTTCTAAATATTCCTAGAAATCCACTCATGTGCTCAGGATTTATATTTTCTACCTCTATAACAGAATCTGTACATGCTGCTAAAACTGCCCATGAAGAAGCCTCAACTCTGTCTCCAATCATTTCTGTTTTTATACCACAAAGCTCTTCCACACCTTCAACAAACAATTTTCTTGTTTTTAAATAATGTATTTTAGCTCCCATGTTTTGTAACATAGTAATTAAGGATTTGATTTCTGGCTCTATAGCTATATTTTCTATAGTACTAAAGCCTTTTGCCATTACTGCAAGAAATATAGCAAATTCAGTAGCTCCAACAGAAGGAAAATCAAGCTTTATATCTTGACCCTCTAGTTTTTTAGATTTTTCAGCAAAAAAAGAACAATCTTTACTTCCTAATTTGAATCCAAATTTTTCACTTATTTTTTCGTGAAAATTCAATGGTCTGCCAGAAAAATCACAACCGTCTTGGTTTGGAACCTCCACATAATCAAATTTATGTATTAACACAGCAAGGAAGAGTATGGAAAGCCTTCCATACATAACATTATCTCTTGCCTTTATTATAGATTTACTTTTCCCTGGGATCACTTCAGCTTTATTATTTTTAATAATAAGGGATCCACCACAATCTTCGATTAGAGTTTTAAGGGAATCTATATCACCTATTTCAGGAACATTTTCGAAAAATGATGTTTGATCAGATAACATGGAAGCTATAATGGCCTTTGTTGAAAAATTTTTAGAACCAGAACAGGTTATTTTACCACCTATGTTCTTACTCCCAGTTATTTGACAAAAATTCACATAAAGATATTAACCTAGTTTTAATAATAATAACAGAAAGACTAAATATAACGAAAATGAACTAATGCACTAAACAAAACTTTTTATTATAACTTAAAGTCATGAAATATTTAAATAAATTCAAGTAAAAGAGCTTACACTTCTCAAGTATTTAGCAATTTTGTCATATCCTTTTTTAGTATGTGAGGAAGTAAGGAAATTACTTTCAAAGTCCAAAGAATCTTTTTTATCAGACTTCGTTCCTACTATTTTAAAAGGCACATTGTTTTCACGGCAGAAATCTATAACCTCTCTATCTAAATCCATCACTCCTCTTCTAGAATCTATAAGAATAAAAATCTCATCAACTCTTCCAGAAAACAAGTAATCTCTAGCCATATCAACCATAAAGTTTTTTCTTTGTCTACCCATATTTGCATAACCATATCCAGGCAAATCCACAAAATTTACTGAATAAGAAGTCTCATGGAACCCTAGCCATCTTGTACACCCAGGCTTCTTTGCTACCCTAGAAATTTTCTCACCTAAAATACAATTCAAAAAAGAAGATTTACCAACATTAGATCTACCCATAATTGCTATTTCATATTTTTCTTTAACTGGTAGATTTTTAAAATCGTATATTTTTTTTACCATAATCTTTTACCACAATCCAATTACAAACATTAACTTAATTATAAATAATAATCTAATGCTTTATAAAAACTTAATAAACTTTCAAAAAATTATCATAAAATATTTGAAATCAAAAAACCAAACTTTATGAACAATTTTATTAACATGAACAAATAATAAATAAACAGCTTAAGTGGATTTATGGATTTGTGGATTTAAATTTTGACAATTAAACTTTAGTTATATACAAATAATTTATTTAAATTTCTTTAATAATATTCACTAAACCCAATATGTCAGGGTTATTTATACTTCCTTGCACTAAGTCTTCCCTTCCACCTCCTGTGGCATTTATTTCCTTAAGATACTCTTTAGCAGACAAAAAATCATGCTTAGAAATCTTATTAACTCTAATAACAATCGAATTGTTTTTATCATTCTTTCTTTTATCTTGTATGGTATTGTTATTTACGTTATTTGAATCTACTTTTCTATCATTAAAATCAGCAGATTCTTTGTTGATTATTATAAGCAAGTCACACCTTTTGATTAACTTATCACTAAGTTCTTTCATTTTTGACTTTGGAAGATTTACACATTCTATGTACCCTAAATCACCTCTTTTAGATTTTATAACATTTAAGTTTTTATCAAGTTCTTCTAAGTTTTTAGAATCAAATCCTGCACAATCACCATCAAAACCAGACTTATTTCTAAGATCAGCTTTATTAGAATTTATTTTTTTAGAAATATTATCCCCTGAGCTTCCATTTTTGGATTTGTAATTATCTGCATTTTTGTAATTTTCCAGATTCTTTATATTCTCTAATCCATTTTTAATAGCTGCAATACCTGTCAGTGCTTCAATTCTTTTCACTCCTGCTGATACACTTTTACAACTTCTTATATAAAATGAACCAATTTCTCCTACTCTTTCTACATGAGTACCACAGCATAATTCAGCAGAAAACTGCCCTATCCTTACAACCCTTACTTTACTTGGGTATCCCTTTTCTGTAATCAAAACATTTTCTTTCATAGCCTCTTCAAAAGTTTTACTTTCTATTTTGACTTCATGATTTTTTTGTATTAACTTGTTAATTTCTAAAGTTATTTCTTCTAATTCATCTTTTGTAATGTTTTCAGGTTTAGAGAAGTCCAGCCTCAAAGAATCGTGTTTTACAGAAGATCCTTTTTGTAATACTGTATCACCAAATTTCTTTCTCAACACATGAAGCAAAATATGAGTAGAAGTATGATGTTTTTCTAGTCCTTTCCTTTTTTCTATATCTATAGAGGATTTTGCATCTTGACCTATTTCTAATTCACCTTCTTTTAAGTAACCAACGTGCCAAATGGAATTTTTATCCTTAAACATTTCTTCAACAACGAAAACACCAGTATCTGTAGAGATCACACCTGAATCACTAGCTTGTCCTCCAGATTCTGTATAAAAAGTAGTTTTGTCTAACAACACAAAGACTTTTCCACAAAGTTCTTTATCTACCTTTATCACATCATTTGCTTCTTTGCATTTTGTTATATCTAAGCACTTCAAATCAATGATTTTAGATGAAGTTTCTTTTAGCTCATATCCAATAAATTCGCTATTTTTATCACATATACCTAAATCATATTTCTTTTTGGAATCTTTTTTCCTATTGGCAAGAATCCTATCAAATTCATTTTTTTCCACTTCTATGCCTTTTTCTCTTAAAATATCAAAAGATAAATCATATGGAAATCCATATGTATCATAAAGCTCAAAAACATTCTGAGCAGAAACTTTTTCAAGTTCTACATATTTGTTTAACCTGCACATTCCTGTCTCATAAATTCTACCAAACTGCTCTTGTTCTGCTTTTATTGACTGAATAACTTTTTGTTTATTATGTAATATTTCTGGATAAAATTCAGACATATTTTGTACGGTATAATCTACGCAAGCTTCAATTATTCCTTTATTTTCTAAACCTTTGTCCACTATTCTACGCATTGCTCTTCTCATTATTCTCCTAAGAACATATCCTCTTCCTTCTGAAGAAGTTTCTATTCCATCAGAAACAATAAAAGTAATTGCTCTGGAATGATCTGCTATAACTCTCTTATCAGTTTCAGATAAAGATTTATGTTTATTGTCGAAATCTAATTCTGTAATTATTTTCAACATATTTTTAAAAAATGGAGCTTCATAGTTATCATTTGTTCCAGATACAGTAGCTTCTAAGCGCTCTAAACCCATACCAGCATCTACACAAGGGTTAGGAAGTTTTAATTTTATGCCATTCTCCACTGTATGAGTCATAAAGACCATATTCCAAATCTCTATAAATCTATCCCCAGAGTGGAAATCCCCTTTTATATGATTTCCATGATCATAAAATATTTCTGTACATATTCCGCAAGGACCTTCTTCTCCAGCGCTCCATTCATTTGTTTTTTCATCTATTATTCTAGATTTATCTACAAATTTAGACCAAATTTTTCTACTCTCTAAATCAGAGGGATGCACTGTCACATATATTTTAGAAATATCTAAATTTATAGATTTAATAAAATCCCAAGACATGTGAATTGCTTTTTCTTTAAAATAATCACCAAAAGAAAAATTTCCCAGCATTTGGAAAAATGTGTGATGCCTTTTTGTGAAACCAACTTCATCTAAATCATTATGCTTTCCACCTGCTCTAAGGCATTTTTGACAATTTACGACAGATTTTGCTGGAGGAACTTGCTGTCCAAGAAAAAAACTTTTCATAGGAGCCATTCCAGAATTTATAAACAATATAGAATCATCTCTCTCTGGTATTAAAGAAAAAGATTTTATTTTTTTATGATTTTTATTTTCAAAGAAATTTAAAAATTGGTTCATTAAAGTCATTAACGAAATGATATATTAAAAACTTAGTAAGAGTAAGATAAATTAAATCTTATAAGGATTAAAAATTGAAGTGATTTCAATTTTATATAATAAACAAATTGATGTATAAATTAATACAAAAAACACAGTTAAGTAAATTTAATTCGCTTAACCTTGTGTATGACATAAATATTAAACCTATGTAAATTAAGACATAAAATTTAAATTATTTATATATTGCAAATAAGATTTAAAGAACAAAATACTTTTTAACTAACCTTATTAAGATCTATTTTAAATATTTTAATTAAAATAAAGCTATTTACAAACAATCATACTCCGAATTCATTTAGAATTAGAATCTAATTTTGTATCCAATTCCTAGTTTAATTCCACCACAGAATTCATTCTTCAATGTACCTTTGAATTTGTGATCTACTTCTTTGACTTTTCCATCCATTTCTACATTCTTAGAGAACATTACTCCAAGAGAACCTTCTACATTAAAGAACAATCCATTAGAAAGAACTATCTTAGTACCTAGAGGAAGCACTAACCCTAGTCTGTGACAACTGGACTCAATATGATCACTGTCATTTGAACCAAGAATCAACTGAGCGTTGTAAGCTCCATGCTTTAGTCCTAAACCTGAGTACAAACAAACCATTTTGTTTACCATGTAACCACCAAGAATACTTGCATTAAGACCCCAGTAAGATTCTAAGTTAAATCTATTGTGTGCTACTTCAGGATTCAAAGGAGCAGAAGAATCAGCGTCTGCAGAATTTTCTGTCACTACAGGCAACATCTCATTTTCTTTTAGATTATTAAGAATTGTATCTTCTTCTCCAGGCTTTGCTCCATGTGTGTAAGCATCATTTAGATAAGCATTAGTGTGACCCAAACTAATTCCAAATCTAGCTCCTATAAATGCATTCCCCATTTTTCTTCCGTATTCTACAAAAGGATTTCCTTTGAAAAGGCTTCCTGCATTTTTTGTTTCTACCTTTATATCTTCTGAGTTAGTGTATACTCCTGCATCATTCTTAGATAAAGCTACAGCACCTACTCTGTCTACATCTGTTTCTATTGATTCAGATTTTAGTTTCATATTATGAAATTCTATATCCAAATCAGCACCAAATCCTATGTAGTTCTTCTTCTGGCTTTGTGTGTACTTAGAAACAGACTGTCTCTTGCTAGAAACCATTTTCTTTTGAGCAGATATATTTCCAATCAAAGTAAACAAAGATAAAGCTAAAATAGTTTTTCTATTCATTTTTCCTCCATAGAGAGTCCTACTCCCAATTTATTCTCAAAGAATAATTTCTAAACGTAAATAAATCAATAACAATATATTTATTTCTTATTAAAAAAAGATATTAAATGAATAATTTTATAAATCAGAGAACTTTCACTTATTTTAAAACAATAACAACACAAATCAATTAATATATACATATATTATATTACTCACCTAACAGACCCAATTCATAAATAGTTTCATAAAATACACTATGAATCATTACAAACTCTTCTAAATTACTACTAAAAATGTGAAGATTGTACTTGTTAAATATATGAAAATTTATGGATCTGTCTTTTGCCCGTTTAGAAGGTATTTAGAAATAATTTTACAAGAACAAAAAGTTGAATTCACTGTGTCAGAATCTCCTGAAGATGTTTTTTTTCCTTATATCAAGGAGAATGGGAAAACTTACATAGGACTGCTTTCTACTGATGAAGTTATCAATAAGATAGATAAAAATGATAAACCTTGGTTTTTCTGGATTATTACTGATTTCTTTCCTAGTCTAAAATTGATAATAAAACAAAGGTTCTTCAATGAATTCAATACAAATCACAGTAGCCAGATTTTGGAATACTCTAAGAGAGATATGAATGATTTCTTGATCAAGTTAGAATCAATATTTTCTGACCAAAATTGGATTGGTAAATATGGACCATCTTCTTCTGATTTTTTGTTTTCTTCAATAATTTCTTATCTAGATTACTTAAATGAAATAAAGTGGACAAAATATGAGAATATCAAAATATGGTATTCAAGTATAAAGTGCAGACCGTCATTCGACAAAGTTTTATCATACAGACTGCCAGGCATAAAGCCCTCTCCTCAGTATAAAATTATAGATTTCTGAGAATATCTTAACCTATAAACTTTTTAACATTTCAAAATAAATCAATATCAAGAATGTGAAATAAACAAACAAACTGTACAAAATTGTGTACGTGATATAGAATTGTCTAACGATGGAATGTGTATTAAGTAAATTATCCAAAGTTCTTATGATGGAAATCAAGGATAAGGATAAAAAATCTTTTGAACAAGATTTGGAAAATATTTTACAATTAATAGAGAAAGTAAAACAAATTACATCAAATAGCACAGAATCACAAAACTCTAATTTACTTGAATGTTCTCATACAAACCGAATTCATAAATACGAAATGTCTCCGACCCAAGAGGATGAAATAAATCCAGTGGCGTTTGACGCTTTTCTAAACAAGTACAACTCATTGTCAAACTGTATAAATAATCAAAACCTAATTAATGACTCTGTAAGTATAAGCACAATTAATATAGAAAATGATTTCTATTCACCTGACTATGAAACACCAATAAAAGATATAGAAAAATTAAAAGAACAAGAGAGTATGGAAACTAAAAATTTCTTCATAACTGATGGAGTGTTATAGCACTTTCAAGAAGTATGGTTTGAAAGCATGTATTCAAATAAATTAAATAAAAAATTAGGAGGAAAAATATGAGTGAAATATGGAAATTAACATTAAAAGAAGTAAAAGATCTTTTGCATAATGGTGAAGTGTCTCCTCTTACTCTAGTTCATGAAATGTTTGAAAGAATAGAATCTCAATCTCATCTGAATAATTTTATAACAATTACTAGAGAACGTGCATTTAAATCTGCTGAAGAGAGTTGGGAAAGAATAAAGCAAGGAAATGCAAGAGCTTTAGAAGGAATTCCTATAGGAGTTAAAGATCTATATTGTGTAAAAAATGAAAGAATGACATCAGCTTCTAATGTATTAAGAGATTTTATAGCACCATACGAATCACATGTAACTCAAAAACTCTGGAACCAAGGAGCTATTTGTTTAGGAAAATTGAATATGGATGAATTCGCAATGGGATCTTCAAATAACACAAGTGCTTTTGGTCCATCCTTCAATCCTTGGAATTACGACCAAAAACTAAGCCCTGGAGGATCTTCAGGTGGAAGCGCTTCTGCAGTAGCTTCTGGATCTTGCTTTGCTGCTCTAGGAAGTGACACTGGAGGATCTGTAAGACAACCTGCATCCTTTTGTGGGATTGTAGGTTTCAAGCCATCTTATGGAAGATGCTCTAGATTTGGAATGACAGCTTATGCATCTTCTTTTGATCAAGCAGGAGTTTTTGCTAGAAATGTAGAAGATACAGCTATCATGATGAATAATATGATGGGATATGATCCAAAAGATTCAATGTCATGCTCTGAAAAACCCCCTACATTAGATATAAATAAATCCATAAAAGGAAAAGTATTTGCTTATCCAAAAAATTGGATGGAAAACTTAGATAAACATATAATAAAAAACTGGGAAAATTGTTTACAATATTTAAGAGATGCAGGAGCAATAGTAAAACCAATAGAGCTTATGGATTTTGATTTTTATCTTTCAACTTATTACCTTTTGACAACATCAGAAGCTGCTTCTAATTTATCTAGGTACACAGGAGTATGTTATGGATCAAAGAAACAAGAATCTAACCCAAAATATAACGCAACTTTTGAACTTTTTGGCAAAGAAGTAAAAAGGAGAATATTAATGGGAGTTCATAGTCTTTCTAGCAAAAATGAATGTGGTTATAAGTTAGGCCTTAAAGCAAGATCTATTATAAAAAATGATTTCATGAAAATATTTGAAGAATTTGATGCTATAGTTTACCCTTGCTCTCCTAGAGAGGCTTTTCCAGTAAATAAAGTTTTCGAAAACCCTACAGAATCTTATAAGGAAGATGTTTTTACTGTTATACCTAATCTTATAGGATCACCAGCAATGTCTGTTCCTTCTGGATATGGTGGAAATGGCCTTCCTATTGGAATACATCTTATGTCCAAGCCATTTGATGAGCAAATCTTAATTTCTACAGCAATAGAAATAGAGAAAAGAGCAAATTTTGTAAATTATATTAAAAAATTCGAGAATGATATGAATGAAAATAATAATTCAAAATCAGAAAACAGTAATTTAAGTAACAAAACAGATTCTCAATACAAAAAGGATGTGAAGTAATGATCTTAGATAATAAGGAAAATTCAACAAAGACAAACCAAGGTTGGAAAATGGTAATAGGACTTGAGGTACATGCTCAAATAAACACTAAATCTAAACTGTTTTCTAGAGCTAGCACTTCTTGTGAAAAACCTAACTCTGGAGTAGATATTCTAGAATTAGCCCTTCCTGGTGCTCTTCCTGTTTTAAATAAAGAATGCTTGTATAAAGGAATAACCTCAGGGCTTGCATTTGGAATGAAAATCAATGAAACATCTAGCTTTGATAGAAAACATTATTTCTACCCTGATCTTCCATCTGGATACCAAATAACACAATTTTACAGACCTATAGCTCAAGATGGTATTGTAAAAATCTGGGATGCAGAAGGAAACATAAAAGAAATAAGGTTAAACAGAATACACTTAGAAACAGATGCTGGTAAAAGTATTCATAAAAATGGAAAGACATTAATAGATTTAAATAGAAATGGGATTCCTTTGATGGAAATAGTTACAGAACCAGATATTAGTACAGCCGAAGAAGCAGCATGTTTTTTCAGAATCTTACAAGCAACACTAAAAGCAATAGACACTTGTGATGGAAACATGGAAAAAGGCCAAATAAGGGCTGATGTAAATGTTTCTGTACACAAATCAGGAGACCCACTTGGAACAAGAGTAGAAGTAAAAAACATAAACTCTGTAAGATTTATGAAAAAAGCAATTAATTATGAATTTGACAGACAAATTGCTTTATTAGAAAAAGGTGAGAAAATAAATCAAGAGACAAGACTTTTTGATGAAAATACATTCAAAACATCACATATGAGAGACAAAGAAGATTCTTCAGATTACCGTTATATGCCAGATCCAGATCTTCCATGCTTTACTGTACAAAAAGAAGTTATAAATTCATTAGAATCTAGCGCTAAATTACCTTATGATATTTGCGATAAAATATCTAAACTAGGAGTAAAACACTCAGATGCATGGACTGTTGCAGAAAATCCGGTTTTGACAAATTTGTTTTTAGATATAGAAGAAAACTTTTCTACAAAAGGTAAAAAAATTCTTTTTAATTGGTTAATTGGTGATGTTTCTGCATATATAAAAGAAAATCAAAATACAGAAATAAACCCTATCTATCTTAAAAATATAATTGAAAAACTAGAGAGTAACTCTATATCCAGCAAGGTTGCTAAAGAAGTTTTCATAGAATCTATTAATAAAAATAAAAATCCACTAGAAATTATAAAAGAAAATAATTTGGAACAAACTGACTCAATTGAAGAAGTAATGAAAGTTATAAATCAGGTCTTGGAAGAAAATCCAAAAGAACTTGAGTCTTATAAAAAAGGTAAAACAAATCTAGAAAAATTCTTTTTAGGTCAAGCTATGAAAATCACAAAAGGTAGAATAAATCCTGTATTATTACAAACAGAACTCAAAAAAGAGCTTAGCAAACTAGCAACCTAATAAGATCAAAGACATGATCAAATTTAGAAGGAAAATTACAGGTAGTAAATTAAAATAGTAGGCATTTTATGATAATACTTTATGAAAATTTATTAAAATTTCAATTTGTCAGTATATTCAGCACAGCTAGCTAAAATCATTAATTTAACCTACCTTTCCTCCTTAAAATAAATAATTTCATTTTCAGTAAATTTTAATCTTCAGAATAACGGGTTTTAAGTAAAGAAAATCACAAAAACATATGAAAAATAGCCTAAAAATGTTTTTTTATATTGACAAAAATTAAAAAAAAAGTGATCCTTATCTCAAGCTCTTAAAGTTTCGTGGAGGGATGGTCGAGTGGTTAAAGGCAGCAGGCTGTAAACCTGCCGACGATTGTGTCTACGTAGGTTCGAATCCTACTCCCTCCATTTATCAAGCGGGCGTAGCTCAATGGCTAGAGCACCAGCCTTCCAAGCTGGGGACGTGGGTTCGACTCCCATCGCCCGCTCCAAATTACTTCTAGGAGCACATTAATTCACAGGAGAAAAGATGGCAAAAGAAAAGTTTGAACGTAATAAACCGCATATTAATATAGGTACCATAGGTCACGTTGATCACGGTAAAACAACAACAACTGCTGCTATTACAACAATTTTAGCAAACGAAAGCAAAAGTAACGAAGCTAAAAGCTTTGCAGAAATTGATAACTCACCAGAAGAAAAAAAGCGTGGTATTACAATTTCTACAACTCATGTAGAGTATGAAACAGAAGCAAGACACTATGCTCACGTTGACTGTCCAGGACACGCAGATTATGTTAAAAACATGATCACTGGAGCAGCTCAAATGGATGGTGCTATTTTAGTTGTTTCTGCTACAGATGGTCCCATGCCTCAAACAAGAGAACATATTCTTCTTGCAAAACAGGTAAATGTTCCATACATAGTTGTATTCTTAAACAAGGTAGATTTAGTAGACGATGAAGAGCTTTTAGAGCTTGTTGAAGCAGAAGTTAGAGAACTTCTTAATAAATACGACTTCCCAGGAGATGATATCCCTATAGTCAGAGGTTCAGCTTTACATGCAATAAACCCTGATTCTTCTGCAGAACAGAAAAGCAAATCTGCTGAATCTATATTGAATCTGATGAAAGCTGTAGATGATTACATCCCTAACCCAGAAAGACCTATAGACAAACCTTTCTTGGCTCCTATAGAAGATGTTTTCACAATCACAGGACGTGGAACAGTTGTAACAGGACGTGTAGAAACTGGTAACGTAAAAGTTGGAGACGAAGTAGAAATTGTAGGAATAGTTGAAAAAACACAAAGAACTACAGTTACTGGAATAGAAGCTTTCAGAAAAGTTCTGGATGATGCTAGAGCTGGTGATAACGCTGGATTCTTGCTTAGAGGAATAAACAAAGAAGATGTACAAAGAGGTCAGGTCTTAGCTAAACCTGGACATGTGACCCCTCATACAGAATTCCAAGCAACTGTTTATATTCTTAAAAAAGAAGAAGGTGGAAGATCCACTCCTTTCTTTGGAAACTACAGACCTCAGTTTTACTTTAGAACAACAGATGTTACAGGAAAGATAGAATTGCCAGAAGGAGTAGAAATGGCTTCTCCTGGTGATGACATTAAGGACATTAAGATCACTTTAATCTCTCCTATAGCTATGGAAGACAACCTAAGATTTGCTATCAGAGAAGGTGGTAAAACTGTAGGTTCTGGTGTTATTACCAAAGTCATCAAATAAGCTTACAAAATAAGCTTGTTTAAAAAACATACTGAGCATACGCTCTAAAAAAATTTCTTATAATCATATTTTTAAACTTAAGATTTACACAATAAAAATCTTTATAGAAAAAAAATTAAAATACATTTATCTTTTCTATTAAATAATTTATAGAAATCTTATAAGAATAATTATGATCTAACTTTTATATCTGTTTTAATTTATGTAAATTTAAACATTTGTATTGTATTCATTTCTACAAAACATAACACTGAAGAAAGAAATTCTTTCTTAATATATAAACATTGTTGTAAGCTTTGAAAATCATTTTATTACATGGACCACCCTTCTCAACTTTTATTATATTTAGTTAAATAAATCCTTATATATGTATGATAAAGAGGAAATGAGCTAGAAAAAGATTAGGAACAAAATTCACTAATAATAAAAAATTAAAATCTAAAATTGAAAAATTTTAAACATTACATGCTTATTATCTATTCTCACAAGCAAACTAACATAAATCTATTTTTAAGATTAAAATTAGTTTTTATAGAATATATATGAGAGAGTTACTAATAAAATCAATAGAGTAGTCAACTGTGATATTGTTTTAAACGGATAGTATAATGATTAAGATCCTATAATAACTATAAAGCATGAATAAGAGTAATTTAATTTAAAAATATATAAATAAGGCTCTAATTTTTGTAAAAAACAAAGAAATATTTAAATCAATAACTTTATGAAAATATCTCAATAAATAATTGTATAATATGAAATATAATATCTTTTTGTTTGATTAAGCATGTTCAAATAAAGATTTCTTATACAACAAGAAATAAATCTATATAAACTCTAAGCTAGTGAAAAAACTAATAATAACAAGTTCAAATATTTCCATATATGAAAAAAAATTATGTATATAAAAATATTACAGGAAGTGTCCTATCTTAAATGCCAAATATCTATAAACATATGTCTTTAAATCTGTAAAATACTTTTACCAAAGCATATAGATAATCATAATATTATTGATATTAATCATTAGGATGTTTTGATAAATTACTATAAACATTCTCAAAATATACTTTTATTTTAAAAGTACAAAAAATCTGTAGAAAAAACTTATTGCCTATGTTGTAATGAGCAATTGCTTTGGATTTAAAACTAAAGCTAGAAAAAAAATTACATAATCACTAGTATTACTCTTATAAAAAAATCTTAAAGTAAGAAAGAAAGATTGTAAAAAATTAATAATTACTTTAAAGAAAGAAACTAAATCAAATTTAATATATATAACAAAACAGACAAATTTATAAACAAATTTCTCTGACTATAAAAAAATAAAATATAATTTAAAGACTTAAACTCTATTTACTGAAATTATTTTTCTACCTCTTTTTGTAGAAATTTTTACCAAACCGTCCACTTTAGAGAAAACTGTATGATCTCTTCCAATTCCGGTATTTTCACCAGAAAAAAATCTGGTTCCTCTTTGTCTTAAGATTATAGCACCTGATCTTACTTTTTGGTCACCAAAAATTTTAAATCCTAATCTTTTACCTGCCGAATCTCTACCGTTACGCGTACTACCACCCGAACCATGATATGCCATGAAAAACTCCTCTCAATTTTATAAAAAAAACTTCTTATAAAAACAAACTAGAATGCTTAAGATTTTTTATTAAGCTCGATTATCTTTACTAAAGTAAAATCTTGTCTATGATTTTTGCTTCTCCTGTAATTATGTCTTCTTTTCTTTTTGAAAACAGGGATTTTATCTCCTCTGAAGCTTTTTACAATTTCTGCCTTAACTTCGACGTCTCTAGTAAATTCAGATTCATCCCACCCCATAACACAATCTAAATTCAAAGTAGAACCAGGCTCCAAATCAATTTTATCACAAATTATTTTTTGCCCTGCTTCAACTACATACTGGTGTGATCCAGATTTTACTATTGCAAAGTCCATACAGTGATTATGTTTATTTATCATTAATATGTCAATATTGACTAAATTATTTTAAGTAAAAATAAGCACTTTATTGAAGAAAAAGGAAACAAAACAAACTAAAATTAAAAAAATTTAACATTTAACAAGAATAAAACTACAAATGCGCAAATATATCCATATCATGCCATCCTGCACAATCCAGCCTTACTATACTTTCCAAAAAGTCAAAACATTTTTTAGCGAGCTCTATTCTACCCTCTCTCACAAGTATTTCATTTAGATTTTCTTGAATCTGATGTAAGTATAAAACATCTCCAGCTGCGTATTGTTTTTGTGCTTCTGTTAGGATATCTGCACCCCAATCAGAAGATTGCTTTTCTTTTGGTATGTCTATTGCCAGGAATTCTCTGCAAATAGTTTTAAGACCATGCCTTTCGGTATAAGTTCTAGCTAATTTCGAAGCCAACTTAGTACAGTAAATTGGGTTAGCCATAACACCAAATGCATTGTAAAGCATAGCCATATCAAACCTTCCAAAATGGAATAATTTTTCTATATTTTCATCTTTTAACAATCTCTGAATATTTTTAGCTTCCTTTTGACCCTTCTCTATCTGTACAAGGTGACAAAATCCATCATTAAAGCATATTTGAATTAAACAAATTCTATCCCTGTATATATGTAGTCCTGTTGTCTCAGTATCTATTGCAACTGAATTCCCAAAAATCAAATCATCTGGAAGATCTCTTTTATGAACTAATATAGTAGTATTATGAATAGAATGAAATTTATGCATAATAAAAACTTATCACATAAGCATATAAAATAGAAATATAAACATTAGGCAGCACTAAAATAAGGTAATCCTAAATAATTTAAATGTGATTAATTTTTTGTCTCTGGAAAGAAAATGATATTACTCGATTTTTCTTTTTCATCTTCAGATTCTGGAATTTCTTTTCCTTCAAAATCAGGGCTTATATTTACACTAAAGTTCTCAGATGGATCAGTTATACTTGTTATAGCTCTAAATGGAATTGAGATCTGCTCTTCTTTGTCGAAAGTCATTTTTACTGAAAAATAATCTTTAAAAACTTGCAATTCAGAAAATTCATACTGCATAACCAAGATCATTTCTTTTGGATATTTAATTCTTAAATACTCAGGTATAACAACATCTTTATGAAATGTCACAAAACTGATATACAAATGCTGATCACCTTTCAAGCCTTCTAAACAAATACTTCGCATCAACTTTCTTACCATGCTTCTGAAGCAAATATTTAACTCAGATTTATAGTCAATCATTAAATTCCTTCTAAGGGATTTCTGTTGCTAGGCATCCCTCTAAACCTCTACTTAAGCAACTGCAACTGCAGGTGCAAAAGAAGTCCTATTGAAGTTAGCAGGACTCATGCTACTGTTTTGATTTGCATTTAAATCAACGCTTTTTACGAAAACTAACGGACAAAAAACAGACTTTTAGGAGTACGTCGATCCTATTTCATCCCCATAAACCATTCTATTTTCTACAAATGAAAGTACATTTTGGTGGAGATGTCGGGTACCGCCCCCGAGTCCGCTAAACTTATTGCATCTGTTGTTTATTGTCATAGCTATGAAAAACATAGCTTATGTATTATAATTCAATAACTTTTAGTTGTCTAATAATTTAGACATTTTTTTAATTAACAGGAGATCAAAATGTCACAAAAAGAACCTATTACTAAAACCGGATTGTTGAAACTTAAGCTAGAATTAAATGAATTAATTGAAACAGTAAAACCTAAAATAATGAAAGAACTGCAATATGCAAGAGGGTTAGGAGATTTATCAGAAAACGCAGAATATAGTGCTGCGAAAGAGAAACAAATAGAAATCAGCAAAAGAATTGAAAAACTACATAACATGATTCTAAATTCCAGAGTTGTTGACACCGCAAACATAGACAAAGACTTTGCTAGATTCGGAGCAAAAGTAACTCTTACAGATTGCGACACAGGTAAAGAAGTTTCATACACATTAGTAGGAAAATACGAATCTGATATACAAAAAAAGCTAATTTCAATAGACTCTCCATTAGGAAAAAGCATACTTGGAAAACAAGTGGATCAAGAGTTTGAATTCAGAGCCCCTGGAGGACATAAAACTTTCTTAATAAAGGAGATTAGATATGAGGAAGTATGATTTAGTAGTTATAGGTGGTGGACCTGGTGGGTATACAGCTGCGCTAGAAGCACAAAAACTTGGAGCACATGTTGCTATAGTTGAAAAGAAAACTCATGTAGGTGGAATATGTCTGAACTCAGGATGTATACCAACTAAAACCTTACTAGAAAGTGCTGAACTTTATCAAAAAATAAAAGATTCATCTGCCCTAGGGATAGAATGCAAAGATGCAAAACCAGATATAAAGAAAATAATAGAAAGATCTAAAGATGTAATCAATCAACTTTCTACAGGACTTTATGCTCTATTAAAAAATAAAATAGATTTTATAGAAGGATACGGAAAAATATCAAGTGATAAATATCCATTCGAAGTAGAAGTAAATAATGAAACCATATCAGCTGAGAACTTAATAATAGCAACTGGAGCAAGGAACAGACAAATTCCTTCAATGCCATTTGATGGAAAGAAAATACTAAGCTGCAAGGATGCTATGAACATGAAATCCATACCTAAATCAATTTCAATTATAGGATCTGGAGCTATAGGCATGGAATTCGCTTCATTTTTCAACGCATTGGACTCTAATGTGACAGTATTTGAAATGCAAGACAAAATATTACCATTTGCAGATGAAGAAGTAAGCATAGCAGCGAAAAATAAATTCGAATCACTTGGAATTGAATTTAAACTTTCTACATCCATCAACTCATGTGAAATAAAAAACAATCAAGTTGTCTTGAATAAAAATTTTGAATCTGATGTTTGTTTAGTAGCAATAGGAATTCAAGGAAATCACGAAAATTTAGGTTTAGAAAATTTTCCAAAAATAGAAATAGAAGGAACTTTCATAAAAACAAATCCACTAAATGAGACCGGAGAAAAAGGAATATATGCTATAGGAGATATTTCTTCTAGGACACCTTGGCTAGCACACAAAGCAATCCATGAAGGAATCAGATGTGTGCATAGAATCTTTAACAACACATCAATTGAAAATAATATATCAGAAAGACCTATAAAAGATGAAGATGTTCCTGTATGTGTTTATACAATTCCTCAGATAGCACAAATTGGATTAACAGAAAAGCAAGCAATAGAAAAAGGGCATTCTGTTGTGATAGGAAAGCAAAATTTAAAATTCAATGGAAAAGCTTTAACAAAAAATGAAAATGAAGGTTTTATAAAAACTATTTTTGATAAAGATAATCAAGAATTTTTGGGGGCACATATGTTTGGAAAAAACGTTACAGAGCTTGTACATGGATTCAGTATATTACAAAACATGGAAGGGCTTCTTTGGGATATAAAAAATACAATTTTCCCACACCCTACTCTAGCTGAAAGCATTCATGATGCAGTATCTGATGCAGAAGCTAAATTAAGTAAATAAGATAATAACTAAAGATAGTAACTAGTAATATGTGAACTGAATTTATACTTAATTGAATATATTCTCAATAAAATATGCTCTTATATTAGAAATTTTCTAGCACATTACTTGTAAGAATAATAAATAAATTAAGCAAATATCACAGATGGGTTTATATATTGCTTTCCATCCCAAACTCTATAGAAAAATTTCCTTTTAGATGAACCTATCACAGATCCTTTTTCTAGAATTTCACCTTTCCTTACAAATACACTCTCTAATCCACTATACATTATCAAGTACTTCTGATCACTTCCTCTATTCTCTTCAATAAATATAGTACTACCAGAATTATATCCAGAAACACCCTTCTGATTGTTATCTTTTTCAGATTTAGATATAAATTTAATTACTCCTGATATTGATGATACAACATCCCCAGATCCTAAGATGTACACACCTTCCCTAACATTTCCATGCTTTGTAGAAAATGGAGCACTAGAATCTATATTTCCATTTTTCATAGGAAACACAATTTTAGGAGCACTTTTCTTTTTCTCAACGATTTTGCTTTTTACTTTTTGTGGAATAAAATTCTTAAACTCTTCTGATATTTCCTTGTCTAATTCTGATTCGCTTACTAAATCATTAACAGAATCTATGTTGAGCCTTGCCTCTATCTTGTTTTTCTTATTATCATTTTTCGGAGTCTTTAACTTCTGTACACTCTCTTTAGAATCTTCACTTGCCTTTAAATCACTATCTCTTTCTACCAAAGTAGTAGACTTTGACTTACTTTTTTTCTCATCTAATAAGCCTAAATCTGATTTATTTATATTTTGTGATTCATTCTCCAATATATTATTATTATTTTTATCTTTATGACTTTTCAGTGATTCTTCAGTAACATTCAACTTGCCATTCAAATCTGTACTTTGCATATCAAGAGCTTTAGACCCTTCACTTTCTTTGCTAGAATCATTAGACTCTTTTCCATCCAATTCACTGGTTTTGCTTGAATTAAATTTATTTTTCTTATTAACAGAATCAGAATTTTTGTCACTTAAACTTAAATCATTTTCATCAGAGCTTTTAGGCGTATATCTTAGGACCTGTCCTTCTTGTATATATTCATTATCTATACCATTTAAATCCACCAAAACTTTTTTAGAAACATTTAACTTTTCAGATACTTCTTCTATAGTTTCATTTTCCTTTACTATATATATCCTTCTGACTTTCTCACTTTCATTACATGAGCACAAGAAAATAGACAATAAAAACACTGATAAAGACCTGATTCTTAATGTTCTACTCTTTAACATTTTTATATTACATATATCGTTTTTTGCACTCTTATTACTCATAAATCCCTTACTTATACCTTAAATTCTACTATATCTTACTTATTCTTTAAATTTAGAATATGTTTAGTAGCTTTCAATACACCTTTACTGTATTTGTTTTGTTTATATGACTCATTATACCCATAAAATCATGTATTAAATAACTCATATATGAAGCAATTTATCTAAAATGTAATTTGATATTTCAATCGCATTACCTTTTTCCTGATACTGCTCCAATAATGCTGCTAATATTCTACCAACTGCAATTGAAGAGCAGTTTAAAGTATGTACAAACTTCTTATCTTTTGTTTCTTTATCTATATATTTACATTTCATTCTCATGCTTTGAAATGTTTTACAGTTAGAGCAACTAGATACTTCTCTGTACTTCTTTGCTCCTGCAAACCAAACCTCTATGTCATACTGCTTTGAAGCAGTGAAACCTATATCTCCAGCACAAATTGCAACCAATCTATAAGACAAACCAAGCTTCTGTAGAATTTTTTCCACATTTGCTATCATTTCATTTTGAATTTGATCTGAATTTTTTTCTGTACAAAAAGCAACTATTTCAGCTTTATGAAATTGATGCAATCTTATCATTCCTTTTGTATCTTTTCCTGCAGAACCTGCTTCTTTCCTGAAACAAGGAGTTAATGAAGTAACTTTGTATGGCAATTCGTTCTCCAGAAAAAACTTACCTTCTCCTAAATTAACTAAAGGAACTTCACCAGTTGGAATAAGAAATTTATCATCACATCTAAATAAATCATCTCTAAATTTTGGAAGTTGTCCAGAATTAAATAGCGCTTTTTCTAAAACTAAGTAAGGCAATGAAAATTCTTTGTATCCATTCTTAACATTGAAATCCATCATCCAGTTTGCAAGTTTTCTTTCTAATGTAGCCAATTTATCACTAGAAACAACAAATCTAGATCCCGACATATTTGCTTCATGCCAACTTAAACTACCCGAAAGTATTTCATCATGAGTTTTCTGAAGCTCTATTTTATCACCAAACCCCCTGATAGTTATATTATCACTCTCTGAATCTCCCTCTGGAACCTCTGAATCTAAGACATTAGGTACAGTTAACAAAGCTTCATCTAAGCTTTTCTTAAACTCTTTTTCTATTTGCTCAGACTCTTTTATATTAAGTTTGATATTTTTTATATTTTCTTTTGCTTGCTCTTTTTGTAAATCAACTTTCCCTTGAAATTCTGCAGATTCTTGTTTTAGATTCTGTCTCATGGATTGTATCTTAGAAACTTCTGTCTTCCATTTTTCATACAAAGAAATAAGTTCAGAAGATTTATGGCTTTCTCTTCTTAAAAGCATATTTCTGTCAAATTCTTTTGGGTTTTCTTTTATCCATTTTATATCCAGCATCAAGAAATTTTAAACCAATTCCAAACTTTATACAATTTTACAAAATTATTTACTATTTATATTGATTATATTACTTGTGCTTTGTTTGTGTTTTGTCGGATAGAATACTTAAGAATGAATTGAAATCATATTTGTTTAATAAGCTTAAACTACTACTTGCTTATTTGCTTTTTCACTTTCATCAGAAGATTTAACTGCTGGTTCCACAGATAATTTATAACCCCTACCCCATACAGTTTTAATTGTCGGAATATTATCTAAATAATCTTTTGAAAATTCACTAATTTTAGATCTAAGCTTACAAATAAACACATCTATTATCTTTTTTGTAGGCTCATCACATCCAGAGTCATACAAATGACTTAGAAAGACGTCTTTAGTTAATATAGAATCTTTCCTGACTGCTAATAACTCTAATATTAAGTATTCCTTGTTTGTTAATCTAATCTCTTGATCATTTACAAAAACCATTTTCTTGGTTGTATCCAAAACAAGCTGCCCTAAATCTACTAAAGATGAAGATTGTCCATTGGACCTTCTTACCATAGCATTAACCCTAGCCAAAAGTTCATCTTTATCAAAAGGTTTGGTTATATAGTCATCAGCTCCGGCATTAAATCCCTTAAGCTTATCACCTACCTCTTTCATAAAAGAAACCATTGCAACAGGCGTGGAAACCTTACACTTCCTAAGTCTGTTTAACAAATCGTATCCAGACATATCAGGCATAACCACGTCCATTATTATTGCGTCATATTCAAAAATCCTAGCGTACTTTAAACCTTCGAAAGCAGAATCTACATGCTCACAAACCATATTATGAGATTGAAGAAATGAGATAATGCTAGATGCAACTGAAGAGTCATCCTCTATTATAAGAATTTTCATGTTTTTCTTTTCACTTTCATATAAGACATTTACAGAAAATATTAAATAAATGATTAACCTGGTTTAAAATAAACGTTAATTTCTGTTCTGTAAGAAATATAATCACCTCTAAGAAGAGATTTTATAAATCACAAAACAACAATCAATCTAATTAAATAGTTAAAAATTCCATAATTTTTATGTCTATTGTTTAATAAGAACAAAACCTAACTCAAAAACAAATTAAAGAAACGATTAGTTAATTAAAAAATTAATTAGTTAAGAATTAATTAATTCAACTCTTTTCTGCATCATTCTGCATTTTTATTACCTGGTCATATCTGAAACATTTAGTTAAATGATCATTAACCATACCTATAGATTGCATATAAGCATATATTATTCTAGGCCCTACAAATGTCATTCCACGTTTTTTCAAATCTTTAGACAGCAAATCACCTTCTTCAGAAACACTAGGAACCTCACTATACTCCTTCCAAGCATTGTTTATAGGCTTATTATTTACGAATCCCCATATATAATTAGAAAAGGATTTATATTCTTCTACTATCTTTAAAAAGGCAATCGCATTTTTTCTGGCTGAAAATATTTTAAGCCTATTTCTAACTATTCCTTTGTTTTCCATATTTTTCTCAAGCTCTTCATCTGACATTTCAGAAACTTTAATTGGATCAAAAAAGTGAAAAGCTTCTCTGTAAGCATCTCTTTTCATCAATATAATTTCCCAGCTCAAACCTGCATGAGCCCCTTCTAATATCAACATTTCAAACAAAACTTGGTCATCATATATAGGTTTTCCCCACTCCACATCATGATAATCTCCAAAAACTTTATTTTTATTTCCAAAACATCTAAACATAAAGATCATTCTACTTTTTTAGAAATATATTTTCAAATAAAATAAAATCTTAAGAAAATTGAGAAATAATCTTGATATAAATAATTAAAAAGTGCAGAATTAGAATATTGGCGGAGTAGCTCAGTTGGTTAGAGCAGCGGGATCATAATCCGCGTGTCGGGGGTTCGAGTCCCTTCTTCGCTACCACTTTAAGCCGCTGTAGCTCAGTGGTAGAGCACTCCCTTGGTAAGGGAGAGGTCAAGAGTCCGATTCTCTTTAGCGGCACCAGTTTTTTTATTGAATAATTTCTATTTAGACTTTTTAGAAACAAATTCATAGCTTAATGTAAATTTAATACGAACTACTCTGTTTTTAGAGTAAAAACCAAAAAAAAATTTACGAACGTTCAGAAAATAAGTTTTCAAAAATCTAAGTCCAACCCTGCAATTACTAAAATAGAAATGATGTGGTAGAATGACTCAATGTACAGTTTATTCAAACTATTAGCAGATAATACTCTGGAAATATTTTTCATATTAAATTCTATTATGAATGCTTTTTTCATAGTTTCTCTTACTGCGGAAAATTCTTATCTAGAAAGAAAAAAAATAATACAAAAAGCTATCATAGTGGTTACTTTTTCTATCTTTGCATTCATTTTTATAGGAAACTTTATGCTTGAATCCTTAGGAGTAGTTTTCTATGCAATGCAAATCACAGGTGGTATTTTAGTTTGCCCATCGGCATATGATATGATTTCAGGAAAAGCATCAGAAGATATCGGAACAGATAGCTCAGACGTATCATTATACCCAATAGGAGTTCCAATAATAGCTGGACCAGGCGCATTTACAACTTCTTTGAATTTGTTCAAAGAAGCAACTTTATTCCATGAGAAATTAATAACGATAATTGCTATATTTTTAGGAATATTTTTGACTTATTTAGTATTAGTATTTGGTGCAAAAATAGGAAACAAAATAAAAAAGATGCACATGAGAATACTAAGTGTGTTTTTTGGAACAATATTAATGGCTTTAGGTGTACAATTCTTTATCAATGGAGCAAGAGGGTTTGCAAATGAATACATCAATACAAAACCACGCACATTAACTTATAAACAAAATAATTCCTGAAACTTGAAATCCCCCCTCACATACTTTGTGAACAATACTTAAACTTTCTCTCTTGAGATATAATTTTTACTTAACACATTGCATAAATGGATCATATTTTAATGGATTTTGCATAGTTAGAATTTAAAAAAATATAAAACAACTAAGGCAAGTTTTCAGATTAAGAAAATAATATTAAATCATTCTTAACAGATAAATTAACCTATAAATTAACCTTTAAAGCACTTTAATAAAACAAAAACTATTAAAAAACCATGAATAAAAATTAAAAATACCTTAACTATAAGCAGTAATATCTAATCAGATTTGATACTAATTTCTAAGATTTATGCTTAACCTTTTCTGTTGATTGTTGTCTATTTTTAACTAACTAAATTTCACTCTACAAGAATTTCAGAAACTCATTAACATATCAAATCATTACTTCATATATATATTAGTTAACACAATAAGCTTGATTATTACTTATCACAGCAATGCTCTGGAGCTGATTAATACTTATAAAGACTGTTGTTAGCTAACTGTATGCCTGCTTAATCTCACATTCACAAATACTTTTGAATCTGCTTATTTACTTCAAAACCTAATTTAAAAATAAGTCAAAATGCATAAATATATAATTTGTATTATTTTTTAAATTTTGATTTACAAAATCTAAATTCATTTCTTAGCTTTTTCAAAACATCAGAATTTAAACTTTTGTAGAAAACCTTCAGAGAACTAGGGTTTACGAACTTATTATCAATTTTCAAACCAAAATGCAAATGAGGCGCTGTAGCAACTCCTGTATCTCCAACACACCCTATATTTTGACCAGAAGCAATTTTTTGATTTTTAGAAACTTTTATGGAATGCAAATGCCCATAAATACTTATGATTTTACCTTTATTAGTAAAATGAATAATTTCAACCATATTTCCATACCCAGAATTAGAGAAAACAACTTTATTTACCACTCCTTCTGCAGTAGCTCTGATAGGCGTTCCTTTTTTAGATGCATAATCTATACCTTGATGAAATCTGAGAATCTTAAAAACTGGATGTAATCTCATTCCATAAGGAGATGAAACACGTCCATCTACAGGTCTTATAAAATTAATAGGCTCATTATGAGCACATTCTTTTATAGGGTTGTATAACTTGTCTGAACCTGAAACTCTCATCAAACACGAAGCATATCCACCATTACTATCTTTTATTCCAATAAACTTAATAACAGGCATACATCCTTTCCTGCTAGATGTATCGTAGGATATATTTATTACTTTATTTTTCAAATTTAATTTTCCAAAATTCCTAACGATCTCAGAAACCATAGGATCTGGAAAATGTTTAGAAAGATTTTCTGCTGGAAAGTTGCCAGACCTTATAGAAATAAATTGCTTTTTTGATTCTTGCTTCCATTTTGAAGTTATTATGTTATTTTCATTTTTAATCAAAACTTCATAACCAGAGTGCTTTAATGTACATTCCTTAAAGACCATTTTATCTTTATGATCTTCAAGTTTTGTAGAAATTGTAGCATTCCTAATCCACTCACCAGGAATCATAGATTTTATTTCTGGAATAATTTTATGTAAATCCATCAAAGGCACTCCATGTTTAGACAAAGCTATACCAACACCTTCATAATCTATTTTTCCATTTTTACAAAAAATCTCTCCTAAATCTTCCTTTTTAAGAAGTGGATCTGGAGAAATATCTTCTTTAATAAAATAAACGAAAAACATAGATCCAAATAAAAATATGCTTAATCTAAATAAAGAAAAAAATCTAGAAAAAGATATAAAGCTTATTGATAAAAATCTTCTAATTACACTCAGCTTAATCAAACTACTAACCCAGAAATTCATTTCTTCAAATAAAAATCTAAAAAAAATCGGAATCATATTAACTTAACAATCACTTCTTGTTGCCAAGTATTTCTTTTTCCTTTTCAGAAAGAATACTATCTATATTTTTTGAAAACTTATCCAAGATAGCATCTATTTTCTTTTGATATTTCTTAGAAGCATCTTCAGATATTTCTTTGTTTTTCTTCATGCCTTTGACTTTATCCATAAAAGATTTTCTAACATTCCTCAACGAAATCTTAAAATCGTCACAAGTAGATTTAGCAGTCTTTACAAGCCTAACTTTGTCTTCTGTAGTTAAAGAAGGAACTTTCAAAAACATACTATTCCCAGCAGTAGCTGGATTTAAACCTAACTTACTATCCATTATAGATCTTTCGACATCTTTAACATCTGTGGAATTACGCACTTCTATCAGGATAGTTCTAGAATCTTTTAATGATAAGTTAGCCAAAGCATTTATTGGAAGAAATCCATTTTTGGTCTTTATCTTCACATTTTGTAACATTTTAGGAGAAACAACATCAGTTCTTAGACCAGATACGTAATCTTGCAGTTTTTTTATAACAGTAGAACATTCTAAATTCATTTGTTCTTCTATGTTTTCAATAGAATTTAAGTCTTGCATCACGATACAATTGTACCCACAAAATTCTCTTTTTTCAAATCTGAAGAGATAATTTTTTGTAATTCAGAAATAGAGGACATAACCAACTTCAGAGAATTCTCTTTTGCTATAGCAATTGCAGACTTATCAAATGCCCCGAATTCTATAGCTTCATCATAAGAAATACTCTTTATTAGTTGAGCATCCTTATCAAACTTTGGATCCTTATCAAAAACCCCACCTGAAGAAGAAATTTTACAAGCCCAATTGCAACCTAGTTCTAATGCTCTGATAACCATTGCAGTATCAGTGCTTATGTTACCACACCAACCTAATCCACCGGCTAAAATAGAATAACTTTTTTCATTTTCATCAATTATTTTTAATGGATCATAAGGTCTGATTATATCTTCCTTACAAATAGGCGAATAAACAACAGATTTTGCCTTAAACATACTAGATAAATCCAACGCATTTATAACAGTGCTCAATACACCTATTCTATCGTTGAAAACCTTTTCTACACCTTTATAATCTCTACCTCTTCTAATATTTCCACCACCAACCATAAAAACCAGCTTTCCTAGTGGAATATTGTCTATAAATTCTTTTAATTCTTCTCTAGGAGCTTGTGTGTTGTTTTTTGACAAACCATAACCTTCATGCTGGTTAGTAAAATAAAGTCCTGAGATTTTGACCAATCCTACACCTTGTTTTAAAAAATCTGCACTAAAATTTCTACTCATAAACCACCTTTAAACAATCAAATAACATGACTTAAATAAGTAACGCTAATTATAAACACTACAAAATCACAAGTATTTTCATTACAAGAAACACCATATGATCAACAAACAATCAGAAAGAATATAAATTATTAAAATCTATAAAATTAAAAAGTTAAAGTTAACAAAAAAAAAATCTAACAAATTTATTTACTAGTTCTATAAAATTAATCTTTTATAGAAATTTTCTTAAATTCTAAAATTTCATTACTGGATTGAAGCGCATACTGTCTTACAGTTAATTTTGTATCCTTTACATAAACTTGATCCATAAGAACAGATGGTCTAAGCTTCTTTTCCAGCTTTCCTTGTAGAATTTTGCTCTTATCTTCTTCAGATTTGTCTAGGCTAGCAACAGAATCTTTTAGAATTTCCAGCTCTCTATCTTTTTCTTCAGAAGGAATGTCAGAAAATTCTAAATACTGAGCTCCCATACCAACTATATTAAGAGCTATATTATTTCCGAATTCAGAATCTTCTTTTGAAACTCTAACTAAAGTAGCTATTCTACCTACATTTTCAGCATATTTATTGTGTGCATATCCATAAACATAAGAATTATCCTTTTTATCAAACTTAATCACTTCACCAAGCTTGATATTTTCTCCTAAAGAAGATGATTGTTGCATAAGATAATCACTAACTGAAACAGAGTCTATTTTTATATCTTCTAATTCTTTATCCAAAAGTTCTGTTGCCAAAAACTTAGCTATTGAATAAAACTTTTCGTTCTTAGCTACGAAATCTGTTTCACATTGTAATGAAAGCAAAACACCAGCATTATCCTTAATCTCAAAAGCAGCCACACCTTCAGAAGCTTCTCTCCCTGCTCTTTTTGCATAAGAAGCAATTCCTTTCTTCTTAAGCCAATCTATCGCCTTTTCTTCATCTTGACTGGATTCCATAAGAGCTTTTTTACAATCACCCATAGGAGCAAAAGTTCTACCTCTAACAGATTTAATTTTTTCTAATAAACTTTTCTCTTCACTCATATATTACTCTCCTTTACTATCAGAATCTTTAGATTTAGACTCTACCTTATCTACTTTTATAGAACTTACAGAATCATCGCTTAATTTTTTTTCATCAATCTTTGAATCATTAGAAGGAATATTTTTCTTTTCTACAGAAATCTTTGAATCAAATTCAGGCTCAGTTTTCTTTGCAACAAACTTTGTTTCAAAAGCATCTCTTCTTTCTCTAGGTCTAAAAGATTCTTTTCTGTAATCTCTATTAAATTCTCTAGGATTTCTTCTTTTCTTACTTTCGACTTCTTTGCTTTTCTCAGAAATTTTAATTTGTTCATCATGTATACCTAACAAACAAGCAGAGGCACACAAAGAGCTGAAAAATTCTATTGATTTCATCGCATCATCATTTCCTGGAACAGGGTAATCTATAGAAGCAGGGTCAGCATCCGTATCCATAAGAGCAACAACAGGAATTCTTAACTTAATAGCCTCTCTAATTGCAATATTTTCTTCCTTCCATGAAGTTACAACTATTGCATTAGGTAAACCGTGCATATCTTTTATACCAGAAAACATTCTTTTTAAGTTAAAAAGCTTTTTGTTTATTTTTGATTGCTCATGCTTTTTATATTTTTTGAAAAAACCTTCTTCTATTTTTTTCTCTAAATCTTTCATTCCTTGAATTGAAACTGAAACTGTATTCCAGTTTGTCATCAAACCACCGGGCCATCTGTGGTTCATGTAAAATTGACCACAATCTTCTGCAGCTTTCTTAACAACTTCTTTTGATTGATATTTAGTCCCAACAAAAAGAACTCTTCCACCATTACATGTAATTTTTCTCAAAAAAGATAAAGCATCCTTAAACAAAGGAACTGTTTTGGATATATCTATCACATGCATGTTTCCTACTGTACCGAAAACATAAGAATCCATTTTAGGATTTAGTTTTTTTGTATTGTGTCCAAAATGAAATGCATGATCCTTCAAATCAAATACATTAAATTTAATTATTTCCTCTATATTTTTACTTGATTCAGCTTCTTCAGATTCAGAATCCTTTGATTCAGTTTCCTTCTCTACTTCTTTCTCAGAATCTAAATTCTCTTGCTTTTGAATATCCATACTACTCCTTCTGTTTTAGTTGGGCTAGGAATGTATCATGTACATGTCCACAGAAAGTTTCTCGCCACTAACGTATAAAATATCTCAATAAAACAAGAAAAAATCAATATCAGAATGTGATTTAGGTCAATTTAGAGTTACAAAAAATACATTTTTAGAAATACGTAAATTTTAAAATAAACAGTTTTTAGAAATTCTTAGAAAATGATTTCTTGTAATAGAAATTGTAATATAAAATATAAAATAAATTTTAGATCTTATATATAAAATAAATTAAGCTATCTAGAAAAGATCTAGAAACTTAATTAGCTGAAGGAAATTAAACTAGTGAAAGTTTAAATTATAAAAAAAAGATTCTTAATAATTAAGAAGGGTTGTTTTGAGCAATAAAGTGCTCATCATTAATCTCTCTGTTCACTGTATTGAAAATTATCTCAATCTTTTTAAACGCATCTAATGCATTATTAGACTCTGCTCCAGAAGGAAGGTTTGAATATGATGCAAATTTTTCAAATCTTTCTGTTTCTTTTAGTGAGCTCAAGTTCCTCAAAGAAACATTGCCATCTGCATTCTTAGCAACATTCAAGTAGTATTTGAATGTTTTTTGTGATTCATCTTTGTATTCAACTCTCTCAAGTGAAATCTCACTGTCATCATTGCTTAGATGAATCTGTGCTTGACCTTCTCCAAACGCACGTTTCAAAACTGTTTTGAAGTTTGCTTCATTAAACATAGCACCATCTATAATAATTATTCCATCTCTGTTCTTTTTTAAGTATGTAGCACAAACACTCTGTGGAACATTTATTCTATAGAACTTGTTTTTATCAATATCTCTATTTGCGTTAATATCACCTTTAGAGAACTTTAAGTCATACAAGTTAACATGCAATTCAATTTCTTTCTTGTCTCCATTAGTTACAGCTCTTGCAAAAGCATTTGTAGTCAAATCCATATCTTGATATTTAGCATGTGTTTGTCTTACAACTGCATGAAGTTTCTGATCACCTGTCCACTTTGGATCATAAATAGGCTTCAATTCAGTTAGATTGTTATCACTACTATCTTCATCATATCTTTCAAATAAATCAGAATCCTTAACCAAATTATCACTTGATTCTAGCTCATCAATGCTTGTTAAGTAATCTGTGGTTTTGATTAAAATTGAATCATTGTTTTTTTCTGAATGTGTTATTCCTTTCTCTAGATCAACAACCTTAACCATAAATGCTTTTTTAAATGCTGATGATTTAGATGATTTCTCTACAGAATCAAATAATTTTGCTATGTTAACCGTTAATGCATCATCCAAAAGAGTTTTCAATCCTTCCACATCAACTATACTGCTAGTATTACCTGACTCTAAATTATTATTTAAGTAGCTTTCAGCTATAATTTTTATATCAGAACTCAGTTTTGAAAAGCCTTCTACAAAATCACTTAAAACTCCAGAAACCTTTGTAAGATCATTATCATCTGAAGCTGTTCCAATAAGCATTCTATTTGATCCGTGAGCAGCGCCAGGTTTTGTTATTTTAAGAACAAGAGAATCAAATCTGAATAATGATTGAGCTGAGATACCTAAGCCTTCAAATCTTTCATAAGCAATTAAGTAATCTTTAACTCCATCTACTAGGTTGGCAAAGTCTCCGCTACCACCTACATTAACCAGCCTTGCATTTTCATCTCCAAAGAATTCGTTTACATATCTACCAAACACTCTTGCTTCTGGATTTTTTAAAATTGATGACAATGTGGAAATTGAGTTTAACCTATCTTTAATTGCTTCATATGAATCTAACTGATCTTTTACACCATCCTTATCCCAAACATTAAATAGTAATTTATAAACAAGTATTCCCTCTTTATCGTTAGAATTAGACTCCAATAAAGGCAAAAAGCGATTTTCTATATTTAAAATAACACCTGGTTCAGATCCATTTACCCCTAGTGCTTTCAAAGGAGCAAATAATGTTTTGGATATTTCAAAACTTAATTCGCTCTTAGATCCATCTGGGAATGTATTAGAGATGATTTTACTAGCCTGTTCTAAAATTTCAATCAAAGAATAGAATGAGAAAAGATTATCACCACCCAAACTATCTACATTGTGTGATTTCTCTACACTGTAAATCCTATCAAATAAGTCAAATGATTCTGATAAAGTATCGTTCAAAGCATTCATTCCAAGTTTAATTGTATTACTATCTTTGCTGTTCTTTATTATATTTTCAGTAATTGCATTTAACCTACCAACAAAAGCATCCTTTGCATTCTGTTCTGAAAAGTAGGATGAATTTATCTTCTCATTTAAGTAAGACTTAAACACAGCTTCTAGTAGCTCTGTGTTATACCCTGATGATAAAATTTCACCTACAGTGGAGCTTTCTCTATCTTTTAGCAACATTTCTAAAACAGCATCCACAGTATTATCTAAGTCCTCTGCTTGGCCTAATTTATATTCTTGAGTGATTTCGTGAATCTTTTTCCCATATTCTACTGCTAAATCATAAACTGTATTCATATCAGTAAGTTTAAAACCAATTGCTTTATCTTTATTTTCCAACTCTATTTTTTCTAAATCTGCTTTCAAAAGATCTACGACCTTAGGGTTTTCTGCATATAGTTGTGCAATTTTTTCAAAAATTTCTAAACTTAAGTCACTTTTTTCCATTATACTATGGAACAATGCAGATCTAAATGAATCTTTTAGTGCTTCATCAGATCCACTATTAACAGTGTTGTAAATTCGTTTGTTATTGTTATTGTTAATTATATCTCCAATAAAATCGACTTTACTACCAATTTCTTCCAAAGATTTACCTTGATCTGTTACAGACAAAATATGTACTAACAATTCATCTCTTCTTGCATCATTTCCACTAAGTCCTAAGTAATCTACAATTTCAGATTCCAAGTTTTCTAACTTTGTAAATACTTCACTAAAAGCTTTGTAATTTGATACATTTATATCCAAATCATTAAACAATACATTGTTTTGTTCATCTTTTACATCACTTAATTTTGTACCTTCAAATTCTAAATCTGAATAATATGCTTTAACTATCTCTGCTTCAGCTGCTGCAAACTTTTCTAAAAACACGCCTCTAGATTTAGCTATTGCACCAGAAACCCTGCCATCTAAAGTAGCTAAATCAGATGATTTATCATGTAAAACTACACGAATAGGATAAACTACTGCATTCACATCATACGAGCTAAGTTTAATTCCCTTATAAGATAGCATATCACTATATGTTTTCCCTATTTCTTCAATGAAATGTGTAGCTTCTTTTAGTGCAAGTGATATTGAAACATATTCTTTTGCTGACACATCAGAATCGCTGTACAAATACTCAAATTTACCTAACACAGAGTTTGTTCCATCAGCATTTTTATAGCTATTGTTTAGTTCTTTAATCAATGAAATTAATGAATTTGATTCCAATCCTTTTGTTACGTAATTACCAATAAAAACCTGAACATCTGATTCTGTGTCAAGTCTTACATCCAAAAGTTCTGTTTTGAAACTTTCGAAAGTTCTATCTGAATCAGCTAAAAATAAAAAGTTATGCAAGTTTTGTGAATAAAGTTTGTCTGCTGCTTTGTTTATAAACCCAGAACTAAATAGATCTGCAAAAAAACTTTGATAAGATTCTGTTGAAAAATTACGACTCTCAAATGCTCTTAAACATAACTCAGTTACTTCAATAACTCTTTTTGAAATAGTTTCTTTACCATCTGCTGTGTTCTTTGAGTCCATTTTTTCCTTACGTAGTACATTCATTTTATCAACGAACCATCTAACAGCATTAATCATTTCTTGAGCTTCTTTTACAGACTTAGCTTTATCAGCTTTTGAGTCAGAATAGAAAAATGCATCATTTATAGCTCTTTTAATTCTATAAGGCTCATAACTCTGTAGATTTTGATCTCCAATTTTAAAAGATAAGGATCCTTCAGGCAAATCTAGCTCCTGCACTACTTTATTTCTTATTTCGTCATAGCTGTCATGAATACTAACGTCAGAATACCCAAATCTCTGTGCAAAGCCTGGAGCTGCATCAGCAGAGAACCTTAATAGCTTTTCATCAGCTATTGAGATGTCTATGTTTAAATTAGTCAAATCAAACTCTTCTTTAGTTGATGCTTCTAATAAGTCCATTGAGTAAGTTGAGTTCAAGAACATTATCACATCACTAACCTTCTTCTCTGAATCTGTACTTACAGCAAAAAGATCATAAAGACTAAGTGGGTTTTCTCCAACTTGTGCAGTCAAATTTAATCCCCACACTCCATCAGCTTTACTGATATCATATAAACTTTGATTTCCATTAGATTGTCTAGAAACTAATACGAATCTACCATCGTAAGATCCTATTGAACCCATTCCTAGTCCGTACGCAAAGCTATGCAAAGCTATGAATTTATTTCTTAAATCTACAGCCGGTTGATTTTGAGATCCAGTGAAATCTATTGCAGGAATAGTTCCATTTTCAAAAGTTATATTTAAAGCATTAGAAGTAATTTGCCCTTTATCATTAATAAGCTTGTGCTTGTTTTTGAATTCGTATTTAGTTTTTTGATCTAATTTTCCTGCAATACCCCTGACATCACTTTCCAAAATAACTGGATACTTTGTCTTTTTTGAACTGCTTTCTGTGTAGAATAATCCAGTTGAAAGAATATCTATATCCCCAGCAGATATATTAGCTACTGACAGCAGAAGAAGTGCTGACATAAGCTTAGTGTTTGTTTTGTTGTTTTTATACCTAGTCATGAAAGATTATTATCCATAGATTTGTTAAAGTAAAGTTAATTTCTGTTAAATTTATGAAAACATTTCTAGTTTTTTACTGCATATTCATTTATACAAATCTGCAGTATTTGATTGTGCTTTTATATACAAAAAATAAGAAAACCTACTAAATAGTCAATAAGCTCTAAATAAAAACAAACATAACTTTACTCTAAATCTCATTATAATTGAACAATCTCACTATACAAACAAATGTGCTAAATTTATTGATTTACTTTAATAATCTTTCTAGTCAAAAAGAATTTTTCTATTTCTGATTTAATTTCTTGATAAGTACTTTGTACAATTTCTTTTTTAACCAAAAATAAAATTATTTGCTCCGTTTTCTCTAGTTCATTAGAATTAAAAATCTCATCTAAAGCACTTTTAATGCGACGTTTTATTTTATTTCTAGAGTGAGCTTTTCCGATTTTCTTTTTTACAATTATACCTATTTGTACATATTCTTTTATTTGTAGATTAGAGTTTATATTATTAAAATCACAAGGCATTAAACTGTCCAAATTATGATTTCCAAAATCTTTACAAGTATTATCTAAGTTTAAATCTATATTGGAGTCTAACAGAGAATTTCTCTCTAAAACTCCATAACAAGACATATTTTTATCTTCAGCAGAATTACATGAATTATGTTTTAAATTTTGTGTATTAATATTGGGTATATTAGAATTTTTTCTATATCTAATCGAAAATATATCAGTAAAAAATCCTTTGCTCTTTTTCATAGAAAGAAAAGTATGGCTAGATTTGATTATAGAATATTTACGCATTTTCTATTTCGAAAGTAAAACTTAGTAAAATCTATAAAAGTCCAAAATACATCTACGAAACGAAATATATCAAAATATCGATCAAAGATATAAATTTTATAATCTATACAAAATTACGAATATATAATTAAATAAATCACTTTTATTTTACAGGATAGTAAATAATTCGTTCGCAAATAATACAAATTCTTAAAAATTACTTTTAAGTTTTTAACCCTATGCTTAAGTAAAAACTATTCAAGAACTGACTAACAAGAATTTAATCTGTCAATAAATAAGTTCTGAATAAATTTTACAAATTAAGCGCTAAGGACTTTTCTGCCTTTCGCTCTTCTTCTGGAAAGAACCTTTCTACCATTTGCGGTAGCCATTCTTGATCTAAAACCATGTCTTCTTTTTCTAACTAAATTGCTAGGTTGAAATGTACGCTTCATAAGTACAATAATGTAAGTTTTTCACAATTTTGTCAATAAATATAACTAATAACATATTGAAAAGATTATATATAAAATATATCATTCGTTTTGGAGAGGTGGCCGAGTGGCTGAAGGCGCCGGTTTGCTAAACCGTTATACGTTTTTTAAGACGTATCGAGGGTTCGAATCCCTTCCTCTCCGCCATTTCTATAAAAACATAACAACGATAGTTACAATCCAATTCAGGAAGGGAAGCTGCGAATAAAATGAGCAAATAATCCCTTCCTCTCCGCCATTTCTATAAAAACATTACAGCGATAATTACAATCCAATTTAGGAAGGGAAACTGTGAGCATAGTGAACTGTAATCCTTTCCTCTCCGTAGGTTTCCAAAGAAGAATTACAACGATAGTTACAATTTTATATTAAGGAAGGGAAGCTGCGAATGCAATGAACAAGCAATCCCTTCCTCTCCGCCATTTCTGTAGAAACATTACAAAAAAAAATATTACAACTGTAGTTATAATTTAAATTTAGGAAGTGCACTTTTCAAATAAGATAATCAAGCAATCCATTAGTGAAAAAAATCTATTTAGACCACTTTAGCAGCAACTATGATTAGTTTTTGATTCTTCTTTATCTGCTCCACAACAACTGGATCTTTTACTTCTTAAGCTTAGTCTGTAATCTTGATATTCAATTTTATCATGATCATCTAAGTTTTTTTTATCCAAAGCTTTTTCGTAATAAATGTTTTTTGAATTTGAATTGCAAACTCCAGTTTCTGGTAATTTAAGCTGCACTTCCCTTGCTGCTTCATGATTCCCAGCAAGTTCATCAGCTATAGAGCGAACCTGCTCATATCCAGTAAGCATTAAAAAAGTTGGAGCCCTTCCATATGCTTTCATTCCTACTATGAAAAAATTTTTATCAGGATGGGACAGTTCATCTACACCATGTGGCTTTACAGTTCCACATGAGTGTAAATTTGGGTCAATCATCGGAGCAAGAGTTTTTGGAGCTTCTACAATTGTATCCAAGTCTAACCTCAATTCTCTTAACATATCTAGATTAGGCCTAAATCCTGCAGCAACAATTATTCTATCCACTGTTAAAACTATCTTTTTACCATCAAACTCTGACTTTACCTTCAATTCTGGTTCTCTCTTTATAAACTCACCATTGAACCCTGATCTATTTCTAGAATATTTCCTCTCAATTTCTTTTACTTCAAATGGAGCCATAAGATCTAAAGAACCTTCAGATATAGCTTTCTTTGCAGCTTGACCAAGCGCACCTCTTGCAGGAAGTTCATCATTAATACCTCCTCCAAGTAATTTATCCAATTTATTATTACGTAATCCCCAGATCAACTTTGTATCTAAGTTCTTATTTTTCAAACTTAATATATCCAAAACCACATTAATAGCAGAATGACCGCTTCCTAAAACAAGAACCCTTTTTCCTTCATATAAATTTCTATTCTTAAGCAATATATCTGGAATTCCATAGGAAATATACTCTTTGTTTTCTATTTCACCAATCACAGGCAAACCATCTGCACCAATTGGATTAGGGGTTCCCCATGTTCCAGAAGCATCAATTACTCCATTTACTTCTGTAACATAATGAGAGCCATTCTCAGATTTATAGTGTATAGTAAAGGACTTTTCATCACGATTATTAGATGAAGATTTGCTGCTTTTAGATTTAGATACAGCTATAACTTCAGCTCCATATATTATTCTGTTTTTCAGTTCTGGGATTTTTGATGCTGGATATAAGTATTCTTCTACAATTTCATTTCCAGTTGGAATATATTCTTTGTCTGGATGCTTCCAGTCTGTTTTACCCAAAAGATTAACAACTTCTTTGTCCATCACGTATTTCCAAGGTGTAAAAACACGAACATGTCCCCATTCTTTCATAGCATGACCTACGCTAGACCCTTTTTCAAATACAATAGGATTTAATCCTCTTATTTTTAAATGAACTGCTGCAGATATGCCAACAGGACCAGCGCCAATTACAGCTATTGTGTTTTTATTTAAACTTTTCATTATTCCTCCGTTCTTTTTTAAAGAAATATTCTGAGTCAATTTTCAATCACATATTAGATCATTTATACATAAAACAATCTGATGAAAGAGATTTCTTATGAATTTTTAATCTCTATACATAGAATCAAAGAATCAACCTATGTTACATAAATCATTTTTACATTTATCCTGAATTTTTTCAGATGTATCGCATTTTCCTAAGCATTTTGCAATTTTTAACCAAGCACTCAATCCAATTTGAAATGCTTCTAAGCCTCTATCAGTTATTGTGTAAACTTTTCTTCCACGCCCTGATACAGTTTCACTTTTACAAGTAGCATATCCACCTTCTTCAAATTCTCTTAGAATTGGATAGACTGCTCCTTCTGTAGGAGAACAGCATCCTCCTGATTGTGATTCAACAACTTTTGCAACATCATACCCATGCATTGATTTAGAACGAAGCGCACATAAAATGAAAAATTTAGATAAGCTCATCTTAATTACACTATTCCAATATAATGGATTCAATAGGTCTTGTGATTTTCTCTTATCGCTCATGTTTTATGATATACATAGACGCTCTAGGTGTCAACAGTTCTTTTGTAAAAATCATACGACATCTATGCGCCTCTTTCTAGAAAAAACAGATTGACATACAGTAAGTTTAAAAATACATTTAAGCAAATGAAAACTAAAGGACAATTCTCCAATAGCAGCATGAATGATAAAAATTCTCTGCACAAATCAAATTTAGAAATAATAAATGAAATTCTAGACACAGAACAGAGTAATGATAAAGAAAACATGAACTTGAACACCAATTCACTTACAATTGCATACATAGACACTCCATTAGGAAAGATGTGCGCAATCTCTGATAACAAATCACTTTTCTTATTAGAATTCATTGACAAAAAAAATCTAAAACAAGAAATTGAGAAAATAAAAAAACAATCCAAATTATCCCTAGGCTCAACCACCCCAATTAAAGGAATAACAAAAGAATTAAACTTATATTTTTCAGGAAACTTACAGAGCTTCACAACCACAGTTTCATTTACAGGAAGCAAGTTTCAAACCAAAGCATGGCAAGAATTATCCAAAATACCATATGGAAAAACAATAAGCTATTCAACACAAGCCCAGTCTATGAAAAAAGAAAAAGCATTCAGAGCTGTTGCAAATGCAAATGGTGCAAACACATTAGTTATAATAATTCCATGCCATAGAGTAATTGGATCAAATGGCAAAATGGGAGGATATAGCTGTGGCTTACAAAGAAAACAGTGGCTCCTGGATCATGAAAAGAAATACAGCTTTTCCTAATCAAAAAATAAACATCAAAATCATGCGAACAAGAAAGAACAAATAAAAATAAATCCAATAAATCACAAACACACAATTTTATTGTACATTTAATGCATGAGAATATATGAGAATTTGGAGCATTGAACCTAAATATTTAGATTCAAAAGGATTAATTGCCCTGTGGAGAGAATCTCTACTAGCTCAAAATGTACTTTTTGGACACACAAAAGGATACAAGCATCACCCTCAACTTATCAGATTCAAAGAGCATAAAAATCCAACCCAAGCAATGTCAAAATATCTGCACTATGTTTCTGAAGAAGCAAGGAATAGAAGCTATAACTTCAATGCATCAAAAATAAAACATGAACTAGACTCTATAATTGACATAGACCTAATCACTGTTTCCACAAAACAAATCCAATATGAATGGAGTCATTTGCTGCACAAAATAAAAAATAGAGACTGCACGCATTACGAAAAAATTAAACAAATAAAAGAAGTAGAACCAAACCCTTTATTTAAAATAGTTAGCGGAGAAATAGAGAAATGGGAAAAGATAGCATAAGACAACGAATCCTTACAAAAAAACAAGCATAAAAAGAATTAATAACCTTTGCAAAGTAAATACTTATCAAAACATTAATAAACTTTATTTACTATCAAACCTGAAGGGCTTTAAAATGATTATAAAAAAATTAACAGAAAAAATACATCAATATAAATATGAGCTTATTGGTATAGCGATATCCTTATTAATAGGAATTTTCTATAGCTACTTAATAAAACACTCTGCTATATATACTCACAATCCATCTTACAGCATGAGCAAGTGCTATTTAAAATGCATATTTAAACTTTCAACCTATATTGTAACAGGAATTGCATTTGGAAAAATGATAAAGAAAAGTTATGAAATACCCTGCTTAACCAGATTATTATTAGTTCAACTAACATTAACAATTGCATGGGCTCCTACATTCTTTCTAGCCAAAAGAACTGGGCTAAGCTTAATAATATCCTTACTTATGCTAATCACTTTATTCAGGTTGCTCTGCAAATCCAGAAAAAGCAAAAAAATCTTAATCCTAATGACTCCTTATCTTATATGGTCATTGTTTATGTTTTTTATGAACTTTAAAATATGGATGTCAAAGTCCAAAATTTGTAAGTATGGATGCGGCAAAAATGCTATAGTAATTAACTTACAGAAAAACGGAATACTACCTGAAAAGAAAAATAATTCAGGATTCCTAAGCAGATTTTACTAAAAAAAATACCAACAACAAAATCTTATAAACAAATGAAAATTGGCAGTAGAAAGAATTGGATAGCTTTATAAAATCTAATTTATTTAACAATATAAACAAAAAAACACTCTTAATTGCGCACAAAAGCTATATACAGACACTTCAAAACTTAAACAATTTATTAGTTAAATTATGAAGTAAGATGCTGCTATAAGTATTGCAGCGTTCCCGACTATATCTGTTGACGCTGTAAGGAAAGATCCTGCGCTCAAAGCTGGATCAAACCTAAATTTAGTCAATATCATTGGGATCATCATTCCAACAAATCCTGACCAAACTATATTTACCAGTATGGCAAGAGAAAATACTAATGATATTTTCGGAGAAATATAGAAATAAGAAATCAGACCGAACAAGCTTGCAAAAAACACTCCATTAGACAACGCAACAGTGATTTCTTTCCTTAAAACCCTTGCTGCATTTAACTTACTAATTTGCTGATTAGACAGCGCCCTAATTATAACAGCCACAACTTGCATCCCAGCATTTCCTCCTATGGATGCAGTAATAGGCATAACAATAGCCAAAGCTGCATTCTTAGAAATAACACTCTGGAACTGTGCAATAACACTTGAAGAAAGCATTGCTGTGCAGCTAGACATAAAAAGCCACTTAAATCTAGATTTTGTAGTATCTATTGTATTAGAATGCAATCCATCATCCTCAACACCAGCAAGATGCAAGAAATCCTCTTCTCGTTCTCTATATATAATATCTATAACTATGTGAGAATCTATTACACCTATCAACTTGCCATTATTATTAACAACAGGCGCAGAAACCAAAGAATATTGCTTAAAAATCAAAGCAACTTCTTCTTGATCAGAATAAGAAGAAATTGAGATATCCTCATCTGACATGCAGTCACTCAGGGTAGAATATTTATCGAACTTATAAACATTACTTAAAGATATATGCCCAACAGGTCTGTTTTGCAAATCCACTACAAATATGTAATAAAAATCCTCTGGCAAATGCTTTGCATTCTTTAAAAATTTTATAGTCTTTTCTAATGTCCAGTTCAATGGCAAAGCAACTATCTGATAAGACATAAGCCTTCCTGCACTTTTTTCAGGATAGCTAAGACTTTTCTCCAAAAACACTCTGTCATCATGATTTATAAGCTTCAATATTGCTTTTCTATGCTCTGGATGCAAATCAGAAAGAATTTCTAAAGCATAATGCTCATCCAAGTTAGCCAAAGCCTTTCCAAGCTTGTCATTTGCCCATTTATGTAATATTTCTTCCCTAACAGCATCTTCTAAAAATGCAAGAATGTAATAATCAAAATCATCACCTAAAAATTTTATTAATTTGCTTCTTTGAGATACAGAAAGGTAATGCATTATATTTGCTGCTTCAGAGGCATGCAAATGAGAGAAAATTCCTCTTATATCCCCTTCTAAATTATTATTAATAGAATGTATTACAAGAGCAGTTCTTCTTTGAGAATCATCGTACCTGTTTTTAGTTAGAACTAGATAAGACATCAGCTATCCTTGTCAATAATATTCCCAGGTATGCTGCGTTCCTAACAGAACTTTTATTATTAAACTCCATATTAATCTGATTAATTGTCATGGACAGCCTCCCACAAAAGTCTTTCCTTCTTTCTAAATCTCTGCATTGGCTAGATTCTACAACAGGAACTATTAACAAATCCTTACCAAAAATACTTTTAAATAGATCTTTTATTACTTTAGATTTTTCAGATCCAGTTTCACTTAGAGCAATCCAAGGCTTGTCATTCAAACCAAATACCCATAGCAATCTTTCAGCGTTACAAGAATTAGAAATTGGAAGTAAAGTATTATGAGATTCAATATCAATATCCAAATTTAAATCCCAACACTTAAACAATTCTGAAATTATAAAACTTGTCTCAGAACTGTTTCCTTTTAGAGATATTGCAGATTTTCCTTTTGAATTAAAAATATATTCAGAATTAGGATTTAGTCTTTTTTCTATCAAAACACCATGATCATCCACTTTCTTACCTACTCCAGTTTCAAAAGCTGCTTGCGCAACTGCCTGTGAAACTTTCTGAGACAAAAGCTCATTTAATGGCCCAGGGATTATAAAATCTTTTCCAAATTTATCAGATATCCTAGCAATCTTAGATATTCCATCTATGCAAGCTTTTTTCATCTCCCAATTCATTTTCTTAGACTCTGAATCCAAAGCCCCTCTAAAAATATATGGAAAACAAAGTACGTTATTAACCTGATTAGGCAAATCACTCCTACCTGTTGCAACTATACAGTCGCTTCTTACTGAATGAGCTTCATCAGGCATTATTTCAGGGACCGGATTAGCTAATCCAAATATGATAGGATTCTTGTTCATATCTGCAACCATATCTTTCTTCAACTTACCTGCGACAGAAAGTCCTAAGAACACATCAGTTCCCTTGAAAGCATCTTTAAATTCTACAGATTCTTTTTGCATATATGCTTTTTTATATTCATTCAAGTCATCTCTAGATTCACTAACTAGCCCCTTGGAATCAAACAAGTATACATTTTCCTTCTTAAGCCCTAGATTAACCATGGCATCTAAGCATGCCAGCGCTGCTGCCCCTGCTCCACTTACAATTATTTTTATGTCTGACCATTTCTTGTCAACTAAATGCAAAGCATTCTCTAAACCAGCACAAGCAACTATTGCTGTACCATGTTGATCATCATGAAAAACAGGGATATCAAGCCTTTTCTGAAGCTCTTTTTCTACCACAAAACATTCTGGAGCTTTTATATCTTCCAAATTTATAGCACCAAAAGAATCACCTATTTTTGCTACACATTCAATTATTTTATCTGCATTGCTTTCAGAAACTTCTATGTCTACACCATATAAACCAGCCATACCGTTCATCAAAACACATTTGCCTTCCATGACAGGCTTAGAAGCTAAAGGACCTATGTTTCCTAAACCAAGCACAGCTGTTCCATTACTAATTACTGCAACAGTGTTTTGTTTAGAAGTATATTCCATTACCATTTTAGGATTTTCTTTTATGTCAGAGCAGACCACAGCAACTCCCGGAGAGTAAGCTAAGCTCATATCAACATGAGATAGTGGTTTTGTGGAATGCATACCAAACTTACCGTTAGGAAAAGAGGAGTGATATTCTCTAGCTCTATCTTCAAGACTACTAATTTTCTTAGAATCAAAATCTTTTTTTGACATAAAACAACCTCTTTTCGTGAAAAGTACGGTTGAGAAGACTCGAACTTCCATAGGGTTAACCCCCACAACGACCTCAACGTTGCGCGTCTACCATTCCGCCACAACCGTATCCTTAAAAGATATTATTATATTAAAATAAAGTCAAACATTAACAAGAATCACAAGCTATCACAAAGAGATATAAGAAACTTATAAGCAAAATTATAGGAATATATACAAAGTGTAAATTCTATAATCATACAAACAAATTTAAAACACTCAAAACATATAAATAAATATAACAATCAAATTATAAAAATATATAGAACTTTTATATAGGAAGCAATGAGCTTACTATTCTCTTCATTTTTATATTTTTCCTTATAACTGGATCAGATACATCACCCTCTACTACAAAATTCAAATCGTGATTTTCCTTATTAACCAGTCCAGATATTTCATTAAACACTGTTCTGGATTGCATTCTTCCATTTATAAAAATTTTATTATCCTTACTTAAATACCCTTCTCCATCAAATACAGAAAACACATTGGAAAGTTTAAACTCTTTTATATTATATTGTCCATTTATTAAGCTTCCTGAGCACTCGAAAAGATCCCAAGTATCTCTGCTGTACTTCATCATTTTAGTCCAATATGTTATAGAAAATAGATTTATAAAAATGGAATCTAACTTTGCTTTAGTTCTCATATCTTTTATTTTGAAATCCCAGTCTATAACTTTATTAGAAAAATCAATGCTCCCCAACAAATGCCCACCATTCTTAACTAAGTTATTTTCAGACAACAGTGAAATCATTTTACCAAAATCAAAAAGCTCAATATTCACAAGTAGCCCATTCTTACTCCAGAGATATATAGGTTTCTTATCACAATAAGCCTGAAATACTATTGCAGAGTCACTAGTTTTTTTGGTATTGAATATCAAATGAGCATCATCCAAGTATAGATTCCCATGCACAAAAATTTCTTTGAAAAATGAATCAATAACAACTGAAACTCCCAATCCAGGACCTTTAAACATGCCCAAATCAACAAGATTGCAATTAAAGTAATTACCCTCACTTTTTACAAACATGTTCATGCTTTGATCAAAATACCCAGAGCCCTTCATATGAACCTGAGAAGTATCTATGAAGAAATTAAAATCAGTTTTTCTCAAATTAATCTTAGAGCTGACCTGCAAATTACCAGAATCAATTTTGACATAACTTTTATCACCCAGAGCAACACTCCACTTCAAGTGTTTTTGATGTAAATCCAAGCAGTTCAAATGTATTTCTTGAGTCTTTGAGCTGTTTTTGCTAGTTATTTCTATTCCATTTTCATTGAATTGAGCTGTAAAAGAAAGATCTAAGTAACATTTATGATCACAGAAATCATGAGATTTTATAAACCCAACACCAATCCCATCATTGTATTTAAATCCAACTTTTGTTCCATTGAAATCTTTACAAGAAAAATCAACCTTATCAAAATTACAATATTTATTAACGAAGTTAACTTTTTTGTTCTTTATACAATTCTTTAATTTTGTTTTTCCAGTGGCATGTTTTTTAGAGTTACTTTTCAGTTTGTTTCCAGATTTAGAGCTATTATCTCTTTCATATTTTTTCTCTTTAGCTTCTGCGAAGCTTGTGTTTAATTTTTCCACACAAGGCTCATCTAAATAATATAAACATTCTTCATTTTTACTTTCATTATCTATATGAATATTATCAGAGCCTAGACTGTTTTCTGAATTTGTTAAGCTATTACTATTGTCAGAGATTCTATCATTGATTGTGTTATGAAGATCTGGAGTGTTAGGTGTATTGCAACTCTTTAATCCCTCGCTTGAACAATCAACCTCTTCATTTTTCTTAAAATCTGTAGTTTGCTTTAAACATCTTCTTGCAAGTTTTCCAAAAGAACTGCTTTTTATATTCTTGCTCAAATTCAACTGCAAAGATTCATTTCTAAAGTTCAGCAAGAAAGAATTATCATTTATCAACATGAACCCCTTAGAGTTTTTTTCAAAAGTGATTTCTAAGCCCTTGCTTTCAGAAAATAAAAACCTTCCCCCACAATTAAACCCTAAAACGCTAAAATCATAAACATAATTATCATCTAAATAGAAATAAGAGATTTTTTTATTGGATTTACTTACCTCAATCTTGACCCCATCTCTGTAGTCACATAGCAAACCAAATTCGCTTCCGTATAGAGTTAAGTTTTCCATAACTAAGTTTTGTTTATTTAAATTTGCTTCTATTTTTTTTACAGAGAAATCTTTAGAAACAAAACCTTTTAATCCAAAAACATTGTTTTTAAAATATATTTCCTGAAATTCAGATTTTGTTCCAATTAAAAAATCAAAACTCTTTCTGTACAAAGATGTAAATATAGCAAATATGATCAAATAATTAAAACATGAAATTGTAAACACTAAAGTACTAAAGAACTTCCAAGAAAGTACAGCCATGAATCTAAAGAAATTTTTTAAAATTTTCATTTTCCTAATTTGTTAACTAACCTTATCTAACACAATATAAATTTCTATTAATTTCTAGAAGCAAAGCTTCATAAAACACAGAACAACCTTATATAGGATTTATTATAACAGAAACTCTAGCCCTCTCTTTAGGAACTCTAGAATCTGCTTTTCCTACATCATTCAAATTCTCTATAAACTTATTTAAAACATTTTTTACGTTATCATCCAAATGAATCAATTCTCTTCCTCTAAATTTAAGAACTATTTTCACCTTATGTCTCTGCTCTAAAAATTTCCTAGCCCTGTTTATTTTTGTCATTAAATCATTTTCACCTATATTAGGTCTGATTTGAATTTCTTTTAGAGCTTGTACTTTTTCTTTCTTTTGTTTCTTTTGCTTATATTTCTCTTGATTGTAATCCATGACTTTACAAATAGGCACATCAGAATCAGACATTTTCACCAAATCTAACCCTTTGTCTTTGGCGTATTGCAAAGCAGAAAAGAAAGGCATTTCCCCTAGATTATCACCCCCATGAATGACAACAACTCTCTCTGCCCTTATTTCCTTATTAATTAGATCTTTTTTCTGCTTTTTTTTACTCTTCATTCTTTCCCTTCAATTTTATCACTAAATCTTCTAGACTCAGCTGCTCTTGATTTCCTTCTATATCCCTTAAAGTCACCAAACCTTTTTCCATTTCTTTCTTACCTATTACTATCAAATTAGGCACTCTTTTTTCTATGTACTTTCTTATTCTATAGCCAAGTTTTTCAGAGTGATCATAATCTTCTAAACATTCCAAATCAAGGCCCTTAAGTATCTTTTTGATTTGTTTAGAAAAATCTTCAGCTTCTTTTACTAAAGGAAGTACTACAAATGGCGCTGGATGAACCCAAGCAGGAAGCAAGCCTTTTGTGTTTTCTATTAATATTCCTAAAAATCTCTCCAAAGAACCTAAAGCTGCATGATGAACTATAATCGGAGTTTTTTGAGATGAATCAGAGTCTGTATAAGTAGCTCCAAGTCTCTCAGCCAAAGAAAAATCTACCTGAACTGTTCCACATTGCCATACATGCTTCCTTTTGTCACATATAGAAAACTCTAATTTAGGACCATAAAAAGCACCTTCTCCTGGATTGATTTCACATTCTAGGTCACATTTATTTGCTGCTTCTTGCAAAGCTGACTCAGCCTCAGACCAAGAGTCATCATTTCCTATGTATTTCTCTGGTCTTGTAGATAACTTTACTTTTAACTCTTCAAAACCAAACTTCCTATAAATCTCTTTAAGCATCTCACAAAAAGAAACTATAACATCAGTAATTTGATCTTCCATACAAAATACATGAGCATCATCTTGAGTAAATGCTCTTGTTCTCATTAATCCATACAAAGAACCTGATGGTTCATATCTATGGCAATAACCAAATTCTGCTAGCCTAAATGGCAAATCCCTATAGCTTCTGTTTCTAAATTTAAACATATTTATATGAGCAGGACAGCTCATTGGTTTTAGAGCATAAGTTAGCTTGTCGAGATTAACAAACATCATATTTTCTTTAAACATCTCTTCATGACCTGATTTTTTCCATAGATCTGAAGCCATTAGTACAGGTGTTTGCACTTCAGAATAGCCATACTTATCCCACATTTCTCTAATAAAGGTTTTCATTTTATTAATAACCTTCGTTCCATTTGGAAGCCAATTGATCATTCCATTAGAAACATCATGATCTACAAAGCATATATCCATATTTTTGCATATATTTCTGTGATCCCATTTTGCATTTTCTTCTAGCTCATCTAAATATTTTTTCAAATCTTGTTTGTTATGCCAAAAAGTACCAACTATCCTCTGTACATTCTGATAATCATATTTTGAACTCACACCTGATATTGAAACTAGTTTGTAATTATTACCTACATTTTTGGTGTTATTACCACATGCTTTAGAACACACAACCTTGTAATCACCTATTGAACATATATTAATAGGTTCCTCACCTAGCAAGGAAATAAAACCTCTAGCGAAAGAATTATCTTCTTGATCAAAAATTTCCAAAGCTTCTTCTTTAGAATAAACACTTTTACTAATAGCAGTTGATTTTCCTGTAATAACATTCATTTGCTTTTCTATTTTTTCGAAATCATTCTGAGAAACAGGATTTTCAGAGTAAAACTCTAGATAAAAACCATTCTCCAAAACTCCAGTTTCAATTATCTCTGCATCATCTTCGTAAATCTCTTTTATAGACTTAGAAAGGACATTAGCAGCATCTTGTCTTAATATAATTAAGTGGTATTCAGATCCTTTTTTGATTGGTTTAACAGAAATATGACCTGTCAATATACTATGCAAGTCATAAATATCGCCTTCATCTACTGATCTAAACCCTACTATACCTTTTCCCTGGTCCCCTAAACTTTCCACAATTGCTAAAGCAGAAATACCAGATCCAAATTCCTGACTTCCATTTTCTAAACAAACTTCTATCATTAAATACCTTGTTTTTTCTGGCTTAAGTAATTTTTCAGATCTGCTTCAGTAGGCCAGTAAGTTCCATATATTCTCTGCATTTTTATAGAACCATCATATAACCAAGAAGACTCACCTATTCCAAGAATCTCAAAATTATGACCTAAGAAATCATTATTAGTTGTTCTTGGCCCACCACAGATATCTATATATCCACCATGAGAATAAAGCATCAAGCTTTCTTTCTTGCAATTCTTAACTATGTCAACCTTAAAGCTATCATTTTTAAATTCTCTCAAGCTTTTTGATTTAGACCAAATTTCCCTTAATATAGAATCTTTTCTTTCTATTATTTGAGACATTCTAAATTCTATTGCTGGAAAATCAGATTCACTAACTTTTTTCTCAGATATAAAATCAAATCCAAAAATAGATTCTTCATCGAAATATTGCTTTCCATACTGAACACCATCAAATAAATCTGACAATGCCTGAGCCAGAACATGAGCTATATCATGCCTAAGCATATGCAAAGCTTCTTTGTCAGTTCTTCTGATAGGCTTTACTTCCTCTCCTTCAGGAATTTCAGAATGAAGGTCGTAAACCTTTTTATCTCCTTCTGAACAAGAAACAAATCCTAATATATCAGAAGATAAACATAGCTCTTTAACTAACTCAAAGCATTTTATGCTTCTCCCAATGATTTTTTGACCGCTAAGTAAGTTTATTTTTACCAAAGAACCCTCCTAATAAGAATTATAAGACAATAACAACCACATTAAAATACCATTTTTGACTAAATTCATAATATTAAACCTAACTAAATAAACAGGCTATTAATTTTGCTAACACTTACAAAAAACAAAGAAACTCTTTTAAACTAAATAAAAAGGAGATATTTTTATATCATGATAAGAATTTCTGATTCAGCAGCAAATGAAATGAAGAGAAGAAACAAAACAGCAATACAAGTAAGAACATTCTTTGGAGGCTGTAGTGGATATAAATATGAACTCTCTTTTCCAAACACATTTCCTGACAACGCAGAAATCTTAGAGTCAAATGGAATCACAGTTATTACAGATATATTTAGCGCAAAAAAATTAAAAGATTCTATTATAGATTTTAAATCCACACTTATGAATAGTAAGTTTGAAATAAAATCAAAAACATTCAAAAGAAATTGTCACTGTGGAACTTCTTTTTCTATATAAAGTATAATTTGTATTAAGTAAGCATAAGGTATATCATGTGATATAAGTGAATAAAATGAAAAATAGAAATATATTTTTTTCTTTAGTTAATGGGTCAAATTTAAGCCCTAAACAAAAATATATTCCTGTTAAAAATTATAGTAATGTTTTATCAGAAGAAATAAACATTCAAGAAAATAAGCAAAATCAAGATACTATTCTGTCAGAAAAAAACAATGATGATGATCTAGAATTCAGTTCTATAAACGAGCTTAGAACAAGCATGGCAAAAAATATAGATTTAGAGTTCAAGAAAGATGCAACTACCATGGTATTTGCAGATGGAGACCCTAACTCAAAAATAATGATAGTCGGAGAAGCACCTGGAGAAGAAGAGGATAAAAAAGGCAAACCATTCATTGGAGATAGTGGAAAACTTTTAGAAGCAATGTTCGAAGCTGCACATATAAAAAGAAAACATATGTATATAACTAATGTAATTCCATGGAGGCCTCCTGCTAATAGAACTCCTACAAAAGAAGAAATTTCAAAATCTCAACCTTATTTACTAGAACATATAAGAATTATAAATCCTAAAATATTGGTTTTAGTTGGATCTATTGCTATGAAAGCTTTTACTAACACTTCAGAAGCCATTACAAAATCTAGAGGCATATTCAAAGAGCATAGAAATTGTCTTTATATCCCTATTTTCCATCCTTCTTATTTGTTAAGATCTCCAAGCAAAAAAAAGATATCATGGAATGATATTTTACAAATAAAAGAAAAATATAAAGAATTAATATAAAATTAGAAAAATATAACATTATATGCTGAATATAATGTTATTATTTGTGTATGAAATATAAGAAATTAAATAAAAAAATTTAAACAATTATTCAAAAAACACAGCATTTAAAATTTGTTGCGTAAGAATCAAACTTAACGGATATTAGTATTGGTCAGCTTAATCAATTACTTGACTTACACACCCAACCTATCAACGTGATGTTCTATCACGATCCTTAAGGAAAACTAATCTTAAGGTCAGCTTCCCGCTTATATGCTTTCAGCGGTTATCTGTTCCATACTGTAGCTACCCAGCATTGCTCTTGGCAGAACAACTGGCACACCAGAGGTATGTCCACTTCGGTCCTTTCGTACTAGAAGCAGCTCCTTTCAATTTTCCACACGCCCACAGCAGATAGGGACCGAACTGTCTCACGACGTTCTGAACCCAGCTCGCGTACCACTTTAATTGGCGAACAGCCAAACCCTTGGGACCTTCTTCAGCCCCAGGATGTGATGAGCCGACATCGAGGTGCCAAACCTCCCCGTCGATATGACCTCTTGGGAGAGATTAGCCTGTTATCCCCGGCGTACCTTTTATCCGTTGATCGATGGCCCTTCCACTCAGAACCACCGGGTCACTATGACCGACTTTCGTCTCTGCTCGACTTGTATGTCTCGCAGTTAAGCAGGTTTTTGCCATTGCACTCAACAGTTGCTTTCCAAACAACCTGAACCTACCTTTGTACGCCTCCGTTACTCTTTAGGAGGCGACCGCCCCAGTCAAACTACCCACCATACATTTTCTCAAACCTGGATCACAGATTTGGTTAGATAAAACAATTGTCAAAGGCGGTATTTCAAGGGTGCCTCCATACAAGCTAGCGCCTGTATATCAAAAGCTCCCGCCTATCCTACATGAAACAATCGTCGTATCAATGTAAAGCTATAGTAAAGGTGCACGGGGTCTATCCGTCTAACTGTGGGTACTCCGCATTTTCACGGAGAATTCAACTTCACTGAGTTGGTGTTGGAGACAGCGGAGCAGTCGTTACGCCATTCATGCAGGTCAGAATTTACCTGACAAGGAATTTCGCTACCTTAGGACCGTCATGGTTACGGCCGCCGTTTACTGGGGCTTCTAATCAATGCTTGCACAAATCATATTAACCTTCCAGCACCGGGCAGGCGTCAGACCCTATACTTAGACTTTCATCTTTGCAGAGCCCTGTGTTTTAGATAAACAGTCGCCACTCCCTCTTATGTGCCACCTAGTTTAGCTTTCGCCAGACTAGGCATCTCTTATTCCGAAGTTACGAGATCAATTTGCCGAGTTCCTTCAACACCATTCTCTCAAACGCCTTAGTATACTCTACCTGTCCACCTGATTCGGTTTAGGGTACGGTCTATAATGCTTTAGCTATTTCCTGGAAGAATAAATAAGCTTAATCAATCCAATAAGATTAAACATATCTTCATCTCCGTCACTAAAAGCAGGTACAGGAATATTAACCTGTTTCCCATCGACTACGACTCTTGTCCTCGCCTTAGGGGCCGACTAACCCTACGCGGATAACCCTTGCGTAGGAAACCTTGGACTTCCGGCGGAAGTGTTTTTCACACTTCTTTATGCTACTCATGCCAGCTTTCTCACTTCTGATATCTCCAGCGAAGCTCACACTTCACCTTCATAGACTTACAGAACGCTCCGCTACCGTGACATATAATATGTCACCCATATCTTCGGTGTATAACTTAGACCCGCTACATTTTCGGTGCAAAAAAACTTTTAGATCAGTGAGCTATTACGCTTTCTTTAAAGGATGGCTGCTTCTAAGCCAACCTCCTGACTGTCTTGGTCTAATCACTTCCTTCTTTTCACTTAGTTATACTTAGGGACCTTAGATGATGGTCTGGGCTCTTTCCCTCTCGACCCTGGATCTTAGCACCCAGAGTCTGTCTGTTATTATATGATTTTACAGTATTCGTAGTTTGATTAGGTTTGGTAAGGATACTATCCCCCCTAGCCTATTCAGAGCTCTACCCCTGTAAAATTAAAATAACGCTCTACCTCAATAGATTTCGCGGAGAACCAGCTATTTCCGAGTTTGATTAGCCTTTCACCCCTAGTCACAATTCATCCACACACATTGCAACGTGATATGGTTCGGTCCTCCAGAAAGGGTTAACTTTCCTTCAACCTGATCATGACTAGATCACTCGGTTTCGGGTCTTATCCGTTCAACTATACGCTCATTTAAAACTCGCTTTCGCTATGCCTACGTCTAACGACTTAAGCTTGCTAAACAGATAAACTCGCTGGCTCATTATGCAAAAGGTACGCCGTCACAGCTTAAAGCTGCTTCGACTGCTTGTAAGTATTTGGTTTCAGTTCTATTTCACTCCCCTCCCGGGGTTCTTTTCACCTTTCCCTCACGGTACTTGTTCACTATCGGTCATTAAGTAGTACTTAGTCTTAGAGAGTGGTCTCCCTATATTCAGACAAGATAACACGTGTCCTGCCCTACTCATGTACTCCATGTAAAAACATTCTTTAATCTCTTCCTATACGGGACTTTAACCCTTTATAGTTATATATTCCAAAATATTCTAGTATTAGATTAAAAGGAGTAACTGGACTGATCTGGTTTCGCTCGCCGCTACTAACAGAGTATCTTTGATTTCCTTTCCTCTGGCTACTTAGATGTTTCAGTTCACCAGGTTCGCTTTGCAATTCTATGAATTCAAATTGCAATGTTCTTAAAGAACGGGTTCCCCCATTCGGAGATCTACGGATCAAAGGTTATTGGCACCTCCCCGTAGCTTATCGCAGCCTATCACGTCCTTCATCGCCTCTTAATGCCAAGGCATCCACCAAACACCCTTACGCGTTTGATTCTTACTCAACCAATTTTAAAATTGGCTTTATTGAATAATTTGTTTAAACTTTTTAAACGTAAAATTGAAAATAAAAAAGGATAACACGCCAGCTATTAAAGACAAATAGGATATAAAATCCTAGAAAGGAGGTGATCCAGCCGCAGGTTCTCCTACGGCTACCTTGTTACGACTTAACCCCAGTTGCTAATTCTGCCATATTTGGCTTCTTCCTTGCGGTTAGATAACCACTTTAAAGCAGAATCAACTCCCGTGGCTTGACGGGCAGTGTGTACAAAACCCGTAACGTATTCACCGTCACGTACTGTATTGACGATTACTAGCGACTCCGGCTTCATACAGTCGAGTTGCAGACTGTAATCCGAACTGAGACAACTTTTATAGATTTGCTCCAGGTCACCCTATTGCATCTCATTGTAGTTGCCATTGTAGCACATGTGTAGCCCAGCCTATAAAGGCCATGAGGACTTGACGTCATCCCCACCTTCCTCCGACTTAACATCGGCAGTCTCGTTAAAGTTCCTAGACAAAGTCTATTGGCAAATAACGACAAGGGTTGCGCTCGTTGCGGGACTTAACCCAACATCTCACGACACGAGCTGACGACAGCCATGCAGCACCTGTGCAAGCCCAGCTAAACTGAAAAATTTGCTTTCACAAATTTAAAACTTGCATTCAAAGGCTGGTAAGGTTTGCGCGGAACATCGAATTAAACCACATGCTCCGCCGCTTGTGCGGGTTCCCGTCAATTCCTTTGAGTTTTAGTCTTGCGACCGTAATCCCCAGGCGGAGTGCTTAACGCGTTAGCTTTAACACTGAAGATTTTAACCTCCAACATTTAGCACTCATCGTTTAGGGCGTGGACTACCAGGGTATCTAATCCTGTTTGCTACCCACGCTTTCGTGCCTCAACGTCAGGTACAGCCCAGAAGCTTGCCTTCGCTTTTGGTGTTCCTTCTGATATCTATGAATTTCACCTCTCCATCAGAAATTCCTACTTCCTCTACTGTCCTCTAGCCGACCAGTATAAAATGCACTTCCTAGGTTAAGCCCAGGGCTTTCACATTTCACTTAATCAGCAGCCTACGCACCCTTTACGCCCAGTCAATCCGAACAACGCTTGCTCCCTTCGTATTACCGCGGCTGCTGGCACGAAGTTTGCCGGAGCTTCTTCTCTCGCTACTGTCATCGTCATTGCGAGCAAAAGAACTTTACAATTCTAAAACCTTCATCATTCACGCGGCATTGCTGGATCAGGGTTTCCCCCATTGTCCAATATTCCCTACTGCTGCCTCCCGTAGGAGTCTGGGCCGTATCTCAATCCCAGTGTGGCTGATCATCCTCTAAGACCAGCTACGGATCACAGACTTGGTGAGCCATTACCTCACCAACTATCTAATCCGACATGGGCTCCTCAAATGGTGGCCGAAGCCTTTACTTCCTAAGAAGATTATGCGGTATTACCTGTCGTTTCCAACAACTATCCCCCTCCATATGGCAGATTCCCATGTATTACTCACCCGTTTGCCACTAAAACTATGCGAACATAGTTTCCGTTCGACTTGCATGTATAAAGCATGCCGCCAGCGTTCGTTCTGAGCCAGGATCAAACTCTCAAGTTGAAAAAAATCCCAATTTCTTGGTTTCCTTAACAGCTAGCTTGCTATCCTTTTTCACTTTCAATCTTCTGGGGTCTTGCCCCAAACACAGATACAATTTCTCACACTCTTAACCTTTTGTCAACACTTTTTTAATTTTTTTATCAAAAATATTCAACAACAAAGAAAAACAGCAAAAAACTTCAATATCACAACATATATATACAAGATAAAGCAAAATAGAATTAAAACAAAGCAAATAATATAACAACAACTCAAAAATGAACAAAATACAAAAACTTTTTACATGAAAGAAAAAAAATAACAACTAAATAAAGCCCAGCAAAACCCTTAGGTTGCCAAAGAACCTCTTATATTCTATAATTCATTAAAGTTAATTTTAGTGACATGAAATTACAAATAAAAAAAAGGAAGAGTATAATGAGCATAATAGTACCAACACCAAATGGATTGCCTGAAGCATTAAAAAGACTTAGAAAAATACTGGCTACTGAGCAATATTACACTGAATACAAAAAAAGAAGGCATTGGGAGCCAAAGTCAGTGAAGAAAGCAAAACAAAAAGCAGAAAAAGAAAAAAAGATCAAAAAGTTCAAAAGAAACCAAAGTCAAAGCTCTTGATATTCATATAAACATAGTGATTTTTAGAAATCACTATAAAATTGAAATGCCTGCTTAAATATTTCAATTATCCACTCACATCACCTCAATAAATCTCTCAAAAACATGGAAAGAACTTATTTATTTCAAGTTTTTGCACAAATCAACCAAAAAGACCTTTACATTAAGGACTTTGATTATTATTGTTTCTTTGGAGGAGTGTTCTCAAAAATGAATAAAACAGAATTATGCAAAACAATAGGATCTAGCTTAAGAGAAAAAGCTTCAAAAGATCCTTCTTTTAGCTCTATGACTGACAGACAAGTAACTCAGGTAATGGAAGAGTTTATGGACACAATTTTATCAGAACTAAAAAATGGAAATGAAGTCTCAATAAGTAGCTTTGGAAAATTCTACCCGCTTAAAAAAGAAGCCAGAGAAGGAAGAAATCCTAAAACAGGAAAAACAATACAAATTCCTAAATCTATAGCTGCGAAATTTAAAGCTTTTCAAGCTTTTCTATCTGAGCTTAATGACAAAGACTAACCTTTAGAAAGTCGATTTCATACTCATTTGCTTTCATTTAGATAGAAAACACCAATGAAGTGAATAAAAAACTTGAAAGCATCTTTCAAACTTAGGCACTTTCATGATATTTTTGTAAAATGATACTAAATGATTCACAAATAAAAGAATTATCTAAAAATGGCATGATATCAAATTTCTCTGAGAAAAACGTATGCAAGGGAGTTATATCGTTTGGTCTTTCTTCGTTTGGTTATGATGCAAGATTATCAAATGATTATAAGATATGCACAAACACCTATAGCACTATAATAGATCCAAAAAATTTCGACGAAAAAACATTTATACACCACTCTGGAGAAACATGTTTGATCCCACCTGGAGGGTTTGTACTTTGCATGACTATGGAAAAGTTTAAAATACCTAATGATGTTTTGGTAATTTGTGTAGGAAAATCTACATATGCTAGATGTGGATTGATAGTAAACGTAACACCTCTAGAGCCAGGTTGGGAAGGATATGTCACCTTAGAGCTATCAAACACCTCCACAGTCCCTATAAAGGTATACTCTGGAGAGGGAATATGTCAGTTCTTGTTTTTTAAAGGAGATAAGTGCTCAAATTCATATAAAGACAAATCTGGAAAATATATGCACCAGGAAGAAATCACTTTCCCAAAAATCAAGAATTAATTTCAATTTAAACTTAGTTCAATAAACTGTGCAACAAGTTATTGTGAAATAATTTTCAGAACAAACAATAAGAATCATATATGCATGTTTAATGTAGTAATTAGATTGCTGGATCATATACAAACCTCCAAGACAATCAAAGAAACACCAAATCACATGAGAATTATAATATATAATCTAAACCTAATTAATCAAATCAGATCTTGAACAAAGATGACTCTCTAATATCTAATAAAAAAAATAATCAAAAATTGATTATTTAATGCTTGCTAAAAATAGGAAATATCTTATCTTTATTAAGATAATTTTCATTAAGAGGAAAAGTCCAGTTATTTAAATTAGAAACGTAAGAGTTCAAGTGAGAGCTTATATCTATATCAGAAACAGGCTGCTCTTCCAGCTCTTCATGATCCATAATGTTAATAGCCTTAACAATCTCAATCATTTTTTCTGGCATAATTGGCGCCCCTAAGATAGACATTCTTTTCAAGCACTCACACCCGACAGAAAGGATTTTTCTTTTTCTATCTGCGCTCTTTTTCCATGGAGACTGATCTTCTAAATATTTATTTGTTTCAAAGACAGCGCTTATAAAGCTATCCAAATAAGAATGTAAGCTTTGGTTGTCCATAAATTCAATAGATTTAATCAAAGCTTTATCCCATTCCTGCAAAATAGCCATATCTTTATCATCATCAATAAAATCCAATTTAGGAACTCTACCGTACTCTTTTTCAGTAAACTTTAAAATTCTTTGCACCAGATTGCCAATAGAGTTAGCTAAATCTAAGTTAATTCTGTCTTCTAATTTTTTGTAAGAAAAGTCTCCATCATTACCAAAATTCATTTCTTTTAGCAGGAAATACCTAACTTCGTCAGCTCCATATTTACTCATCAGATCAAATGGATCTACTACATTCCCTAAAGACTTGGACATTTTCTGCCCATCCACAGTCCACCAACCATGTGCGTATATTTTACTAGGCAAAGGAACTTTACAAGCTAGTAGCATCGCAGGCCAATATATAGCATGGAATTTCAAAATGTCTTTTCCTATAATGTGAATTGCATTTTCTATGGAAAAACAGTCTGTATCTTGCTTAGAGTTTATTCTATCCAAAGCAGTAATATAATTTACAAGAGCATCAACCCAAACATAAACCACATTCTGGTCATCTAACTTTATACCCCAACTAAAATTAGACCTAGACACACAAAGATCTGGCAAATCACTATTAATCATTCCCAAAACTTCTTTTCTTCTTTCTTCTGGGAAAATCATATTACTATCAGAATAAATTTCTAACAATTTTTCTTTCCATTCTGAAAGCTTAAAGAAATATACCTCTTCTTCTAACCACTCAACATCAGAACCTGTTTCTATAGATTTTCCATCTTTTATTTCTGATTCTGAATAATAGCTTTCGTCTACAGTAGAGTACCAACCAGAATATGAGCCCTTATATATATTTCCACTATCAACCAATTTGTTCCAAAATTTTAGTACATTTTCCTTGTGATCCTTAGAGGTTGTTCTTACAAAACAATCTACCTTAACATTAGAACGATCTAACAAATCTAGAAACTTACTTTGCATCTCATCCACATATTTTTGGGGCTCAAGATTTCTTTTCAGAGCTTCTCTCTCTACTTTTTGTCCATGTTCATCAGTCCCAGAAGAAAATGCAACTTTAGAAAAAAGTTTATAAAACCTAGATAAAACATCACATGCAACCGATGTATATAAATGCCCTATATGTGGGTTTCCATTTACATAATATATAGGAGTAGTTATAAATCTCTTTTTTACTGAGTTTTTTATTTTTCCTGAAAGCAGTTTTTCAAAGTTTGCAGCATAATTTCTGTAGCTTGTTTTAATGACATCACCCCTTTTTTGTACCATTTATAAGTCTTTTCGAAATTATCCCATACATTCAAGAGATAATAAATATAGTCTGCAGAATTCGACTTTTGATCACCAACAAATAATTTTATTTTAGAATATATATACTCTTTAACCCATAAAAAAACACTATCTAACTTAACATCTATGCCTTCTTCAGATTCATTTAATTTTTGCTTCAAAAGTATAAAATCTTTTTCCAAGATGCATTTAATAATTTCTGAATCTTTTAATATAGGTGTGTATGCATAAAAAGACAGACATCTAGACATAATAGTTGGAGGCATCTTAGATGAAGAAGTAATTATAATCCTGTTAAATGGAAGCATATCTTCTAAAATTTTCAACAAAGATGAAAAATTCTTATCAGTCCATTTGTGAGCGCTCTGCAACACAAGAAGTTTAGTATTATCATACATTGGTGTTTTATTAAGGAAATTTTCTATTTCTCTGATAGATAAATCCTTATTACAAGAGCTGAACAGAAAATCTGCACAGTTATCCTTATAAATATAATTTGCAACTCTCTCTGACATTAAATTAAGCAAATCGACATTATTTCCGTAAACAAGAACCGGCATTTGTATTTTTGTGTAATTTTCAATTAAGATATTCTCTATTTCTATTATTTTTTTGCTATTCATTGGTTTATACTTAAATCCATTTTCCTACATCTATTATTTTTTTTAAATAGCATTTAAGGATTTACATTGAAATTTCTTTAAAATTCCTAAATCGAAACTCCTAAATCTAAATTTCTATATTGAAATCCCTAACGAGTTTTTTGACTCTAATTAGAGTCTCTAGCAAATTGCTTTTACTTCTTTATTGTCTTGTAGTAGAAAATTTATATTTGACAGCTTGTTCAAAACTCTATATATGTAATTTTCTATTATATACTTTCAAAACATCTGCTCTTATCATTTCTTGTACAGAATCAAAATTGATATTCTCGTATTTAAATAACTTTTCAGAAGGAATGTTTTTAAAAACAGCTTCATAATTTCTATGCACTTTTTCAAAAAAATCAGAATCATTAGAATCAAACCTATCAGAGACATTATTAGAAATTAAATTACTATTTCTGTGGTTTTTTCCAGTCAACCAAAAGACCATATCATATTCTTGCATGCCAATTTCTGTAAGTATAATTGAGAATAATTCAGCAAGATTTTTATCTTCATTTATCTGATAAGCCCACGTAGAATCTATGAAACGATCCATTATTACACATTTCCCATTATTCAAAGCAGGCTGTATAACTTTTCTATAATGCCAAGACCTAAGGGCATTTACTAATAAAAGTTCTTCTAAATTCGCAAGCTTTTTCTGCACAAATATTTGTTTTAGATCTTTTCCTATTTCGGGCTCAGAAAATTCACTAGTAACAATAACATCTAAACCTTCATTCATAAGAAAATCTTTTAATGAGTTGATATGACTTGTTTTACCAACTCCATCTATACCTTCGAAAACTATAAACAATCCAAGCACCTTTTTAAATAACAAAATAACAAAAACCTAAACCTATTATACCCATAATCAAAAGAGGAATATAAATGCTACTTATAGCATATTTCTTTTAGAGTTTTTTACTATATAACTTCTATCTTACAAACCTATTTACTAATCCAAAAGGTAAAGTTCCTTTTTTTCTATAAGAAGGCCATTTACTTTTCAATTCTGCGCTTTCTTTTTCAAGGCACTTGATTTCAACGTTAGCAACTCCTTGTTTTTCAATTCCTAAAATTCTGGCAGCACCACGAGATAAATCTATTATTCTTCTGTCTCCCTTTTTTACAAAAGGCCCTCTATCAGTAGCTATTAAAACCACTTCTTTTTTTGTTCCTGGGATAGAAACTTTCACTATAGATGGCAAAGGAAGTCTAGGATGAGCGCACGTCATATCCCACTGATTAAAACACACTCCACTGGCAGTTTTTCTACCATGAAATTTATCTCCATAGAAAGATGCAATCCCTTTTTCTTTCAAAGAGTAATGCTTTTGTGGGGTTATTTTGAACGACCCTTGGGTGTTTTTAATTTTATAAGGCTTAGCAAATTCTCTGGGATGAGGGACTTCATTCCACTCCTTCACAGAACATCCAAATAAAAATAAAGCAAAGAACACTATATAATGCATACATAATCATGATAAAACATATTTTTATATCTTGTAATATGGTTTTCACAAAGAGCATAATAAAACATAAGATTATTAAATATATTCCTAAGGAATTAAATATAATAACAAAAATTAAAGAAGAAAATGAAATTAAGATTTTTAGTAACAAAAGACAAAATAACTTTAAGACAGTGGTTTAGAGAGCATTTCATAAATATGCAATTTGGAGATTTACAAAAAAATATAAGACTGAAAAACATAAGATTAACTAATAGGAAAACAACTCAAGACTCAATTCTTTCAAGAGAAGATTCAATAGAAATATGGGATCAAATAGTAAAGAAGCATAGGACAGGAAAAGATGACCTAAAAACTACAGCAAACAACACAGTCATACACCAAAAAACAGAGCACATTATAAACAAGCCATCTCAACTTAAAAATACAAATTTAGATAAACTTATTATGTTCAAAAGCAAAGATTTTTGTGTAATAGACAAACCTTACGGAATTTGCACACAAGGACAAAATCCCTCTATATACTCAATATTAAAAGAAGCGCTTCCTGAGCATCCTTACATAGTTCATAGGCTAGATAAAAATACTACTGGCACTCTACTTGTAGGCTTAAACAGGGAGTTTGCAAATCATTGCAGAGAAAACATATCAAGCTTTACAAAAAAATATATAACAATAATACCCACAGCATATTCTGACAATCAATTTTCGATACGAGAGAACACAGGACACAAAATAGATGTAGAGATAGAGCCAATTCACGCAAAATCAGGAAAATCTTCTAAACCTAATAAGCACATAACACCAAACCTGCATACTCTCTCTAACTTAGATATCAATAAGTACTATTTAATTAAATCAGACAATTCAGCATTACTGACTAAGATAAAAATAGTAAGGAAATTCACTGAGAAAACATATATTTCTAAAAAAAACCAACAAAATGATAAAGGGGAATCTAATAAAAACAATAAATATACAAAAGATATAAAAGAAATTCACATAGCTATAGATTCACCATCCAACAGAAAGAATGGATTTAGCAAACATTTAGGCAAGCACTTTAATGCAGAATTTGCAGTATTAGAAATAGAACTTATAACAGGAAAAAAGCACCAAATCAGAAGACATCTATCTGCTTTAGGACATCCAGTATTAGGAGATTCAAAATATGGAAGTAAGTACAACTCTAAACTGGCACTTCATTGCACAGAGATTAACTTTTTCTCACCACAAAACAACGTAGAAAAATCACTTGAAAGTGTTAGTATAAATGAGACAAACTTAGATAAAGAAAAGCCTCTTTTGTTCAAATCTAAAATACCAAATCATATTGGAGTGTTTTTGGATAAAAATTATATTAAAAATTTTATTTAGATTTTCATTTATGGTTTAATTTTAAAATAGGCAATCTATATCATATTTGCATACAAGCTTTAAGAATTAATAGGTCATTTTAAATTAGTAGATCACTTCTATTAAAGACAACCCATTGGCTGGGGCTGTACATCCTGCTAAACGACGGTTCTTACTTGAGAAAATATCATCAAATTCTTGTAAAGTTATTTTTCCTATACCTACTTGAACCACAGTACCAATCATTATCCTAACCTGATGATGCAAAAAAGAATTACCAACAAAAGTTATATCTATATCTTCTTTATTAACAAAACAATCTGCTTTATAAATCTCTTTAACAGGATTATGCGACTGACAAGAACTATCCCTAAAAGAACTAAAATCATGCACTCCAATTAATCTAGCAAGAGATTCTTCTATTAACTCTGCACAAATAGGTTTCCTAATATGCCATGCTTTTGTTTTCATTACACTATAAGAAGGCCTACACAATAAAGAGTACTTGTATTCCTTTCTCTTTGCAGAAAATCTAGCATGAAATGATGAGTCAACCTCTTCCACTTCTGTAATCACAACGCCCTTACCTATTAAATAAAAATTCATTCCTAGTTTTAGCTTTCTAAGACAAAAACTTTTGTTCATATTTAAATGAGCAACCTGCCCAAAAGCACTTACTCCTTTATCTGTTCTGCCAGCACCATAAAACACAACTCTTTCTTGGGTTAGCTTAAAAAAAGCATCAGAAAGTATAGACTGAACTGATATTTTTTCGGGCTGAGACTGCCAACCCACTTCAGAGCAATTTCCATCATACTCTATAACAAATTTAAATCTTTTGTCTTTTTCTAGAACCATTTTATTACTCATGTTTAATATATACTTTCTAAATTATACTTCTCTAATCACTTTTATATTAGCAAAACATCATAGGAACAATTCCCCTACGAATTTTGATTAGATCTAAAAATAAAAGAACCAATTCTTATATTATATTGTGCTCTCTCATAGAAAAACATCCATTCCTGCTAACTATTATATGATCATGTAGAAATATATTCATCATTTTTGCTATATCTCTAACTTGATAAGTAGAAGATATATCTGCTTTAGATGGATTACAGTTCCCACTTGGATGATTGTGAACCATTATAATTGCTGAAGCTCCAAGCTCCAAGCATCTCTTTACTATCTCTCTAGGGTATATAGGAGCATGATCCAAAGTGCCTCTTTGCTGCACTTCATCTGATATAAGCATATTTTTCTTGTTCAAAAATAGTATTCTAAACTCCTCTGCGGATAAATAAGCCATTCTAGCTTTACAGTACTCAACCACTTTTTCACCAGTATTTAGAATTGGATTTTTAGTTATTTCTTCTTTTAATATTCTGCAAATTGATTCATGTATTGATTTAAACAGAGCTATAGAAATAGGTCCCATTCCCTTTATTTGAGATAGTCTTTCTTTTTCTGAGCAAACAACAGCAGAAAAACTCTTAAACGCATTTATAAGAGATTTAGCTACAGGTTTAATATCTTTTCTAGGCTGAGAAATCTGCAACAGTATTTCTACTAATTCATAATCAGAAAATTTAGAAGTATCTGAATTTAGAAACCTTTCTCTTAACCTTTGCCTGTGACCAGAATTATCATTAACCATCAGTTAAAATATGCACTTTTCCATCATAACCAACGTAAATTGTATGCTCGAATTGGGCTGCATCACTTCCATCCTTAGTAACTGTAGTCCACCCATCCTTTAGTTCTTTAAAATCCTCTTCTCCATTTACTATTATAGGCTCTACTGTAAAAAACATTCCTGGGACTATCTTCCCTAATTTATGCTTTGGATCAAAATGATAAATAAAAGGCTTCTCATGCATTGACATTCCTATACCATGCCCACAAAATTCTTTAACAATTTTAAATGATCCCTGACTTAAAACATATTTTTCTATTGCTATTCCTATTTCTTTTAAATCTTTACCTATTTCTACAGACTGTATTCCTATTTCCATAGCTTTTTTAGAGACTTCTACTAATTTTTTCCTTTTATCACTAACACTGCCTATCATGAAAGTTCTACTAGAATCAGAATGCCACCCATCTATCTCTGCCACCACATCAACATTTACTATATCTCCATCTTTTATGATTCTATCAGAAGGAACTCCATGACAGACAACTTCATTTACAGATATGCATGATGCTGCTGGGTATCCTTGATAACCTTTACATGTTGGTCTTGCTCCACAGGATTTTATATAATCTTCACAAATTTTATCTACTTCTTTTGTTGTCAACCCAGCTTTTATTTTAGATTCTACTTCTTTTAAAGTATTTAATACAATTGCAGAAGATTTTTTCATTTTATCCAAACAGTCAGGATTATATACTTTAATACCTTTACTATTCAATTCAAACAATTTATTCATATTATCCATGATGATTTATTTTAGACCAATAATCAAATATTACACTTAATCCTTGTTTAAGCAGCTTTATATCCTTGTTCCCTATTGATAAAAGCTCTTTTCTCATTTTATTTTCTACTATAACTTTAAAAACAGTCATTTCTACTGCATTAGATTCACAAATCAAAATTTGCTTTATCTTTTTCCATTTCTTTAGTATTTTAACTTCGAAAGACTGCACATTATCTGATGTTTTGATGTTAGAAGAAGATTTTTCAGAAAGTTTGCAAGAAGAAAAATTAGCAACACAAGGTCCTCCAGTCAGATATATAGACTTTCTTGCTAACTTTTCATAAAATAACCCTGCTTCATATTCTTCCTTATTAATCTTACCTACCCTGTAAATAAACTCTAAGGTTGATAGGTTTTCACACCTAGAAGCTTCATTTGGTTTAAAGACCTGATTGCTTAATGGGGTAATATTTTTCTTAGGTCTTCCTTTTTGAACCTTTTTACAAACATAAGAATTAGCAGATAGATTATAAGAATACATAAAGCCTTTCTAACAAAACTAAATTCATAAACAAAAGGATATTACTAACAAAAATTAATTAGAGTTATATTTCTTTACCTTTTTAAACTCATCATGCTCTGAAACAATCTGATTCATTTTTTTAGAAAACAAAAGGGTTTGCAGAAGAATCATAGATTCGTCATAGCTGATCTGTTTTTTCTGTTTAGATTTTAGATAGAAAACTCCCCATAATCCATTGTGCTTATTATTTTTACCAGAAATAGCAAATGGAGTTTGAGTTATAGATCCAGAATTAAGATTAGATATAGATTTGGATGCTAAAGTACCTAAATCATAATCTAGCTGAGTTACAAGTTTTTCAACATAAGAAACATTTTTATTATCAGACTCTATTGAATATTTCTTTAAATTGTCTTCAAATATTTTTTCAAAAGGCTCTTTTTTAGATTTTGCATCATGGTTTATTGCTTTTATAACTGAATTTGCATCATCTTTAGTTCTAGAAATCAGTAGCATTCCTATAATTCTCTCATTAACTAATTCATTTTTTATAGAATTATATAATTTTTTCAATTCTAAATCATCTTTTCTTACTTCTTTTAAAACACTCTCTTGGAAAAGCTTCATTTTTACTTGATTATTTGCTCTTATGAACTCTTTTTTATATTTATCATCTTTATCATACCCTTTGTTTTCAGCAATAAACTTCATTATTTTCTGTTTTATTATCAAATTAAGTACTTTTTCTATCACTTCAGAAACCTTCTTTACATCAGAATCTTGAGATGCTTTTAGAAATTGCTCAGAAAGAGATTTATTTGCATTAATGAATTTTATAACTTCTGAATATGTTATTTCTTTTCCAACAACAACAGCAAGAACTTTTGATTTATTTAACTTGCTTTTATATTGAGAGCCTTTATCTAACAAACTTTCTTTACTTTTACTGTCAGAAAAACAAGTTTTTCCAAAAAGCACGCTAAGAACAAAAACAAAAAAAACAGAATTCATTTTTCTTATCATTATAAACCTCCTATAAAGAAAATTATCAGTATTTATCTAACAATTCTAAACAAAAACTAAATAAGATTCAATGCAAAGGATAAATAAAATGGACTTTTCAGAATCTAAGCTATCATATCACTTAGAATGCTATTTTCCATGTCATTTTTCCATGAATCTTCTAAGTTCCTAGAAACAGATCCAGTACCTGCAGGAAGCAACTTACCTGTTATCATACTTTCTTTCATACCTCTCAAGAAATCTATTGAGTTATGAAGAGCTGCATCAGTCAAAACTCTAGCAGTATCCTGGAATGAAGCTGCTGCAAAGAATGAGCTAGATTCAGAGATAGATATTTTAGTAATACCTTGCAAGACTCTTCTGAATTTGACTAGCTCTTTTCCTTGATCTATAAGAATGTTATTTACAGAATTCAAAATTCTTATAGAAACATACTCACCTTTCAAGAATGTACTATCCCCAGCATCTTCTACTTCAGCATGGCTTATCATTCTTCTTAGAATAACTTCTATATGCTTGTCATTGATTTCTATACCTTGAGCTCTATAAACCTGTTGGACGTCTTCTATATAGTTAGTAACCATACTTTTCAGCCCTAAGATTTTTAAAGTGTCCTGATGGTGAACTTGTCCGTCTACCAAGATTTCTCCCTTTGAAACAAAATCACCTTCATGAACTATAGTATTTCTATCTTTAGGAACTATGTATTCACTCTCCAGACCTTCCTTAGATTTTACTATAATTCTCTTTTTAGACCTATAATCCTTACCAAACCTTACTTGTCCATCTAATTCGCTCAATATAGCAGTTACTTTAGGTTGCCTTGCTTCGAAAAGTTCTGCAATTCTAGGCAAACCACCTACAATGTCTTGAGCTTTCAATACTTCTTGACTTCTGCTTGATATTACATCACCAGGTTCGACAAAATCTCCATCCTTAACTTGGATAAAGTCATTGACAGCCAATTTATGCTCAAAAACGTTTCCATCAGACTTTAGAACAGGGCTTCCTTTTTCATCTACAAAAATTATAGAAGGAGACATTGCACTTCTTTTGCTCATCTTAGAAAGATCAGATACTAAGTAGGTCTCAGCTCCTGTTGATTCATCGAAAATTGTTTTAAGAGAAACTCCTTCTACCAAATCATTGTATTTAACATAAGCCCTTATTGAAGAAAGGAATGGAGTAGCATATGGGTTCCATTCTGCGACTCTGGTTCCTTTCTTGATTTTATCGTTTTCATTCACAAAAACCTTTGCTCCATAAGATATTTTATGAGATGTTACACCTTTTTTACCTTTAAGCTTCACATAACCATTTCTGTTAGAAACAATCTTGTAATCTTTCTTGTCATAGAACTTAACATTTTCAAAGAAAACTTCAGAATCTTCTTCAGAATCTATTAAAGTCTCTTCAGAAAGGCTTTGAACAGCACCACCTTGGTGGAATGTTCTCATAGTAAGCTGAGTTCCTGGCTCTCCAATAGATTGAGCAGCAACAACACCAGAAGCTTCACCAGCCTGAACTAATGTAAGTTCTGCTAGGTCATAACCATAACATTTTGGACATATTGTACTATTTAGGTTTGCACACAACACAGGTGATCTAATCTCAATTGATTCTACCATTCTATCTTTTATGCTTTCCATGATTTTATCGTCCACAATATCATTTCTATTAGCAAGAATAGATCCATCTTCCAAAATTATATCTCTTGCAAGAGTTCTTCCAAATATTTTTTCTCTTATATATGTAGAAACTTTTTCACCCTTTACAAAGCATTCGACTTTAATGCCTTCTTCGGTACCACAATCTGTTCCCTTTATAATACAATCCTGAGAAACATCTACTAGTCTCCTTGTCAGGTAACCTGCATCAGCTGTTTTAAGAGCAATATCAGAAAGACCTTTTCTAGATCCTTGAGCAGCTCTTACATATTCAGCAGATGTTGCTCCTTCTTTCAAGCTATTTGTAATAGGTATTTCCTGAATACTTCCATCAGAACGAGAAAGTAACCCTCTACCTCCAGTAAGCTGCCTGATCTGTGTGCTGGATCCTCTAGCACCAGAATCCATCATCATGTAAACGGAGTTTAGTACACCATGTAAATCAGGTTTGGACATATGCTTATTCACAAGTTTAGCAATTTTATCTGAGAATAATGACCAAGCACTAATTACTTTGTTGTATCTTTCTCCTTCAGTTATAATACCTTCCATATACTGTGTCTTGTAATCTTCTACCAACTTCTTAGTGTCAGAAACAAGTTTGTTTTTTTCAGGTGGAATAATTAAGTCATCTTTACCAAATGATGACCCTGATAAGGTAGCATGCAAGAAACCTAATCTCATCAAGTTATCCAAAAACTTCACATTAGTCTTATTATCGAAGATCAAATAAATTTGTTGCACTAAATCAGATATATCAGAAGATTTGAAAACTTTATTAATCATAGAGAATTTAATTTTTTCATTCTTAGGCATTATTTCATAAAACTTCATTCTTCCTAAAGTAGTTACAGCCTTTTCTTTTTCTCCATTATTATCAACAACAGTAGTAAAAGGAGAGTTATAAGTTATTATACCTCTTTCCAGAGCATGCTCTGCTTCAGATATATTAGATATTAATAATGACTTATCTTCTTTTTCGTTCATCAAAGTCAAACAGTATATACCCAAAACCATGTCTTTAGATGGCTTGACTATAATTTTACCACTAGAAGGGTTAAGCAGACATTTTGTAGACATCATAAGAACCTTAGCTTCTAATTGAGCTTCTATTGACAAAGGAATATGTATAGCCATTTGATCACCATCAAAATCAGCGTTAAATGCTGAACATACTAATGGATGTAACTTGATTGCTTTACCTTCTACCAAAATAGGGTTAAAAGCCTGAATTCCTAATCTATGCAAGGTTGGCGCTCTATTCAGAAGAACAGGATGTCCTTTAATAACTTCTTCTAAGACATCCCATACCTCAGGTCTTTTATGATCTACCATTGGAGTTGCATCTCTTACAGTAGAAGCGAAACCTATGTATACCAATCTAGCAAGAACAAAAGGCTTGAAAAGCTCAAGTGCCATCTCTTTAGGAAGACCGCATTGATCTAATTTCAAATCAGGTCCGACAACAATAACAGATCTTCCAGAATAGTCTACTCTCTTACCAAGAAGGTTTTGTCTAAATATACCATCTTTACCTTTTAGTACATCAGTCAAAGATTTAAGAACTCTATTACCATTTGCTCCAAGGATAGGCCTGCTTTTTCTACTATTATCTAACAAAGCATCAAAAGATTCCTGTAACATTCGCATTTCATTTTTAATCATAATTTTAGGAGACATTAGGGCAATCAATCTTTGCAATCTTTTGTTTCTATTTATGATTCTTCTGTATAGATCGTTAATATCTGAAGAAGCGAATCTACCACCATCTAATAAGACAAGAGGTCTCAAATCTGGAGGCAACACAGGCAATACTCTAGTAATCATATACTCTGGTCTAGTGTTAGACTTTTGGAAACCTGAGAAGATTTTCAATTTTCTAATCAGTTTCTTTCTTTCATCTTCTTTTACACAATTATTCAACTTCTCTGTTATCAAAGATATTTCATTTTCTATATCTATATTCTTTAATAGAAGCTCAAGTGCTTGAGGTCCTGTTTCTGCAAAGAAGTTTTCATCTCCAGTTTCTTCAGAAGCTCTATGGTATTCTGATTCAGAGAGTATTTGCTTGTAAGAATAAATCGAACTTGCTGGCTCTATTATAATATAACTATCAAATCTCAGTATACTTTCCATATCTTTAACTGATATATCAAGAACTATAGACATTCTGCTAGGAAGTGCTTTTGTAAACCATATATGAGCAACAGGAGCCGCTAATTTTACGTGACCCATTCTCTTTCTTCTCACAGAAGAAGAAGTAACTAATACTCCACAAGAAGGACATGTCAATCCTTGGAATTTTGTTCCTTTGTATTTTCCACATTTACATTCGTAATCAGTAACAGGACCAAAAACTCTTTCAGAGAAAAGTCCATCTTTATGAGGTTTCAAAGTTCTATAGTGAATTGTTTCAGGTTCTAGAATTTCACCACTAGACCAACCTAGAATATCTCTTTCTGAAGCTAAAGATATTCTAAGAGCATCTACACCTTCTATATCTTGTATTCTTTGTGAAAGCAAAGATTCTCCTTGCTTTTCTAAACACTCTACGTTTAAACAAAGTGATCTCAATTGGTAAAGAAGCACTCTAAATGACTCTGGAATTCCTGGAGAATCAAATACTTCTTTTCCATGACTTATGTCTTGGAACACTCTTATTCTGGTTGTTAAATCATCAGATTTGGATGTCAAACATTCTCTAGCTATATATGCAGCACCATAACCTTGCAGTGCCCATACCTCCATTTCACCAAATCTCTGACCACCGAAATTAGATTTTCCACCTAAAGGTTGTTGAGTAATAAGGCTGTAAGGCCCTACTGATCTAGCATGTATCTTTGAGTCTACAAAGTGATGCAATTGCATTATATGCATTACTCCTACAGTAATTTTTCTCTGGAAAGGAAGACCTGTATATCCATCATACAAAACTTCTTTACCTGAAGGATCACAATCTGCCAATTTCAACATATTAGAAATATCTACATCTTTTGCTCCATCAAATGCAGGAGAAGAAAATGGAACACCTTTTCTTAGATTTCTAGCGAAATCCATAAACTCTTCATCATTTTTTGATTTAACAATTTTAGATTCTTGCTCTTTGTTGTAAACTTTATCAACAAAATTTCTCAAGTCAGATATAGATAGTTTTCCTTCATTATATCCACTTAACATTTTGTTTATCTTTTTACCCAAATTCAAAGCTGCCCAACCTAAGTGAGTCTCAAAAATCTGACCTAAGTTCATTCTAGATGAAATACCAAGAGAACTAAACAGAAGCTCAACAGGCTCACCATCTTTTGTGAAAGGCATATCTTCTAAGTTCATAACTCTAGAAACAACACCTTTGTTACCGTGTCTTCCACAAATCTTATCACCAGGTTGAAGTTTTCTTTTCACAGCAATAAATACTTGAACAGAAACTCTTACTCCAGCAGGAAGGTCATCACCTTCTTTTATTTTCTTTATCTCTTTATCTGCTTTTTTATCTATAAATTTAATTTTATTTTCATATTCTTGCAAAATATTTTCTATTTCAGGAACATTAGTAGAAGCCAAATCAAGTAAAGAAACTTCTTTGTTCAAAATGTGTTTAAGAATATCACCTAATACTAAGTTCTTAGAATCTATTTCTATTTCTTTCTTCTTACACTTTGCTTTCAAAGCTTTGGAAGCAGAAATTTTTACATTACTATAATCAGACAACTTACTAACATAAGAGCTACCAATTATATTAATTTGCTCACTCTTCTCTTCTAGTATTTTCTGTATACTTTCTTCTTCTATGAAAGTTGCTCTTTCATTTTTATCTACACCTTTTCTGGTGAATATTCTTACATCAACAACTGTTCCAGAGACTCCAGGCGGTACTTTTAGGGAGCTATCTATAACATCAGAAGCTTTATCTCCAAAAAGAGCTTTCAGCAATCTTTCTGTTGCGTTGAAGTTACCCTCTGCTTTTGGAGTTATCCTACCTACAAGAACATCTCCATGTGAAACCTTAGCTCCAATATTTACGATACCACTTTCATCTAAATGTCTTAAAAATTCATCACTAATTTTAGGCACATCTCTTGTAACTTGCTCTAATCCTTGCTTAATCTCTTTTGCAGATATTTCATATTTCTCTATATGGAATGAAGAAAAGTCATTAGCAAGCTTTGAGGATATAAGAACAGCATCTTCATAGTTACCACCTCTCCAAGAAAGAAAAGCAACTTTTACGTTCTTACCCAAAGAAAGCTCACCATTTCTCATAGAAGGACCATCAGCCATAATTTGACCTTTTTCTACACTATCACCAACATCAACTAAACAAGTTTGGTTAATACAAGTAGAATCATTTGTTCTTTCAAATTTTCTAAGATTATAAGTATTAACATCTCCATCATCAGCTTTAACAAATATAGATGAAGCATCAACTTTCATAACTGTTCCAGGCTTAACAGAAACCATACCAGCTCCAGAATCTCTTACTACTATACCCTCAATACCTGTTCCTACCAAAGGAGTATCCGGCCTTATAAGAGGAACAGCCTGTCTTTGCATGTTTGCACCCATCAAAGCTCTTCCAGCATCGTTATGTTCTATAAACGGAATCAATGAAGAAGCTACAGATATAATCTGCTTTGGAGAAACATCTATGTAATCTATTTCTTCAGGAGAAACAACAACATATTCATTGTTCTTTCTACAGCTAACGAGGTTAGATTTAAAAGTTCCATCTTCTTTAAGGATAGATCTATCTGCATGAGCTATAATATGTTTTTTATCATCAATTGAAGATAAGTATTCTATATTTTTCTGTATAATTCCATTTTTAACTGGATAATAAGGAGTTGAAATAAATCCATATTCATTTACTTTACTAAATATAGTTAGAGAGCTAATCAAACCAAGATTAGGCCCTTCAGGTGTTTCTACAGCACAAATTCTTCCGTAATGTGTAGGGTGCAAATCTCTAACTTCAAGCCAAGCTTTTTCTTTAGAAAAACCACCTGGTCCAAATGAGGACAATCTTCTTTTATGGCTTATTTCTGAAAGTGGGTTAGTTTGATCCATAAATTGAGAAAGTGGAGATGTACAGAAAAATTCCTTTATTACTCCAGTAAATGATTTAGAGTTCAAAACAAAATCAGAAGGCATAGCTGTTTCCATATCTACAGAACCAAATCTATCTTTAATTGATTTTGCAAATCTACCCAGAGCTATTCTGCATTGATTTTCTACTAATTCTCCTACAGATCTTACTCTTCTATTTTCAAGACTATCTATATCATCTACAGATCCTTTGCCATTTTTAAGCTCTATCAACATTTTAATAGACTTCAATATATCTACTTTTGTTAAGGTAAGCTTATTTATATCTATATCTAGCCCTAGCCTGCTATTAAGTTTTACACGCCCTACTTCAGAAAGAGTGTAATAGTTAGGATCTGAAAATAAAGATCTGTACAAAGAGTATACAACATCCATTCTAGGTCTTTCACCAGGTCTTATTGTGTTGTATATCACAACCATAGCTTCATCTCTGCTAGAACATGGATGAGCAATAATACTGTCTATCAAAAAAGATGTTTGAGAAAAATGATCTACTAATACACCTTCAAACTCTGCAAAATTGTAATCATAAAAAGAAACTAAGGAGTCAGATGCCTTTATAGAACCTTCTTCACATTTCATATCATGTGCAAAATAAATATCTGGAAGAGATTCTTTATTAAACCAATATGATTTCACATTCTCTAATGCTTTCAGCTTCATTTTTGTTATTTTTGATCCAGCAGGAACAATAACTTCTTTAGTATCAAAATCTATAAGATCAAAAGAAAGCTTAAGTCCTTGATAAATAGATGCATTTAAGAAAGCTTCAACTCCATTTTCATGCTTCACAAACTTAGAAACATTATAGAATTCATAAATTATATCAGAAACTGACATTCCTGTAGAATCAGAGCCTGTATCGCCTCCTGATAAAGACATTAAAAATACAGAAAGAGGTATTTTTTTATTTTTATCTATTCTAACGTTTATTATATCATTGTGATCGAACTCTATATCTATCCAAGAACCTCTGTAAGGTATAATTCTAACAGAGTGTATTGACCTTCCAGTTTTATTGTCTATGTCCAAGAAAACTCCTGGAGATCTATGAACCTGAGAAACTACAACTCTTTCTGATCCATTGATTACAAATGTTCCAGATTTTGTCATAAAAGGCATTTCACCAATACAAACACTTTGTTCTCTTAAATCTTTTACTTTTAATCCATCTGATTCAGGATCAAAAATAGCCAATCTAAGGAAAATACTTATAACACCACCATAAGTCAATCCTTTTATTTTTGCTTCTTCTTCAGTGTAAATAGAATCTGATATTCCATATTGGACAAATTCTAGCTTCAAAGTTTTTGAAGAATTAAATATAGGAAAAAACTCACTAAAAACGGATTGCAATCCTTTGTTTTTTCTTCTTTCAGGAAGAACATTAAGTTGCAAAAACTTATCATAAGATTCTTTCTGCAATTGTATAAGATCTGGTACTTTCAGATCACGTTCACTTATGTTAGCGAAAGATTTACGAAGAAAATTATTGCCATTGCTCATGTATTTTTATTTAGCTCCTCTAATGAATTAAGAAAATAAGAATAGATTTTTATAAAAAATATCTATAAAAAAATTAGACTAAGGAAACCTTAGCGCCTTCTGCTTCTAGAGCAGCTTTGTGCTTGTTAGCATCATCCTTAGGGAAGGTACCTAAAGAAGCTGGAAGATCCTTAACTAATCCCATAATTTCTCCAAGACCAAGGCTTGCATTAATGGACTTAATTGCTTTAATCACTTTAGCTTTCTTGTCAGCAGGAAATTCATTCAACTTTAGTTCAAAGTCTTTCTTTTCCTCTTTAGCTTCTCCAGAATTTTCTGAATCTGCAGCCTGAGCTTGTACTTGAGCTACAGGAGCATCACTAACGCCCCAAGCTTCTTTAAGCTCTGTTACAATGTCTGCACTTTCTTTCAATGTAAGAGAGTTTAAAATCTCAAGAATAGTACCTTTCTTTTCTTCAGAATCTAATCCTGAGAAAGAATTTAAAATGTCTTTTTTGTTCACAAAAATCCTCCAAATTATTTTATCTAACACAAAAGTAACAAAAAATTAACTTTTTTTCTATAGCAAAAGCAAGAAAAAAACAAAAAATCAGCCTTTTTTAATCTTTTCTGACAAGATTCTAACTATAGAAGACTGTAAACTTGACATACAACGCACCATTCCGGAACAAGAAGAAGAAATTGCACCTACTAAAGTAGCCTGCAATGCATTCTTTGTTTTGTATTTAGAAATAGCACTTATCCCAGCTTTATCGAAAACATCACCTTGAATCAAAGCTGCCTTTACATTCACAGAATCACTGCTCTTAGATGCTTTAATCACCTTGCACATAGATTCTATCGGATCTGACTTTCCATATACTAAGAAATTAGATTTCTTCATAAAAGAAGAAAACTCCTCATTTTCTATTGCAATTTTAGCCAAAGAGTTTTTTACAAATTTTATCTCAACTCCATCTCCTAGCTCATGCTTAATTTCATCTAAATCAGATATAGAAACACAGCTTTGTTCAGTAAGAATCAAAAAATCGTTCTCAAGCTTTATCTTTTTAATATCATCAATCAGCTTTTTCTTAATAGAAGTATTCATTACACAATTCCTTTTAGAGAGTTTTTATCAATTTCAACTGATGGACTCATTGTAGTTTTAACAAAGATAGAGTTTAAACTATCCATACCTTTTGGCAAACTTTCCAAAACCTTTTCACATAAAGCAGTAAAATTCTCCACTAAAGAATCTGTTCCTAAACTAATTTTACCTATTCCAGCATGTAGATTTCCTTGAGCATCAGCTCCAGTGAATATTATACCTTTGATTGCAGATTTTACTAAAGAATCCAAATCTTGCGAAATTGTTCCTAGCTTTACATTAGGCATCTTTCCTTTAGGTCCTAAGATTCTGCTTAATTTCTTAGCGTATTTCATTCCTTCAACAGAAGATAAACAAATATCACAGTCAATCTTACCAGATTTAAAATCTTCTACTAACTGATCATTTCCTAAATAGTCTGCCCCAGAATCCTTTATATTTTCAATTTCAGAATCTGATCCAAAAACAGCAATTGTTTTCTTTTTCCCTGTACCTTTAGGTGCAGGAATTGCAACCTTAAATGGTTGGTTTGCCTTCTTAGGATCTTTCTTCAAGTTAAAAGAAACATCTACAGACTCTTCAAACTTCGCAAACTTTAAATCTTTAATTAAATCTAAAGCTTCTTTCAAAGAAACAGATTCAACTTTTTTATCCTCAAGTATTTTTTTTAACTTAGAACCAGCATTATTAATATTTTTACCCATAAACTCCTCATTTTATTAAATAAGTACAGCATTTAAGATTAGCTGTAATTAACCTTTTAATTGTAAATTACTTTAATTCCTGCAGACCTAGCAGACCCAGCTATAATTTTTTTTGCTGAATCTATGCTATGAAAACTGACGTATTGCATTTTCTTCTTAGCAACTTCTTCTAGCTGCGCTTCAGTGATTTCAGCAACAAAGTCACCTCTTCCAGGCTTATCAGACCCCTTGCTTAGATTTATTTCTTGCTTAATAAGGTCAGTAACGCTAGGCCCTAAAGACTGCACTTCGAACTTATCTCCATTCAAATAAATTCTAAATGGAACTTTTTCTGCATTGGAAATCTTTTTTCCAATTTCATTAATCTTGTCCACTATAGCCTTCATGTTTTTAACTTTATGTTGACTTAAAACAGCTCCAACATTACCAGGAGTAACTTTACCCCCTGTTGGCAAATTAATATTTATAACAACTCCAAATTTAGATTTGTTAATTCTTTTATTTGCAGACATAACTTTTCTAATTACCTTTCAATCTTTTTCACATCAGAGAACCCGACTCTAGCATAAATACATCTTCCAAACATGCTTATTGCAATTTTCAGTTCTTCACCAGGCTCATCTTCATGAATTTCTTCCACAATACCATTAAGACCATTAAATTTAGCTGCAGATATAATCACAGGGTCTCCAATAGAATATGAATGCTTTTTAGACAAAAAGCAATCTTCTTCTTTTCTGTTTTTAATCTTTTCTATATCGTCATTACTTAGAGTTTCTTGCAATATAGATGGCTTTATTTTAGAGTCTAAACTCTGCAATATATTTTTTAACCTACCAATGTGCATAGTTTCTACAAAGATGTATCCAGGATACATAACCTTGTCCAAAACCTTCTCATTTCCAAGTTTATCCCAAGCTGTTTCTTTTACCATAGGAAGAAAAACTTCTCCGAAGTTATCATCTCCATTAACGATATTTCTTATTTTTATAGAAAAAGTATTCTCTCTACCAGAGGGAACATTAACAGCGTACCACTTAAGAGCAACTTCGTCTTCATATGTATAATATATTCCAGGAAATTTTTTCAAAGCAGATGCAAAAATTTTAGAAAAATTAGTTTTGGTAGTATTTTTTACCATCACTTCCTTTTCTTGAATTTCCAACAAAAAATCCTCGACTTTTAATTCTTTCAATTTTGTTTCTAAAAATTTATATAGTTTTGAAAGATGAGTTTCACCAGGATCGAATGCAAATTTTATAACAAAATTAAACATAGACACCTAATATCCAACGTACTATCTTTGAAAAACCTGAATCTATAGAATAGAAAATCACAGCAATTAATGATGCAAAAATCACTACATAAAAGAAATTAAAAATAACTTCAGAAATTTTTGGAAAAGTAAAATGTTTTGATTCTGATTTTATCTTAGAAAAAAAGTCATAAATAGAAGAAAATTTCACAAAAACCTTTCCGCAGGAGTGAAGGGACTCGAACCCATAACCGTCGGTTTTGGAGACCGATACTCTACCAATTGAGCTACACTCCTCCAACTAGCCTAATTATCCTATAACATAAATTCTTAAACTTCAATCCAAAGCATTGCATACAGATCAAAAAATTAAATGCATATACCCTCAATGAACTAGATTGGAAATCACTAAAAAACAGGAAAAAGTAAATAAAAATAAAAGAACCTATCGTTTTATTTACCTTTTTTAAACCTTTTTATCTGTATAAAACTCACAGAAAAGGCAATCATGAACAAAGAACTAATAGAAACAATAAAAAACAATATAGGAAACAAAATAGATTCAAATAAATGCACAAAAAAAGGCGTAAAACTTTCTAATGCACTGATTTTCGTTTCTGTGCTTGCAATATCTAGCTTTGCTTTAGGTCAGTACTATGCATCTTTACTTTTTAAAAAAACAGAGATGAGTTCCTATAAAGATCAAAACTTAGAAAGCGAGATACAAACAAGTCAAAACAATAAAAAACAAAAATATGAAGTAAGGCTAGGAAAATTTGCTAATGAAATTGATGCAAAAGATTTCTCTACTAAATTTGGAATATTATCTCCTATAGTTTCAAAAGATAAAGATGGAGCTTATGTAGTAAAAGTCAAAGGCACGCATACAATAAAAGAAGCAATTTCTACAGCAAATGCAATAAAGAAAGAAATGAAGATTTTAGCAAGCATTGCAGAGACTATTCAATGAACGTAAAGAACTGTAACAAATGTATAAATGAGAAAAACAACAAACAAACTAGCCTAATTAGAAGTTATGCAATTTGCAAAAAGATCTTCTCATCAATGTATAAAACTATTATGCATTCTTCAAGTAAAGCTTATAAAGTATCTACAGCTTTCATTGTTTTGTTTTTATTATCTGGATGTGAAAAATACAACTACGCAGAAAATTCACTACAAGCAGTAAGATTTTTTTGTAATAGCGAAATGAATTCAGGCACTGCTATAGTCGTAGACATACTTCAAGTGTCTGACAATGCTTTGTTCGATAAACTAAAAGAAATGAAATCTATAGACTATTTCTCTCAAAGGAAAAGTATTTTACAAACAAACATAAATGAAATAAAACTATGGTCTTTTGAACCAATTTCAGGGAACTGGACAGATCAATTCTTATTGAAAGGAACTTCTTGTAAAAGTTCGGGATTACTAGTTTTCATGAATTATAAAAACAGCTCCGAAAAAAATAGCTTCTCAATACCATTAGATTATAAAAGTATAGATATAAAAATGGGAGAAAAATCAATTATAGAGTTTTCTGAATCTCAAAAAAGCGATGAACAAGTAAAGAGAGATCCAGAATCAATAGAGAGGATAAAAAATGATAGTATCTAAGTTCAAGTTCACACCATACAAAGTGCAATGGTACGAGGGAATGCCACTATCTCCTCATCACTTTCAGCAATCAGATCTCACAAATGAAAAGATGATGGGGTATTTAATATCTAAAACATCTCCTTATCATTGGGGGTTAATAGATATGGAGGTAGATAGCTCGAAAATAACTGAAGGAATAATATCTATAAATACAATTGAGGCAATAATGCCTGATAGGTCAATAATATTCTATCCTATTCATGATCAAGAAACTCTACATATAAAATTAGAAGAGGAAGATTTCAAAACAAGTAATGATCTAGACATTTTCTTAGTAAAACCTGAATCAAGGAACACTTATGATTCTCAGACTGTATCTCAAGGATATGAATCAGTAACTGAAAAAGATGTTTTAGATCAAAACAATGAAGATCATCCTGCTTGTATTTTAAAATTGAAACCAAAATATCAGTTAGCAATAGGAGAAATTCCTAATAAGCATATTGGGATCCAAATAATGAAAATAAAAAATGGTATATCTGGAATACAAATCGCAGAGTTTGACCCACCTTGTATAAATATATCTAAAACAAAAAATACTACATCAAAGATACAGGAACTAATCAAAGTATTAAGGAAGAAAACTTATTACATGCAAAATAACCTAAAACTAAACTCTGATAACAATGCAGAAGTAATGCACTCTATTTTCATGCAGGGAATAATACCTTTAGATCATATTTTAAATTCTAACTATGCACACCCTTATACATTATTCACCTCTTTGATAAATTTACTTGCCCATATATCTGGATTGGATAAGACTATATTACTACAAGATATCCCTAAGTATAATCATAAAAATATCTTCAAAAGCTTCAAGCCATTGTTTAAGTTTATAAATAGTATTTTGGATTCAATTAAAGAGCCATATTCATTGAAGCAGTTCATAAACAAGGATGGAATCTTCTTTATAGACTTGCCCAAAGAAACAGGAAACGCACTGTTTGTTTTAGTAAAAGATTATTCAATGAATTTCTCTGAAACAATGCAGTGGATAGAAAACGCAGTAATATCAACTCAGAGCATGCTAGAAGAAGCTCTAGAAACAAGAGTTCTTGGATTAAAAAGGGAATATGAAAAAACACAAGAAGATAGTCATGTGATTATAAAAATAAATACAGACGATAGGTTTTTCGTAAAGGGAGAAAAGCTTTGTATATATAATAGATCTGCTGATAAAAAACCATCAGAAATTTCTATAGTATCTTTCGCTAACTCATCTAATGAACTTCCGAAGTAGAGAAATATACTAGCTATTCATTTGAGTTAAGTAATTATATTTTTGCGAGCGCACTATAAATACCCTGTTAAAATGATTATTAATACAATGATAATCGAAATACATCTTAGTAATAGAGAGAATTTCAGATAAACTTTAAAGCTTTATAAGTTTATTTATTAGACAAACAAGCATTATATAAAAGAATAAAGTAAGCTATTAATCTTCGTAATCGATTGTTGGGCTTTTCTTAGCAAAATAAACACCCAGCATTCCTAGGAAAGCACAAAAAGACATCCATAGAGATGGGGCAAAATAGTTAAGTTGTGAAAATTTTGTACACAAATAAGGAGTTGCAGATCCAACTATTGATGTTCCAATTCCGTAACACAAAGATATATATCTATATCTATATTTTGGAGGAAATAGCTGAAAAGTTAAATTATGAGATGGTCCTACAAATATTCCTAATAAACATACTGTAATCATTTGACTTAAAATTATATAACCGTATGAAATTAGCAGTAAACAAGGAAATGCTAATATAAGCAAAGCTAGCACTGAGAAAAACATAACTTTTTTGATATCAAAGTAATCAGTTAGTATTCCTGACACAACAACTACGGCAGCATAAAATACAAAAAACAATGTTTGATAGTATAGAATTTGATTTCCATAAGACTGTTTCAAAAAGTTAAAACAATACACCATGGAATAGTAATACATACCACCAATACCAGCGCCTATTCCTATGACAGACAAATATGGATACCAACTTCTAGGAGAATAATTTTGTTTTGCTGTTTTCTTAAAACCTTCTCCTTCTATAATCATTGCTCTAGCAAGCATTCCTACAAATCCAATGCTTCCACCTATAATAAATGCCCATCTCCATCCATTTGGCTGAAAAATAGGTTTAGAAATCACATAATTAGCTAAAGATGCCAATGCCATTCCAAAAACAACAAATGCCCAAGAAACACCACTGGCTAACCCTGCTCTTTTTTCTCCAAAATGTTCAATTAAGAAAATAGCAGAACCATTTAAGTCTCCACCAGCACTCATAGCCTGTAAAACTCTAAAAATCAAAAGTAAAATTACAGTAGAGAATCCTATGTATTGATAAGATGGAAGGAGCCCTATTCCCATAGAAGCAAACGAAATCAACACAATTGATAAAAAGAGTGCTTTTTTTCTACCAAAAACATCTCCAATGTAACCCATTGCCATTGCGCCCAAAGGTCTAAATAAAGCAGCTATAAGCATTAACGCGTAACCAAACTCAGCACTATCTCCAAAGTGCCCACCAAACAAATTTGCAGAAATAACAGGAATCATGTAAGTAAAAAGCATGTAATCGTAATATTCAAGCATAGATCCCGAAAGGGTCCAAAAGGAAGAATATATTTTTTTTATGTCCATTAAAGAGATACTAAGTGAGTTTGACTCAAAACACAAGAAATTCATCAAACACAGCCTAATAAACCTTCAAATATTAGACCTTAAATGAGACTATTACTGTATGCGCTTATTTCAAAATAGTTTAAGAGAAGGTAAGAAAAACACGAAAGAAAAAAGCAATCTAAAAGAAACATCATTTACAAATCACAGGATATTCTTAAAAATATCATTAGAAAATATTAGAAAATTCTGGCTAAGATCTTTATTCTTGTTTTTAGCACTATTCGCAAATGGGATTTTAAGTGGATTATTTGTCAAACTCATTAAAGATTTACTTCAAAATCAAAATAAAGAAGTTATCTTTTTATTAGTAATCAGAAGTTACCAGAATATATCAATTGGTCACATAAAAAATATAATCTTATACCCAATACTTAACTCAATTATTATGGATTCAAAAACATATTCCTTAGAATCATTTCTAAACAGGAGCTCCAACAAAAGCACAAAAGATCAACTAGGAAAACAAGAAAGAATATCGAGCAATATTTACAGTGTTATTAATGTGTACACATCAGCTTTTGTAACAATTATATCTCTAATAGTGCAAGTAAAATTAATGTATAAAACAAATTCAGCTTACATTTTGTTTTTAGGATTATTTATTTATTATGCTGCATTTTTAAAAACTGTAAAAACATGGTCTTCTGTTTTATCTTCAGCTTACAAGGCTTCAGATGATGTTTCATACAGCTCTTTATCTGCCATGGAATACAAGCGTAATTTTGAAGGAAATACCAAGCTTTTTGACTCAGAAATCAAAAAGAAAATGTCTAAAGAAAATAAAATCTACATACTAAAAAATAAATATATAAGATATAAATCAATTATACTTAATATAGAGCCTTATGTATTTTTGCTTTTATGGATTAAATTCATAAGCAGTACATCAACCACTAAAGAAATCATAGCATATTCAACTTCTGGAGTGTTCTTAATAGAAACTTGTATCAGACTTGCAAATCAAGGAAGGTTTGCTTTTCAGCTTATGAGGAGCTTTAATCTTGCCGAGAACTCACTTAGCAAGAAAAAAGAAGAACTTGTAATTAAATCTATATACCTAAATAGAGTCAGCATAGAAAAAGAAAAGACATTAATTTTAAAGGATTTTAATTTGGAAATTCCAAATAATTCCTGGATAGTAGTATCAGGATCAAATGGATCAGGCAAAACAACATTATGTGAAATAATCTCTGGTCAGCTTTTGCCTACAAGTGGAGAAATCATAGCAGATATAGAAACAAGTGGAATAGAAAAAAATATATCAAAAGATAAAGGTAACGATCAAGGCAAAATAAAGCTAAATAATGAAAATAAATATTTATGGTCATCTAACTTTATTATAAAAGAAGGTAAGCTTAAGCTTTTTGACTCAGAAAAAAAATTATTAAAACAAAGCGAAATCATAAACCTGCATTTTAGTAGTTTATTGGATAACAGTAGCTTTTTAGATAAAAAGAAATATAGCACAGGAGAGGAAAATTTCCTAAGCATAGTTTCATCTATATTTAATACAAATAATTTATATAAACCAAAAGCATTACAAAATATACAAAAACCAAACATGCAAAATAAAGAGAACACTAAAGTTCAGAGAAAACCTAATATACAGGCTTACCATAATAACGCTAATCATGAGCCAAGCTCAAGCAAATCTACAATACAAACTAAGCACATGATAATTCTTGATGAATGTTTGGAGTTTTTGGATGAGAATTTAGCAAAGGAAGTAATAAAATTTTTAATGCTACATTACAATTCTGGAATAATTATATCAAGGAGATTTGAAAAAATGCTTTCTTCAGAGCTTGGGTTCAAAAAAGTAACTTTACACAAAGATATGTAGTTAATAACATATAGAAATTCTAATAAGCAAAATCATATATCAGAATGGATGTACAAAATCTCTAATATGAATACATAGCAAAACAAGAAGCATAGAATATAAACAAATGCTTAGATTATGAAAATATTAAGTAAAACACCTTAAAATACTCATAACAATAGCTATTGCAAACACGCTATCCATTCTATCCCATAATCCACCGTGTCCTGGAAATATATTTGAGAAATCTTTTATACTTAATTTCCTCTTTATAAATGAAACAGAAATATCACCTGCTTGCCCTACTAAACCTACAAGACATGATAAAGCAATTTTTGCACAAGGGGAAAATTCATTAATCTTTCTGAAATAACTCTCAACGTAAATCAATTTATTGAAAGATTTCAAATCAACCAGCAAGAAAAAGACCCAAGCACCAAACATAGTTCCTATCAATCCTGATATAGTTTTAGACGGACTTATTTTTGTAAGTTTAGGTCCTTTAAATATCTTTCCAAATATATATCCAAATGTATCACTTAATGAGGCCAAAAACACATGAATGAAATAAGAGTTTGCTACAAAAAATGATCCAAGGGAGCTATATACAAACAAATATAAAGAAATACATATTTTCTGAGTCACAGAGACCTTAGATTTAAAAACTTGCACCAAATGCTCAGCGTTTAAGACAAAAAGAAGAATAAGAAAAACAATCAAAGGAGTAAGTACTACTACATTATATTTGAATAAAATCACCTTCCATGTTTCGGGTGGAATCTCTCCAAAAAGATCTAGACACTTAGTTTGTATATTTTTTATATCTTTATAATAAAATGCAACTCTGTTTAAAGAAATCCAAAATGCTGAATAAAAAACAGAAGTAAAAACCCTAGAAAAAAAGTTAGAATTCATATTTATAGAAAAAAGATTTTTCTTTTTATTTGTTTCTAATGACATACTGACCTACTTTCGCAAGAATTATCACATCTGTAATTCATTCTTACAAGATCAATTGATTAGAGGCTTAACATCTTACCAACCATAATAACCCATAATACATAAAGCTCTAGACAGAAATCCGACATATTAATGTAATGAAGCACTATATAAACAATCATTGAATTAAGAAAAAAATACTAACCTAGATTTTATATTATATGTTATTTGAATTGTGAAAATAACATAAACCAAAGCTAAACTAATGTAATCTGAACTAAACAAGTACAATTAATATGAGTAATCAGAAATTGTGCTGAATCTTAGGATCCTAAGTTTTTTCTTATACTGCTACACTTAGAAATTATTTTCTCAAAATCTTTTATCCCAAAATCTGGCCATAACTTTTCTTCGAAGAAAAACTCAGTATAAGAGAAGTTCCATAACAAAAAGTCACTTATTCTTTTTCCTCCACCTGTTCTTATGCATATATCTGGATCATTTGAAAATGGACTAACTTCTGAAGAAAAACAAGATTCTGTCATATCAATAGAACTCTTTCCAGATTTAATATGTTTATAGAAAGAGCTCTTACAAGCCTCCAATATAGCCTTTCTACCAGAATAATTAATAGCTATATACAACTTCATTCCTGTATTGTTTTTCGTCTTTCTTTCTATATCAATCACTTCTTCATAAACGAAATCTGGTAAATTTTTCAAATCTCCTATAAATTTACACCTGATATTCATAGATGCACACTCTTCTATCAAAAGAGATGAGTACTTACTTGCAAGCTTCATAATCTTGTATATTTCTTTTATTGATCTATTCCAATTATCAGAAGAAAAAGTAAAAAAGCTTATTTCATCTATTTTCCCTGAGCAGTACTTTATTATTTCCATCATGTTTAGGAGACCCATTTCATGTCCAGAAGCTTTTTTCTCAGATATAGATGCTCTTTCCCATCTTCGGTTTCCATCCATAATAAAAGACACATGATTAAGTTTCATCAAATATAAGTATAATTAAAAATCTCCAAGTTAGGTAGTTTTTTGAATTTTTATAAGCACTTTAAATAATATGCTCTGCAAAAAATCTCCTCATAGTATAAGCTATCCAAATTAACTTAATAGCTTAACTTCTATCAAGCGTAAAATTAATATAAGTGTAAAAAATCTGTAATACTTAGCTCAAGACCACCAAAATACCTAGAATAAATTAAAAAAGCGCATATAATCAATCTCATGCTTCCTTCGTCTAGCGGTTAGGACACTGCCCTCTCATGGCAGAAACAGGGGTTCGATTCCCCTAGGAAGTGTTTTACAATTAATTTTACATAACACGTACATAAAAAAGTAGAAATTTAAATTAAAATATAATTACATTTCAGTTTTATTTTAAATCAATTTATATTTAATTTAATCTTATTATGAACTAATTTATCAATATTTATTTTTCATTAATATACATTTGAGTTATAATATCACTCTATGAAATCTATTAATTTCTTATTATTGTGTCTTTGCGCAAATCTAACAAATCCTATTAATTGCTCTGGAATAGGATCTGAAATGCCTGGGCTGCAGCAATCTACAAGAGATCCTAGTTCTGAAACAAGCGCCAGTTCTATATCAGGCAGAGCTGCTGGAATAGAATTAGAAAGCAGTGAATTCAAAGCAAAAAAACTTTTAGAAGCAAATGAATCTAAAGTTATTTTTGATGGAAAAATCTTTAGATTAGAAATAGATACAGCAGATGGCAGGTTTGCATCAGTTACAGGTGGTGCCCCAAGCTATGATCTAGAGTTGCTTACAGTAGGAGGGTTAAATGAATTACAGTCTTCTGCGTTAGGTAAATTTTTTACAAATTTCTTCAAAGCACTGACAGAGATAGTAACAGATCATGGAAAAAGTTTAGACAAAAACACAAAAACTTTTGAAATTAATCCAGAAACATTTCAAGCAGTATCACAAAAAGCTCTTGAATCAGGTAGTTTTACTGAGGCAGAAAAAGAATTAATAGAAAGAACACTCAAAGATTCAAGTGAATCAGGAGAATCAAAGTTTAAAACCAAAGCCAATGTTCTGTATCAAGAGCCTACAAAAGGCTCCCTAAACACAGAAGCAAATCTACAAATGTCACTTTCATTTCCAATGGAACAATTTTTAGGGATACTAAACAAAGATCTGTCTCAAAACATTGAACAAAGAATCAGAGAACAAGTAGTCAAAACAGAGGATTTAGAAAATATTAGTGATAGATTAAAGCTTATGAATTTAAATCCCCTTGTAGTCAATCCATTCGCAGTTGCAAATAGCGAATTAAAAACACTAGATGATACAGGGGCAGCAGCATTCGTAAACAGAGCAAATGCTTTTAAAACCTTATTTACTAAAAAGGACGAACTATCTTTGGATGAAAAGATTAAGAAACTTAACGAAGATATAAAATCTTTGGAAAAAGAACAAGAAAGTTTCATGAAAAAGAATAATTTTGATAAATACGATGAAAAGGGTGCAGAAATCACTGAAGCTAGAAAAGCGCTAGAAAGTCTAAGCACTGAAACTGATCCAAGGGAAGATCTACTGAAGCAATCAGCATTACTATCTGAGCAAGATATAGATTCTAGTGCACCAATAAAAGATAAAATCAAATCAATTATTAATAAAACAGGATTTTCTATAGAGTCAAGTAAAAAAATACAAGAATTTATTGCTCAGCCATTGACAGTATCTGAAGACATATTTAAACAATCTAACAATCCAGCCGATAATCTCTTTGCCTTATTTTCACTTTATGTAAGCGATCTATTTTTAGCACTTCCTAGAGAATCAAAAGAAATAGGGCCTAAAAGCATGATTGCAGTCATGTCTAGAATGCCATTTTCGGATATGTATAGATCTCTAAATGAAACAGACAAGGATAAGTTCCAAGACCTATACACAAAGCATTTTGCTAAATTTGGGGGACTTCTAATAAATCCTTACAATCTAGGAAAAGATGCGTCAGAAGCTAATCTGATATCTAGCAACAAACTAATAACTTTGGATACGTGGTTTGACTCAATCATAACAAAGCCGATAGTTTGGGCTGCTGATGGACCATATGTAAATAACAACGTCATAGATATTCTACACCCTCCAGCAGATTTATATCCTGGATATGGTATGGGAGCTATAAGACCTGAAGAAGGAAATGGCTTACAAGGCAAAGCTCTTGTAGAAATCAGAACTGTACATGATAGGGTTAGTAAAATATGGGAAGCCTATAGTCACCAAGTAAAAGATTTGGACATCTCAGAAAAGATGATATCATTGGTGTTGAAGGGGTTTTTCGGAACCACAGCAGAAGGAGATCAATGACCAAGAGAGTAAGTTTGAATAGCATTTACAATATCGCCAAGCATTTAATGTTTGGGTTAGTTTTCACAAATATCCAGAATATAAAATGTGGAGATGATACTGATAGATTCTGCAAATCACTTTCAACAGCAGCTCAATGTGGAAGAGTTGTAGAATTTGCACAAATGTCAGAATACGATCAAAGAATATACACTAAGATGTCTTCCAGAATTGGATTTAGCAAATATAGCAAAGAGGCTTGCAAATCTAGCTTCCTAGGATTAAAAAGAGAAACAACAGATTCAGGATTAAATGAAGAAAATGTTTGCAAAACATTAAGATTTCTAATAGATGAAGTAAAAGTAGATTCTAGGTTTGCGCTTAAAGATGGAGAAAAAAGGAAGCAATTCGAAAGCAGCTCAAGTGAGCCTGAGGACGTGTCAGATTTAGCTGCAGATGAATTATTGAGAAAGTACCAAGAATCAGAACCACATGAAAGATCTGATATGAAAAAACGATATCTTATATATAAATACTTAGAAGCATACAAGCTTCATATAAGAAAAAACAGGGATTTTAGGGACTCAGACCACAAAGATTTGACAACAATATTCAGAAATATGGATCTTTCTATTCAAAGACACATGACCTCTCTATCCGTTTGTGCCAAGGAAGCAAATGAAAAGCAAACTTTACTTACATTAGAGAAAATGAATACTTCTGTTCAAGAAAGATTGAATAAGTTTCTTAGAAATTACTTTACAGAAAGTTTAGAAGCATTTAAAGAAAATATCGAAAAAAACAAGAATATTGGCTCAGAACTTAAACTTTTAGATGAAAGATACAAAGTAGATCTTGAAAATATAGAATATATTGAAAGCACTAAACAGGTTATTAAAAACCTTGAGATACAAATAAATACCTCTGAACACAGAAAGACCTATGCAATTCTTAAAGCTAACTTTCTTACTTTTAGAAAAAGTCTTGAGAAGCTTCCAACACTTAAAGATAAGCTTGAATTTAATAGTGAAATGGATCTTGAAAGCATTATAGACCTTAAGAAAGAATTGAGCTCAAAGATCGAGCTTAACTTACTAGACTACTCCGCAAAACTTTCAGAAATGTATACACATAAATGGACAGCGCAAATTTTTCTAAAAGGGTTGGAATCTAAAGAAAAGAAAGATGAATACACATTGGATCTTTTCAAAGATTGGGAAGAAAAATTCTGGAACATGATTAACTCTAAACAATCAGAAAAAAATGAAGATTCAAGATCCAACAAGAGAACATCAACATATAAAAACAATACATTATTAAATATGTTTCAAAACTCTAATGAACCCTCAAGCAGCTCTACAGAAGAATCTCCAAAATCTAAACCTTTGGTCAAATTAAGCTTAAAAGCGGAAAATGAAGCAATTTTAAAATCTTATAAATCACTTAAAGAAGCAAATGTGAAATTAGAAACAACTAATAAAATTCTGGATATATATTTCATGCTTCATTCTAGAAATGACTCAGAAGATGCAAGCGATGGAAAAGAAATGACCACAAGCTTAGAACAAAAAACATATTCTTCTAGCGACATAAAATCAGAGAGCATGCCAAAAGCAAGCACAGATGAAGCAAAAATTACAATTGAAGATTTATTAAATGAATTAGATCTTTTGGATATAAAGTTTGAAGGAAAGAAATACGTACAAAATTACGCAGCATTGGCAGCAAACTACGCAAAAGTATATCCTTGAATCATATGAACTGTTAACAAACTTCCCTGTATCTCATAAAGACTGCCCTAGCTTATATTTACTGATACTAATTATTGTAAAATTCAACCACCCTTATATAATTTTAAATCCACTACATAACACTAATTAAACTTTATTTATTCTCCTTGCTCTTGAAGCACTAACAATTAAACTTGAACAGTTATCTAATTGTTTTTAAGAAAAACTTCAAGCATAAAAAATAAAATTACTTACAAAGTGACTTATAAACTAAACAGCTTTATAAAATTTCATATAACTTCATCAAATGTCATTTGCCACCTGAACCAAGTTCTTTGTCTTTTTGCATACTGCATTGTCCTGACAAGCATTCTATCTTTCACTTCATCAAGTCCTATTTCTTTATTTAAGTAAGACCTTATCTCCCTAAAACCTATGATAGACTCTATGTGATGCGGCATATTTTCTTGTAATCTTTGTGCTTCTATAACTTCTTCAATTGCCCTTGGAAACATAAATTCTATTCTCTTTTTCGCTTTCTGTAATGTTTTTTCTTTATCAGATGAAATCATGATTTTGTAAAATTCTACATCATCAATTAATTTAGTTCTTTTCTGTTTATGCCACCATGAAATACTCTTACCAGTAGAGATCATTATGTTAAGATATCTTATCATTCTGAACCTATCACCAATAAAGAATTTGAAACTATCATCTAAAGAAATACATTTCGCATACAGATCTTCATTAGACATTGAGCTCAACAATGGATCATTTTCTATTTCAGGTATTGGTATAATCCCTTCTGTAAGTATTTTTAAATACAACCCAGTCCCTCCTACTATTACCGGCTGCTTATCTAAGTTTCCCAAAAGATTTTTAAGATCTCTAATCCACTTCATTACATTAATCTGCTCAGAATAATCGTAAGATCCATACATATAATGATCTTCGAGATTCTTTGGAATATCGGATAAAGTAGGAATTATATTATAGAATTGCTTGCTATCAGAATTAATTATTGCTTTTTTTTCTTTTATAAAATTTTCAGCATAAGCAGACTTGCCACTCGCAGTAGAACCAGCAATTATGTATACTTTTTTAAACTTCATAAATAAATCTTTCTAAATCAAAATTAAATCTCAGCATAATATCATAAAACATGACTGTGTAACACGAAAATTATCATTAACTCTAATTATGTCTAATGTAAATGTAAATTTATCTTGTATATTCAATGACATATGCACTCCTACCATTAGAAAATGCTTTTCTAGCATATGTAGTTTTGTACTCAAATTCAGAAATATTTTTACACTCATATCTAGCCAAAGAACCACCTGTGAAATCTATATCACATAACATTCTATACATTCCATCAGCAATTTCTTTTATATCAGATGCAAAAATAAACTTACCTCCAGTTTTTAAGGATCTAAACAAAAGCAAATCCAAGTTAGGCAAATTGTAACACCTTCTTTTACTGTGCTTAAACTTAGGCCATGGATCTGGAAAAAGCATAAAAATTTTATCAACAGAAGCATTTGGAACTTTTCGTAATATATCTTGATAAAAAGCAAGGAATAGCCTTGTTCTTTCTGAAGCTTTTCTAGCTTCTACTTCACCTAAAATTGAATTTATTTTCTCTACTGCCCCATAAATCCCAGGCTTAAATATCTCACAACCTAAAATAAGTGCGTCAGAATTCTTTAAATGATGCATCAAGCTGTCACCAGATCCGAAACCTAAATCCAAAAACAGCTCAGATCTTTTCTCCAAATCTTTATAGAAATTTATGCCTTCTAGCATGTGCTCTGATCTGTTTATAGTATTTGTAGCACTTAATATGTCTAAAACATTTGCAGAGTCCTCAACACAAATTCTTTCATTATCAAATTCATTACAAACATCTTCGAAATCAAAATAATCTCTGATATATTTATTGTCACTATATATAGGTATAGTAACCTGATTTACCTGATTAATTGCTTTTTTTAATTTTCTACTTCTTCCAACAGACCAATTCATATTTTTAGTATTTTCTTTTTTGCAATTATAGCATAATATTTATTTTGTTGGGCCTGTAGTTCAGCGGTTAGAACGCATCGCTTATAACGGTGTTGTCACAGGTTCGATTCCTGTCAGGCCCATTTATTAAACTTACTAAATTAAACATGCACTAAACAAAACTTCATTATCATGATATTCAATAAAAGAAGTGATATTTAGCAAAGAGATTTTTTTCAAGACATTTGGATTTTATCCATCTAAACAGTTTTCTGGAATAGAAATAGATAGCAGGAAAGTTAAACCTGGGAATATATTTTTCTGCATAAAAGGAAAAATAAATGATGGACATGATTTTGCTAAAGAAGCATTAGAAAAAGGAGCTTCTTATATTGTTGTTTCAAAGCCTATATCTATTGCATTTCCTGCTCCTGAATCTATTCAAGACACTCATACTAAGCTTAGCCCACACAATGCCAGTTTTAATCATGGCTTGGTTTATAAGACAGAATTAATAAAAGAAAATCAAATACTAACAAAAGATACAGAAGAAGTTCTGACTAGATTATTAATAAACTTAAGAAACTCAATTAAATCTACTATACTAGCAATAACTGGAAGCTGTGGAAAAACATCAACGAAAGAGAAAATATTGTGTGCATTCAAAGAAAAAGACATACTAGGCACTCCAGGAAATTATAACACTATACTTGGACTAGCAATATTTCTGTCTAGTATAGAAAAAGAACCTGAATACTTAGCACTTGAGCTTGGAATTAATAAACCAAACGAAATGGATGAAATATCTGCGATAATAAAACCACACTACAGTATAATAACATCCATAGGTCCAGCTCATATTGGTAATTTCAAGAATGTAAACCACATAAGATCAGAAAAGCTCAAAATAGCAAAACATACACAAAAAATAACATTTGTACCAAAAGATACAAATAAAGCTATTATAGAGACTTTAAATTGCTCTGTAATTAAGGAAGAAGACCTGAAAAGCAAAACCCTAGATTCTTTAGCAGATCAAGACTTTACCCACAATGCGATATTAAAGATATCAGATGAAGAAAAGCTAAAACATGCAAGAAAAAATATCAAAAGTTATTCAACACCAAAAGGAAGAAATAATTTAGTAAAAATAAAATTCGATGACAAAGAAATCACTCTAATAGATGGAAGTTATAACTGCAATCCAATGTCATTACAATTTTCCCTATCAAAACTTGAAAGCTTTTCTATATATAACTGTAAAAAAGAAAATATAAGAAAAATAGCAATAATAGGAGAAATGAAAGAGCTAGGAAAGCATACTCAGAAATATCATGAATTAGATTTAAATTTCAAAGGATTATTAATACTTTTAGAAGAAACACCAAATCTTTGGAAAACTAAAAAAGGAATGATTTTTAAAGATTGGGTACAAATATGCCATTTCTTAAAACAAAACATACAAGACAAAGATGTGATTCTTGCAAAAGGAAGCAACTCGACTGATATAAAAAAAATAACTCAATGGATAGAAGATTTGCAGAAAAGTAAATATTCCATAAAATAAACACTCCATAAGAAAAAATACTCTACAAATACTCTACAACTTACAATTCAAATCAATAATTCAGAACAAGTTTATATGCACTAAAACAATTTAATTGTAAGATATAAATATAATTTTTTCTGTTTGGCACACTATAGCTATGCAATGATAGTTTTATGTCTAATTTTATAGAAAGAGGGCAGTAATTATGTTTTTATACTCCAGTTTTATTATAGAACTAACCAATGAAATCACAAAGGCAGCAAAAAGACTAATGCCATTTAAAGTATCAGCAGATTCTGCTATGAATTTCTTTATATCATTCTCAATATACTTAATTCCTATTATATTTTCTTACCTATTAACCAGATATTCTATTTCTGCATTCCTGTCAAACAAGAGTAATAATGCAAAATTTTCGCAACCAATATCTAAATTCATAGAAGCTCACAACAAGAAGAATGTACCAATTTTTGGCGGTGTGTTTATGCTCATATCATTACTTATCTCTACTTTACTAATAATTATAATGAAAAATTTATTGCATACATTTTGCCCATCTTTTTTTATAATCTTTAGAAAGTTAACAATATTTTCTATGCAATCTCTTTTTCCTGTATGTCTAGCAGTATCCTTTGCAGCAATAGGATTTATAGATGATTTACAAAAAGTAAAATATAGAAAAAATTCTGCAATGAGCGCCAAAACAAAATTTTTATTACAAATAATTACTGCTTCTATTTGTGTGATTCTATTTAGAAAAGTAAATCCTTTATCAAATCTGTCATATATAGATAAAATTTCTACTACAAGCAGCAGTGACTTGAATTTTCTAAGCTTAGCATGGCAAGTATTTGTAATAGTAGGAACAGCAAATGCTGTAAACTTAACTGATGGAATTGATGGATTGGCTGGGAATGTTTCTAAGATATGTATTATATTGCTAGGATTTATATCTAATAAAAATGCATATCTATGTTTTTGTATGGTAAGCATAATTAATGCTTTTTTGAGATTCAATAACAATCCAGCAAAAATTTTCATGGGAGATACTGGATCTTTGCTATTAGGCTCGTTCATGTCTGGAGTGGCTCTAGAATCTGGTGTCGAATGGACATTTGCTATTTCAGGAGGAGTATTTATTATGGAGACATTATCTGTGATTTTACAAATAGCTTCAGTCAAATTGTTCAAAAAAAGAATTTTCCCAATAACTCCTATACATCACTACTTCGAAAAACATTATACAGAAAAAGAAATTGTATATTATGCCAAGAAAATCACTTTATTTCTTTCTTTCATTGCATTAATGATTTCTTTATTGAATTAGCCTTTTAAATACTTACACACATTATTAAATTAGTTATATTTGGATAAATACTGACAAAATATTTATTAGCATATATAGACTACAAAAATTTAAGTATAATCGCAGTATATGAGTGGTTATTTAATCCTTGGGCTGGGCATTTCTAACTTAGGAGCTGTAAAGCTTCTTACAAAGCTACAAAAGAAAATATTTATCTGGGATGACAATTTGGAATTAACTAAGCTTGTACACAAAAAATATCCAGGAACCATAGTGTTCGATGATTCCTATGAACCTGAAATTAAATTTGTAGTTCTTAGTCCTGGTATTAAAAGCCATAAATTTCTGTATGATTCAAAGATAAAACTAAATGAAGTGGATTTATTATTTAAGTTTAACAAAATCAGACAGGCTATAGGATGTACAGGAAGCTTTAACAAAACTACTAGTGTTCTCAATATATCCCAAATCATGAATTTACATTATGAGAAATTATATATCTCTGAAAAAGAAAAACGTAAAGATACAAAGCTAAAAGAAACCTCAGAAAAGAAAAACAATCCAGACAAAATTATACATTGTGGAAACATAGGCATTTCCTGTTCTTCAATAGAATCAGATAATGTGATTGTAGAACTTTCTTCTTATCAGCTTGAAACTATAAAAAATGCTCATTTTGACTTAGGAATAATCACAAATATAAAACCACATCATTTTGACAGATATGATAATTTGAAAGACTATAGAAATGCTAAATTCAATTTAATGAATATGAGCAAAAAGGTGCTTTTAGATTATGAACTACTAAGTGATGCAAAGCAATTTCTAAAGCCAAACCTAACGCAAGATTTACACTCAAACGTAAAACTATCTAAATTATCTAAACACTATGAATCAAATAAGCCTATGAATCAAAATGAAAGCACAAATTCAAAAGAAATGTTACACAAAGTCCCAGAAATACTTACCATGTCTTGCTCAGAAACAGATGCAGATTTCTGTTTTAAAATGGGGAAAATATATGAAAATGGACAGGAAGTTCTTCAAATAAACTCTAGCAATGATTCTAATGAAATCAATGCTGATATAAATACAAACAAAAATGTAAATTATACCAGTGAATCTACTAATATAACCGATATAAATCTATGCACATATGCTGCATGTAGGATTCTAGGATTAAGTCCTAACTTTATACTGGATAGCTTTGCAAAGTTAAATCCTTTAGAGCACAGAAGAGAGAAATTAGCACACAAAAGTAAATTTATTGGAGAAATAATAAATGATAGTAAAAGCACCAACTTAATATGCTCAAGGCACATTATAAAAGGGTACACAAATATTATCTGGATAGCTGGAGGGAAGCTCACAAGAGATTTAAAATCACTTCACCAAAACCAATTAAGTATAAATCAACTAAGCGCAGATTTGCATGGTACAGATTCACGAAAACATAAAGAAAAGGCAGAATTTTCAGAGGGGATCTTAAGCAATACTGAGACAGAGCAAGCTGGATTTTCTATAGAAACTTTTCCTTTTAAAAACATAAAAAAAGCATACTTCTTCGGTGAAAATTCTTCACTAATGCATGAAATTTTTAAAAACGAAATAAACTGCGAAATCAAAAAAGATCTGAATGAGATTTTTACAAATATAAAAGAAATAGTTGAAAATCAGAAAATTGCAAAACAGCAAAATTGTGAGAATTCAAAAATAAACATAAAAAAAGAAAAACAAACTAGCTTAGATAAAATAAATATAATTTTTTCTCCAGGCGCACCATCTCAGGATATGTACAAAAATTTCGAACAAAGAGGCAGACATTTCAAAGATATATTTAGTGGATTTTAGAAAATAGTAATATGAAGCTAACAGTAAATTTCATCCCTACCCTAACTATAAAAAAAACTTTACACAAATAATTTTCTCAAATTTTAATAATTTATCATAAATTCTGTTTTTTTTGACACATAATAATGATTTAATATATTTGATGAGTGATATTATGGAAAACACAACTAAAAGAGCTATGTCTCATGAATTGGAAAAAATACTATTTGAAGAAATAAAAGTATTGGATCAAGGTTTTGTGAGGGTTATAGATTATATGGGAAATGACTCTTCTATAGTTCAAGCTGCGAGAATATCTTATGGAAAAGGAACAAAAACACAGAGTTCAGATGCTGGGTTAATAAATTATCTTTTTAAAAATGCACATACATCTGTTTTCGAAATGTGTGAGATAAAACTACATATAAAAGCACCTATCTTCGTTGCTAGACAATGGTTGAGACATAGAACTGCTAATGTAAATGAATATTCTGCTAGGTATTCAGAAATGGAAGATAGCTTTTACTTGCCTAATAAAGAAGATATCAAAGGACAAGATAAGACAAACAAGCAAGCAAGAGGCTTAGAGTTAGAAGACAGCATCAAGCAAGAATCACAAGATATGATTCATAATCTAAATACAGAATCTTATAAAGCGTATTTGTCTCTACTGGAAAAAGGAGTAGCAAGAGAATTAGCAAGAGGAATTTTACCAACCAACATATACACACAATTTTACTGGAAAATAGATCTAAACAATCTGCTTAGATTTGTAATGTTACGCAGCTCTAACCACTCTCAGCAAGAAATAAAAGCATATTCAGATACTATCAAACATATATTAAAGCTCTGGACCCCTATGGTTTACAATGCGTTTACAAATTTCAATCAAATGTCTTTGTCTGCAAATGCAATTGAAGTGATTAAAAAAGCAATAAAAGGAGAGAAAGTAAGCAGAGAAGGAACTTCTATAGGAAAAAGTGAATGGAAGTCTTTAGAAGAAGCGTTTGGAATTTAAATTACATATACAAAATTACATTACACAAAACGTTAGATAAATATATTTTCATTAGCACGCTAGCATATGTATAAATATTTTAATTTGTAATTACAACCTTAATTACAACCCAATATTACCAAAAACACTTATATTCAGATTATTATAAATATCAATCTGATCCAAAAAAGATTAATAACTTAAACTTTTAAACTCAAATTTATTTGTAGATTCATGATTTCTGCATTAATTCAACACAAAATCAAAAACATCAAAGCTAAAGTGTTTATACCAAAGCTAAAATATTTAAAACATACAAAATAACTGATTAAGTTTTAGATTTTTTGACAACCAAGTTTTTAGGGAGAGCCTTTAAGAATAACAAGACTGGCAAACTAATTAAAGCTGCTAATATGAAAAAGTAATTCCATCCTAAGTATTCGGCAGCATACCCTGAACATGATCCAATTAAAGCTGATCCAAATGACTCAGATAGACTTAACAAAGCCAATTGAGAAGATGCATATTTCTTCGAACACAAGCTTGTTTGATAAACATAAAACGTATTGCTAGCAAATCCCCTGATTGTCTTTTCTATTAATATAGCACCTACAATTAGATATTGAGATTGCAAGAAATTATTTAACAAAAGAAGAGGCAAACAACTTAACGAATGCAAAATTGCACTGATAAAAAAATTGTATTTATAACTATATTTATTTAGATAGTAATTACTTGCTAAGGACCCAGCAATTGCTGTAAATCCTCCTATAATTTTAGAAGCGCTAAACAAGTATTTCATATGTTGAGCTGAGATTGTTCCTCTTAAAGATTCTCCTAACTCTACGAAATAACAGTAAAATACGGGAGATATTAATTTATCCTGCAATCTAAATAAAAACATAATCGCAATAACAGAAACAAGATACTGCTTATGCTTAGAAACAAAATCTCTATAGGGTTCTATAAACATTTCCTTAAAGCTGAAGTTAGACTCTTCTTCCTCTTTTTCTCTAGGTAACAGAAAAATTGTAAAAGAAGCAACAATCATAAACAAAGAGCTTATTCTATAAATCACGTTCCATGACACAAAATTTGAAATCAAAACATAAATATTTAACGCTAAGTACAAACCTGTTCTAAATCCAATATTACCTAGAGTAAGTATCTTTTTTATATTCTGATCATTACTCAATTTATAGAAATGAGCTCTCAATAGCGGATCCATAGTAGACATACAAAATACACTCAATAAAACTACACTTACAAATATATATTGATTCTGTAATGGGTTTCTAAAGCTAAGTATAAAAAATCCTATAGAAGGAATAATCATCATTAAGAAAATCCAACTAGATCTTATATCTAGAATCTTATTTAAAAATGGAACTTTAATTCTCTCAAAAAAAGGCACCCAGAGGATTTTGCTAGCATGAATAAAATAAGATATGCTAAGCAACCCCAACGCCTTCTTACTGACCTTCAAATCTGCAAGCCAATATCCTAAAGTATGACCGGGCAAAGTATATACCATTGCACTAACCATTGCTAAACTAAAAACAGAAAAATTATACAAAACCAAACTCCTTTCTGTACAAAAAACATAAATATCTTCTATATCTGATTTTTACTGATACGATTGTAAACTATATTAATCCAAATTTACTATGTATACATAATATATCTTCTAGTGATTTTTCAATAGCCTGATCTGTAGAAACAACATAATCACATTTACTCATGTTTTCCATTTCAGAATCAAAAGAAGTCATTCTTTTTTTCAAATTATCCTTACAAACAGATCCATCTCTATCATTTATCCTGCATTCAATCTCATTTTTACTTGGAGGGTTTAAGAAAACAGAAATAACTTTTTTGTTAGTACTTTCTTTTAGATTCTCAACCCCTTTGTAGCTAGCTGCTAGAATTATAGGTTTATTTATATCTTCTACTTGAGATTTCTCTATTCCATACCAACAGCCAAAAATATTATCCCAATCTGCAAGCTTACCAAGCTCTTTTCTTTGCAAAAACTCATACTCAGATAGGAAAAAATAATCCACTCCATGCTTTTCTGAATCTCTCTTTGACCTAGTTGTGCATGTAATTGGCTTATAAAAACCAAAATCTACAAGCATACAGGATAAGGAAGTTTTTCCAGAACCTGATGGACCAACTAGAACTATCACTAAATTAGACACAGAGAGATACTAACACAAAACTATTTTTTATCTAAATCAACTTAATATTAAAAAAAATTACAACTTGAATGTGGTAAACCTCCTACAAATTTCGTTCTAGTTATTGATAATGAGTTTTATGTTATGTATTCTTAATTCATGGCGGGTATAGCTCAGTCGGTTAGAGCGCTAGGTTGTGGTTCTAGAGGTCGCCGGTTCGATTCCGGTTACTCGCCTGTTATTTTCATAATATTTGTATAGATTAACTAAAAGAAGTTTTGGAATACCTCCTTAATTTAATATTTTATTACAATTAATCTTCCTTATGATAATTTATTCGGATTAATATTAAAAAAATTAATTGAAAAAATAAGCTAAAATACAAATATTGTAATTCTTGAATTATTCTCATATTCGATGTAATCTTTTACTTATATGATAAAACTTCAAGCTAGGCAAAATTTCGGAACTTTGGAAGCACAAAACATTAGGAAATTGGGCTATGTTCCTGTCTCAATACATTCAAATGGAAAATCCGTACATGGATCTATAAGTTTTAAAGAAGTTTCACAGTTATTCTCTGAAGAAAACTTTATGATTAAAAAACTAGATCTAGAGTTAGATGGGAATAAATACAAAACAATAATAAACAAAGTTGAGTTCCATCCAATCCATCTAAGGCCAATCAGCATAGATTTCCTAGATCTAAATCCATCTAGATTAGCAAATATAAATGTTCCAGTTTCATTTATAAACAAAGATAAGTCTCCAGGTATAAAATTGGGTGGTATTTTGAACCCCCTTGTCAGAAAAGTAGAAGTAAAAGTTTTAACATCTGAAATACCAAGTGCTATAGAAATAGACTTGACAGGAAAGAATTCAGGAGACTCTATAAAACTTAAAGATGTTTCAATTCCTGAGAATCTAAGAGTAATGAAATTAGAGCCTAACACCACATTAGCAACAATTATCGCTCCTTCTAAACCAAAAGAACAATCTTAATTTAACCCTTAAACTAAGTTCAACCTAAAAGATTTGTAATTGGTTTCTGAATACAAAAAAAATATAATACATACAGTAGATTCGAAAATAATTTTATCTAACATATTTACATTGCATTAAAATTTATATGGCATTAAATGTCATTAATAATTTAATTAATATCAGAGCTCAATCAAGCTTAATATTAGAATCAATCCATCTTTCTATCGCAATGTTCCACTTATCCATCTTAATTGCTTTAAGAACAAACTCTGCCACTCCATGACCAGGATGCCCTATTCCAACCTTAACTCTAGAATACTCACTCCCTATAGCAGAAGTGATGCTTTTTAAGCCCTTATGACCAGCTGTCCCACCTCCATGTTTAATTTTTATTTCATATTCATCTGTTTCTAGATCATCGTGAACAACCAAAACCTCCTCAGGCTTCACATTTTTATTTTTCATATAAGAAAGAACAGCAAGTCCAGAACTATTCATATATGTAGATGGTTTTATAAAATCTATATGATGTTTCTTTTGCACTTTTGGAAAATTATTCTGATCAGAGTTTTTTGTAAAATTATTTTTAATTGATTTAGGTTCACTTGATATACTATTCTTTTCTTGAGCTATATTTTCATGCACCTCATTGATAGTAATCTCTAAACTTGAAATAGAATAATTTCTATTACTCTTAAAATCACTAGAGTAAAATTTTTCCTTCATAACATCTAGAAAAACGAAACCTAAGTTATGCCTTGTGCTAGCATATTCTTTTCCTATGTTCCCTAGCCCAACTAAACATTTATAGTCTTTCAGATTTATAATTTCATTTAATTTTAACATCTATACCACCTAATACTATTCAATCTTTATATCATTAATTAATACTATTTATGAATACATTGAACTTATAAACACATCAAAGTTATAGAGAAATTATAAAAATCTCAAGAACTATTTATATAACTAGGGTTAATAACTATACAAAACAGGAAAGATTAGATTTCAAAAATTATGCAGAAAGTTCATGAAAGAATGCTTTTACAGAATCCAAGTAGAAATTACCTAGCATCTCTTCAAAAGCATGTATGCCTTCTTTTTTGTACTCTACCAAAGGATCTTTCTGACCATAAGCTCTGAGACCTATTCCTTGCTTTATATAATTCAGCTTCTCAACATGATCTATCCAATGTTCATCTAAAATAGTAAGTGCAATTATTTTACTCATTTTCAAAATCTTTTCATCTTCAGAAATGTAATCTTCAAAGGACTTTTCTACTTTTGTAAAAATGTAATCCACCAGGAACTCTTCTGTAATTTCATTAGATTCTATCTCATCAAAGTTTATATCCAATTTAAAATGATCTTTAATTGCCTTAGATAAAGCACTTAAATCCTCATCTTTTAGCAGAAAATCATGAATCATTTTTTCTATAGAATTTTTTACTAAATCTAGCCAAATATTTTTAGAGTAATTTTTCAATAACTCCATCCTATATCTATATATGCTATCCATTTGCTCTTCCTGTACATCAGAATATTTCTTAACGTGCTGCCTTAGGTCAAAATTATGAGATTCTATATTTTTTTGAACTTTTGCTATAAGTCTAGTAACGATTCTACCTGTAATAGGTCCTTCAGATTTCATTCTTGAAGATAGAGTATTTACTTTACCAGCATAAATTCTTACCAGATCATCTTCTAAAGACAAAAAGAACTTAGATTTACCTGGATCCCCTTGTCTTCCAGCCCTTCCTCTAAGCTGATTATCTATTCTTCTGCTTTCGTGCCTCTCAGTACCTATAACAAAAAGACCTCCTGTATTTTTTACCTTCTCTTTTTCTTCTTTTATTTCTTGTATCGTCTGCTTTGTAATACTGTCTATCTCAGATTCGTTTTCTAAATCTTTTATCTTCTCTGAAACAATTATTTTAGCATTACCTCCAAGCATTATATCTGTACCCCTACCAGCCATATTAGTTACAACAGTTACACTTCCTAGCTTTCCAGCATCAGCTATTATTCTTGCTTCATTTGCATGATTCTTTGCATTTAAAACCTTATGAGCTATTTTCTCTTCTCTAAGTGCATTAGAAAAAATCATGGATTTCTCAACACTAGATGTACCTATTAAAACTGGTTGTTTCTTTTCACTGCATTTTTTCACCAAACTTATTACAGCTTTTATTTTTTCTGACAAAGTTGCATGTATTTCATCAGGGAGATCTGTTCTAGATATTGGCTTGTTTGTAGGTATTGAAACTATTTTCAGATCATATACTTTGTCAAATTCTTCTGCTTCAGTCATAGCAGTTCCTGTCATTCCTGATAACTTATTGTAGAGCCTAAAAAATCTCTGAAACGTTATGGAAGCTTGAGTTCTAGTTTCATCCTGGATTTTTACATTTTCTTTTGCCTCTAAAGCTTGATGCAACCCATCGCTATATCTACGACCAGACATGATTCTTCCTGTAAATTCATCAATTATAAATACTTGTCCATCTTTTACCATGTAATCTTTATCTTTTTTAAATAAGAAGTGAGCCTTCATAGATTGATTCAAATGATGTATCAAAGTAGCATTTCTACTTTCAAACATAGTATCCCCTGAATCTATTACTCCATCATCAGTAAGCATTTTTTCTATTTTCTTAACACCATCACTAGTAAGGTGACAAGTCCCATGCTTTTCATCTTTTTGATAATCGGACTCATTTAGATTTTTTGTCAAAGTATTAATCCATGCATACAAATCAGAAGAGTGGTTAGATGAGCCAGAAATTATTAATGGAGTTCTAGCTTCATCTATAAGTATATTATCTATCTCATCTACTATTGCACAATTCAAATCCCTTTGATAAATTTCTTCTTCTGACATTTTCATATTATTTTTCAAATAATCAAAAGCAAATTCGTTATTTGTTCCATAAGTAATATCACAATTGTAAGCTACTTTTCTTTCTTCATCTCTCATATTGTTGTGTATACATCCAACTGACATTCCTAAGAAATTAAACACCTTACCCATCCAAGTTGAATCTCTCTCAGCTAGATAGTCATTTACTGTAATTACATGTACACCTTTTCCAGCAAGAGCATTCAAATAAGCAGGAGCAACTGCAACAAGAGTTTTACCTTCACCTGTCTTCATTTCTGCAATCATGCCTTTGTGGAGAGCTATTCCTCCTAAAAGCTGAACGAAATATGGTCTTTCATTTAAAACTCTTTTAGAAGCTTCTCTAGAAACAGCAAAAGCTTCAACTAAAAGGCTATCTAAGCTCTCTCCATTTTCAAATCTGGATTTAAACTCTTGTGTTTTCAAAGCAAGCTCTTCATCACTTAAATCACTATAGTTTTTTTTATCTATTTCTTTAGCAATACTCTTAAGATTGTCTATTTCATTGGACCTGAACCAAAATACAATTCTATAAAGCACTCTAGAAACCCAATTAATTATTTTTTTTACAATTTTTACAAAAGAAAACATGTTATTTTGAAGATACTCCTTATAAAGATATGTTTCAAGGAGATAATAAAAAAGTAAATAATTTATTAAGATTACAAAATATTTTTATTTGCTTACTTTTATATGAAGCCAAATTTAAAAACTACTATCAAAATAATGAAATAACATTGCATATTCGCTTACTTTAATGGTAATATTGCCTCAAGTATTATTTAACATAATTGATTTCTCAAGTCAGTTTTCAGTTCTGTACAATCATTAATTTTAGTTATAAACAGAAATAACTAAATAATATTTTTATCTTTTTCCTAAAAGAAATTCTGTTAAAAATTCATCATTAAATACAAAAAAACAAATTGCTTTCTAATTATATCAAATGTACTATAAGAGCATGGGTTTTGTAGCTTTAGACAAAATATCTTTGATATTGACTTTTTGCGCTGTGATAGGGCTATTTCTTGCTGCATCTAACCAACCTCCAGTAATAGGATATATTTTGACAGGAATAGCATTAGGCCCTCACATGTTAAAACTAATAACCGAAACAGAGCCAATTAGGATTATTGGTGATTTCGGGATGATATTGATGTTATTTACAGTTGGATTAAAACTGGATGTATACGAATTTAAAAAAGTATGGAAAACATCATTAATATGTGTTTTTGTGCAGATACTATCCTCATTCCTTGCAGCTAAATTGTTAGGTTCACTTTTAGGTATGGATACTGGAATGACAGCTCTTTTTACATGTTTCTTTGCATTAAGCAGCACAGCAGTAGCAGTAAAATTACTAGAAAATAAAAATGAAGTTAATAACCAAGTAGGATCTTTAGTGATTAGCATATTAATTGCCCAGGATTTAGCATTAGCTCCAATGATAATTACTCTTAAAAGCATAATCTTCAAGAGCTCAATTTATGTCCTATTTTCTAAACTATTCTTTTCATTGTTCATAATGATTGTATGCGTAATATTTGTATCAAGATCGAATTTAAAGTTCTTAAACAAATTCTTTAACTCTGCATTTTTAAAAAATCCAGAAATAAATGCACTAGCAACTATTGCAATATGCTTTGGATTCGCTCAGGTATCTGAGCTGGTAGGGTTATCTGGTGTTTATGGAGCATTCATATGTGGGTTTATATTAGGAAATTTAGGACCAAAGAATGCCCTTCTGTCCTTTTCCATGCCATTAAGTGGAATCCTTATGATGTCATTTTTTGTATATATAGGGACCTTATTTGACACAGTATTTATAGCTAAGAATATATTCAACATACTTGCAGTAGTGATCTTCATAACTTTATTTAAAATACTAATAAATTACGTAGTATTAATAAATCTGAAATGGAGAAGAATACATTCCATGCTTGCATCTGCGCTACTATCCCAGGTAAGTGAATTCTCATTTGTGTTACTAAGCCTTTATTCTACTAGCGAAAATTTCATATGCTTAAAAAACTGGATAGTTTCTGTAACTGTAGTATCTTTGTCTGTTGGATCAATAATCGTAATTATGATACAAGATTTCTTAGAAAGGTCTTAATAGTAGCATTATGAAAATAACATCCTATTACACTGAAAACGAAAATGATGTCAAATATATTTTCTCATTAATGCATAAATTATATAAACTAGGAAAAAGAATTTACCTAAAAACTAACAATGTTGTAGAACAAGAGGTTCTCAGCGAGCTGTTTTGGAAGTTCAGGACATTTCTTCCTCATGGAACAACAGAAGATCAATATCAGGAATTACAGCCAGTTTTGGTGTCAGGAATGGAATTCGAAGATTACATAGCAGAGAAACCTAAAGCAGCAGAATCTAATAAAGATTGCAATCAAGAGCATCAAGCATTTTCTACATTGATTATTTATAGGCACCCAAATCAATACACAGAATCTATGATCAATAAAGTATCAGGGAAAGATATAAGTGGAAGTCTATCTGAAGTGATTTTTTGGAACCCAGATCAGCACAAAAACAGGATGATGCTAGTAGGTAAAGTCTGGATACAACAAGGAATAAACTGGGTAGAGCTAAAGAAAGCAGACTAAAAATATGAAAGATATAACTTTATTAAAAAGCTTAGCTTTAAATTAGAAAACAAAATATAACTATAATTAAAAAAATTCTTCAAAAAATGGAAATTTTTCTTTAAAAAATGGAAATTTTTCTTTAAAAAATGGAAATTTTATTGACTTATTTCAATTTAAGAAGCATCATATCTTTTATGAGTTATTGTGCAATTTTAGGAAAGAAAAAAATGCGTGGAAATAATGTTAGTCACGCTAACAACAAAACAAAAAGAGATTTTCTAGGAAACATCCATGTATTAACTACAAAAAATCCTCTAATAGGAAAATTCAGATTAAAAGTGTCTGCCCATGGAATGAGAACCATTGAGAAAAAAGGTGGAATAATTAATTTTCTAATCACATCAAAAAAAAGGAATCTAACTGAAGAATGCCAAAGATACAAAAAGAGAATTATAAAATCAATGGAAAAAGCTGAACAAAAAGCTTCCGCAAGCACATCAAGCTAAAACAGCACAAACAATAAACATATAATAGGTATAAGCTTATGCGCTTAAATTTATATTCATATCTAATATCTATTCACACTTATTTAAATACATATATAAAATAAATTGAAATTATTATTTATTTGAATTAGGTTTATGAATAAATGTAATTTTATATATTTCTTTTTACAAACTAGAAACAAGTGATCAATCTACTTATATTTAAATCAATCGATTTATATTTAACTACATTTATATATGCTTGTAATTAAATTTTATTATTTATTTTCGAGCCTATTAATACAATTCTATTTAATACATTATACTTGCTGAAATAGCTATAATAAGGCTTCCTAGAATTTGATTTAAAACCAAAGATTCTCCTAAAAAAACCCATCCTATAATAACAGAAAAGACTACTTTCAAATATTGAACAGAAGAATAAGATATTGGATCAAGCTTCTTGATAGACCATATAATTGCATAAGTATTCACAGCAGCTAAGGAACAAACTGAAACAACCCTCCATATATTTTCGTACAAGTATACAAAATCCATCAAAATGAAATCATCTCTAAAAAACAAACCGTGCAAGTTCCATATAATAGAAAACATTGTAAGGTAAAAGTAGGAGTAGAACAACACAACCTCAGGCGCATCTTTGTTATGGCTTTTTTTCATCAAAATCATGCTAATAGCAGACAAAACATTAGCTAATAAAAGAATTACACTATAAAACGTATTAATGGATAGATCAAATGGATATAAAGTAACAAGAACACCAATATATCCAAACAATATACCTAAAACTTTTTGGTAAGAAATTTTATTTCTAAAAAAAGCCCAAGAAAAAATGAATATGAAAATCGGTTCAGTCATTCCCAAAGCGCTAGATGTTACAAACGGGATATTTCTATACCCTTCGTACGTCATTATCATGGATGAAAATAACACTATAGCTCTCAAAAAATGCAATTTGTTTATTTTTGTTTTAATAGATTTAACTTTCAAAAACATTGGAATAAAAAATAATGAAGATATCAAAAGTCTTATCAGCATAAACTGCTCTGTTGGAATTTTATCTCTGGAAATTGTTTTCATTATAGAAAACAACAAAGATGAAGCTACCACAGACATCAGGGGATATGACAATAGCTTTATTCTAGATTTTATTTTCTCGTACATAATCCTTCTTTCACTACCAGCCCCTCATTATACAGGCAAGCACCACATATTCAAGTAACATAATTTAAAAACCATTAAGAAGCACAATTTTTAGTTGAAAGTTTTTTAAATTTATCACATAAATTAAATTTATCTTGACAAAGGAGTATAACTCCAGAGTTCTTCAAGTTCTCTTTAAGCTTACAAAATACATACTCTTTGTCTGCAGATGAAAGTCCAGAACCAAACTCATCCCATATGACCCAATCTGGCTGTTCAGATATCAATGCAGCAGCTATATGCTTATGCTCTTCTCCTTTTGAGTAGCAATTTTCAGACAACCCCATTTTTTCTCTGCCATAACTATAATCTGAAATTCCATCTAAGTAATCTGAGTTTGCACTAATCAAAACCCTTATTTTTCCTTTGAAAGACATATATCCTTCTGCTTCATAAACTGTGCTAATTATCTTTGCAAAAGTAGTCTTTCCAGAACCAGATTTTCCGTACAAGCAAACAAATTCTTTTTTAGAGACATTAAGACAGAATTCATCAAAAATTTTCCTGCCAGAGAAAAGCTTTAAACCCTGCTTATATTCTAAAAATGAATTCAATGGCTTATTAGAACCATCCTTACGTAGTAGGCTCTCAACGCATTCTTTATTTATTTTTCTGTACTTATCTACAGAACTACCTTTACTTGATGTGATTGCGCTTTCCTGATTCCTAAAACCCATACTATTTCTTAAGAGGTCTAAGTTATCTTGATAATCTGGGGAAAATGCATCTATTCTTATGTGCATCTCAGAATCACTTATAGGCACATTACCGAGACCAGCATCATCTTCTGTATTATAAACTTTTATTACATTTGTATCTAAATAAAATGCCATCAAATAAGATTTTAATCTTCTATACCCAACTATACATTGAGAAAACTTATCAAAATTATTCACGAAAAATAAGAAACTAAATTGCAACATTGTTATTGCATTTATTGTTCTCATTATTTCTCCATAATTATCTTTCCTAAAGAAAGGAATAAATAAGTAAGGTAAAATTGTTCCTATGTTATCTATATTTTTCCTTGTTAAAATAGATTTAGTTTTTTGTAAAATAAATTTCTTATAATTCTCCTTCAGATTATGAAATATTATATATATTTTCTTCTTCCTGAAGTTGTACAATCCATCTAACCTATTGTGTAAGTTATGTGTCTTCTCTCTTAGGTCTGCTTCATATGACTCATTAAGATCTCCGTAATAATTTAGCTTTTTCATTAAAATTGATAACATTTTAGAAAAAAATAAATGACAAATAACTATCGAAATAATTAGGAAAATACTTTTATTAATTAAATCAAACAAAATAAACATAAACACAACCAAAAAGAGAATGTTTAAAGTAAGATCTATAGCTAGGTTCATAAACAAAGTTGTGAATTCTTCACTATCTTGTGATATTTTTTGACTAGCGTATTCTACATTTTTAAAATTCAATGGAGACATTTTTCTTATAGAGTTTATAACTATACTTTCTCTCCAGTTCAATGAGAGCCTCATTTTAGAAAACTCTATTGAGCTAAGAATCGTATCACTAGAAAGGCTATAGAATAAATACCAAAATATATATTTATAAATATTTGTAGAAGAACCGCTTCCTAATATGCTATAGAAACCTAAATACCATTCATTTAGCAGCTTTCTAATATATATGTATAGAAATATACATATCAAATTAGCAAGCAAAGTAAATAAAACTTTCTTTTTTAAGAAAAACTTCAATATAGTTTTATTTATCTCAGAATCTACTGTTCTTTTCGATCTCTTATCTAATTTCTTTGGTTCTTTACCCAAATTCGATTTACCAATAAACTTAAAATAAACACTATTAAAAATATTTTTAAAAAATAACAAAATTTTCACTTTAACTCAATCAAATATTTTTTCTTTGTATTTCTATATTGTCAGACATAGTTAAAAAATTACTTACCCTAGACTTAGAAAGTTCAGGTCCTAATATACTCATAATATGGAATATACTTGGAGAAACCTGACTTCCTGTAAAGGCATATCGTATTGCATGAGCTACTTCCTTGAGCTTTAATCCAGATTCTTTTATCTCTCTTCTTAAGCCCTCTTCATCAAAAGCATTCCAATTCTGTAAGAATCTATGCACTTCTTCTGACATGCTTATCGTTTCTTTTTTGTAGATTGGCAAATTGTACCCAAAGTAATTTACACACATTTCTTTTAATTCTTGTACAGTTTTAGATCTAATTTTTAATTCTGAAATAGCATTTTTAATCATCAACCAATTCTTAGGAACAATACCACTCTTCTCTTTGTCATTTAAGTAATCTTTTATTAAATCCACTAACTTATCATCATCTGATTTTTTAATGTAATGCGAATTTATATGCAAAAGCTTATCCATGTTTAATCTGGCTGGAGACTTACCTATCCCATTCAAAGAAAACCATTCTATAGCTTGCTCTACACTTATTATCTCATCATTTCCATGACTCCACCCTAGTCTAATCAAGTAATTAAACATTGCCTCAGGAAGTATTCCCATCCTTTTGTAATCATTTATATCTACTGCTGAATTTCTCTTAGAAAGCTTTTTTCCATCTTCATCATGTATCAAAGGTATATGAGAGTATTTTGGTATATCCCATTGCATAGATTTATATATTTCATTTTGGGAAAACGTATTTATGAGATGATCATCCCCTCTTACAACATTAGTTATTCCCATTTTATGATCATCTATAACACAAGCAAATAAATATGTAGGAGTCATATCTTCTCTTAAAATCACAAAATCATATAGCTCTTCATAATTAACTTCTACTTTACCTCTTACAGAATCATTTAATATCGCTTTTCCAGAAACAGGCATCTTAAATCTAATTACATATTTTCTTGATTCCTTGGGGCTAGATTCTATTTCTTTACAATCTCTCCACTTTCTTAGTAAAGATTTATCACCTGTTTTTGAAATTTCTTCAACTTCAGATTTGGATAAATAACATTTATACGCTAAACCTTTTTCTAATAGCTCATGTGCTATTTTGATATGAATTTCTTTCTGCTTAGATTGGAAAAAAATCTCTCCATCAAAATCTAAACCTAACCAAGACAAACCTTCTAATATAGCTTTGATGTATTTTTCATCTGATCTCTGAATATCAGTATCTTCTATTCTTAACAAAAAATTGCTTTTATAACTCTTATTTGTATTTTCATTTATTTCATTGAAATTATTAGATTCCAAATCCAATCTATTCTTATTATTTATCTCAAATGAATTGCTGATTTCTTTATTTCCATTTATTTCTTTTAAAATGCTGGCTTTCACAATCAACCAATTAAAAATAGCAGTTCTCACTCCGCCTATATGTAAGAATCCAGTCGGAGATGGGGCAAATCTAGTTACAATTTTCACTAACAAAAAGTAACATAAATATAAGAAAATTTACATGATAATTATGTCTTGTAAACAAAATATATACACTATAAAAAATTTATATAAACTTAAACAATCCTTATTTACTTTATTATTTACTAAAGCAAATTCTACCTTTTGAGAATATCTATAACATTATGATTTTTTTTCTCGCTCAAGCTCAGTATTAAATCGTAATATCTATTTTCTAAAATATCCTTTGCTATTTCTTTAGAATTAAACATCCAGAAAGTTCTTTTGTATTTCTCATCTTTGACACTGATCATAATATGATTTCCTCTTTCCATAACTGATAACATCAATACATTAGACAATATAATTTTAGGGTATGGATTTCCCATTCCAAAAGGAGTAATCTTTGAAACATTTGTCATATTCAATCCATTTAAATTCAGAAATGCATCTATATTAATTATTTTCTCAGGAACAAGGTTCATTTTATGTATTTTCTGATTAATCCAATTTTTCCATTCTGAAAATTTTTCATCATTTACAGCAACACCACCAGCCATATCATGACCTCCTCCAGAAGTTGCCAATCCATTAAGTACAGATTCATGAATCACAGCACCTATATTACAACCCTTAACAGATCTTGCAGATCCTTTCCATTCATTTCCTATTTTATAAAAAACAAACACAGGCACATTCTCTTTTTCTTTTATTCTCCCAGCAATAATACCAACCAGACCAGGGTGCCAATCCTTATCTCTAACTATAACTACAGACTGAGACTCATTATCAGATTTTTGTTTGCTATCTACATTAGGTTCGTTATTAGCATCATCTCTCTCTGGTATCTTTTCTTCTTCTGAGTCTCTTTGTTTATCAGGTTCTAAATTATTATTTATATCCATGAACTTTATTTCTTTATGAATTTCTTTATAAACTTTAACCAATGCTTCGTCTAAAGCTTTCTTTTCCATTTCTTTTCTTTTTGTATTTAAAGATATTAATGATTTAGATAATCTCTCAGCTTCTACACTATCCTTAGTAAACAAAAGATCTACAGCCAATCCCGAAGAATGTATTCTTCCTGCTGCATTTATACATGGACATATATAAAATGCCACATCTCCAGCTGCTATATTGCCTAATCCTAAATTATCTATAAGAGAACGTAAACCTATTCGTTTGGTTAGAGAAACAATTTGCAAACCATACCTTACGTAAGCCCTATTCAAACCTGATAACTTCATGCAGTCTCCTATTGTTCCCAAAGCAACTAAGTCCATAAAGACTTTCGGAGAAATGTTTTGTCTAACCTTTTTTCTTTCTTCTATCATTTCTGATATTTTATAAATAAATATAAAACATAACCCTGCTGTACATAAATTCTTGTATTCTTCCTGTGTTCTAATATCAGAATCAGCTCTGTTAGGGTTTACAAACGCATATACGTTCGGGTCATTTGCAGTTTGATGATGATCTATTATACAAATATCTTTTTTACTATTATTTGCTGTGTTTTTTTGTATTCCATAAAAATCCTGACTACTTCCACAATCAAGTATTAAAAACAAAGAACAGTCAATTGATTTTAGTACATCTGGATCATGTCCATACCCATCTGATCTATTAGGAATTCTGTATTCAACCTCTATTCCATATGCTCTAAAGAAATCCATCCACATTACAGTAGAAGTTATCCCATCTACATCGTAATCACCTAAAATACATATTTTTTCTTTTTTCTCTAATGCTATGTATATTCTCTCTAATGCTTTTTCAAAATCTATTAAGGTTACATTCTGCATATACGCAGAAATTCTATCATTTAAGAATTTATGTATGTTTCCTAACTTATCTATTCCTTCAACCCTTGATAACGCCAAAATTGCTTCCAATCTATTTAGATCGAAAGAATCTTGAACTTTTTTTATTTCTTCGTTGTTACTATCGTTAAAAGATAAATAATTACCACGTAGAGTCTTTTTTCCTAAGTAAAATATATTCAATATTAATTTAAATCCTATTTTTCCAGCACTTTAATACAGTACATGGATCTAACGCTATGTTTTTTATCCATTTAGAAACTATATCTATATTTTCAGGATCATATAAATCACTAATATTTTTAGAAATTTCATACTGTATGAGCTCTGAATCGAAATTTACACTATCTCCCATAAAAAGCACTGGTGTTTTTATATTTTTAGTTTTCTCAACAAAGCTAAATCCTGAAAATTGACCCAAGCACTTCCCTAGCTTATCATCTAAAGCTCTTCTGAACTTATTCTCTTGAACTTTATATTTCTGACATACAATTTTACCTATTGTTTCTTCAGAGCAGTGCTTAGATAAATCTAAGCTATTTTTCGCATCTTTGAAGTTAGTAAATTCTCCAATATCAGGGAGCTTAAATTTAAACTCTGGGTCAAATATTTTATCTGCATCCAGTAAAACACAACCTATAAAAGGATTATTATGCATTGAAATCAAGTCACATGAGATCGATGCACCAACTCCCATTCCAACAATGAAGATATTTCTAGAATCTAGTTTAGAAATTATATGCAAAGTATCGTTCAAAAAATCATTATAAGAATATTCCAAGGCTTTGCTGCTTAATCCATGCCCTAAGAAATCAAAAGATATAACTTTAAAATCTATAGACAATTTTTCTTTTAAACCAATAAAGTCAGAACAATCCCCGAATAAGTCAGGTATACATAACACACATATCTCTGAATCCTTTAACCCTTCTGAGCTCATAAACATCTCATGAAACTTATCTTTTCTAGAGACTAAAACCCTAGAAGAATCCTTTATTTGATCTTCCATTCCCAATTCTAATTTTCATGAAAATTTTATGCAAGACAATAATGAAATAAAACACAAAATAACAAAACATAAACACTTAAAATATATCTAATTAGCATTTTAAGATATGATCTAATAGATTGAATTTCTATAATAAAATCATTAGAATATGTCTTTGAGGTTAATAAATTATGTCTATAAAATCTAAATTTCCAGTAAGAACTAAAATATACCAGTTTCTATCATTAAAATATATTTCAAGTTACATTAAAACTTGCTTCATGATGTTTATGTTTTTCTCTAACATAACACCTAGCAAGTCAGGTGCAATGGCATCATATTTTGGAACAAGGTTCAGCATGAATTTCACTGAAATAGCTCCAATAGGGCAAATAAAATTAGATACAGAAAATCTAAATATAAAGAGCTTGTTAAAAGACATAAATACCTCTGGAATAAAATCAAAAATAAACACTTCCTTTTCACATCAACTTTCTCAAGGACTAGGTTTGTTTGCTATCGGAGTTTCTTCTGATGTAGGTCTGTCTGGAAATAAAAAAGATGTAGTCAATCTAAGTGACATAAAAAACACCAAATTAAATCTTAAAACTGGAAATTTCGTACTTTCTCACCATGTTTTCTTTGGGCTTAACTTTGGAATTGCTAGAGCGTTGTTTGTTACTGGAGTAACAGGACGTTATTATGAAATAGATTCAGATTCAGAAGAAAGAATCAAATCTGGAGATTTCCAAAAGTCTTGGAATTGGAACAAGAATGTAGGTGTTGCAGTACAATTCATACTTTTCAAATTACTAGCTGAAATAAGATTAATGAGATCTGTAGGTCAAAATGTTTTCTCAAAAGCAAAGATAGAAGAAGAACCAAAATCAAACAACCAACTTTTCTATGAAGATAAAGGCCTAAAACTATCTTTCGCTGTTCTGTTTAGAATATAGTTAATTTTTTAAAATAACTACTTAATTTGCTGAATACAGATAATCTTTTGTAATAATATTATTACCTTCTATCTTAGTTTTTAGACATTTAAGTTTATAGTTTTTATTTTCTTTCATATAAAAAATTAAATACACCATTTGAACAGCTAAATTTTTAACTAAAAACTATTAATAAACTAAGCATTATCATGTAATATTCCTTATGATCAAAACAGTTCCATTAGTACAGAAAGTTATAGGAAAAATAAATCATGATATAATAAGCCCTATAGCTGCTCTGCAAATAGATTTAGAAGAGAACAACATAGAAAATGCAAAAAAGGCTTTTTCAAACTTGCTAAAAAGTATAAATGTGTTCAGAGCTGTGGCATCTGAATCCTTAAAATGGGAATCAGCTAAGCAGATATCTTACGAAAACATGGATAACATAAAATGGAATGTAGATTCATTTCCAAAAGGACATTTCTTGTCAAATATAACTATTTTACTAGCATTCATCTTACATAAGAAAAAACAAAATAGAGAAATAAACATTTCAGATAAAAAAATAGAGACACATTTCGAAATACAAAATGTAGAATTGGATGCGCTTAGCCTAAAACAAGAATCTCAATGCAGTTACAACACTTATTTCTACCTAATAGGGTTGTTTTGCAAAGAATTAAATTACAATCTGAGTTTTTCAAGCAAGCATATTTGTATAGAAGTTTAATTTGTTACAAATATTCTTAATATACTTTAATAAACCTAATAGACCTGATTTTTATTAAATACTATTAAGCTTCAATACCATTAAACCTAAGTATTAGTAAAATTTAAACAAATTTTAAATTGGATACAAGATATTTTTTCAAATCTCACCAAGCACATATTTAGATAGCATTCTAATTTCATTCTTAGCAGCAACCCTTGAAACAGTAAGTTCAGATTTTTTCAAATCAAACACTGTTCTCCCTTTATTAAAAAGCTCTTTAAAAACCACTCTATCTTTTATGAAATTAGATATTCTTCCACTCAAAACAGGACTAGCTTTAGAAAGTAATTTATATACGCTCTCTTGGTTCTTTGTTTTCCTGACATTAAATTTATTCGGAACTATAACCCAATCTAAGTTCTTGCTGTCTTGGCTTTTCTTCTTTTTAATATCCCAAATTATTTTAGAATAACAACCAGGCATAAAAGATTGTTTATTCTTAATCTGAAGAACTACATCCAAGTCTAAATAACTATCACTTATAGGAGTAACTATAATATCTGCCATCATACAAATATCTTTTAAAGATTCAAAATCCCCTCCAGGGGTATCTACAAAGACAAAGTCATACTTTTCTCTTAAAGAATCTATTTTGTTCTTAATTTCGTTACAATCCCCTTTGTAATCCATTGTTTCACATTCCATTAAAGGCAAGTCTTCAGATCTGTTATTAACATAATTAAATAAAGTATGTTGCGGAGAATCTAAATCAATGCTGCACACCTTATGCCCAATGTCTATTAGAGAAGAAATTAAATTTGCAGTTATAGTAGATTTTCCAGTACCACCTTTTATATTATTAATAACAATTATTTTCATTCATATATTGTATACCAAAATATAATTTTAAGAAGTATAAAATAAGTCTTACCCAAGAAAAAGTATGATTTTATATAGTTAAACAGATTACAATTAAATTAAATAAAGCTTAAGCAAAAGAAATTATAATAAAAAACTAGATTAGATTTAAATCAATGTAAAAAGTACAATATGATCAACACTAACATTATTTTTGAGACATTAATTTCTACTAAATATACTTTAATAGTGATTTCGTAATTATTTTATAGCATTAAAATTACTGCACGCTATTGCATATTTAAATTGCGTGTATAACAATTCATTTAGAAGTGCTTTTAAAATATTTTAATGATGTTAGGTGTATGATTTCTAAACTTTTGCTTAGAACAAAATTTAATTTTAGATTTATTCATGTTTTTATAGGTTTTATAAAAACAAATTTTTATAAAAAAGTAGTCAGATTTATTAAACACTACTTAAATAAATTCATAAAAAACCCTAATAAATTCATAAAAAACCCTAATTTCGATTGCAAAGCAAAGAGACGTATTTTTTCATCACTAAGCAATCTATCCAAAAACCTATTCCCTGTTAAAAAATCAGAATTCAAAAAATTCTTTCCTATGGCATTTATGATGTTTTTTATGCTTTTTAGCACCACTATATTGAAGAATGTCAAAGACACATTAATAATCACACACAAAGGCTCTGGAGCAGAAGTAATAAACTTTCTAAAATTCTTTGTTGTTATTTTTTCAATATTATTTATGTCTGCTTACGGTAAGTTGTCCCAATTCTTTGAATCTAAAAACATGTTCTATGTAACAATATCTTTCTTTTTATTATTTTTCTTGTTTTTCAATATAGTTCTTTATCCAAATAGAGAAACCTTGCACCCTAACATGCTTGAAATAAAACAAATCAAAGCTCTGTATCCAAGATTAAAATGGATATTACCAATGTACTCACTGTGGATATATTCTATATTCTACGCTTTTGCTGATTTATGGTGCAGCATGTGTATAAGCTTTTTATTTTGGCAATTCGCAAACCAAGTAGTAACTTTAGAAGAAAGCAAAAGATTTTATGGATCCTTTGCAGCAATAGGTTATATAGGACTTATCATAGGAAGCAAATCTATAAAATACATAATAAACAGTAAGCTTGGCAGTTTTGACCAGAAACTAAGACTAGTTATATATTTAGTATGCATAGCATGTTGTTTTATAATGTTTTTTTACTTCTTATTTAATAAAATTTTCCACAGCCAAGTTAATTTCAAATCAAAGAAATCAAAATTCTCATTAAGACAAAGCATAAAGATCATTTTCCAAAACAAAACTATAACTTATATAATGGCTATAGTGTTTTGCTATAATTTCAGCATAAGCATGGTAGAACTTACATGGAAATCTGAATTAAGGAACTTCACTAAATCAAAAGAAGCTTTTGTGAATTATTATGCTTTTGTAAATGAGTCAGTTGGTTATTCAACTATATTTTTTGCATTCTTCTCGAATATACTGTTCAAAAAAATAAATTGGTTTGGATCCGCGCTAATAACACCAGTAGTAATGCTTGTTTCTTCCTTACTTTTCTTTTCAGCAATAATTTTAAAAATAATAGGATTTAAAACCTTTTTAGGAGCTTCAATTGTAGTCATATCTGTTCTTACAGGAACTATTCATAATATAACTAGTAAAAGCATGAAATATTCTCTTTTTGATCAAACTAAAGAAATGGCATACATACCTTTAGATAAAGAGCTTAAGACAAAAGGTAAAGCAGCAATAGATGTAGTTGGAAGCAGATTCTCAAAATCTCTAAGTGGACAAATTCAAGCATTTCTATTGATATTAATACCTCAGTCTTCACAAATAAATATTGCTCCTTATTTATTGTTCTTAATAATTATTGTCTTCTATGCTTGGTTTTGGTCATTAAATAAATTAAATCTTGAACGCAGCAAAGATCTACATAAATAAATAAATATAGTAAAATATAATCATTTTTATTAAATTTAGTAATTTATATGAGCCTAGTACGGTTAAATGTTCTGTTCTAATTGTAATAAATACATATAATTTTTACAAAAATGTAAATCATGTTTATTTAGATGTTATAAAATTTATTTATTTCTGATAAATAATTTCTAGAATATATAAAAGGTTATATAAAAAACTACAAACTTTACTCATAATGTATGTAACAATAAGTAGAGATGTCAGATAGTAACAATGTTTTATAAATACAGATAAGTATATTTCAAGTCCTACAAAAATTTAATTGCAAAACAAGTATCAGTTATATAAAAAAGAAATAATTTAAGTTAAATTTTCTGCAAATTTAAATTAAATTTACATGTATATTGTGTTTTTTTTACTAAAATCACGAGGCTTACTATATTTTATTTACATAATATCCAATTCAAGCTATTTTTTATTTCAAGATTACTTGTTTGAATGTTTTGTATTTCTCTGCGATGTGATAATATTCTTCAATGAAGGTGATTTATTTCTGTAATTAAAGCACATACGGTATCTTTTCAAGGAGTTGATGCTGTGAATATCGAAGTGCAAATTCACATCAGCAGAGGATTGCCAGCATTTAATATAGTTGGACTTCCGGACAAAACAATAGGAGAGTCTAAAGAAAGAATTAGAGCTGCTTTGCAGTCAATAGGGTTCGCCTTGCCTGCAAAAAGAATAATAATAAATATGTCTCCAGCAGACATACCAAAAGAAGGAAATCATTATGATCTACCAATAACAATAGGCATAATGGCAGCTTTGGAAATAATACCTGAGCATGTCTGCAGTAATTGGATAATTATGGGAGAATTAGGTCTAGATGGAAGCATAATCAATGTAAAAGGATCTATAATTGCTTCCTTGCATGCAAAAAGCAACAATAAGGGCATTATATGCCCTGCAGAGTGTGGACCAGAATGTAAATTTGCAACTGATATACCCGTAATAGCAGCAGGACACCTGATCCAAATAATAAACCATTTCAATGGAACGCAGGTTTGCAAAGAACCAGAGAAGATGCAGATATTAGAAACTGAAAACAGCTTAGATTTTAAGGATGTAAAAGGACATGAATCTATAAAGAGAGCTCTAGAGATTGCTGCTGCTGGAAGGCATCACGCTTTGTTAATAGGATCACCCGGAGCAGGAAAATCAATGCTTTCAAGCCGAATAAGTACAATTCTACCAGATATGGAAATAAGCGAAGCAATAGAAGTTTATAAAATATATAGCATGTCAAACATATCTAATCAGAGCTTTTCTCTGAAAAACAGGCCGTTCAGAAGCCCTCATCACAATTCTTCTTTGTCTGCAATGGTAGGAGGTGGATACAAGTGTAAGCCTGGAGAAATATCTCTAGCCCATAATGGAGTACTGTTTATGGACGAACTTTCTCTGTGGAAATCTGATGTACTAAATGGAATAAGGGAGGCTCTTGAAAGTGGAAAAATAAATATTTCTAGAGCAAACTCTAAAATAGAGTACCCTTCTAGTTTTCATTTAATAGCTGCTATGAATCCTTGCAGTTGTGGAAATGCGTATGACATAAAAAACATATGTTCTAAATTTCCAAAATGCCATCAAGATTATATATCAAAAATACCAGGACCAATATGGGATAGATTCGGAATCATAATATCAGTTCCTAAACTTGCACCTTGGGAGCTAAGCAGCTCAAAGTCTAAGTCTAAATCTAGCTTTGAAATGAAAGAAAGTATAAAAAAAGCTATAGATTTTCAAAAGTCTAGATATAAGGACTGCAAATTTAAATTCAATCATGACATAAACTCATCAGAAATAAAGATGCTGAATATAACAGAAAGTGCTATAGACTGCTTAAACATAATATCTGAAAAAAGAGGAGTCTCTTCCAGGAGATATTATAATACACTTAAAATAGCAAGAACTATTGCAGATCTGGATCAGTCAGAAAGCGTAGAGACACTACACATGAAAGAATCAATAAGTTACTGTCTAGTAAATCAAGTAGTAAATATAAAATAATCTGGTAATAAAAAACATAACCAATTTCTATTCAAAAAATGCACAATAAAATAAATATAACATATAGAGTTAATGTTGCTTTGTTAGTGATAGATGGCTATATTTTTATTTCCTACACAAAAAAATGAAACTCAACATACTGGAATCCAATGATAAACAATAAATCACACCCTCTATCATGAAATATTAATTAAGCTCTTTATACAAAGATAAACAGCCATGAATCTATTTATAACACTAAATACAGTGCTTCAGCAGTGTTAATTAATTCATGTTTTTAGTAAAATACATATAAAATGAAAGGATTGATTACATGTCTTGCTCAACTGAAAACACTTACAACCAAAATATACCATTTAAAAGAGAGGATTTTGTAGCGCCAGAATTTACTGCAAATGCTATTAAAGCTATTAAAGATAACTTTGATAATTACTACAAAGAAAAAAATGTTATGCCACTTGGAATAAAAATCATGACAGAAAGAGGTGGATGCTCTGGACTTGAATATAAAATGGAATACATATTTGAAGAAAGTGAAGACAAAGTTAAAGAAATAGATGGAGTTGGAATTTTTATTCCTAATGATTCAATGGGGCATTTGAATGGATCACAAATAGACTTTGAAGAAACAGCAATATCTGCAGGTTTTATATTCAAAAACCCAAATGAAAAGTGCAAATGCGCTTGCGGAAGTTCATTTAACGCTTAATATGTCTGTACCTAAAATAAACAGAGGAAAATTCAAGATGAAAACCATACCTGTCTTGAATCCTGCTAGACCACCTCTTTCATCCACCAGAGTAATGATATTCGACACATTAGAGCACATGCATGAAATAAAAAATGTAGCAGATATATGCTGTGGAAGTGGGTCTATGGGATTAGAAGCTATTTCAAGAGGTGCTGAATTCTGTATTTTTATAGATAACAACATACCAATTATAAGAAATGTTTGTAGCACCATAAAAGAATGGGGTGTAAATGCAACAGGGCTTGTTTCGAATGCAGAAAAGATAGACAAAAATATAGTAAAAGTCAAAGTAAATGTACCTAAAATAGATACAGTTTTCATAGATCTACCGTTCAAAAATGAAAAAACAAATAGTGTTTTAGAGTCAATTAAAAACTCTGAGATGTGCTCTAATGACTGTGTTTATGTGATCAGGTCACATAAAAAGCATGATTTTAATCATGAGTCTTTCGAGGCTGTAAAAGAAAAAAGAAAAGGTATTTCTAAAATAATTATATTAAAATTAAAGCAAGACTTATAAGATTTACAAGTAGAGATACTTTCATCATACAAAAACAATCAAATTTAAATAAAGTTATATTTATTTAAATTATTCAAAAGATTCAGGTTTATTAAATAAAATCAAACATATTAGGTAGTTCTAGGGAAATAAAATTAACTTGATGTATGGTTTATATTGGTAATAATTTATTGAATGTATATAAAAAAACTGGGAAATCAAAAACAATTCTTTCCTGATTTTGTTATGAATTTTTCATCAGTATATAGATTTTTTAGCAGAACTTTCTACTTCTATCTTTATTATATTACTTTTGTTACAGTTTTCTAAAATAAAACTATTCATTCCTTAGAGTTAATTAACTTATATAAATAAAGCTATAACTTTCTTCTTAGTAATATAAATAACCCTCTGAATTGATCTCAAAACAATTTTATATTCTGGATTTATTTAGAATTACTTTTTTTCTCTTTTATGTTCTCTATAGCACCTCTAATAGCACCTTCTGCCAAAACGGAACAGTGAGTTTTAATTGGAGGAAGTTCTAAATTACTTGCAATTGACTTGTTAGTAATTTTCTCTGCTTCAGATAATGTCTTTCCCTTAACTAGCTTTGTCAAATGAGATCCAGATGCTATTGCAGAACCACATCCAAATATCTGAAAACTAGAATCAACTATTACCTGATCTTCTAAAGATTTATTCGGATCGTTTTCTATTCTTATAAAAAGCTTAAGAACATCACCACAAGATGGAGATCCAACAAAACCCATGCCTACAGCTGGGTCATTCTCATCCATAGAACCAGTGTTAGCTGGATTTTGGAATTCAGTATTTATTTTTGTATTATATTTGTGCATTTTCTACCCCTCTCTTTTTAATGATGATCATGCCATTCAACTGTTTTTAAGTCTATACCTTTTTTCTTCATATCCCACAAAGGGCTTATATTTCTCAAAAAGTTTACACTCTCAATCAAGTCATTTGTAAAGTTTTTCATATCTTCCATAGTTGTGTATCGACCCATAACCATTCTAAGTGAAGTATGAATCAAATCTTCATCTACTCCGATAGCAGACAGAACATAAGATGGCTGCAGTGTTTGGGAAGAACATGCAGAGGCAGAAGACATCGCGTACTTTTCCATTTTCATCATCAAGCTTTCACCTTCTACACAAGCAAAACTAATATTCACATTATGTGGAATCCTACTATTCATATCTCCATTTATAAAAATATCAGATATTGAATTGTTTAAATTACTTAGCAAGTAATCCTGCATCTCTTTCATTCTAATATTCTCGGATTCTAAATCTTTTGTTGAGAATTCAGCTGCTTTAGCAAGCCCAAGACAAAGCTGAGGAGATATAGTTCCAGACCTAACTCCTCTTTCTTGCTTTCCACCATCAATAATAGAATCCACTCTAGTTCTTTTTTTGATATATAAAGCACCTATTCCTTTAGGTCCATAAAACTTGTGAGCAGAAAAACTAACCATAGTTGCTTTGCATTTTTTTACATCAACATCAATTCTTCCTAAAGCTTGTGCAGCATCTATATGGAAATATATATTTTTTTCCTCACATATATTGCCTATCTCTTCTATTGGTTGTATTACCCCTATCTCAGAGTTTACCCAACTAATGCTAATTATAACTGTATTACTTTTTATAGATTTTTTAAGTTTCTCTATATCTAAAAGACCTGTTTTCTTTTCAACTTCTAAATAAGTTACTTCTACACCCTGCTTTTCCAAGGTATGACAAGTTTCCAAAGTTGCTTTGTGCTCTATGTTTGTAGTAATTATATGTGGATTTTCTAATCCATTTCTTCTTCTATTACTAATAACTCCTTTAAGAGCTAAGTTATTTGCCTCTGTAGCACCTGATGTAAAAACTATCTCCTTAGATTCAGCTCCTATTATTGATGCGAATTTTGCCCTACTAGATTCTACTAAATCTGTTGCATTCCAACCATACATATGTGTTATGGAATGAGGGTTGGCAAAAATTTTATAACTTTGAGACATTACATCTACCACCGATGGATCACAAGGTGTTGTGGCACTATAGTCTAAATATACACCATCTCCAAATGACTCTTCTCTATAAACAGAGTCAAAAGATTTATCTGAAGAAAAATCCTCAAACCTTGTTTTCTTCTGACTTACATTTTTCTGTTTTGTATTTTTTTGATTTACGACTTCTTCTTTAACAAAATTATCTCCATAAAGATTATCTTGTGTATCTCTCTGATTATTCTTTTCATTGTCAATAATCTCATTTGAGTTAAAAGCTACAAACTTATCTTTGATATTCACGCAGAAATTCTAAGTTATTTCTCTTTTCAAATCAATGAGAAAATTATTAAAATCAATTTGTATAGCATTTTGCTTTGTTTTTATGTTTTGCAATTAATGTGGTTTTTGACACAATACAACTAAAGTGTTAACTTTTTGTTGATTATTGGGCTATTTTAATATACAATTTAAACTAAGGTGAATTTTATTAAAAATAGGTTATCATTTAAAGGCTTCGACCCCTTTTCTCTGAACGGAAATCTTTACTCTGTAGTTATAAACACGGAAGAAGGACTTTTAGAAGGGAGATATTTTGAATCTTTAAAAGAAAACAGGCAACCAAAGTCAGTAGCTCTTGTACTACATCCAGATCCCAAGAAAAATGGGTCAATGAACAATAAAGTCGTAAAATCCATGTTCAATGCGTTTGCAGCACTAGGATTTGATGTTTTAAGGTTCAACTTTAGAGGAGTAGGGAAATCTAAAGGGAAAATATCAAAAGATGAAGATCAAAATCTAAAAGATGCATTGAAATGCATGGATTGGTTAATATCGAAGCATGAAGAAATTTGTAACGCGTGGATAGCTGGTTTTGCTTTTGGAGGATTTATAGGAATGAAAGCTGTAATGAGAAGGCCTGACATAACTGGCTTTGTATTAGCAAGCCCAACAGCGGAAACAAGCTCTCTAAACATGCTTACCCCCTGCCCAGACGGTATAGTTGTAGCTGGAGGGAAAGACACATTCTCTGAAGAAAATCATGCATATGAACTTTCTAAAGCTTTACTAAATCAGAGCAACTCTGAAATAGAACTAGAGTACTTACCAGAATCAGATCACTATTTTTCAAATCACGAAGACCTGCTTAGACAGAAAATAGAAAGCTTTGTAAAAAAGAGAATCAGAACTCCTTCAGAAATCATAACTGTAAAGAGAAAAAGAAAAAAACAATCTAAATCTGCTGAATAATAAATGTATATTCAGCGCATTTAGTTCGCACAAAACATAAAACAACTACCAATCCACTACAAACATATACTCTATAAACTTTATGTTCCATTATCTACATAACACCCACAAATAAAACCAAAAACATCCACAAACAAAAAAAATAATACTGAGAGCCTTTAAAACATTGCTTAATGCAAAAAAAGAAATCAAAATTAAGCAACATGCCAAAAGAAATCAAAATTAACAAAATAAAATCAGAAGTAATACCAGCGTGCATCACTCCATTTGATGAACACTTAAATATAGACTATGCATCTTTGAGGAATGTAATTCAAAATTTTTCAGAATCTGGAATAGAAACCATAGCCCTTGCTGGAACAACAGGAGAAGGAGTAACTCTTACAAAAGAAGAGAAAAACTCTCTAATACATTTTTCTAAAACACATTTTCCAGAAATAAAGGTTATAACATGCATTACTGATTTTCGAGAAACAGACATAAATTATGCAAGAAATGCAGATTGCATCATGTTCACACCGCAACTTTTCATAAAACCATCCAAGGAATCTTTTTTCAAATATGCAGAGAAAATATGCTCATTTAATGAAAATATAATTTTATACAACAATCCTTCTAGAATAGGATTTGATGCTTCAGAGCATTACGAAGAGCTGTACAGAGATTTTAAAAACATAATTGGAATAAAGGAATGCGCTGATTTTTCAGAAATAGCAAAATACCCTAAATGGAAATGGTTTTGCGGAAATGATGAGAATTACTTTGCATGCATTAAAAATAAATTCAATGGAATAATAAGCTCAACTGCAAACATTTGCCCAAAAATAGCTGTAAAACTAGAAAATGAAGAACTATGGAATAATTCTGCAAAGCAATTGTTTTCTATACCAAATCCTGCTGCAATAAAGCTAATCCTAAAACAAAGAGGGATAATAAAAACAAGTAAAATGAGGTTTGCAATATACGAAGACTCAAAAGAACAAGAAATATTGAATCACAAATACGGTAATTGAAATAATAAAAGATTAAATCACAAATGCTTTACAAAAAATTCAAAACAAATAACATACAAAACAGAAATGGAGGAATGAATGCTTAACAATAGAAAAGCTTTTTTCAATTATGAGATACTAGACAAATATGATGCAGGAATATCTCTTAAAGGATCAGAGGTAAAGCGCTTAAGAGAAGGATCTGGAGACATATCTTGCAGCCACATTATGATAAAGAATGAAGAAGCATTTATATTGGGAATGAACATAAACAATCTATCCAAGAACGATTGCTTTGATTCAAAAAGAGATAGGAAGCTTTTGCTAAGGAAAAAAGAAATCAGATCATTATTTTCTAAATCTAGGGAAAAGCAATTCACAATAATTCCAATAAAAGTGTTTTTCATGAAAGGATTTGCAAAAATACAAATAGCTCTTGCAAAAGGTTTAAAGAAATATGACAAAAGGAAAAAGATAATAGATAAAGAAATAATAAGAGAAAAAAGAAACCAAACTTCTTTTTAAAGTAAATTATTTAATATTTTAGTAAAATAATCTTACTATTCTCAATACTTCTCAAAATAATATTACAAAACACCTCTAAAGACATAAAAGACACAAACATAAAGCTTTATTTAAATTCAAATAAGTTTCTGTACAAAACTATTTATGTGTTTATAAATATACAAATAAAACCAAATAATGTAGAATCTAGCTATTCAGACAGGTGAAATGAAATTTTCTAAAAAACTACCACTTTTTGTGTCAACATCTTTTTACTGTACATTTTTTTTAACGGCATTGCTTTGTTTTTCTAAGCCTAAAAAAACAACATTTATTATACCAAACAGCAAAAACTTATCAGATAGATATAGAAAAACAAAGAAAAATTTATCATTTCCTATAATAACAAACATTTTTATATCTACTTTTCATATAAAAAGAGGTGAATATAGTGGAGGAAGCAATCTTCAGCTCTTATTAAATATGTTACTCAACAAGCAAGTTATGAGAAAAATAACATTTCCTGAGGGCATGTCTTCTGTGCAAATATATGACACTTTGAAAGAACGAGAAGACCTAACTGGAGAAATAAAACACACACCTGAAGAAGGAACTCTGTACAACTCAACATATGTATACACACTACACTCAGATAGAAATCAATTAATAAGAAAAATGGAAGAAGAGTTTGTCAAAGCTTCAGAAGATATTTTTAAAAACTCATATTCAATCTGGAAAAATAAAAAAGATTGGATAACATTTGCTTCAATAATAGAGAAAGAGGGAAAAGAGAAAGAAGAAAAAGAAAAAATTGCATCAGTATTTCTAAACAGAATAAAAAGAGGTATGAAATTTGAATCATGTGCAACAGTTTTATACTTCAAAACACAAGGAAAATACAATCTAAACAAGCTAATGTTCAAAGATCTATTAGAAAAAAATCCTTTCAATACATACAGAAACAAAGGACTTCCTCCAAAACCAATCACGAATCCAAGCGTAGAATCTTTGCTTATAGCTTTAAATCCTAAGCCAACTGAAAACTTATTCTTTTTCATAAGGGATAATAAAACTATATTTTCAAAACGCTTCTCTAATCATGTTAAGAAAAAATCAAAACAAAACAGTAAAAATATTAAGACTAATAAGCAGAACATTACACCTTAAGCTAGTAAGAGCAATAAAGAATAATATAAATAATCCACAAAAAAGAATGATGCTTATTTGTAAACAACTTTATTTACTAGCACAGTTTTTATAATTTAATATTTTCATGCTTGCTAGATATGATAAATTCCATTCTAGATAAAAAAAGATATAGAAAATAGACTCAAAAGTCTATAAAACTAAGCATATATTTTGATTCCAAATGTTTACCAGAATGATAAACAAAATGTAAATAAATTACAGAAATTTCATAGAGATCTTAAACTAAATTAAGATTCTTGTACTTTTTCAGAATATTCTTTGGAAAGCATCTTTATAGAAACAAACCATAGAACGCTTATTAACAATATTACAACCATAAGGTATGGAGCAATTGCAAACTGACTAGATCCAGGAACAATCATAAGCAAAGCAGACTGTAACCAACCACCAAAAGATTTTGATATTCTACTTCCAGCAACATCTACTGCAGCCTTACCTTGGCTTTTAAGATCTTCATCCAAAGGAATATATGTCATTTCCTTAGTAGGATCGAACAAAGAATACTTTGTACTTTTGCTCGAAACATTTTGTATGGCTCCAAATATGAATGCCAAAAACCCAGGCCCAACACTAAACAAGCTAGCTAAAGGAGATAGGTATGATTCAAACACTACAAAGAAGAAGAAAAGCACACCAGTAGAAACCATAACAACAGGTGTTATAGAAGCCGCAACAGACCAGCTAAACTTAGAAACTATATAGTTACCTAAAGCAAACATGATTATAGAACTAACTCCTGTAGCAAGCTGTACACCTGCATAAGCTGCTGTGTAATCAGACTTAATAGGATATAAGCTTCTCATCTGACTTTTCCAAGTAACTTCTACAAGGTTCATCATTGAGTTGTAACAAAATATTAAAAGCATTATCAATCCAAGGTACTTAGAAGAAAATACAACTCTAAAGCTTTCTCTTAAAGAAGGTTTTTTCTTTTTCTTAGAACTATTAACTGGCTTTTTCTCTGCCAATTCTGGATCTGAAGAAACTATATATTTATTAATTCCCCAATAAATACCAGCCAATACAACCATTAATATGGTAACAGATACTATTATGTACTTGAATCTCAAATCGAAAACATCATCGCTAATTTTTCCAGACATGGATCTACTAAGTATATAAGAAGCCATTGAAAAACCTATGTTTCCTAACACACCAAAAGAAACATAAAATCTTTTTGATTGTGATGTTTTTGTTATTTTGTTAGCGAACTGCCAAAACAACATGCTCATACCAAAACTTCCCCATAACTCAGAGAAGAAATAAAACATAGAAAATATCCATAGTCCATATATAGGCATCAACCATTTAAACATAGGATAGGAGGTTTGTAATCTAACAATAGTATCCATAGATGGATGCAAAAAATCTCTATTAGGATACAAGAAAAATATAAAAACCAAATTAAAGATTATAAAAGGGGCTATTGTATAATAAAAAACATTCTGTTTCTTTTTTACAGAATTCATTAAAACACTGTAAAATATAACAAAAAGTATAGAACAAGGAAGTACCACAACACCTTTTAGGTAGTTAAGTGTTTCAGCCCCAGAGGTCACATGTGTTACAAAGAAACCATCCTTCAGTGTTCTTAAAATAGTGTAGTTGAAAAGGACGATAAACATCATCATAGCTAAAGGAAGATATTTCTTTATTTCACTTTTCTCTATAGGAAAAAATATCTTAACAAAACCTAATAAGACTTTGTTAATAGATTGGAAAAATCCAGTCACACCTTTTCCTTTATAATAATCATTCATTAATTTACTCCTGACAATAAGTTATATTACTAAAATATAAACTTTGCAATCTTGGAGCACTTTAACCTAAAATATTGCATAAAATTTTAATTGATTACATAATAAGAAGTAATGATCGTAAATATAAAACAAAGAAAGTACGAAAGAGATGTTGAAACTTCTGCTGAAGACATTGCTAATTTACAAAAAATAGCTCAGGGCATGTCTATGCCACAAGAAAGAGCTATAGTTCAAGGAACTGTAATTAGTGTAACCAAGGATCATGTTTGGGTTGACATAGGAGTGAAATCTGAAGGAAAAATTTCTATAGAAGAATTTAGCATGAATGGACATGGAGAAGTTCCAAGAGAAGGAGACATGATTGAGCTCTGGTTAGACAAATTAGAAGGACATAAAGGTCTTTCTATAAGTTACTCCAAAGTAAAACACATTAACTCTTGGAAAGCCTTGGATCAAATTTTCAGAACAGGAAGTTTGATAGATGGAATTATATCAAACCAAGGAAAGGGAGGATTCACAGTAAACCTTCTTCCTTGGGGTGTAAAAGCATTTTTACCAATCAGTCAAACAGATTTGAAAATAAGAAATCTTGCAAATACAGATCCTAAACTACTTTCTAAAGAAAAATTCACTTTTGTAATTATAAAAATGGAAAGAAAATGGAACATAGTAGTTTCTAGGAAAAACATAAGAGGTAGCGAAGAAGAAATCTCTGAGCAAACTGAAGAAAAAACAGAACCTGCAAGCAGTTAATCAAACTAAAACTATGTGTGGTTATCTTCAAAACACTGCACATTAATTACATCAAACAAAATACATTCTTAAATATAAATATTATATAAAATTTTGAAATTAAAATGAAAAATAAATATAACATTCATATTCTTAGAATAAAAAAATATCAATACAGTGAATATGAAAATAATTTTTATGCTCTATATACAAATTTCAGATTATAAGTATAAAAATATTCTTATACTATGAAACAGAATTCTTCTATCCTACCCATACATGTAGAACAAAAATATTTTCTAGAAATTTATTAATAAAAACCTATGTGTGAAACTTAATATAGTTCAAGTAAAAAAGAAAACTCTCAGTTAAAACTCTAAGCGTTTATTTTATTATATAATGTATTACTTTGCATGTATAAACTTAAGAAATTTAATATTACAAACTAAAATTACTTTGTAGGTAAAAAGATAAACATATCAAGATCATAGAAAATCTTGTGCGCATGAGTATAATTTTAAAAAAAATTCCTTCATGTTCTAAGCAATCAATCAGGTTGAAATTGTAAGGAATTAATTTCCGCTTTTTATAGCATCTATTAATTCTTTTACTGTTGGAATATATTTATTTCCATTCTTTTTATAAAGAGGATCCCCTGCAAATCTGTATGCATTATCACCACCAAACATAAGATTATTATCTACAGAATCTCCATGAGAAACATTATGCAAAGTTTTGTATATGCAAAAAGATCTTGGATCAGGTTTTTCACCAGAAGTCCCTGCTTCATTATCCCAATTACTAAACCTACATCTGCTTAAACAACCAACACAATTTATTTGATCTTCTTTAATTTGCTTTGCTTTTTCAGAATTCACAAACACTATTGTAGAGTCAGGAGTGTATAGCATTTTATCATGCCCTGATTCTATCCATGAAGTAACTTTTTCTAAATCTGATTCTCTTATATATATTGTTCTACGGATATTCTTATATGGTGTGTTGAATTCTTCATTAATTTCTTTTGAATACACAACTTGCCTATCACTTATACCTTGAAGATCTTGTAGAAAATCATTATTCACAGCTGAAGAATAAAACCCAGTAGGGCTAAATTTATTTATTTTTATATCACCTTGCTTTAAATCAAATAACTGCTGTTTCCACTCTTCTGATATAGGACTTTCTTGAGTAAGTAACGGTCTAGTTCCAAATTGAAACATTATAGGATTCATGAATGGATCATTAATCCAATCCTTCTCGAATTCTTTTAAGTTCCAAACTCCACCTGCTAAAATTATTGGAATATGCTTTAAATCCAAATCATTCATAGTTTCTCTTAGTTTTCGCACTCTTCCCAAAGAATCTTCAGGATTATTAGGATCTTCTCTATTTGATATACCTAAGTGACCACCTGATCTCCAAGGATTTTCATAAACCACAGCACCCAAATAGTCTTTATATTTCTTATAAGCCCTTTTCCATAGAACTTCAAAAACTTTAGCTGAAGATACTATAGGATAAAACATAACTTTGTATTTAGCAGCTATTTCACCTAACTGATAAGGGATTCCAGCACCGCAAGTTACACCATGTATCAAATCTCCTACTTTAGATAAAACTCCATGCAAGATTTCCTTTGTCTTAGCAAGTTCCCATAAAATGTTTATATTTATTAATCCATTACCATTAGATCTCTCTCTAGCTATTTTGACCTGAGATATTGTTGCTTCTATAGAATGATCAGCAAGCTGTTGAGACCTATCTGCTCTAGTAGCTCCGCTAAACCCATCTATTCCCTTTGATATAGTAATATGATTTCTAATTATGTCTGAATATACAGCAGATATAGTGCCTATTCCTCCGCAAGCAGCCCATGCTCCTGCGCTTTCTCCATTTGTAGCATAGATTCCTTTACCACCTTCTACTAGAGGAAGTATCTCTTTACCATTAATAACTAAATTTTTCAAAATCATTGTTGTATCCTTATATCCCTTATGCGCTTTTTCAAAGCTTTCAATTTACTTTTTATTTTTTTACTTTCAGGTTTAAAACTTTCATATGTTTAAACTCTGAAACTTTCATATATTTAGACTTTCCATATATTTACTCTTACTAGAAATTAAGAAAGTTTTCTTGCCAGAGAGCGCTTTTCTATAATTATTATATTCCATAAGCTTCTTTGCAACCTCTGGATCAACCACATACGCGCTATTAACTATCTTTATATATTCTGAATCTGCTTTTCCAATTATAGATGCGCTTTCTCTTTCTGCTTTAGAAATAATACTCATAGAATCAAGATCCGCCTTTGATTTTATTCTCTTATAAGAACGTAAAGCCTCACCTCTCCATTCTTGCGCTTCTTTTAATCTTTCAGTAATCATTCTCTTGAAAACAGAATCATTATTTTCTTTAGGGAAAGCAATCTTCTTAACACGTACCTCCATTACACCTATACCAAGCAAATCAACAGATTCCAAAAGTTTATTTTTTATTTTAGAAATAGTCTCCGCTCTCCTAGAGGATATCACATCTTTCAAATTATATTTACCCAAAACATCTCTTACTTCTCCAGCAATAATCACTCCTAATCTTTTAGAAGCAGACTCATAAGTCCTTAAGCTTTCATAAAATCTAACAGGATCTTTAATATAATATCTAGCAAAAATATCTATAATAATCCTCTTTTGATCTCCTAAAGTCATTTCTAACTCTGAAACATCGCAACTTAGAACTCTCTTTTCATAAGTTTCTACAGACTGCCATGGTAGAATAAAATGCAAACCAGATTCTTGTACTGTCTTAACATATTTACCAAATGAATTAACAATCGCCTGGTTCGATTCCTGCAAAGAAAATGTACAAAAGAATAATATAAAACATAATGTAATTAAAAATGATATAAAAGGCACTAAGATGATTTTTGTAAAGAAGGATTTAATTTTATTCACGAAACACCTCCATTGTAATTTTGTGATACAAACCCATGACTTCCAAAATCTACTGAATTACTTTTGCTAGACAAAACTTTTTTCGTAGATTTATTATCAGCATTTTTTGTAATTAGTTTTTTATGCATTAATTTCCTAGATTTATCATATTCAGAAAACTTTTCTGTATTTAGTAATTTCAAGCTGTCCAATTTAGAACTATCCATACCTACAGAAATGAAATTATTATTCATAGCTGATCCTGGAACTACGTAAACTGTTTTATCATGCAAAACATCTGATATGCATTCTAGATTCATAAAAAACAAACTCAAATCTCTGTTATTTTTTATTTCTTCATATTTTTTCAAAAATGCACCACTTAAACCTTTAGCTTTTTCTATTTTTTCCACGTAGTAAGATTTAGCATTATTTATAATTTTCTCAGCCTCACCTTTTGCTGAAGGAATTACGAAATTTGCGTAACTTTGAGCTTCATTTATCTTTGTTTCTTTCTCAAGCTTAGCTTTTAAGACATCTCTGTAAGAGCTTATAACTGAGCTAGGAGGATCTATTTTTCCCATTTGTACATCAACTATATCTATACCTATGTCATAAGAAATAATTGCTCTATTCAAGAGATCTGTAACCTTGTTACCTATTTCATCTCTATCAAGCGTCAAGCATTGTTCAGTATTATATAAAGAAATTACATACCTAATAATGCTACTAGCAGCAGCATTTATTATCTCATCAGGTCTTTTAGCCTTAAACAAATAGTTCTTTAAATTAGAAATTCTCCAAAATATAACCATATCTACTAATAATAGGTTTTCATCCTTTGTAATCATTAAGTTATCTTTTAGATCTGAAGAGGTGTTTATCTTGTGCAATATAGTTACATCCCTTTTTAAGGTTTCTTCTATAGGTTTTGGAAACTTCCAATGCAAACCAGGGCCAACTTCGTTAATGACTTTACCGAACCTCATTACGACAGCCTTCTCATTCATCTTAACCATAAAAAATCCTGAAGAAATCCAAATCACAAATACCGCACAAAATGCCCTGAAAATATTTTTACTACTAAGAATACTGCTTAATCTATTTTGTATATCACTACCTAGAAAATTAAATATATCACTATTAAAGCCAAATTTCTTTTCTTTTACGTCATCGATATCTATGTATTGATCTGACTTCTTAGTTCCAGAAAATAGACCAGCATTATTACTTATAAGCAGAAAAACTATAATAAATAATATAAAAGGAAAGAATTTAAAAAAATAATAAACCAAAATAGGAATTGCAAATGCCTTAAAAAACACATTCAAATTATATATCAGCATGCCGCCTTTGTACATAAATAAATTAAAATAAACAAAAATGTTGTAGAACTTTTCATAAATAAATAATACAATCCCTATAACTTTTAAGGAGTGATTTTGACAAGTAATTTTTCCAAAACAGAATTCACAAGAAACAATAATAAAAAAAAGACATCTTTATCTTTTTACATAATTTCTATTCTGATTTTTCTAAGAGTGTTTGTAATTGAGCACTACATAGTGCCATCCGAATCTATGTCCAGAACAATGGAAAATGGAGACATAGTATTAGCGAAAAAATACCACGGCTTTTCCAGGATGTCTATTCCATTTATAGGAGGAATGCTTCCTTTTTTGAAAAACCCAATCTTTGCGCAAGAGCCTAAGAGAGGAGAAGTAATTTGCTTCTCACTAGAATCAGAACCTCAAAAACTATATACAAAAAGAATAATAGGCGTAGGTGGAGATTTAGTGCAAGTAAAAGAAGGTATCATATACATAAATGATACTCCTTTAAAAATGACTCAAAAAGGTACTTATAACTTACTTCATGACAACGGAACTACAACAACAATGAATGTTTTTGAAGTTGAAATATCTGAAAATAAAAAATATGAAGTTTTAAGGAAGCAAGAATTAAATGATACAGACAGAGCTTCAGATAACACTCCTGTATTCAAAGTTCCTAAGGATCATGTTTTTTGCATTGGTGACAATATGCATTACTCTCATGACTTCAGGTTCTTCACATTCACATCTTTTCTACATAAAAACAGAATCATAGCAAAGCCTTTTATAATTATTTTTGGATCTAAATACAGAAATAACGCAAATGTTTCTTGGTCCCAATGGATTATTAGACTTCCTTATAGTATATTAATGAGTATAGTAAATGTTCGATTTAACAGAGTTGGAAAAGAAATTTAAACACCTTAATGCTTTGGAAAAAAAGCTGGGTTATTCTTTTAAAAATATAAAAAACTTAATACATGCAATGACTCACCCTAGCTTTCACAAATCTGATTTTGAAATGTTGGAATTCATAGGAGACAGGGTGCTGAATCTAGCTATAGCCAATAAACTATGGAATAAAAAATACAAAAGTGAAAAAGAGTATGCTGAAAAACTAGCAACTCAAGTCAATCGCTTCTCTCTTCTAAAGATTGCCAACATATGGGAATTAGATAAATATATACTTTGGTCTGGATCAGACATAAAAAGCATTTTGGTAGATGCTTGTGAAGCAGTAATAGGTGCAATCTTTATAGATGGAGGATGGGAAAAGGCGAACGACCTAATACATTCTAGTTGGCCAGATGAAACAATGTGTTTCGAAGAACTAGACCCTAAATCAGTACTGCAACAATGGGGACACAAAACAGCAGCATCTTATAAGTACAAAACCATAGAAAAAGTAGGACCTGCTCACAAACCACAATTCACTATACAACTTACAGTTAATCAATATATAGTCACAACAACAAGCACCTCGAAAAGAACTGCTGAAAAACAAGCTGCTCTAGAGTTTCTTAAAAAATATACAGATTTAATACCTGATCAAATAAAATAATCTAAAAATCATTGTAAACATCAAAGCTCCAACTAAAATATGTAATGTGTGGTAAATTAACCAAAACTGTTAGAAAATTTTATCTCTAAACAGAAAAACAAAAATTGAAAAGAGAGCTCTGAAAAGGATTCGTATTCTATTAGAATTAAAATAAAGTCCTTGAAAGCTATAGAGCTCAATAGAGCTTACTATCAGCACATTCTCTTAAGTATAATATTGTCCATTAATATAAAACCAACAAACTATACGATATTAAATTACATAAAGTTATTAAGTGCTTAAAAATTCAAATATAAGACTGCTTATATTTTTTTACAAACACCTTTATGAACATGTTTTTATAAACATATGCTTTGTAAATCTTTAATAACTATTTTCTAGTTATTTATTATTTTTTCTTAAAATCCAACAACTCAGCTATCTGTACTGCATTCAAAGCAGCTCCTTTTCTTAAGTTGTCATAACATACCCACATGCTCAAAATTCCATTTGCTCTTCTGACTCTACTGATAAGTATTTTGTCAGTATTGGCAGACTGTCTAGGCGTAAAATATTTACCTTTCTCATCAGCAACAGAGAATAAATCAGAACTTTTCAGACATTTTACAGCATCTTCTACTTCCAAATCACACATAACATGCAATGCAATACTATGACCTACCATTACTGGAACTCTTACTACAGTTATGTTAACAGGAAATTTGGATTCCATAATTTTATGAGTTTCACTTGTTATTTTAAACTCTTCCTCAGATTTTCCATCATCAAGAGCTTCACCTACTTGAGGCAAAATATTAAAAGCTATTTCTTTCTCAAAAAATTGAGGCTGTATGACACTAGACATCAAAGACTCTTTTGTTTCATTCAACAAAGCATTTAAAGCCTTTGTCCCAGCTCCAGATACAGATTCGTTGATTGATGCAAACATTCTTTCTATTTTTGTTTTTTTCCTAAGATTGTTTAATATAACTGAAATTGCGATTGCAACACAGTTAGGGGAACATATAACCTTGGTTTCAGAATTAATTTTATGAGGGTTAACTTCAGGAACTACAAGAGGTATATCTTTATCCATTCTAAGAAGCTCTGATTTATCTATGAAAATTGCATCAGAATCAGATATAGGCCCAAGTAATTTTCTTACTGAATCTTTAGATGAGGCACCAAAAACCAAATCCACTTTATTAAAGTCAAAGTCTTCAGATATTTCAGTCTTGTACAACTTACCATCTATAGTAACTTCTTTTTTTGACCTACTTAAAAGATGAAGAGATGAGATAGGAAATTTTCTTTCATTAAGAATACTAACTATTTTTCTGCCAACTAATCCAGTTGCTCCTATAATTGCTATTTTTACATTCACAATCGGATTTTACATAAAGAGCATAATTTTGGCAACACACATTTTTTTATATCTAAATAAGTATCAAAAGAAATAAGTAACAGAAGTGTGCAGTATCTAAATAACTTAAGGTATACATAAACCAAACAATAAAAACACAGATATATTTATTTTTACTAACCTATATATTTTCTTAGCAATTCTGGATCTGGGCTTATTTCATCAAAAAACCTTAAATAAACATAACCTTTTTTGATAAAACCTGGTCCTTCCCAACATTCTGCACTATTAGTTTTGGCAGGAACTATATTCATACCTACTTCTTTGGCAAGCTTGAATGCACCTTTCTTGTAAGGCACTTCTTTTCCTATAGGCACCCTAGTACCTTCAGGGAAAATAACCAATGTTTTCCCTTCTTTAAAGGCATCTTTAGCCTTGTCCATCCATCCAAAATTATACGTAGCTCTATCTATTGCAATCATATTCATCTTTTTCATATATATAGAAAATAAAGGAACTTTCATTATGGATTTTTTCATTATAAAAACAGGTCTTTCCAAAACAGAAAGTAACATTATAATTTCGTAATATGATTGATGATTACAACATATAATCTTAGGGCCTGGCTTAAGTTTGTGCAAATCTATAATTTCACTAGAAATACCGAAAACTCTACCTATAAACAAAAAACTTTTAGCCCAAATCTTTACACTCTTATAAACCATCTTTTCAGAAAACAGAAAGGGGAGAGAAATTATAAAAAAGATTACTGCATATGTATACATAACAAATATAAAAAAATAAGATTTAATAGCACGAAGCAACTTAACAACCATCTACACATGATATACTTTTTTATGATACAATCAATCTTGGACAGATGGCTGAGTGGCTGAAAGCACCGGTCTTGAAAACCGGCAAATGTGCAAGCATTTCGTGGGTTCAAATCCCACTCTGTCCGTTTTTGTAAAACTATTAGTAAACTCAATAAATTTAAGAAGCACCTCTAAAAGCACTTCAGTTGTAAAAGTCAGAATACAATTAAAATAAAAAAAATATTAAAGCATTCCTAATTAAAAAACTACTAATCTATCTTTTAAATACTTTAAGAATAAATGAAGTGTCAATCAGAGAAGTAAAAATGCTCAACATAAAAATAAAAATGCATCAGAAAATATAATACTATAAAATTCGTACATATTTTTTTATAACAAACTGTTTTCAGATCATGTCAGATCATTCCACTGTTACAGATTTAGCTAAATTCCTGGGATTATCCACAGAAACACCTTTGCTCAAAGCAAGGTCATAAGCTAACCACTGGAATGGAAGTATATATACAAAAGGAGCCAGATCATCTTCTACGTAAGGCATTTTTACAGTCATATACAAGTGAGTAAATATCTCAGGCTTATCTGTTAGAACGACAACTTTTCCTCCTCTTGTATTTATTTCTTCTATAGAGCTTAGTATTTTTGTCCAAAATGGGCTTGAAGAAGGAGCCATAACTATAAGAATTTTTCCTGAATCTACCAAAGCAAGAGGACCATGCTTCAGTTCACTCAAGCTCATACCTTCAGAATGAATATAAGCCAATTCTTTTATTTTTAAGGAAGCTTCTTTAGTGATCGGCACCAAATTACCTCTAGCCAAAATAATCAAGTTATCTTTATTAGAACAAGCTGCAGAAACTGGCCCAGCTAACTTAGGAATTATTTCTAAAAATGAATTCATTTCTTTAAAAAGATCATATAATTCTGTAGTTCTATCTACTCCTGCAAGTTTTGAAGTCCATATAAACAAAGAAAGCATTTGCCCTGTCATAGCTTTAGTAGAAGCAACACTTATTTCATGGCCTGCAAATGTAGGAATTAGATAATCCACTTCTCTAGCAATTGCGCTTCCCATACTATTTATAAACCCAATAGTTTTTTTATCCTTCTTGGCTCTTCTTAGAGCTGCTATAGTATCAGCAGTTTCTCCAGACTGGGAAACAAGACCAACCAAACCACTATTTATGTTATTTACCCATTCTGATGCTATACATGCATTAACAGGTATTTTTGCTATCTTTTCTATCCAGTGCTTTCCAACGCAACTTGCATAATAAGCACTTCCACATCCTAGTAAATGTATGTATTCCGGAGTATCCATCTCTGGCCATTTGAAATTATTAATACTCTTAAGAACATTCATTAAAACAACTGGCTGGCTATAAAACTCACTCATATACCAAGTTTGTTGAGATCTATCATTATTGTCTATCTTTATTATTTCTCTCTTTTTATTGTTGAAATTCGGCAAAACATGTATGTCATTTGGGGCAACATATCCATATTGTCCATCTTCTAAATCAAAAACATGATCAGCTATTCCAGATAAAGCAGAACAATCTGATGAAACACACGCATAATCTTTTCCAACAGATATAGAAATTGGGCTCAATCCCTTTCTAACAAAATAAATTTTATTTTGATCATTAAGATCTAAGAAAGACACAGCAAAAGATCCTTCTAAAGTTTCACATATTTTTTGTAAAACAAGATCCCAATCATTATTAAACTTTTGCAAATAATCGTAAGCCATTTTTAATAACACTTCAGTATCAGTTTCAGTTTTCCATTCATAATCTGTAGATGATTCTTTGATTTCTAAATGATTTTCTATGATTCCATTATGAACCAAAGCTATATTCATATAAACAAATGGCTGACTATTTCTTATACTTCTAGAACCATGAGTAGCCCATCTAGTATGACCTATTCCTATTTTTCCATTCATATTTTTTAGATATTTTTCTAAATTAGATACAGATCCAAGCTCTTTATATACATCAAATTCACTTTCATCTACAATGCACATCCCACAAGAGTCATACCCTCTGTACTGCAGTATCTTCAACCCTTGAAATAATGAGTCACTAACATTTTCAGTCTTATGGACTATTCCTATTAACCCGCACATAAATTCACTTCCTCTTTGTTAACTCTTTCTGCCCTGCTCTTGCAACGCATGTACTACCATCAGAAACATCTTTAGTAATTACACTTCCTGCTCCAATAACGCTCCTTGCTCCTATAGAAACAGGGGATACATATGTTGTATTTCCTCCTAGGAAAGCACTCTCTCCAACAGTTGAAGAGTGTTTATCCTTCCCATCATAATTACAAAAAACAGCTCCAGCTCCAACATTAACATTTTTTTCTATTTTTACATCTCCCAAATAGCATAAATGTTTAGCTTTAGAGCCTTTTCCTAGAAAGCACTTCTTAGTCTCCACAAAAGATCCTACAGAAGAGTTTTCCATAAGGATAGTGCCTGCTCTTAAATTTGCAAAAGGACCAACAGTGCAGCTTTCATTTATCGTAGAATTTTCTATAACGGTAAAGGATTTAATTCTGGCATTTTTCTTTATACATACCCCTGTTCCTAAAACAACATGAGGCTCAATTATTACATTTGTATCTATTTTAGTATCAAAAGATAAAGTTACCGAGCTTGGATCCAAGAAACATACACCTCTATCTATCGCTTCCTCTTTCCATTTTCTTTGCAAGGATTCAACTGCTAAAGAATATTCCCCTAAAGTATTTATACCTGTAACAAAATTAGTTTCTATCATACCAACTTTTAGTCCGATTTTATTAGCTATTTCTACACATTCTGTAAGATAATACTCTCCATTTGTATCCTGAATTTTACTAAGCAATCTTTCTGCTATATTTTTGTTTCTAAAAACAAACCAGCCTGCATTGAAAAACTCAGTTTCTTTAGGAAAAACCTTAGCTTCCTTAATTGATTCAACTACTCCTTTTTCAATGATTATTCTGCCATACTGGTTTGGCAAACTCGAATATAAGTCTTTCCTAAATCCACCTAGAGCGACATCATTTCCATTTTTCATTGCATGCAAAGCTTTATTTATATCACCATGAGAAACTAAAGGAGAGTCTCCTAGCAAAATAACTATAGGTTCAAAATTATCAATCAAGTCAAGCGAACTTTGTACTGCATGACCAGTGCCAAGCTGCTTTTTCTGTATGCAATAACTAACTCCATTCAATTCATTCTTATCGAATTCATCATTAACTACCACTATTACTTCAGATTTCAAATTAGTAGTTTTTTCATTAGATATTACATCATGATTCTTTGTTCCAGAATTATGATCTAAGTCTCCTTGAATATGTTTGTCGTGTTTTTCATTTAATACATTTTCTTCTGAATCTGAATTTATAGCTCCAATATCCTCTTCGCTCACAGGTAGATTATTTAAATCATGAACTATATCTATTACATAATCTATTATTCTCTTTCCACATAAGTTCATTAAAATTTTCGAACCTAATTTAAATCTAGAACTTTTTCCAGCTGCCAAAATAATAGCATTTATAGATTTAAATGCTTTATAATCTTCAGAGTACATGGACTATTTTATACATAAACTCAACATAAATCAAAATGGATAATATGTAGATAATATAAGAAACCCAAAGCTAAAACCGCAATATCCAACTAAGAGCTCATATTTTCTTTAAAAAGACATTTCTAACAATAGAGTAATAAATTTCAATAAATTGTATAACCTGAAACAAAGCTGAATATACAAAAAGTCTGAATATAAAAATCAATTAAGCATGTAAATTAAATTAAATATAGTTATAAAGATAAGGAAATATTATATTTTATTTTAAGCTGTTTCTGATATCTTCTATTTCACACATTACTGAAGCATCTTGCTTGGAAAGCTTTTCTACTTGCCTAATGCTATATAAAGCAGTTGTATGATCTTTTCCTCCAAATAATCTACCTATTTCAGGCAAAGAGCTATCTGTCATATCTCTACACAAAAACATTGCGAACTGCCTAGCCTTAACTATTACTTTCTTCCTGCTAGAAGACATTATATCTGATTCATGTATAGAATAATGGACACAAACTTTCTTAAGAATATCTTCTTTTGTGATCTTTTTCTTTGCTGTAAAATCATTCAGTACACTTTTTGCAACCTCTATAGTTATAGGTCTATTAAACATTTCGAAATATGCAAAAACTCTATTTAGAGCTCCAGATAATTCTCTTACATTACTTGTAACATGCTCAGCTATAAACTCTAAAACCTTTGGGTCAACTTTTTTACTTTCAGTTTTTTCTTTTAAGATACTTAACCTAAGTTCATATGTAGCGGGGTAAACATTAACTACTAATCCACTACCAAGCCTGGATCTCAATCTTTCTTCTATACCAGAAAGCTCAGATGGAGGTTTGTCAGCTGAAATCACTAACTGCTTGCTTTGAGAAATAAGATATACAAAAGTATGGAAAAATTCTTCCTGAGTAGACTCTTTTCCAGCTAAGAATTGAAAGTCATCAATCATAAGCATATCAACAGATCTAAAGTCATCCTTAAATGCCATCATATCTCTTCTTTTTAAAGCATTTATAAACTTAACCATAAATTGCTCTGCTGATATGTAACAAACCTTCTTGTTTCCTTGCTTAATAACACTCCAACCCATAGAATGCATCAAATGAGTTTTTCCCAATCCAACTTTTCCATAAATAAATAGTGGATTAAAGCTTCTACTATCAGAGCTAACAACTCTATAAGCAGATTCGTAAGCCATTTCATTTTCCTTACCAACCACAAAAGTTTCGAAGGTCATATTTGGATCTAGAGGCAATGAATATTCCTTCATGTCTAGATTAATTCCTGATTGCGCAGCATTAAAGCCATTTGTATTTTCAGATTCCTGATTTTTAGGATCTGTTGCTGCATTTAGAGAACTCTCTGGAGATAGCTCTACAGAAGCAGAGATTCCAAACTCTCTACTACAAACATCTTGTATTAAATCTAGATATTGCTCATTTATCCATTTAACAGCAAACCTAGAATTCAGAAATAAACTAAATTGAGAATTATCTACTTTATGATCTGGATTTTTAAACCAGTTAGAAACAGTTTGAGAGCCTAATGCAATGTTTAATTTTTCATGCACACGTTCCCAAATTTCAGAAGAATTAACTGAATTTCTCTCTAAATCTTTCAAAATCCAATTCTCCTTATTAAATTATACGTTGTTTTGTTTTAATTGGTTGTTACGTATCTTAGCCAACCTGCTTACAGTCCTGGAAGCTTTGTTTTTATGAACAACACCTTTTTGACCACACTTAGAAATAAGTCCTTGAATTTTTGAAAACTCTTCATTAGAAACTGGATTCAAAGCTTCATTTACAGCTTGCTTCTTATTTCCAGTAACTTTTTTCATGAACGTCTTCATTTTACTTCTACTACTCTTATTAACAGACCTAAGTATTGTTTGCTTTTTAGCACTTTTCTTAGTAGATGCATGATTAGCCATTTTTTACCTCATTCTTAAACATTAAGAAAATTATACAACATATTTTCTTTTCTACAAATATCCAAATAAAAAAAATAACAAATATATCTATAGCCACCAAGCCTAACAAAATCTACTTCTTTGATAGAGTCAATATATCAACCACTATAAAATCTCAGAACGAAAACTAATATTAAGTAAACTTACCTGCCTTACAATTATTGTATTCTGCAACTGTTTTATTATAGTTTTATAATGTCAATGCTAAATATATTAATAGTCATTCTAATAGAAATACTAGTCGTGTTAAGCAAACGCAAATTAATAAAATCAATCACATTCTACTAATTTTTTTATATCTACAACTTTCGAAACACTTCCAAAACATACTTTTGCACATTGCATGCCTGATTCTTCTATAGTTCCGTACCCAAATTCTTCATGATAAACTTTCTTCCCAGCCAAAGTTTTATGCTTAAAGGACTGAAATTGTAAACTTTTAGAATCCATCTCTCTTATAAATCTAGAAGGCTGGGCATTCATGTACCTACCTTGAAAAACTCTACTTTGAGCATAAGTTATAAACAGTTTCTTTTTAGCTCTTGTAAGCGCTACGTAAGCAAGCCTTCTTTCTTCTTCTATATTTTCGAAAGATCTAGAGTGCGGGAAAATCCCATCTTCGAAAACAGGAAGAAACACATAATCAAATTCTAATCCTTTAGCAGCATGAACAGTCATAAGCTTTACATCATGCTCATCATCTGCTTTTAAATTGTTCCATAAGATATGATTAACGTAAGATTCAGGATCTTCAAAGCTATCTAAAGTTTCAAGCCATTTATCCACGTTCTCTTTTCTGTCAGACTCTAGAGATTCATATAATCCAGATTCGTTCACAATTATTTCCATTATCTTTCTTAATTTCTTAGAATCAGAAAGATCTTTACTCAAAATTGATCTCCATCTCTCCCATTGAGCTAAGAATTCAGACAATTTATTTTTAGTTCTTGATGTAAAAGAATCCAAAACACCTCTGATTTTGTCTTCTATATTGCTTGATGCATTCTCACTTATCTTTGCCACTGTAGCTGAACCAATTCCACGCTTAGGGGCTTGTATCATTCTGCTGAATGCGAAGAAATCATTCGGATTTGAAAGAAATCTTACATAAGAAACAGCATCTTTTATCTCAGCCCTATCCATAAACTGAACTGATCCTACAATAGAATATTTTATATTTGCATTTAACAAAGCTTCTTCAAATAAATGCATATTAGTAGAAGTTCTAAATAGCAGTGCTATGGAACTTTTTACCTCTTCTTTAGATTTAATTTTAGCTATTATTCTACAAATCTCAAAAGCTTCTTCTTTTCCGTGCATTCCGACAAAAATATCTACTAATTCATCTGATTTAAGCGTAGAAACCAAAAATTTCTCTATTCTATTTTTATTCTTAGAAATCAAGTGGTTTGAATTTGAGATTATTTTATCTGTTGAACGATAATTTTCTTCTAACACTATTTTCTCACTGTTTTTAAAATCTCTAGTAAAATTCAATATATGACTCATATTAGAACCTCTAAATGAATATATAGATTGATCTGGGTCTCCAACACAACAAATTTGGTTATCATCGCAAGATAAAAGACTAATCCATTCATACTGAGCATCATTTATATCTTGGTACTCATCCACACAGATTAACTTATATTTTTTTCTGTAATGATCCAGAATATCCTTATGATTTCTCCATAGCTCTATAGTTTTAGAGATTAAGTCAGCGAAATCTAAAGCATTCATCTCTCTAAGCATGTCGTTGTAAGCATAAGCTATGTTCGCATAAGTATGATTAAGACTTGCATAGTCATTTTTTTCTTTTGCTCTTTGTACGGTTTCTAGTGCATGACTAGGTTTTATATCTTTATTCTTTATATTACTCAAAACCTTTCTCATAACCTGAGCTTGATCTTCATAAGCTATTAAATTACAACCCTCTATATTCAGTAATTTTGCATGATTCTGAACTATTTTTAGAGAAAGTCTGTGAAAAGTACCTATAGATATTAAATCAACATCATCTCCTATTTCAGATTTTATTCTAGAATGCATTTCCTGAGTGGCTTTGTTTGTAAAAGTAGTTGCAATTATCTCATCAGGCATAACTATACCTAAAGAAATGTAATGACATATCTTGCTTACAATGGTTTTAGTTTTTCCAGTTCCTGCTCCAGCAACTATAAGTAGATTTTTTCTACAATCAACTGCCTCTCTTTGTGAAGGATTTAAATTAGATAACATACTAGAAATATACTAAATCATATTGGGTCAAAAATACTAGAACGTATCACATATATATGAAACAATTGGGAATGTTAAAGAAAAAGTTACACAATATTTTTTTTAGCGTTTTCTGCGCTGTTTCTGTAATATTTTACACTATAGAACTCAGAAAATATGATATAAAAAACTTAAAAGTTTCCGGAAATATGATTTCTAAAGAATCCTATATAAAATCACTTATATTTAGAGGATGTAAACACAGCAAAGTAATGCTAAAAGATCAAAACAAATGTATAGAACTTAATGATAAAAACTTAGAGTTTTCAGAAAAAGGAATCATAACAAAAAATACGGCATATTCTGAAAAAGAAAATTTCTTAAGTCTAGGAAAATTAAAATTGCTTGATTTGTCAGCTAAGAAAACAAGAAAATGTATTGAAAAAAATAAATGGATAGAAAAATGCACAATAGAAAAGATATGGCCTGATACATTAAAAGTATCAATACAAGAATACGTACCATACGCACATTCTGAGTCAGCATATTTCACCTTACAAGGAAACAAAATAGATAAAGATTCAAAAGACACAAGCTTAAATATAAATAAAGATTCAAATGCTTTCGACAATTTAGGCAAGTTGTCAAAAAATCACGAATTATGTGAAAACCATCTTATAAAAATGTTAGGGAATTTTACGCAAGAAGATATGCTTAGCCTATTTAGGATTCTGGAGAAGTACCACGACTTCAGAAAAATCGTAAAATCAGCAAATATGATAAGACCAAAGAGATGGAATATTGTCACTAACGAAAATAAGGTTATCAAGCTTAGAACAAATGAAATAGAAAGATCTATAAAACGATATATGGAATTTCCTATGAAAAATGAATATAAAATAATAGACCTTAGACACCCTCAGAGAGTGATAATTTCCAATTCAAACCCTACAACCAAAGCAATCACAATTATAGATGCCCCTGCACTGATGAGAAATTAAAACTAAAGCCATTAATATAATATAACCTCAACAAAGCCTACATTAATTCAATCTTCATAAAGCTCTTTAATCAAGTATCATATATACATATATACAAAGCATCTAGTAAATTCACAAAATAATTTCCAACAAATAAGACGTACATAATTTGATTTTCCACATTAGCTTGTTTCTGATTTGTTTTATTGCATACATATGTTTTATATTAAATGCGTATGAATAAAAAATTGAAATATTTAAAATCATTGCCTTATTTAGTAGTAACTATACTTTCTTTATCTTTTTCTGTTCTTAAAAAACATGAACCAGAAATGCAATTAGGAAATGTTTGTGTAAGATTCACACCAGGATCTCAGTGCATACCATTCATATCCTCTGCTATTAGAGGAGCAAAGCGAACCCTTCACATACAAGCCTATAGCTGGACATCAGAAGAACTTACTCATGAAGTAAACAGGGCTAAACAAAGAGGAGTTAGAGTTTTCATATTATTAGATAAAAGTCATATGAAAATAAATAATTGTATAAAATCTTTTATGAGAAATGGAATAGATGTATTAATAGATCGTGTTCCTGGAATCGCTCACAATAAAATAATTATAGCTGATGATGATACTGTAATAACAGGAAGCTTTAACTTTTCTAACGCTGCAGAGCATAAAAACGTAGAAAATGTATTGAAAATAAAAGACAAAGAAATAGCTAAAGCATATCTTAGAAATTGGTACAGCAGGAGAAGTTTCTCTAAAGATATTAGAGATCCATATAATGCAGAATTAAATAGACATCCATGGAAAGAAAAAACCAATTCCAGAAACTATTTCAATTCTATAAGTTAAACTTACTGTTTTTATACATTCATATATATATGTAGTTTGTAAAATAATTGTAGTTTTTTAAGTGGTCATAAATTAGATTGGATTAATATATAAACATAATTTAGAATATATTTTTGAACTATTTATCTAAAGAAAATCTTACTAACTACTTGTTTGTGTTTTATCTCTATCTACAATAAATCTCTTTGCATCCTCAATGACACTAGATGGTATACCAGCCATTCCACATACATAAAGTGCATAAGAACTATCTGAAGCTCCTTTTACTAATTTATGCTTGAAAATCAATTTCTCTCCCCAAGATTGAACTTCCATAGTGTAGCAATCTATGTTTGAATCATTTGCAGAAATATCAGCCAAACTGTGATAATGAGTAGCAAACAAAGTGCAACATCTTTTTTCAGAAAGAGATTTCATAACTGAAAAAGCTATCGCCTCCCCTTCTTCTACAGAAGTACCTCTTCCGATTTCATCAACAACAACAAAGCTATTCTCAGTAGAGCTATTTAATATAATAGCTGTCTCGACCATTTCAGTCATAAAAGTAGACATGCCTTTTCCTAAGTTATCTGAAGCACCTATCCTGACAAAAATTCCATCAAAAATCCCTAATTCTGCACTCTCTGCAGGAACAAAACATCCTGCTTGAGCCATCAAAACTATAAGGGCGTTTTGCCTAAGAAATGTACTTTTACCAGCCATATTTGGACCTGTCATAAGCATGAACTTATTTTTATCGAAATCACAATCATTAGCTGTAAAATCTTCATTACTCTTCATCAAAATATTTTCGATAACAGGGTTCCTACCTTTTGATATATTAAATTTCTTCCCTTGAGCTATTAAAGGCTTACAATAATCATACTGCAAAGAATAATCAGCCAAGCCAAGAGAAACATCAATTACAGAAATAGCTTTTGCCGCCAAAGAAATCCTATTCCTGTATTTTTTAATATGATCACAAATATCTTGGAAAATTTTTATCTCTTCTGATAATGCCAATAAAGTAGAGCTAACCATTCTTTCATTTAAATCTTGAATTTCCGGAGTTACATATCTAATAATATTAGTTAGAGTTTGTTTCTTTATATAACTATATGGAACCTTAGAGCTCTGACTCGCAGGAACTTCTATGCAAAATCCTATTGAGCTATTTTTTCTTACTTTTAACGTATTTATTTCTGTAGCTTGTTTATAAGATTCTTCAAGCATCTCTATATCACATAATGCTTTCTGCTCTAAACCTCTTATTGAATCTAACTGCTCACTGTATCCTTTTTTTATAAACCCACCATCACTTATTTTTAGAGGAGGCTCTGAGTCTATAGCAGAATATATTATTGGATAAATCTTATCTAAATCTTTTAATTCAGATACTTCTCTTTTTAATTCATCACTTAAATCTTCATTTTTGAGAATTTGGTAAATCATTGCTGCAGACTGTAAGCTATTCGCTATTTCTAGCAAATCTCTAGGCCCTCCTCTTTTTAGAAAAAGTCTACCTGAAGATCTTTCAATATCACCATAGTTCCTTAATAAATCTGATACTGCAGATCGATTTGAAAATTTTACAAAAAAGTCTACACTTTCTATTCTATTTCTTATAGTTTTCTCTTCTTTGGATGGAGATGAAAGCCTCATTTGTAATAATCGAGCACCTGATGAAGTTAAGGTCTTATCCAGTGTATTTACTAGACTACCTTTCTTTTCTCCTTGAATAGTTTTTACTATTTCTAGATTATTCCTTGTAAATTGATCTAACATCATAAAATTACTATTATTCAATTTAGAAATAGATTTTAAAGAAAGACTGTTAGATTTCTGAGTGTAGAAAATATGCCTTGCTATAGACCCTGCTGCAATTACAGAATTATTAGACATAAACCCAAATGAATCCAAAGTATGTATTTTATATAGTTTTTTTAAATTCTCTTGACACTCTTGCAAATTGTACTTCAAGTCTGGGATTATTCTTGCTTTATCTTGCCACTCTAAAACCTGCATCCAACTATCCTCATCGCTCAGAAAACTCTGAGGAATAATTAATTCTTTTGGGTTCCATTTAGAAATAATACTTGAAAAATCCTTCTTAAATACATCTTCTACGAAAAAATCTCCAGTTGATAAATCAACAACAGCAAATCCTATTTGTTCATTAGAAACAGGACTGCATGCTAAAAGAAAATTATGTGATTTAGGGTCAAGCATTGATGTCTCTGTTATTGTCCCTGGAGTTATGACTCTTACAACATCTCTCTTAAGAGGCCCTTTTTTACCGACTTTTGTATCAGGAGTTTCTGTCTGTTCACATAATGCAACATTGTGCCCAGCATTTACCAATCTATTTATATAAGAATCACTAGCATGGAATGGTATGCCACACATAGGATGCTTCTTTCCATGCTTCGTAAGAGTGATATTAAGCTCTGATGCAGAAATTTTTGCATCATCGAAGAACATTTCATAGAAATCTCCTACTCTAAAAAATAGTATGCAATCCTTATACTGCTCTTTTAAGTGTAAATATTGTTCTATTAGCGGGGTAGTCATTTGTAAGACAAGCTTAGTGATTTTTTACTTTGCTGGCAATGTCTTTAATACAAACCCTAACGTGATTATATGATATAAAATCATATTAGATCTAATTATAATATTATATCAATTGTTTAGAGATCTTAAAATGTAATTTATATCATTTTCCATAAAATCTACATTCATTTCCTTAATATCATTCCTTTGGTACATCTGATGTGACATTAATATTAAGTCTGATTTAGGATGTATGCCTTTAAACAAAAATCTTCTAGATTTTCTCAGCATTCCAATAGTCCCTGAAAGGTCAACACTTCTTCCTTGTGCTTTTTCTTTTGGATCTTTAATTGTCAATAATATTACTACAGATTTCTTGTCATCAAGTGAAGATTTCTTTGCAGAAAACAAATCAACCATAGGAACTGATTTTAGACCAGGTATTCCTGTGTTTCCATATTCACTTATATGACTGTACAACCCACCTATAGCATAGGTTTTTCCTATTTTCGCAGTTATGTCACTTTCCATTGTTGCTGTCATAACATTTGCTCTATCATTAGCAGACCCAGCAGAGTTCTTGAATGAATTTTTACTAAGATCCACCTTAACATTCAAAAATATACTGTCTTTGTTAACATCTCTAGATTGTATATCTATTTTTATACCTGTAGGTATTGAAGAAAGCGCACTTCCCACATCTCCTCCAGCACTTACAAAAACCTTGTCCCCAGAATAGAAGTGTCCCCTTCCATTTCTTGTAATTTGTATAAGAGGTCTAGCCATTATATCCACCAAACTAGAACTAGAATTGGCAATATTTAAATTATATCTTATATCTTCGAAACCTATAGAAAATCCTTTGGTAATAGATTTGGTAGTATTATTTTCATCCAAAATCCATTTTCCATCCACATTAGCATATCCTTTGTTAACGTGTCTGTTCAACAAATTCCCATTAGAAACTCTCATTCCTAATCCTTTAGTTTCTTCATCTCCAAAGTTCTGCAAAGCTTCTAAAATATTGTTTCCCCTAGAAAATCTAGAGTTTTCAGAAAAGCTTAGAACTATACATTCTACAACGAAGTTATCTATAGGATGATCTTTTTTAATTTCTTTCTTCCTAGATTCTTCTCTTTGTATTTTCGCATAGTTTATATTTTTCAATTTACTATTTAACTCTAACCATTCTTCTGCTCTACCATACAAGTAGCTAACATCTTCTTTGTTACTTGTCTTCTCAGAAAACTTACGTATAAATTCGTAACATTTTTTATCTCCATATGATGCATATATTAATGCAGCTAATCTACAAACTCTTTCCGATGAGTCAAAATTGAGCAACCTATCAATTGCATTTTTAGAAACAGAAATATATCTAAGTGCATATGAAGCATTAGCAAGCCCATATAGTGCTTCTATGTTGTATTCATCTTGCATGATCACTCTACTAAACAAATCCATAGACTTACTGTAGTTGTGATTCATACTATAATGCCTACCAAGCGCAATTAAAACCTTCACATTATTTGGGTCTATGCTTAATGATTTCTTGTACGCAACCAACGACAATCCTGAATAGGCTGGCTCTGATTCAGCAAGCCTTTCATATATAAATCCATTTAACAAATGTAGCTGAGTATAATTAGGATTCATGTTCAACCCTCTGTTTATTACCCTAGATGCATCTCTCCATCTGTAATTCTTAACTAGATCTTCCAGTTGTTTCTCAAATAAAACCTCTTCATTTTCACATCCTTGTAGAATAAAAATGAAAACAAATATACTCGATTTAAATATCTTTCTAGATTTATTAAAAATATAGCTTAGGAACACTTTGTACCTAGGCTTATTCTTTGATGCATAATTACAGCTATATTTTCTATTATTAGAATAGCTATCACCACTATACACCTCACTATATCTTCCACTATGTTTACAAAATATCTTTCTTACAGAAAATGACTTCCTTGTATTCAAAATATATTTTTCTTTAAATTTTCTTAAAAATTGCATAAATTACCAAAACCAATACTCTGTATATAGAGAAAAAGTATAAATAATTTATTAATTTGAAGCATAAACGTATCCCAAATATATAAAAAAGTGAAGATTGCGCAAATACATATAATACTGAGGATATAATACAGAATATTTCAGACATGCTAACACCTGCTGTAATATTGACCCCTAAAACACTTACTTTAGAAATATAAGAACAAAAATTAGTATCAAACATACTATTTAAGTGAGACAAAGAATTAACATCAGATATGCTAAGTACAAATGCTCCAATAGAAGGAATAATTGAAAAAATATAAGAATACATCAAGGATTCTTTTTTTGTACATTTTAGCATACGAAAGCTAGTATAAGACGTTCCTAGATTACTAGCTCCAGGGAAAAATGCAAAAAGCCCGACTATCCCTGCGAACAAAACTTCTTTATAACTCAATTCTTCTAATTTCCTATTCTTAGCACAAAAAACATCACTTACGAAAAATAGCGCTGAGAATAAAGTTATAGAGAAAATCTCATTTATAGGAATTATTTTTAATTTCATGACTTTACTAAGAAATAGCCCTAGTAAAATTTTAGGAGCAATGATCAGAGCAGGCTTCCCATGCAAAATTGGGTTACTAAAAAAATTTAAAACCATTTCTAGTATTCTTTTCCTAAAGAAAATCAAAGCTGCCAAACCTGTAAATCCATGCATAAAAGCTACTGAATGCTCTGAAATTCCAAGCATTTTCAAATGTATGGAAGAACTTATTGGAAAAGCTTCCAAGAATCCTTGTATTATGTAATTCATTTTTTCTACTAAAACTGACACCTCTCTCCTTCCATTTCTTGATTAACAAGTAACATGATTCAAATAGATACAAAATACAAGCAATTTAAACTCATTAAAATAATTCAAATAAATTAACACAAAGCAAGAAACAAAACACTACACAAGCACGAGTTATAAAAATAAAAAAATATATGACAAAATACATTAATATGCATATGTCAGAAAATATACTAAAAATATCTATTCTTGGAGCTAATGGAAGAATGGGGAGTGCAATAGCACTAAAAGCGCTCAAAGATACATATAGTTCTCTCAATTTGATTAACTCAAAAGAAGAAAATAAAACAAGAAACAATACAACACAATGTAACCAAATCAATAATAATAAAAATGCTATGATTCACTCTCTTATAGCAAGGAAAACTGAAGACATAAATGAATTAAATAACCTTATACAAGGATTCGTACGAGATCTCACCGCAGAATATAATCTCACTGCCGAATATGAATCAACTAAAGAATCAATTAAGTACAAAGAAAATTTAGTCAATGAAAGTAAAATTCTAAATATTATACAAGAGATTAAAGAAATAAAAATTTCTACAGATATTAATTGCACCAAAGGGTGTGATGTATTATTAGATTTTTCACATTACGAAAGCACTCCTTCACATTGTAAATTTGCAGCTTCTAATAACATACCAATACTTATAGGAACAACAGGAAATCATGAACCTGAAGATTATAATTCATACTCTAAATCCACTCCAATAATGTGGGCTCCAAATACTTCGTTAATATGGAATTTATTTTCAATAGCAATGAAAGTACTTTCTTCTGAAGATAAAGATATTTCTTTTGTAGCTGGAGATGTACATCACGAAAACAAAAAAGACAAACCTTCTGGAACAATGAAAAAGTTAAATAGAGATATAAATCTAGAATCTATCTGGAGCATCAGAAAAGGAGATATGGTTTCATGGAATCAAATTCTTGGAGTTAGCAGTTCTGAAAATGTAAGAATTGAGCACCAGGTTTTAAATAGAGAATCTTACGCAATAGGAGCAATAAATGCTGCTATATGGCTCACTAAACAGAAAAAAAATGGTATATATAGCATGCATGACTTCATTAAAGAAAAAATCTAACACTCTAGATAAACCTAACTTAACAGAAGAGGCTAATATACTGAAAAGATCCAGCGTAGTATTCGAGAAGCTAAGTGAAAGCAAACTCCCTGAAACTATAGCCCTTAATTATGAAAACCATTACACATTGCTTGTTGCAGTAATATTGTCTGCGCAGTCAAAAGATGAGCAAGTAAATAAAATCACACCAAATTTATTTAAAGTAGCCTCAACTCCATCAGGAATGATTGAACTTGGATTGGAAAAACTAATAGATCTTGTCAAATCAATAGGTCTGTATAGAAACAAATCAAAGAATATAATAGAAGCTAGCAAAATTCTTGCAGAAAAATATAATTCTATAGTCCCTGACACAATGGAAGAATTAATAGAATTACCTGGAGTAGGAAGAAAAACTGCAAACGTAATTCTTAACTTTGCATTCAAAAAACCGACTATGCCAGTGGATACCCATGTGCTGAGAGTATCCAGAAGGCTTGGACTTACAAAAGAAAAGACTCCAGAGAAAGTAGAAAGAGATTTGCTAAAGATAGTTCCTGAAAAACTAAATCTAGAAGCTCATAACTTACTTGTTTGGCATGGAAGAAATGTATGCCAAGCCAAAAAACCTGATTGCAAAAATTGCTGTTTAAAAGACATTTGTGAATCAGAAGACAAAATAATTTAGCAGCATTAAACAACTTTATACACATAATTAAATGACTCTCATAAAGTCAAATTTATATGTAGAAAAATCTTTTGATATTAAAGGTTATTATGGTAATATTCCGTGATGAGCCTATCTATAGAAGAAATCGTTTCCAGAATAAAAAACTCAAAAGATGGTAACAAGAGATCACAAGATGATAAATCTAATCAAAAACCTACATACCTAAATCCATTGGAAAGTGACATAGAGTCTCAAACACATGATGAGGAAAAAAGAACTGAACAAGAGTATAGCTTAGAACTTAAAACAGAAAGCTTAAATGATAAAAGCATCAATCCAAGCTTACAAAGCTCTGTAGAAAAATTAAGAGAGATTATGGGCGATTCTAATCATAGAAAAAGCATATATGTAACTAAAGAAGAAAAAATCAGCTTAGATAGCGATATAATCAAATCCTTAGTAAAACCTTTGGTACAAAAATGGACTGAAGAAAATATGGACAAAATAGGTAAATATATTAGCTATTCATTAAATGAAAATGTAGTAAAAGATCATCATGTTATGGATTTTCTACAGAAAAACATAGATATTGTGCAGTCAATAATAAAAGAATCTATAGAGTCTTACATAGAATCCTACAGGCATTATGTAGAATCTAAAACAGAAACTATGGTTAAGAATTATGTAGAAGAATGTGTCAAAAAAGAATTATCTTCTATTCTAAAAGAAAGTTCTTAAAAATATTTTAAGCTATCAGAACTCAAACCCATTTAATTAAGCAATTTTTTTATTAAAAAAGAGCAAGATATAACATTCATAACGAAAATTACAAATAAACAAAAAATAATATAGAATTAGAGAAGGCAAAATAAATGAATTATTCTAAATCAGTAACGAACATGGAGAAAAATTTCTTCTCCAAAGCAGATCCTTTTCAAAAATCATCAAAATATGAATCCAAATCTCGAATGGTTTTACCTCCACCAAACATTACCGGAAAACTACATATAGGACATGCACTAAATGCTTTTGTTCAAGATTTAAAAGTTAGATATGAAAGGTCATTTAACAACAATAAAATATCCTGGATCCCTGGAACTGATCACGCAGGAATTGCAACACAAATAATGGTAGAAAAATTATTACTAGAATCAAATATTAAAAAAGAAGATTTGGGCAGAGAAAAGTTCCTAGAAAAAGTTTGGGAATGGAAAGAAAAGTATCAAGATAATATATATGATCAATTAAAGAAACTTGGTTTGGAGCTAGATTGGGATCAAGCTAAATTCACTATGGATGAAGATGTACAGGAGGCTGTATCGGAAGCTTTTTGTAAGTTTTATAAATCAGGATTGATATTCAAAGATAATAGAATTGTACATTGGGATACAAAGATGCAAACTGCCATTTCAGACCTAGAGGTAAGAAATGAAGAAGTCACTGGCTATATGTATTATATAAAATATTATTTTGAAAACTCTTTATCAGAAGATTCACCAAAGAATACTACAGAAGAGCCTATTTCTGAAAACTTCGTAACAGTTGCCACTACAAGACCAGAGACTATGTTCGGAGATAAAGCAATAGCCGTAAATCCTAACGATGAAAGGTATAAAAACCTTATAGGAAGATCTGCATATATTCCAATGACAGATATCAAAATTCCTATAATTTCAGATGAAAGATGTGATATGGAAAAAGGATCTGGAGCTGTAAAAATAACTCCTGCACACGATTTCCTAGATTTCGAAATAGGAAAAGACCATGACCTAGAGGTACAAAATATTATAGATAAGTACGGAAAATTATCAGGAGATTCAGTACCAAAATCATTACAAAATATAGATAGATTAGAAGCTAGAAAAAAAATAATAAAAGAATTAAAAGACAAAGAATTATTAGTAAAAGAAGAAAAGATAAAACATATCATTCCTCACGGAGATAGATCTGGATCTATATTAGAACCTATGGCTACTAAGCAGTGGTTCTTAGATATGGACAGCATGGCTTCTGAAGCAAAAGAAGATATACAAAATATTGCAGTATTTCCGCAGAATTATATTAAGATATTTAACCATTGGATGAACAACATACAGCCCTGGTGCATATCCAGACAAATATGGTGGGGACATCAAATACCTGTGTGGTATTTTGATGATAATCATATATATGATTTAGAGAAATATAATAGTTACAAAAAACATGGAACAAATTATTTAACATCCGATTATGGGCAAATAAATAAAGACAATGAACAATTTAGTAAAAATGCAAACTTGAATCATGAATTTTTGAATCAGGTGAATTTTGAAAAGAGATTTATAGTTGCTAAAGACATAGAGTCAGCTAGAAAAATAGCTAAAGACATAGGCATAAAGAATGATTCTCTAACACAGGAAACTGATGTCTTGGATACTTGGTTTTCTTCTGCCTTGTGGCCTTTAGTAAACTCTAAAGAAATAAATAGCATATTTACAAACTCACTAAACCAGGAACTAAATCAGAAATCAACTCAGGAACTAAGCAAGGGCTTAGATCCAAAAAATGAAGAATATCCAAATGAATGCATAATAACTGGAAGCGATATATTATTCTTCTGGGTTGCTAGAATGATTATGTTTTGTAAATTCTTTTCTAAAAAAATTCCTTTCAAGCAAATATATTTACATGGACTAGTTCAAGATAGCTTTGGGAAGAAAATGTCTAAATCTAAAAACAATGCAATGGATCCTTTAGATATAATTGCAGAAGAAGGAATTGATGTATTGAGATACGCCCTGCTATCCTCTTCTGTTCCTGGTAAAAATGTAAAATTCGGGAAACAAAACATAGAAAAATCTAGACATTTCTGTATAAAAATATGGAATGTATTTAAATTTATAAAATCAAACTGTTCAGAGCTATTTGATGTAAATATACACACTCCAGAAAACATGGAAGATAATCTAAAATCAGGAGAATCAAGCCAAACACATGACTCACAAGAAATAAAAAAACAAAACATACCTCAAGAAGAAAGTAGTTATAACTTGCCTGAAAATCTTCATCCATGGAACTCTTTTATAGTATTAAAAATCTCTGATATAAGGAAAACAATACTTGATTTTATAAGTGAATGGAAAATACATGAAGCATCAAACGAAATATATAAACTAATATGGGAAGATTTTTGCAGCCTATACATAGAAGGATGTAAGAGTATGCTTAACTCAGAACATTCTATGGAGACAAAGATTGTAATAACAGAATCTTTTAAAGAGTTAATAAGAATACTGAATCCATTTATGCCTGTTCTAAGTACAGAGATATTCTCTCTTATGGAAAATATAAACCCACAAACTAAAGCATATAATTCTAACCTGACCAACAAACCATGTAATACATCATGCAGCTTTGATTCTATTCTTGATTCAATATTAAAAAAGAAATCTCAAAAAGAAAACCAAGAAAACGAAACATTGATAAAGTCTAAAACATTGGATTATATAAAAGAAATTACAGAAATTACAGATTCAATAAGATACTGCAAAGGTGTATTGGGAATAGAGAACTCAATTATATATCATGTAAACATAAAGCAGGATCATGTAGGAGAAAATATTATACAGGGTTCCAAATCCCATTTAGAGTCAAATGTAGAAAAGGATGAAGTGTTTTATAATATAATTGAAAAGTTGTCTGGGTTTAAAATCCATCCTTCAAAAGAACCTAAAAATGACATGACACCTTACCCGCTGCAACAGGGGGTTTTATACATAAATTTCTTAGATAAAGATCTAAACAAGTTAAAAAATAAAATAAAGAAAGAGAAAGAGAAATCTTATCAAGATCTTTCTGACGCAGAAAGGAAAATTGAGAATAAGCAATTTATTGAAAATGCTCCTACTGAAATCAAAGAGGAAATCAAGGAAAGAATTGCAAAACTAAAGCAAATTGTAGATAATTTTGATAAAGTGGAATTGATGTGGAGCAAGTAATGATTTTCATAAAAAAAGCAACAAGTTTTATAAAAAATTTAACAAAGACAATAGTTAATAAGATAAATACGAAGAATTTATTTTATAGCACAAACTCCAAACAAAACATATTCACAAAACTTCTACTAATATCTTCCCTTGTATTTATTCTTCAAGGATGTGAAGAAGAGAAACATATGAACTGCCCAAAAGGCAAATTAATAGGAATGACAAAAACAGAATTTATCAGTAAATATGGAGAAGGTGCAATAAAGCATCCGCTAGATAACAACACATGGTTTTACGTAGATCTGATTTACATAAACAGTCTTTTTTCTAAGACTGCAAAAGGAAATTGGATGAGCGTAAGGATCAGCAATAACAAGATTGTAGAATTGAGAAAAGGCAAGCTTCCAAAGAAAATGAAAATGAAAGAACATAAAAAAGAAACATTAGTAAAGAAAAAGATTGCTGAAGAGCTGTTTGGATATGTTGGATCTGCATCTTCATACTAAAATTATATGTTATTAAAACTATAAATATATATCTTTGGAATATTGTTTTCTACTGTTTTTCATGTAGAATGACTGTTATGAAAGTATTCAGTTCTCTAAAAGGCTTAGTGTCAAGAAATAAATATTCTAAAATGATCAGAAGACGTGGAAAGATCAGAATAATAAATAAGAGATTTCCTAGGTTCAAAGCAGTACAAGGTTAAACATGCTTAAAGACAGAAAATACACCAAGTATGAACTTGTTTCAGCATTAACTCAAAGAGCTAAGCAACTGTTTGCAGGAGATGATCCTAGAGTAGAAACAAAGCATTCTGAAAAACTATCTTACATAGCGTTAAAAGAGTATATGCAAGGTCTTTTGGACATAGAATCTTTACTTAATGAAGCTAAAATGATTTACACAGATCAGGCTGTAGCTTTTGAAGATGATGAAGATGATGACAACTATGCATTCGATGCAAACGAAGAAGACAAGCAATAATCTCCATCAATTTATTTCAATATTAATTCTAAACAAACTAATTAATTATCATAAATTATTATTTTAATTATTCTCATGACAAGCGTTACGTACAATTTCTATATTAAGATTAAATATCTTAAATTAGATAAACATTTTGTAGAGCCCCTGAAATCAGAATAGTATAAAAAAAAAGATATTCTTATTCCTAGAAATTCATTTCATTTTTTATTTATAAACGACATAAATTATACTTATAAAAACATAAACATTGTGTATAAGGGTATATTTTGGTAAGTTCTTTGCAAGATCTCAGGAGGGATGATGACAAGTAATTTGGATAAATTTACATCTGGAGCTAGTGCAAAACAGAGTGCTAACGCTAACGGAAGTACGAACAAGGCAAGCAAATCAAGCACTATGAGCAAAATGAGGAGCATACTGAAGCTATGCACACTTGCACTTACAGCCCAACACACAAACACGGTTGACATCCCGAAACTACACGACATCCCTAACGAACATGGTTGTTTTTATCATTTGAAATATACAAAAAATGGAACTTTGGATTTATATGAAAGCGGATTGCCAAAATATGAAAGTGGATTGGTAGATCTGTTAGATGGAATGGTAGAAATGCATAAATTCAGCAAATCTGACATAGAATTTGTTGCGTTTCTAAGACATGAAATAGAAAAAATCCTTGAAGTTGATTACAATAAGGGACTAGAAAATGACTTCTTACTTAAATTTCCAAAAATAAAGGGCATAATAGGAGATGGTGAGCTTGAAGAAGAAGTTTTAGCTGAACATGGATACTCAAAAGAAGATTATGACAGTACTATTACTGGGTATAATGTTAGAGATTCTTTGGATTGTTTGATTCGTGCCAAGAGAATTTGGGGCAAAATGATTGACCAATATGGGGAAGAAGATCTTAACAAAATCAAAGATTCAGTAAAAAATGCAAACCATGAATACGAATTAGGGAAAAAAACTCACCTAAACTTAAAAGTTATGCATAATTTGGTAGGATATGGATTAAGGCAAAGAGAAGCAGCTGGTATGCCAGATGAATCTACATTTTTGCAAAGATGGTACTCTGGAAGACATGCTTATGCAGACGATAAAAAGTCTAAAGTATCTATAAAACTAGATAATAGTGCGTTTATTTATCAAGTAATTCCTACTAAAGATTCAGGCACAGACTATGAGAAGAAACCTTGCGAACGTCATTCGAATATTATGTCTGTTTCATATTTCGATGCAAATACAAAAACAGACAATTTAGTTTGGGCTGGAGATGAAAGAGAATTAAAAGAGAGAACCTGCAAAGTTGTTCAATACAACAGCTTCCCAGATTTAAGAAACTTGGATAGAATCGGTCCAATTTTCCAATATGCACTGGCATTGAGATATGTTCATTTAGATATCACAAGCCCTGATCATTTGTATTGGATGAGATTTGCGCAAGACTTGGAATATGTGAAATTGAGAGTTACAGAATCAGACCACCTAAAGCACTTGGGTTTGTTGAAAAACACACAATACTTAGGTATTACTAACATAAACGTAGATGATGCAATCATTCTTCCTGAAGAAATCGGCACATTAAGCAAATTAAGGTGCTTACACTTGAGTGGAGTTGAAGGATATCCAAACCAGATTCATGGAATTAAAGGATTACGTGAAATTAAGTTCGTGGAATCCGAAGGTAAGATAGATAAAAGCTTAAGTGATTTAGATAAATTGGTACATTTGGAGTTAAGTGGTAAGGTAGAATTGCCTGAAACTATAGAATTATGGGGGCTAGAATCTCTTGTTGCACCTAGCGCAGATATAGAAAAAATGCCTAGATTTATCTGCCCTGAATTAAGGTATTTAGATTTAGGAAGTGCAAGATTAGACCATGCTTTAGAGCCTGGAGCAAAATTACCTATATTTGCAGGTGGTAATGAAATGACCAAAGCAGTAGATTTATCTGAATGCCCTGAGCTACGTGAAGTTTGGGTTGGAAACAGAATCAACGAAGTTGACGTGTCTGTGTTTAAGAGTTGCAAAAAGTTGATGTATATTGGACTTGGAGTTGATTTTAAGTACAGTATTAAATCAGGTTTGACTGAGTATGTTAAGAAAAATGAGCTATTCTTCGAGTTACTACATCCACTTAATGCAGGTGAAAAATTGCAATACAACTGTAAGATTCCAGGAGAAGATGGTGAGTGGCTGAAGTTAAAGAGATACCAAGAAAACCAAAAGAGAAATTGGGTAAGAAATAAAAATGCTAGATATAAGCATATGGCAAAAATCTTGAAAGAAAATGGTCAGCTAAAATAGATGGAGGCAAAAAATATGATTACAAACAAATATAAAATGGGTAATATGAGCAAAATGAGGAACATACTGAAGCTATGCACACTTGCACTTACAGCCCAACACACAAACACGGTTGACATCCCTAAACTACACGACACCCCTAACGAACATGGTTGTTTTTATCATTTTAAGTACGTTGAAGGAACTTTTAGCATAGAAAAGAATGAAACTTTTGAACTTTTAGAGCAAATGTATGAACAAAGTAAATACAGCATAGAGGATATTAAATTAATCGCATTTCTAAGACATGAACTAGAGAAGATACTTGAAATTGATTATAAAAAAGGATTGGAAAATGATTTCTTGCTAAAGTTTCCAAAAATAGAAGAAGTTATGGGAGATGGAGAATGGGAAGAGGAGGTTTTCCTAGGTCATGGATATTCAAAAGAAGAGTATAGACAAACTGATATAGTCTGTAACGTCAGAGATGCTATTTCTTATATGGAATATACAAAAAGAATCTGGGGCAAAATTATAAAACAAGAAGATGAGGAAACTGCTAAAGAAATAAAAGATTCAGTAAAAAATACAAATCATGAATGCGAGCTAGGTCAGAAAACCTATCTAAACTTAGGAGCTATGCTTAATTCCATAGGATATGGATTGAGACAGAGAAAAGAAGCTAGAATGCCAGGTGAATCTACATTTTTGCAAAGGTGGTATTCTGGAAGACATGCTTATGAAGATGACAAAAAATCTAAAGTATCTATAAAGTTGGATAATAGCAAATTTATCTATCAGGGCATACCCACTAAAGATTCAGGAACTGACTATGAGAAAAAACCTATAGAATATAATAATTCTACAGATTTGATGTATTTATCCTATTTCGATGCAAACACAAAAACAGATAATCTGGTATGGTGTGGAGATGAAAGAGAACTTAAGGAAAGAACCTGCAAAGTTGTTCAATACAATAGCTTTCCAGATTTGAGAAACTTGGATAGGATAGGTCCAATTTTCCAATATGCACTGGCTTTAAGGTATGTTCATTTGGATATAACAAGCCCTGATCATTTGTATTGGATGAGATTCGCACAAGATTTGGAATATGTGAAATTGCGTGTAAAAGAATCAGATCATCTAACACATTTAGGTTTGTTGAAAAATACACAATACCTTGGAATTACCAACATAAACGTAGACGAAGCGATCGTTCTTCCTGAAGAAATCGGCACATTAAGCAAATTAAGGTGCTTACACTTGAGTGGAGTTGAAGGATATCCGAACCAGATTCATGGAATAAAAGGATTACGTGAAATTAAGTTCGTGGAATCTGAAGGTAAAATTGATAAAAGTTTGAGCAACCTAGATAAACTTGTTCATTTAGAGCTAAGTGGAAAAGTAGAATTGCCTGAAACCATAGAACTATGGGAACTACAATCTCTAGTTGCACCTAGTGCAGACATAGAAAAGATGCCTAAGTTTATTTGCCCTGAATTAAGATATTTGGATCTAGGAAGTGCAAGATTAGAGCATGCTTTAGAACCTGGAGCAAAATTGCCTATATTTGCAGGTGGTAATGAAATAACAAGCGTATCTGACTTATCTGAATGTCCAGAATTAAGAGAAGTTTGGGTTGGAAACAGAATCAACGAAGTTGATGTTGAAGTGTTTAAGAATTGCAAGAAGTTGATGTACATAGGATTAGGAGTTGATTTTAAATATAATATCAAGCAAGGATTAACTGAGTATGTTAAGAAAAATGAGCTATTCTTAGAGTTACTACATCCACTTAATGCAGGAGAAAAACTTCAATACAGCTGTAAGATTCCAGGTGAAGATGGTGAATGGTTGAAATTGAAGAGATACCAAGAAAATCAAAAAAGAAATTGGGTAAGAAATAAAAATGCTAGATATAAGCATATGGCAAAAATCTTGAAAGAAAATGGTCAGCTAAAATAGATGGAGGCAAAAAATATGATTACAAACAAATATAAAATGGGTAATATGAGCAAAATGAGGAACATACTGAAATTGTGTACGCTTGCACTTACAGCCCAACACACAAACACGGTTGACATCCCGAAACTACATGACACCCCTAACGAACATGGCTGTTTTTATCATTTTAAGTACGTTGAAGGAACATTGAATCTGGAACAGAATGAAACCTACGAACTTTTGGAAGGAATGTATGAGCAAAGCAAATACAGCTCAGAAGATATAAAATTGATTGCCTTCTTAAGACACGAACTAGAAAAGATTCTTGAAGTTGATTATAAAAAGGGGTTAGAAAATGACTTCTTGCTCAAGTTTCCTAAAATAGAGGAAGTTATGGGAGACGGAGAATGGGAAGAAGAAGTTCTACTAGGTCATGGATACTCAAAAGAAGATTACAGACAAACTGTTATTACCTGTAATGTTAGAGATTCTTTTGATTGCTTGATTCGCTCAAAAAGGATCTGGGGCAAGATGATTGACCAATATGGAGAAGAGGATCTAAACAAAATAAAAGATTCAATAAAAAATGCAAACCATGAGCATGAATTTGGAAAGAAAACTCATCTTAATTTAAAAGTTATGCATAATTTGGTAGGATATGGATTAAGACAAAGAGAAGCAGCTAAAATGCCAGATGAATCTACATTTTTGCAAAGATGGTACTCTGGAAGACATGCTTATGAAGATGACAAAAAATCTAAAGTATCTATAAAGTTAGATAACAGTGCATTTATTTATCAAGGCATCCCTACTAAAGATTCAGAAACTGATTATGAAAATAAACCTTGCGAACGTGATTCAAATATTATGTATGTATCATATTTCGATGCAAATACAAAAACAGACAATTTAGTTTGGGCTGGAGATGAAAGAGAATTAAAAGAGAGAACCTGCAAAGTTGTTCAATACAATAGTTTCCCCGATTTAAGAAACTTGGACAGAATCGGTCCTATTTTCCAATATGCATTGGCTTTAAGGTATGTACATTTGGATATCACTAGCCCTGATCATTTGTACTGGATGAGATTTGCACAAGACTTAGAGTATGTGAAATTGAGAGTTACAGAATCAGACCACCTAAAGCACTTGGGTTTGTTAAAAAACACACAATACCTTGGAATTACCAACATAAACGTAGATGATGCAATCGTTCTTCCTGAAGAAATTGGTAGTTTAAGCAAATTAAGATGCTTACATTTAAGCGGAGTTGAAGGATATCCAAACCAGATCCATGGCATTAAGGGATTACGCGAAATTAAATTCGTAGAATCTGAAGGTAAGATAGACAAAAGCTTAAGTAATCTGGACAAGCTTGTTCACTTAGAACTAAGCGGTAAAGTAGAGTTGCCTGAAACCATAGAATTATGGGAACTACAATCTCTAGTTGCACCTAGTGCAGACATAGAGAAAATGCCCCAATTTATCTGCCCTGAATTAAGATACTTAGATCTAGGAAGTGCAAGATTAGAGCATGCTTTAGAACCTGGAGCAAAATTGCCTATATTTGCAGGTGGTAATGAAATTACTAGCGTATCTGACTTGTCCGAATGTCCTGAGCTACGTGAAGTTTGGGTTGGAAACAGAATCAACGAAGTTGACGTGTCTGTATTTAAGAGTTGTAAGAAGTTGATGTATATTGGACTTGGAGTTGATTTTAAGTACAGTATTAAATCAGGTTTGACTGAGTATGTTAAGAAAAATGAGCTATTCTTCGAGTTACTACATCCACTTAATGCAGGTGAGAAATTGCAATACAACTGCAAGATTCCAGGAGAAGATGGTGAGTGGTTGAAATTAAAGAGATACCAAGAAAACCAAAAGAGAAGCTGGATGAGAAAAGAACACCCAAGGTACAAACGCATGGAAAAGATCTTTAAGGTTTAATTCAGTGGGAGCAAGAGGAGATCGTTCTACTAAGGAAAAAAAAGAAAAAGCAAAGGAAGTAGAACAGCAGCAAGAAACCATAATTGATGAAGAACCCGTCGATCCAGATATAGGAAGTATATGTCAGATATACGATGAGAAGTGGGGCGAGACGGTAAGGAACGTAAATGCAGGTACGTATCAGAAACTGATGACGCTTACAAATTTCGGTACAATTGAAGAACTAGAAATAGAGGAAGAGCTGTCTGAGCCTTACACTATAAAAGGTAAGTGTTTCTTTTGGGAAGAGATATATGGCGACGTAGTTGGCATGGAACCGAAGGTCACATTAGCAACAGAAGGTAAAACAAGATATTGGCACGGAGTTATAACTGAGTGGATCGAAGGTGGAACTGATCTTAAGGACGAAAGATATTACTACGAATTCGAGATGCGACCAAAATTATGGTATAGGATGCAAAGCAGGCAAAACAAGATACATGTGTCGGATAAGGGCATGCGTGTTAAGGAACTGGCAAGCAAACTAATCGAAGATGCGATGCAGAATAATAAAAATACGAAAGTAAAGTTTGAGCAAAAGTACGATGTTAATTTCGCAAAAGTGAAATCAGCTCAAAATAATCCAAATGAACCATTGATAGAATATGCTGTGCAATATGAAGAAACTACTTACGGTTTCTTCCAAAGATTACTAAGCAATCATGGTATATTTTATTATTATAAAGTCGAAGACAATTATTCCTGCCTAAGCTAAATTCCACTTATTTAAAAAATCTGATTACTAGAGCTTACAATTAAAAAGATTGATAAGTGATAAAACTACAAAAACATAAACATACAAAATCAGAATTATCAACAAAATATTTCAACTGTAGTAAGAAAATACTAACCCATCTCTACGCCAGATTCAAAATAAGTTTTCTTGATTATTTTTCCTTCTGGATCATATACAGTCCATTGCCCATCTTTTAAATCTTCAAGATACATTCCAGACTCCATGATAGAACCTGTTTTCGGATAAAAAGTCACAGAAAAACCATTCAATTTATTTTTCTGGAAAATTTCTTGTTTTAACAATTCTCCTTTTTCGAAAACCAAAAACAGCCCGCTTTTCTCTCCATTTTTGTAATTACCCTTATTAGATATTCCATTTGCATCAAATACGTACACAGGTCCGTGCATCAAATCATCTTTATAATTTGTAATCATTAATAAATTCCCAGATTCATATATTTCCATAGGCCCATTCATCTTATTACCAGAATAATTTGTGCGTCTCGTTATGACACTTTTCTCATAAAGAGTCTCTTCGCCTTCTTTTTCTCCAGCTTTGGAATAGTATCTCTGTACCAGATTTCCTTCTTTATCCCTTATTTCATTATAATCTAAATCACTTTGATCTGATTCTTTGACTGCTCCACAAGGCTTATAAAAATCGACTATTTGTTCTTTTGTTATATTCATTAGTTTATTTTTACCATTGAACCCTTTATATTAGCAATTGTGTCTGCCTTTAAATCCAATTTAGCTCCTTTTATAGACACTCCCGCTTTTCCTTCTATTGAAACTTGTCCCGAAGATTTCAAGCTTATATTAGCATTCGAAGAAATTTCTACAGATTTGCTAGATTCCATATTAATTCCATCTGCAGAAATTTTTATAGCACCTCCACTTATAGATATTGTATAATCACCAGACTTTATACTAATTGACTTGTTCCCTTTTATATCAGATTTAAAGTCCCCACTTGATAATGAAATTGATAAATCACCTTTTTCTAATGTTGTACTCAAATTTCCTGAAGCCAATTTCATATCCAAATTACCTTTTTCTATTTCGTTAGAAATATTTCCTTCTGTGATTTTCTCTATCAAATCACCTTTGGAGATTTCTATTTTATGATGTGATTTCTCATCTCCCTTGGATAATAGAGAAATTTCCTTGCTCCCTTTTTCTAGTGTTATTTTATAATCACCCTGCTTTTCATCATCTTCAGCTAGAGTGCTTATTTCTATATTTCCATTATTTACCTGCGTATCAATATCCCCTTGTTTTACAAGCAAAATTTTGTCATTTTCTATTTCTGTAAGTAAATCTTTCTGTGCATGGATATAAATTTGCTCTTCTTCAGCTTTATCAGATATAGTAATTTCATTGAATCCAAAATCTTCTTTTTCATCATCAATTGTTTTGGTTCTCAATCCAGTTTTATGAGAATCATCTGGCAAATCATATGGATTAGAATTTATGCTATTAAATACCGTACCTATAACAATAGGGTTGTCTGGATTTCCATTTTCATAAGTAACTATTACTTCTTGTCCAACTCTAGGTATGTAAGAGCCTCCAAATCCAGCGCCTGATCCTCCCCATTGTGCGACTCTCACCCAGCAAGATCTTTCAGAATAAGAAAGCGTATCATCGTTGTCCCAGTTGAATTTTATTTTCACTCTACCTAAGTCATCAGTGTTGATTTCTGCATTATCAGGCCCTACCACAATAGCAGATTGATATCCTAATATTTGTCTTTTTACTTTAGGAAGCACTTTAAAAACTGTATTCTCTTTCAGGAAAATAGATTCATTTACATAAGAATATTCAAACCCACTTACTTGACCAGCTTTGCTTTTTATATTTTGTTGTTTGTACAAAGGGTCAGTTAACGACTCTTCTGCCATTTCTGGGTTTTTCAAAAACAGTTTATGCTTAGTTTTTCTAGCATAGTATTTATTATCTATGACTTCTTTTACCTGATCAGGAAGATCTCTTTTTGATGCTGCTTTAACATCTGATTTAATTTTTTTTATTTTACTTTTCTTTTCAGTTTTGTAAACTTTTGTATGTTGATATAAATCTAGGGCAGATTTTAGCTCAAACAAATATCCAGGGCTAATCAAAAAATTACTTGTCACAGACTTATATTGAGTTTTTACAGACTCTGATGAGTCAGTAATATGCTTTGCATGGTCCTCTGCAGCATCTGGGTCAGTTAATGTTTCGAAGTATTCATTATTTTCAAAGCCTTCTTCAGCATTTCCCTCATGCTTTTTCTCTTCAACTTTTCCAAGTTTATCGAATTCTACCTCGATACCTGCTTTTTCGTAATTTCGACCTCTTGCCTTTTGTTTTCCTATCGCATATCTGTTTACTTTTCCCCATGTATCCACAAAAGGGCTGTTTATTTCATCTGATCCCTGTTTAGATAAGAACAAGTTGTCATAATTAGCTTCGACCTTGTCATTATCACCTATTTCAATCTTACGTATGCCTGTAATAGGTTCCATTTTGGAAGTGTTATCCTTGAATATGATTTTACTTCCATCTTTCGCATGTTTATAGTAATAAAATATACCATGATTGCTCAGTAACCTTTGAAAAAACTCATATGTAGTTTCTTCATATTGAACTGCATATTCTATTAACGGTCCGTTTGGATTATTTTGAGCTGATTTCACTTTTGCGAAATTAACATCGTACTTTTGCTCAAATTTTACTTTCGTATTCTTGTTATTCTGCATCGCATCTTCGATTAGTTTGCTTGCCAGCTCCTTAACACGCATGCCCTTATCCGACACATGTATCTTGTTTTGCCTGCTTTGCATCCTATACCATAATTTTGGTCGCATCTCGAATTCGTAGTAATATCTTTCATCCTTAAGATCAGTTCCACCTTCGATCCACTCAGTTATAACTCCGTGCCAATATCTTGTTTTACCTTCTGTTGCCAATGTGACCTTCGGCTCCATACCAACTACGTCGCCATATATCTCTTCCCAAAAGAAACACTTACCTTTTATAGTATAAGGTTCCGATAATTCTTCCTCTATCTCGAGTTCTTCAATTGTACCGAAATTTGTAAGCGTCATCAGTTTCTGATACGTACCTGCATTTACGTTCCTTACCGTCTCGCCCCACTTCTCATCGTATATCTGACATATACTTCCTATATCTGGATCGGTAGTTTGAGATTCAGCACTTTTCTGTGCAGAAACTTCACCGTCTTTAGTTTTCTTTTTCTCTTTATTTTGTTTAATCATGCTATTTAAATAAAGTTATCCTTGTTTTTATTTAATTTAGATCTTTTGTTTTTCAACATATATTTATAGATCTGATCCCAGTTTCCATTGTTTTTCATATCGTGTTCTGTCTCTGGCTGTTCAATCATAATATATATTTCCTGATTCTTAACCCAATCCATAACAGAATCTTTATCTACCTTATATCCATAATCTATGCCTATAGATAGTAATTTAAGTTCAGTAAGTGATGGCAGAGGAATAATTTTCTTGATCCAGTTTCCTATAAATAGCCTTTGCAAGTTTTTAGGAAGTTTTGACTCTACATCTTCCATGCTTGTCAACAAATTACCAACTGATCTTTTTTCAGATCCACCAAGATGTCTTCTTTGTGTGCTTCCTAAATCTAACACTTCTAATCTAGAGCACCCAGAAAAATCAGGCATTTCTTTCAATCTTGCATTTGGGATCCTTAACACTTCCAATCTAGGTAGAGATATATCTGTTTTTAAATATGTATCTGCCATAAATGATGCCACAACCAAATTTGTTAAGCTGTTAAAATTTTCATCTAGCTCTGCAGGAACATGAGCATCTATTTCTTGTAGATTAGAGCACTTGCTAAATCCATTGCTATACTTTGTTTTTCTTGTTAGCTCTAAATGTCTTAGGTTTTGTAACCCAGATACAGAATTTGGAATCAATGCAAATCCATCTCCACTTCCATCTACATTAACGGATAATGATCCTAAGTTTTCCATATCTCCCATTTCATATGGCAAATTTATATCTTCCTTTGAATTCAAAGTTAGTTTTAACTGCAGTTTTTCTAACCCAGGTATCCATTTTAGATTCCTTAAAACATCCAAATCTTCATTTTGCTTATATTCCAATCTAAGTCTTAAGTCGATTAAATTAGTTGCAAGTCTTATTAATGGGCCAATTTGTTGGTTACATCTAAAGATTTCTACAGAAAATAAATTCAGTTCATCTAATTCTTTAACTGTTTTTGGAGTTTCACTGTAATCTAATCCGTTATTTATGGATTTTATTCTATTAGTTGAAAACCATCTTGATATTGAATCTTTATCTACCCATTGTTCTACGTCATTTGTGGTGTTGTTCAAATATTCTATTTTACTATCCAATTCTTTTTTGCTTTTTACTTCTGGTCTAGACTTTTTGTCAACCATATCCTTTGCATCAATATAATCATGATAATTAAAGTCATTAACTAAGCTATGCATATTAACTAGAAATGACATAGCAGTGTACAAGTTGTCTCTGGATAAATTTTTATGATAATCTTCCTCAGAGAATCCTTTTTCTTTTATTAAGCTTAGAACCAGGTTGTAATCTTCTTGATCTTCAGCTGACTCTGCTATTGATTCTACTCTATGCATTTTTTTGTAATAATTATCTTTAGTCATAAAATCGGATTCTGTTTCTATTATAAATTCCAATTCCATTAAAAGATTTACAACAAAAAACTTCATTTCTGGATTTCTTCTTAAATCAGATGTATCAACATCATCTAAATCAAATTCTACATGATATGCATCCAAAACCTTTGCTGCTGTTCCATCCGGTTTTTGAGCATCTTTGTACTTAAAATGATAAAAACAACCATGTTCGTTAGGGGTGTCGTGTAGTTTAGGGATGTCAACCGTGTTTGTGTGTTGGGCTGTAAGTGCAAGCGTACACAGTTTCAGTATGTTCCTCATTTTGCTCATGGTGCTTGATTTGCTTGCCTTGTTCGTACTTCCGTTAGCGTTAGCACTCTGTTTTGCACTAGCTCCAGATGTAAATTTATCCAAATTACTTGTCATCATCCCTCCTGAGATCTTGCAAAGAACTTACCAAAATATACTCTTATACGCAATGTTATGTAAAAGAATGATGATTTGTAGATTAAAAATTACTTTAGATTATTTAGAGATTTGTTAGGAATGAGCTGAGGTACTAGGATTCGAACCTAGGAATGGCGGGATCAAAACCCGCTGCCTTACCACTTGGCTATACCTCAATTCAGATTAATAATACATCCAGTTTGTAATTATATCAATAATCGAGAAACACATCACAATCGGTTTTTTCAGCAGTCTTTACAAAGGTGAATACTCTATCACAACATTTAAAGCTTAACCCTAAGAAAAAATAACTCCAAATAATCAAACCTCGACTCTCCCTAGCAGTTATTGTCATTAGAAAAGCAAATCAATTATAATTTTATAAATGAATAAGATAAAATCACTTAAAGTGGCTTCTTGGAACGTGAACTCAGTAAGAGTTAGAGCGCCACTTATAGAAAAATTAATTAAAGAAGAAGATCCAGATGTAATTCTGTTACAAGAAACAAAATGCGTAGATGCAGATTTTCCAAGAGAATTTTTCCAAGATAGAAGCTATGAGCATTTATATATAAGTGGTCAAAAATCTTACAACGGAGTAGCAATAATCTCCAAAATAAAAGCAGATAGCTATAGTACAGATCTAAAAAACAATACAGGATCTGAGGCCAGGTACATAGAAGCAGAAATATCTGGCCTTAGAATCGCATCAGCATATGTTCCTTGTGGAAACAAGTCAGATGAAGCATATGAATATAAAAAAGAATTTCTTTCAAATATAAATACACAAATGAAAGGATCTAAGTTTATAGTTGGAGGAGATTTTAATGTTGCAATCAATGATCTAGATATACAAACCCCAAAGAAATGGGAAGGAAGCGTACTTTGCAGAGATGATGTTAGAGAGAAAATGCATGATTTACAAAAAAGCAATTTTATAGATCATGCAAAAACTCTAGAAGAAATGTATGATCCTAGCAAAAGCATAAATAAGGAAAATAGTAATACAAAAAGCAGGGATTCAAAAATGCCATTTACTTGGTGGGATTACAGAAGACCTAATGAAGGCTTGAGAATCGATTATATATTTACAAGCGAAATGAATAACGAATGTAACCTGGAAACACTTGCAGAGTATAGGTGGCTAGAAAGACCCAGCGATCACGTTCCGTTATTATTAGAAATAAAATTATAAACACTCCAAAATATAAACAAAAAATCTCAACAAATATCCTTGCTATTACACTGCTATTACACATTGCCATGTTTGCATATTTTTTATATAAATACTCTTCTTATATAATTTAAGACCATAATTACTTATAATGAATTTAATAAATGAATTTAGGTATGGAAAGCAAGATTGAAAAATCGAATCAGAAATCAAAGCAAGATATAATAATTCTCGATACTGAAACTACAGGATTAGATCCTCAAAAAGATAAAATTATAGAAATAGGTTGTGTGAAAATATCTGACAGAAAAATAAGCACAGATAGTTTTCAGGTTTTTATAAACCCAGGAATTGAAATATCAGAAGAATCACAAAACATTCACGGGATTACAAATGAATTTATAAAGGACAAACCAAAGTTCGAAAGCGTATATTCTGAATTTTCTAATTTTATAAAAGATTCTATTTTAGTAGCCCATAATGCTAGTTTCGATATGAGTTTCTTAAATGCAGAAATAAAAAGACTCAAGCACCCTATTCTGAAAAATGAAGTAATAGATACATTAAAAGTAGCTAGGAAAAAGTTTCCTGGATCTCCTGCAAACTTAAATGCCTTAGCAAAAAGATTTAATATTTCACTACATGAACGTGATTTACACGGAGCACTTATCGATGCAAACATATTGGCTAAAGTGTATTTATGCCTGACAAAACCAATTGCCTCATCCCTATTTGCAGAACAAACCACAACTAAAGAAGTTAAAGAAACAAAATATAGCTATACAAAACATAAACTAACAATAAGCAATGAAGAGAAAAATCTCCATTTGGATTCTCTGAAAATTATTAATGCTGAATCGGATAAATGGGAAGTATGAATATATTAAATGCTCCTGTGTATTCACTAAATTACTACAATATTGATGAACTGCTAAAACGTGAAAATCAAACTGAATCCGAAAATAATATAGATACAAATGATACGCAAATAGAAAACGCAAAAGAATGCGAAGCAAATCTTAAAGAAGTAAATACAAATGATATAAGCAATGATGATATAAAAAATATAAATATAACATTTTTACAAAATAAATCAGAGTTACTTCAAGCCTGTCAGTTCATTAAAACAATCATTGAGAATCAAACTGATTTGGTTGTGGCATTTGATACAGAATTTTACAGAAGAAAAACATATTGGCCAATACTTTGTCTCATACAAATTAGAATAAAAGATTTCGTTTTCATAATAGACTGTCAGGAAATATCAATAAAAGGAACATTTTTAGAAGAAATATTCTCTAATGAAGATATAGTAAAAGTTTGTCATGCTTGTGAACAAGATATAGCAATACTACAAAGCGAAAACATAGAGATTAATAATTGCTTTGACAGTCAAGTAGGAGCTATGTTCGTCAAATTCGGACATGCAATTTCTTACCAAGATTTAATAGACAAAATCCTGAATGTTAAAATCAAAAAAGAATTCCAAGATAGTAATTGGAATTTAAGACCTATACCACAGCATTTAATAGAATATGCAGCTAAAGATGTAATATATTTGTATGATTGTTTTACAAAGTTGAAGAAAACTTTAAATAGCTTGGGTAGATTTAGTTGGGCTATGTCAGAAACAGAACGTAAAATAAATACAAGAGGAAAAAACAAAACTAGATTACATAAATGGAGAGATACAATTGCTGAAGAGAAAAACATACCTCCATCTTGGCTAATAGATAATAAAGTTATGCATTCTTTATGCTGTTTAAGTAATCCTTGTCTAGATAGTGTGAAAAAATTACTCCCTAAAAAACTACATACTGATCTGCCTCATGTGCTAGAAATACTAAAAGCTATGCCGAAAAATAAAAGCAATATAGATATAACAAAAAGTTCTGTGATTTCTCTGGTTGTAAGAATAATATCCAATGAAGAGCTAATACCCCCAAGCTTGATATGTGATTCTGAAACAATAAGATACATATCTTGTCATATGAAAGTTCCTGAACATCTTACAGGCTGGAGGTACGAAATTTTCGGAAAGAAGATAGAAACTTTCCTAAAAGGAAAATCCAAAATAGGAATGAAATACAATAGATTAGTAATAAAATAAATGAAAGTTGATAATCAAATCTAATTATTTCTAACTATTTAATAATTCGATAGAAGTTAAGTTAAACCAATATAACCTATAAATATAACCTAAGAACTATATAGTATCTTGGATACCACTATTAATTGCTTTACTAATTATTTCAAGTCATAACCCAAAACATTATTCTCTACCAAAAAAGGAATAGTTGGAGCCCTATGTTTTTGCAAGCAGAGTTCATGTACTTTTAATACGAACTCGTTAACAGATTCATAAGATTTACAAATCCTGTATAATGCAAATCTACAAAACTCATTTGAAACATTCAAACTATAATCAGAAAATCTTTTAATCATAACAGTTTTCAAAATATCTAGATCTGGGGTATCTATGGAAACAAGGTTAATAGATTTCAGTCTTGAAGATAAATCTGGGATAAATTCATTTATCACTTCCGGGTTTTCAAAAACCCACAATACAGGTATTGCGTTTGCATTCGCATGAAAAAAAATCTCAAACATTTCTTCTTCTTTGTAAATATTATTGTTTCTAATTATCAAAGGAGATATTCTATCCCACTTTTCATATGTAGTACTACAAGCATTATTAAATAAATGTAAAGTCTTGTTATCGGAAAACATACATTCGTACAGCTCTACATCAAATGAATTTATATCAAAATGTTTTTTATAAGAGGAATTTTCATCACATTCAATATGATTAAATATACTTTTATCTTTATAATTCTGGAAAAGTTTAGCAAGCCAAACAAAAGATATATGCCTCTTTCCAGATTTACGTGGACCAATCAATAAAGTTTGATTATAGATTTTCTCACTGTTAATCCATTTACACACTGAGCTATTAGAATCATTAAACGAAAAATTATTATAACTATATTTCTCAACCCATTTTAATTCTAAAATCATATTTACTAGAAAACCTTCATACTAATAATAGCAGCAATAATTATTTTAACCATTATGCTGTTTATTTAATATTATTTGTTTAAGTAATAAATATCTATTTCGTATCTAAATCTAAATACATTATATTTTATGTGATTTCTATATATTTTCTAGAAATTCATATTATTATGCTATTTTATCTCTTTTTTGAGACCATGTCTTAAGAACCACTGCTAAAATAACTGATAAAGGAACTGATAAAATAACTCCTAGGATTCCTAATAATTTTCCGAACACAAGGAAGGATATTATCAAAAACAAAGGATGAATACCTGTTCTCCTACCTATAAAGGAAGGTATTAGAACTGTATTTTCCAAGAAAAATCCTACAAAAGTAATAATAAATATTGCTATGGATCTTTGACAAAATAAATTGCCTCCAGCTATCAAGACACTAACTATTACACAAAAGGAAATCATATCCCCTACATAAGGCAATATAGCCAAAAGCCCAAATAACAACGAAATGAAAAATACAAAAGGCACATTCATTAAGTTGAAGAATATAAAATAAAATATAAACAAGCACAGCGTGACAATCATCTGCCCATAAATCCAACTCCTTAAGGAATTGTTTATGTCTTGGATCAAAGTATTTATTATCACTTTCTTAGACTCTGAAAAAATAGATAGTATTCTTTCTGTCCATAATCCCCAATCTCTTAATATATAAAATATAGTCATAGTCAAACCAAATCCTTGGAATATTATATTCAGAAAATCATATCCATAGTTAGATACAAGTATAAAAACCTTATCTAAAAACTTCTTTCTGTTAAATATAGACTCTATTCTGGAATATACATCTGATGAATAATTAGTCATCCAAGAATGCTCTTTTAGATAAATAACATATTTTTCAAACATTTTTACAAATTCTATACCTTGTATATAAAGCTTAGGAACTAGAATTATTATCGAGTAAACAAGCATGCAAAAAACTAAGAAAGTCACAATGAATGATGAGAAAAACCTACCAAACCCTAGTCTCATCAAAAAGTCGAAACAAGGAGACAGTATATAAGCTATTATAAAGGCCAAGAATACAAAGCTAATTATATTTAGGAAGTAAGAAAATATTATAATATAACTTATACTAGTCATTTTTAGAATCTCTGTATAAATGTTTTTTAGCTACCATTAACTTAGCTTTTTTTTGTGTTAAGAAATTTTTCCAATACACATAAGTACTTACTGACATAGAAAGAACATATACAAAACATGCTAAATTTAAGTAAAGAGGGTCTGCATTATTTATAGCTAAAAACGATACTAAAGCAATCATAGTTCCAGTTATCTTGCCACATATGTTTGCTTTGAAATCGAAATGCTTCTTTAAATACAAGGCAACTATAACCACATACACTGAATACTGTATAGAAACTAAGTAGAAAAACCACTGCTCAAGTATGCCAGCCATATATAATTTGATTAATACTAATCCAAAGAAAGTTTTATCAGCCAAAGGATCTAAAACTTCTCCTGCACGACTTTGAAAATTGAATTTTCTGGCTATATACCCATCTATCAAATCAGTAAATAAAGCTATATAAAACAATACTTTTGAAAGAAAGCTAGGAAATGTAAAAAAGAATGCAAATCCTATAAAAACTCTAACAACACTTAAAAAATTTGGAACCTGTCTCATCATATTCTCGTAAATATAACATAAAAAAGCATTCAAAAAAAATCGTAATCACTTATAATTGCGAATAGTTACAAATACCCTATAAAACAATAAATTCACTTAGGTTAAGCTTGCAAATATTGTAATAAGGGGAGTTCTAAGTAAATATTTTTTTATTTAAATTGAACTAATTTTAACTAATTTGAAGGAAACAAATCACTTACTAATTATTGAAAACTTTAAAAAGCATTCAATTAGAAAAGAAAAAATTCAATTCTCTTTCTGCACTTTCTGTAGAATCAGAACCATGAACTGCGTTATTATCTATGGAATCTCCATACATTTTCCTTATAGTTCCTGCTTCTGCTTCAGATGGATTTGTAGCTCCCATTACTTCTCTGTTCTTAAGTATAGCTCCTTCTCCTTCTAGACACATAGCAACTATAGGACCAGAACACATGAACTCACAAAGACCATTAAAGAAAGGCCTTGCAGCGTGCTCTTTGTAAAACTCTCTTGCTTCTTCCATGCTCAGTTTTAACATTTTGATATCGGATATAGTGAATCCGTTTGTTTCAAATATATTTATAATATTACCTATAGCTTTTTTCTTTACAGCATCTGGTTTGATTATTGACAACGTCTTTTGGTACATAAAATTATTTTATATCTTTATAAAAATAAATCAAATACGAATCTTAACTTCTTGTACTAATTAACTTGCATAATTTATTGATAGGCTCTCAATTAAATCAATAGAAAAAATTACGCGATCAATATGAAGTGCTTGGATATATTCAATAAATTTAGTAAGTGCATTAAATTGAAATCACTTAAAGCCAGATCGTAAAATAAATTTATGCAATGTAAAGAAAAAATATACTTATGTAATTTAGATTTGACAGAAGAAGAGAAAAGTAAATGTAAAAAGGATAAGTTAAAACAAACTTGTTTAGACGAAACTTCTCAAAATCCGAAGTTTTTAAAAGCCATAAAAAAAACACTTCAGTTTGAAGGAGGATATGTGAATAATCCTAAAGATCCAGGAATGGAAACTAACTTTGGAATTACAAAGAAATATTATCCTGACTTAAATATAAAAGAACTTACAATAAAAGAAGCAGGGGAAATATACTTCCATGATTACTGGTTAAAAAACAATCTCCACATTATACAAAATGCAACTATAGCAGGAAAATTATTTGATATAGCAGTAAATAGTGGATTTGGATCTATGATAAGGATATTAAGAAAATCTACACAAAGTATGTTATTTCCCAATCAATCTAACAACCAAGAATTATCCACTCAGTGTTATTTACATATATACGGGCGCATAAATACATTACAAAATGTAGATTGTAAGAACCTGTTTGAAGAAATAAAAAACTTCAGGAGAAACTACTATCTCGCTCTAACAAAAAGAAATAATAAATTAAACATATTCCTAAAGGGCTGGTTAAGGCGTAATGACTCTTTTATTTGGTAAATATAACAACACAACAATTCATACATAAATAATTAAATAATTTCAGGAAAGCATTACACCTCCCCAAGTAAAAAGTAAAAAAATTAATTTTAATTTATTAATTCATTTTCTGAGAAAATTTCTATAAATAAATCTACACTCTTTTTATTATGCTCGACTTGCTTTCCTATTACTTTTCTTTCTATTTGCTCTAAGCTCTTTTTTCTGAGCATCTGTCAACTTTTCTACAGAATAATTAAAAGTTGTATTATGTACATCATTAGAGCTTAAAAACTCAATAAGAGCTTCTTCATTAATCTTACCTACTTCTCTTAACATCCATCCTAGCGCCCTATGTATTAGATCATGATCATCATCTACAAGGGTAGATCCGATTTTTAAAGTAGTTTCTATATGGCCATTTTTTATAAAATTAAGAGTTGAAATAATAGATATTCTTCTTTCCCACATATTCTCAGATTTAGAAAGGTCAAATAATATTTTCTTATCTTTATTTAGTAAATAATCTCCCAAAATCTTATAACAAGACAAATCTACGAGATTCCAATTATTAACTTGCTTTATGTTTTCTAAATAGAAATCAACTACTTTTTCAGGATCTGTTTTATATAAGGAAACCAGAAATAGTAAAGCAATAAGCCTCTTTTCGTTAAATTCTGACATTATAAAATGCTTAACTTCATTAAAAGATACTTCTTTATGATGCTCTTTTACTATTTTTCTTAGAATAGGGACTTGAACACCTAGAAATTCATCATATTTTGCATATGGCCTGGCCTCGACTTTAAAAAAATTAATTATAGTCATATTTTTCTCTGCTTTATTTATTTTCTCATCAATAATATCTACAATGTTCAATTTATTACCACTTCCCAATTAAATACTTAATTACCACTTATTTAATAAACTTACGACGAAATGTCAATTAGTATCAGAAAACACAATTAAAATAGAATTAATAAAATAAATTAATCAAAAAAGTTATTGATTTTTTATAATAAAATGGTAAGGTTGTGTTATATTCCTCGGTAGCTCAGAGGCAGAGCAAGTGGCTGTTAACCACTGGGTCGCTGGTTCGACTCCAGCCCGGGGAGTTTAAACTTCAAAGAAAATTCTAACAATAACAAATTTAAATTTAACTATACTACATGAAATACTATTTTTTATTATTTTCAATCATGCTCATTATTCTTTCTAAGATTATGTTTTTTTCTAATCCCATTTTTGCCCTCACATCATGTTCTTTTCCTGAATAACCAAACTCTAAGCAACCTATGAGCAAAGAGTCTACAGAAGCATGCCTCAAATACTCGTACCAAGATTTAGAACTAGATGCTTCTATGGATACTATATATGGCGCAGTAATTTCTTTCTCAAACTCATCAGAGATCTTTTCCATACAAACTATTGAAAACACTTTTGATTTTATGCCCTGCTCTAATAGCATCTCAGCCACATCTACAGACAGAGAAACTTCAGATCCAGAACTTAAAATAACTACTAGATTTTCATTTGAATTAACTTCATGTACATTTCTATAAAGATCAGATTTATGTACAGAATCTTTCTCTGAACTTAAGGAACCTTTATCTAATCCTGAAAAGTCTTTTATTAAATATCCACCAGAAATTTTATTGTAATTTTGATTGCAAGTTATTTCTATGTTTTCTTGATTTATGAATTTAAGTTTCTGCCTAGATAAACATATTATAGATGGATTTTTACTTCCCAAAGCGTTTTCCCAAGAGTATAAAACTTCCAAACCATTGCAAGGCCTGTAAACATCTACATTAGGCATAGCTCTAAATGACTCGATTTGCTCTATAGGTTGATGTGTAGGCCCATCTTCTCCTACTGATATAGAATCATGTGTAGCAATTATTATAAGAGGAGTTCTCATAAGGGCCGCTAGTCTTATTGCAGGTCTAGCGTAATCTGTAAAAACTAGAAATGTAGCGCAAGCAGCTTTGAATCCATATAAACAGATTCCCCCTGTAATGCATACCATTCCGTGTTCTCTTACTCCGAAAGGGATATAGTTTTTCATGCCCATTGTACAAGTAGATTCTCCTAAATCTGCTGATCCTATCCAAAATTTCTCTTTATCAAATAAACCATCTAACACCATGCCAGAAATCTTACGGGTAGAATTATCTTTCATTAACGAATCCATAAACTCCGGTGTTTTATTGATTAATTTCTGTGATTGACTAGGACATGGAGATGTTTCTTTATCTAATTCTAAAACACTGTCTAATCCGGAACCTGTTTTTAAGATATTTTTATCTAATCCATCTAAAACTCTGTTTAGCTGCTCGAAATTATGATCCATTCTATTTTTAACTAAATTCCAAAAATCACAAATTTCATCATCTAGTTCGAACTTATCTTTCTCTGAGTAATTAAAACCCAGATCTTCCTTTAATTTATCTAAACCATTCCTATCTATTATTTTCCCATGAACAGAGCATAACCCTTCATATTCAGATCCCTTACCTATTTTAGTTTTACACCCTATTATAGAAGGCCCTTCTGAATTTACAGCTTGCTCTATTTTATGTTCTATATCTTCGAAATCATGACCATCACAAGAAAATACATTCCAACCATAGGCTTTGAACACATCTAGTGTTGCAGACTGTTTTGAAAGATCTGTTTGTCCATCTATTGTTATTGAATTATCGTCCCATAGAACTGTTAAATTACTCAATTTCCAATTTGCAGCAAGCTCAGAAACTTCATGAGAAACACCTTCCATCAAATCCCCATCACTTACTACAACAAAAACCCTATTTGAATTATCCAATAAAGAGTTAATCTTATTATTCAAACTTTCATCAATTTGCTCTTCATTTTGATCTTCATCTGGTTTTTCATTATTTTGTTTTTCTACACTGTGCTCTTTTTCTTTAGATAATCTCAAGCATTCTTTTTTTATTAGTTTTGTATGTTCTTGTGCAGCTTTCGCTATACCTACGGACCATCCTAAGCCTTGCCCTAACGGCCCTGTAGTCATTTCTATAACATCGCTCAACTCTGGGTGTCCATTTAAATCTGAATCAATTGATCTGAAGCCATTTAAATTCTTTATAATGCCAAGACAATATAATGTGCTATACAATAATGCAGATCCATGCCCAGCAGAAAGTATAAATCTATCTCTTAATTGATATTTATTTTTGTAATTTATGAACTTAGACCAAAGCACAGTAAACACATCAGCCATACCCAAAGCTATCCCTTGATGACCTGATTGCGCTTCTTCTACCATTTCCAAAGATAGTAACCTTAATTTATCAGAAGCCATTTTTCTATATAAATTAGTTGATATTTTTCTTTCTCTCAGGACTTCTTTTTTCATTTTACCTTCCATTTATCAATTATTCTCCGTGATAAATGTATTACACATATTATTTCTATTTCCTAATAGAATTCCTTACAGAGTCTTGCTTATGTTTTACAATCAACTTTATTGGGAACCCTTCTATTTTTAAATGCTTAGCAAGTTTTTTCTTTAAAAACTTCAATTCTTCATGTTTGATTCTTTTGTTGGTAAAGAAAGCAAACGCCAAATTCAAATCACTGAATTGTGTAACATATTTTATTCCAGCCAGGTTAAATATGTCATATTTTTTCATTTCTTCCATCCATTTATTTAATTTGTTAGTAGGGAATTTCAATCCGTACATTCTATGAGCTTCAGAAATTTCTTGTTTTAAATTACCTAATCCAAACCCTGTTTGACCAGAAACAGCAACACAAGGTATTGAATTGAATCTCTTCCTAATAATTTCTTTTGCTTTAGAAATTATAGATTTATCTTTGATTAAATCTTCCATACCTATAGCTACAACCACTGGCTTCATCTTTGACCAGAATCTTTCTATAAGTACCAAATCGGATCTTTTTATACCTTCTCTTATATCCATCAGCACAACAAAAACACTTATATTTTCACCCATAATATTTTCTAATCTATATTGGCTTGCTCTATCTAATTCAGATAATTTGTTGTTTTTTCTGTATCCTGGAGTATCCACAAGAAGAACATTCTTATCTTTGATTTCTAAGTTAGATCCATGAACTTCTTGTGTAGTTCCTATTTCATCTTCTACAACAAACCTATCTTTACCTATTATCTTGTTTAGGATTGTAGATTTTCCTACATTAGATCTACCAACAAACGCCCATTTCTGATCATTAATGAAATCTACTCTTTTTTCTTTCTCAGATTCTACTCCAAGTGCTTTTTTATAAATTTCTGCATTAAACCAATTTTTAATTAATCTCTCTAATTTATCAGTTTTATTTTTTCTTACAGAAATCTCGAAAAAACTCTCATCTTTTGTAATTTTTAGCTTAGGACTATCTTCGAAGTAGTTTACTACCAAAACATATGGTAGATTTGTTTGTTTCATAAATTTCAAGAAATCTTTAGCAACTTTATTGAACTCTTTGATAACCAAGCAGAATCCATCTACTCCATTAGTTTTCTCTATAATTCTTTTAACTTCATCCATGCAATCAGTTCCAGGAGAATCTATAAAACCGTAATCGTAATTATGTGATTTATTTATTATTACATCTCTAGTAAGACCTTCCACATCTGCAACTATTGAAGTCCTAACACCAGTTATTTTATTAAACAGAGAGGATTTACCAACATTCTTCTCACCTAGTATTAATACTTTAGGCATACCGACTGCGTAAGGTTTTTTTTCTAATTTCTCTTTAAAATTAAGTACTTTCTTGTTTATTTCTTTACTTCTACCCTTTTCAGAGCTTTTATCAGCTCTTCTGTGTAATCTATTTCCATTGAGCCTTACTTTGGTGTTCAATCTAGTTTTTATTGGTCTTTTATTTTCACCAACTGGTTTTTCAACTGGTTTTTTATCCTTAGAAACAGTACCTTTCCTAACTAATTTATCTCTACCAAACTTAGAAACACCCTTAAAGTTCTTGGATCTTTTTGCATTTTTAAACATTTTAATTCTCTCTCTATCTTTCAGTGCTTTTTTAAATTCTGCTATTTAATCTTACTTTAACACTTAATCTCGCTTAGGTCAGTTTATTATTTTCATACATCAAATTTAATACAACCTTTATATAAAACAATCTTTTTTAAATGACCTATTTTATTTGTTTTATTGCTTAGGTTAACTCTTATTTAGAAAACTCTAACCATCCGCTTCCTGTTACCACTTTATTATTTTTCACACCTATAATATTAATATTTAAATTAACAAAGTCATGAATTCCTTCAGAATTATAATATTTAACATTCCCATTCTTGTTAACTGAACACAAACACTCATCTAAAATAAAAAAGTGTTCATTAGTTGTAGAATAGTTAAGTAAGAATTTTCCTTCTAATAAGTTATTCAAATCTGTTTCCATGACCTCTTTCTCGCAAATCAAGAATATAGAGTTTCTTAACACAATAATGTTTTTCAACTTATTAATATAAAGCTCTTTGATCAAATTCCCTTTGTAATCCATTAAAGAAACCTTTTCATTATTCATAAACAAAAATTTATTAGAAAATGTGAATAAAGCATAACGCTTCGAAAGCTTAGAACTTAAATGAGACCACTCAACTTCTCCATTTATGGTAGAAATACCCAATAAATCTCCTTCAGAATTTAAACTAACCAAAGTAGAGCCAGATCTAACCAAAGCTTTTCTCATAAACTCTACACTTGTAGATCCAGACTTAAAGTCCCACATTTTTTTCAAATCAATAGAATAAGCTCTCAAAGACGATTTTGCATTTGATAAAACAATCCTATCTGAAGAACAAACAACAGATGATAGTGGTGCATTTATATCATCCTTCTTTACAAGCTTTCCATTTCTCTTGTCGAAAAAATAAACATGGGAAGAGAAATCACCTAAAACAATATAATTCTTTACATCAAAAACAGAAACATTATCCTTTAATTCAGTTTTAATTTTCCACTTATTCTTAAAACTAAGATAAGAATCTTTGTAAATAAAATCACTCTTACAATCACTGTAATCACAGTGTTCGTCCAAAGACTTAAAAACTTTAAACTTATTTCTGAAAGGTTTTCTAGTATTATGATAATCCGAGCTTGCAATCTTAATAGTAGAAAGTCTAGAGTCAGACCCTACCTCTTTCCATTTATCTTTTTCTTCACAAGAAGATATTAAAACACACACTAAAAAACATGTCAAAAATCTAAAAACTTTTGTAAACACCCTCCATTGTACTCCATTTAATCATGTGGATCTATATTTAGTTAAACACAAACAATCATATAATTATTTTAATTTATGCTCTTTATATCTTTATAACTTTATAAGCACAAGCTAATCATATATAACTTAGATAACTTAACTATTTTAAATTATTATTTTACAAATACTCCCAGAAGCTTTAAGAATTATAAATCATTTCTAAAACACCTTATCTTGATTTGTTCAAGAATTCAGCAAACCTTTTCCAAGGACTACCAACAGATAAAAATCTACCAAAACTTTCTTCTCTCTTAGATACAAACATAAATTCAAGATAATTTCTCAAAAAAGTCTCAGTTTGTATTAACTTTTCTAACCTTCTTCGTTCTTTTTTGTTTTCTGTATTCTCCAAGACAACATCAATATAAGAATTAAAATCATTTTTTACGTTTCGTTTTTCAAGCAAAGTTTCCATAAAGTTAAATAAGTAAAATAATTGAAAACTTTTCTCCATCCTATTTTTTGATAAAGATTTGTCTGAAATAATTCTTTTTACGTAAGAAGCCCTATCTTCAGATTTTGTTTCTATAAATGTGCTAAAAACCAAATCAGTATTTTTTTTATTAGAAATATAGCTAACATATATGGAATAAAATAAGGAGATAACCATAAAAACAAAAACTGTTAATAAGTACTTCCAAGTCTGTGAAATAAACTTTAAAAAATCGTTCAAATATCTGTTAGAAAAAATCATTTGAGGAATTATACAATAAATTTACACAAAAAGAATTAATTTATTAACATTACGTAAATATCTCAACTTAAGAAATAACACTTGTTTTTCTGATCCAAAAGAGTTTTTTTATGTTTTTAACAAAATCCACAAGACAATAAACAAAATAATCTTTACATTTTAATTTATTTTTATATTATATGTGTAATGGTAATTCGTTTTAATACGTTTTTATCTTTATTTTTAAAATTTAATTATTAATTAGATACTTTTGTATTTTTTAGTTATTTTAGTTCCAATTAAAAAAAGTCTTTCAAAAATTTAAATATTTCTTTTATATATAAATACAATTTTAATTAGTGATGAAAGTTTAATAAATTACAAACAGTAAATTAATTTAATTAAACAAACTAAAAGTTTATTTTACATTTAAACTCTCACATCAAAAAGAATAAAAAAACTTT